>JADZCN010000135.1 GCA_020851565.1 Acidobacteriota bacterium | reverse complement strand
GGACAGGTGCGGGCGGGTGCGGACAGGTGCGGGCGGGTGCGGACAGGTGCGGGCGGGTGCGGACAGGTGCGGGCGGGTGCGGACAGGTGCGGGCGGGTGCGGACAGGTGCGGGCGGGTGCGAACAGGTGCGGGCGGGTGCGGGGCGGCTACAGCTCCCGTACCGCCCGGGCGAGCGCGTCGGCAATGAGATCCGCGTCCGTCGCGGTGAGCGGCATCGGGCCGCGGATCTTGATCACGTTGTGGAACGGGCCGTCGGTCCCGACCAGCACGCCAAGCTCGCGCATGCGGCCGACCACCGCCGCGGCTTCCTCGGTCGCGGGCGCGAGTGTCTCGCGATTCCGCACGAGTTCCACGCCCAGGAACAGGCCTGAGCCGCGGACGTCTCCGATGATCTCGTGGCGTAGCTGCAGATCGCGGCCGCGCGCCAGCAGGTGCCGACCCACGTGGAACGCGTGCGCCTGCAGCCCCTCTTCCCTCGTCGCGCGGAGCGTCGCCAGGCCGGCCGCGCACGCGGCGGTGCTCCCGCCGAAAGTGCTGAAGAACTCCATCCCGTTGTCGAAGCTCTCCGCGATGGCGCGCGTGGTGACCACGGCGCCCATCGGGTAGCCGTTGGCGATAGGCTTTCCCAGCACGACGATGTCGGGCACGACGCCGTGGGCTTCGAACGCCCAGAAGTGCGTCCCCAGCCGGCCGAAGCCTGTCTGCACCTCGTCGGCGATGCACACTCCGCCCGCCGCGCGGACCAGGCGGTAGACCTCGGGCAGGAAGCCGGGCGGCATGATGATCTGGCCGCCGACGCTGGGACACGTTTCCGCGATGTAGCCGCACACACCCCGCCCGCGCGCCCGGATGGTCTCGACGATGGCGCCGACCTCGCGCGCGTACTTCTTGCCCGCGTCGACGTCGCTGGCCTTGTGCGCGCCGCGGTAGATGTCCGGGATGGGCGAGACGTGCACCCAGTCCGGCGCGCCCGTGCCCCCCGGCCCCGCGTGCTTGTACGGGCTGATGTCGATGAGGGTGGTCGTGTGGCCGTGATACGCGGCGTCCATGACCACCAGGTCCCGCTGGCCCGTGTGGGCGCGTGCAAGGCGCAGCGCCAACTCGTTGGCTTCGCTGCCCGACGCGGTGAAGTAGCAGACCTCGAGCGGCGCCGGGAACGTCGCGGCCAGTTCCTCCGCGTACTGCACCGCGGTTTCGTGCAGGTAGCGCGTGTTCGTGTTGAGCGTCGCCAGCTGTGACGCGACGGCGGCGGTGACGCGCGGGTGCGCATGGCCCACGTGCGGCACGTTGTTGTAGGCGTCGATGTAGGTGCGGCCGGTCTCGTCGAACAGGTACTGCATCCAGCCGCGGACGATCTGCAGCGGATGGCGGCCGTACGACAGGCGCACGTTGCCCCCGAACCGCTGTCGGCGGCGTTCCAGCAGCGTCCCGGTGCTCGCATGCCGGGCGAACCGCTCCGGCGGGATGCCGAGCATCAGGTTGGGATCGGGGCAGAGCGCGAGCCAGGTCCGCCGCTGGCTGGCCGGCGCCACGCCGTTGAAATTGCAGGGCACGTCGAGCATGTCCGTGATGACCTGCACGTGCACGTGCGGCCACCAGTCGCCGTTCTCCGGCGGCGCGCCGACGGCGGCGAAGCGCTCGCCGGCCTTGACGGCCTTTCCGACGTGCAGCCCTTCGAGGCTCGCGCGATCGAGGTGTCCGTAGAGCGTGTAAAACGCCAGCGGCTCGCTGGCTGGGATGTCGTGGCGCAGGACGATCACCGGGCCGTAATCGAGATGGGCCGTGGCGTCCTCGAATCCGTGGACCACGCCGTCGAAGGGCGCGTAGAGCGCGGACCCCGGCGGCAGCGTCAGGTCGATCCCGATGTGCACGGTGCGCCGTTCGTCGGTGACGGTCCCGCCCGTGAAGGCATCCGCGGCGTAGATGACGCGGGCTTCGTCGTACCCGCCCGCGCCCAGCGCGGCACCGGCCTCGCGGATGGCGGCGAACACGCGCCGCGAGAGGGGCTCGGGCGCGTTCTCCGCGGGGTTGCTGGCCACCAGCGTGCTGCCCGCGCTGAAGTCGAGCCCGAGCACAGGCGTCGTCCGGAGGTCGTGGCCCGTGAGGGGCGCGGCCCCGGGGCCGTTGGCGCGGAGCCATTCGACAATGCGAGGCGCCTGAGGGACGGGCGCCAGGCCGCACGCGTCGCGCAGGCGGTAGTGAGCGAGCCGGGGACGCACCGAGAGCAGGGCGGGCAGCGCCTGGCGGATGGGGCCCTGGCTGATGCCGAGGTACTCCTGGTCGGGGCGCTCGGCCTGCTGGGCGGCGGCGACGCATGCGCTCAGCGCCAGTCGGGTCAGCATCAGCCCGAAGAGCGCGGCGATCTCGTCCTCCGTCAGCGGGTGCTCGGCGTGGTAGCCGGCGGCCACCTGCGCGGCCGCGGCCAGTGGGTCGGGCTTTCCGAGCGCGGCGTACGCCATCGCAATCGCGACGTCGTTCACGAGCTGGCTGACCACCATGTCACCGAAGTCCACGATGCCGGTGACACGCTGGGTGCGCGCATCGACCAGCACGTTGAAGTCGTTGACGTCGCCGTGGATGGCGCGCTGGCGGAACGACGACAGGTGGGGCGCGACCGTCTCCTGATGTACGGCCAGCACCCGCTCGATGAGGCCGCGGAGCCCCTCGTCGCCGACCAGGGGCAGGCGCGCTTCGATGGCGGCGGGCGCCGTGGCCAGGTCCCAGTGGAACGCGCGCTGAAGGGCAGGGTGCTCGAAGCCGGCCAGGGCCTTGTCCATCACCGCGACCGCGCGGCCCAGATCGCTCAGGAGCGCGTCGCTGTGTCGTGGCGTGTTTCCGAGCGGAGCGCCCTTCAGGCACGAGACGAGGCGCACGAAGTGGGACTGATAGCGGCCGATGTCGGTGCCGTCACGGGTCGGCACCAGCAGGGGGACCAGGCCGGTCGGCGCCAGCCGCCGCATCACCTGGTTCTCCGCGTCCAGCATCTGCAGCGTCTCTGCGGCGTTGGCGATCTTCAGCACGTAGCGGCGGCCATTGGGGCGGAGGAGAAGAAAGTTCTGGTCGCGCTCGCTGGGCAGGGCCGCCGCACGGGTGTTCATCCCGTAGACGTCGCGCGCCAGCCGTTCGGCGTCCTGCAGGCTGAGCCTCGGCGCGTGGGCGAGAATTGTCATCGGGGAAGGCGTGCAGCTGACGGGGGTTTACGGGGACAGTCCCTGTGACAATTGTAAAGCCACCGGTCGCGCGTGCGATGATGCGCGGCATGGTGGACATCTTCGACATGGGCGACCGGCTCGGCCCGACCCGGATCGTGCACGTCTCGGACCCGTCGCAGGGGCTGAAGGGCGTACTCGTCATCGACAACGTGGCTCGGGGGCCAGCGATCGGGGGCCTCCGTATGGCGCCCGACGTCAGCCTCGAGGAGTGTGCGCGGCTGGCCCGCGCGATGACGCTCAAGAACTCCGCGGCCGGCCTGGCGCACGGCGGCGCCAAGTCGGTGCTGTGGGGCGACCCACGCATGGCGCGGGCCGACAAGGAGCGGCTCCTCCGCAGCTTCGCCCATGCGCTCAGGAACGAACAGGACTACATCTTCGGCCCCGACATGGGCACGGACGAGTCCTGCATGGCGTGGATCAAGGACGAGATCGGCCGCTCCGTCGGCCTGCCCGCGGCCATCGGCGGTATCCCGCTCGACGAGATCGGCGCCACCGGCTGGGGCGTGCACCACGCGGCGGAGGTGGCGGCGGCCCATGCCGGCCTGTCACTTCATGGCGCGCGGGTGGCCATCCAGGGCTTCGGCGCCGTGGGCAGGCACGCCGCCCGGTTCCTCGCCGAGACGGGCGCCCGGCTCGTGGCCGCATCCGATACGCGCGGCACGCTGCACCTCCCGGATGGCATCGACGTGGCGCGGCTGATGGCAATCAAGAAGGGCGGCGGCGCCGTCACCGACTATCCGAGTGGCCAGAAGCAGGACCGCGAGTCCATCCTCCGCGTCGATTGCGACATCTGGATTCCGGCGGCACGTCCCGACGTGGTGCGCGAAGAGAACGTGCACCTCCTCAGGACGAAGCTCGTGCTGCAGGGCGCGAACATCCCGTTCACGCCCGGCGCCGAGCGCATGCTGCACGAGCGCGGCGTGCTCGTCGTTCCTGACTTCATTGCCAACGCAGGCGGCGTGATTTGCGCGGCCATGGAGTACCGCGGCGCCACTCAGTCGCAGGCCTTCGCAGCCATCGAGGAGAAGATCCGGTCCAACACGGAGGCCGTGCTCAAGGAGGCGGCGCGGGCACGCCAGCTCCCGAGGGACGCGGCCGTGGCGCTGGCGACCGCGCGTGTCACCGAGGCGATGGGCTACCGGCGCTTCGGCATGATGTGAGGCGTGTAGAGCAAATCGTAGTTCACGCTCCAGGTGCCGTCTGCGTTCAGCCGCTCCGAGAACTGGCGCACGCGGCCGTCACCCAGGTCGAAGAACGTCAGGCGCACCGCCGCATTGTCCACCCACGTCTGGTGCCACTGGCCACGCGATCGATCGTAGATGTTGAAGCTCTGCCCGGTGTTCGTGACCGCGTTCCACTGCTCCAGCAGCACGCAGCCGTTCTCGATCTTCGTGACGGTATTGCGCGCGGGCCTCTGCCCCGGTTTCGGCGGCGCGCCGTTCGGAACCACGTCCCAGTCACCGACCCAGAAGTCGAACTGGCGATGCTCCACGGCGCTGCAGTCCGGACGCGGAGGCGGAGTCGGGGCTGGCGAGCCTGCCGCCTGGGCGACCGCGAGCGCGAGCAGGGATGTGAGCAGCATGGTCGGAGTCTAGCGCTCGTTGTGCGCCGGGGACGAAGATCGTGACGAGCCGTCGAAGCACCGTGCGACCGGCGCGATAATGGCCGGATGATGCTGGCCGCCTCGGTCCTGATCGCCCTCTCGGCGATTGCCGCCCCCGTCGAGCAGGGGACCGCTGCGCGTGTGGTGCCCGCCGGCACCCGCTGCGCCGATGCTGCGCTCGGCCAGCTCGCCGCCTGGCAAGCCGACCTCGAGCACGCGCTGGCCGATCCGCCAGGGCCCGAGGGCACGCGTCGCGCACGCGTGCCGACCGGCACGCTCGGCGTGTGGGTGCAGATCGCGGTGTCGCCCGCGCGAGAGGTGTGGCTGGAACGCGTCTCGGCCAGCCTGCGCGAATCCCGGAGGTTCGGGCCGAGGTGTGAGGTCGTCGACGTTTCCGAGGCGACCGGCGTCGAACGCCGCCGGGACGGTTTCACCGATGGCGCCCTGGCCGCACGCCTGGCGCGAGGCGACACTGGCGTGATTCTCGTGTGGTCCCCGCACATGCCGCTCTCGGTGGATCAGTACGAGGTGCTAGCCGCGGTGGCGCGCGAGATGGGGCTCGCGCTGGTCCCCGTGCTCGATCCCGTGGCCGACACCGGCTACGCACGCCGCGTAGCTGCCGAGCGCGGACTGCCGGAGGCCGCGCTCCAGCCGCTGGCCGGCATCGAGCTGGCGTTTCGGGGCATGACCACGCACGCGCCGAGCGTCCAGGTGTTCAGCGGCGGGCGACTGGTGGGACCGGTCCTCCACGGGTATCGTTCCGTTGACGCCGCACGGCTGGCGATCCGGGGCGTGCTCGATCCCCGGCCACCGCAGGTTCGGCCGTGACCGTTGCTAGCGTCGACCCTCGGCCCCGCAGGCCGCCAGCAGTGCCGCCTTCCTGGCTTGGTCACCGGTGAACTTCGCGTGCACCAGGTTCTCGCATTGCGAGGGTGACAGGCTGGTGAACGCCCACGGCGCCTCGCCAGGCTTGAACGGCTGCATCTCGGGCTGGCAGCTGGCCCGCCACAGCTCCCCGATGGCCTCGGCGGCTTCGCGTTTCGCCGCGTCCGCGAAGAAACTCGCGAAGAAAACCTCGCGGTCCGGGTTCACCACGCGGAAGTGGAACCGCTTCGGCTCGTCGCTGTTCTTGGGCGCGGTGTTCGCGACGTAATAGATGCGCCCATCGGGGAAGAAGGCGGGAAAATAGCTGCCGACGCCTTCGCGCGTGGACGTGGTGACGCGCGCCAGCGGTCCGTGCCCGACGATGCGGCCCTGGGCATCGTGTACCAGATCCGCGACGACCACGTCGGTGATGGTGGGCGCCACCAGGCCGCCGTTCACAAACGGCGTCAGGTAGGCGTGCTTGCTGATGTGGAACGTGACGCGGCGGCCGTCGAAGCTGAAATCGGCCTTGCCCGCAGCGAAGCCGAAGTCCACGCGCCGCTCGCACGTCGTGGTCTGGGCGGCCGGATCCACGCCCGTGATCTCGAAGATCTTGAGCGTGCCCGGCTCGTTCTCGCCGCCGCCGTCGTGTGCGATGACGTAGCGGCCGTCCTTCGAGATGAAGGGCGTGGCCAGATCGCGGGTGATCTGCGGGCAGAGGCGCATGGCGTGTGTGGCCGACACCGCCAGCGTGCCGCCCTTCGAGGTGAACGTGTAGTCCACGATGCGGAACCACGGCGCGGGCTTCACGTTCGAGCCTGAGAACATCAGCCGGTACACCGTCGTCGTCGCGTCTCCTTCGCGGCGCTCGGACACCACGCCGGTGGACTGGTAATAGACGTCGAGCACGTCCGGGTCCTCGTGCACGAACGCCGGCTTCACGTCGAGGGCGTCCCGTCCCGCGTCGAGGCGTGCCAGCAGGGCCGCCGTGTCGTAGAAATTCACCGTGCGGGTGGATGTGTAGTGGGAGGGGACCGTGATGTACCGGCCATCCGGCGTGGCCACCGCGTCGGATTTGTCGGGGATCTTCACGCGCCGGCCGCGGGTGAGGTCGTAGAGGTAGTTCTGGTCGTGGGTGGCGAAGCCCACGATCCACCGGCCGTCAGGGTTTGGCACCGGCCGCGCGAACCAGTTGACGTCGTCGATCGGCGCCTCGCCCGGCGCCGGTCTGGTGGCCAGCACCTCCGTGCCGTCCGACTGCACGCGGCAGTAGTCGGGGGATGCCGGCGCCTGGGCGGCGAGCCCCGCGGCCATGGACACCGCCGTGACGAGTGTCGAAAGCGGCGTCACCCTTCGTGGTCTGCCAAACATCATGCCCCCCTGTTCGGTCCTCAATGCCTGCACGGCGTCCAGCCGCGCGGCCTGTCGCACAGGACCGTCGCAGCCGTCACTTTACAATTGTCACAGGGACTGTCCCCACTCCCCCCCCGATTGCAGGGACGAGGTGGGTGTCGAATGGGGCCCGGAACCGGCGTCAGCCCGGGTCGGACGAGGTTACCGGTACGGGGCGCTCATAGCGAAAATCGCAGCAGGGCGCGCCCTGCATGATGGTCCGGGTCCGCGCGAAAGTCACCTCAGGGTTGAAGCCCTCGATGAGCGCCGCGTCCCGGTTGCAGGACAGCACCGCGCCCAGCTCCGGGATGCCGAGCGCCCGGTACATCTCGGCGTAGCGGCACCGGGTGACGTCGAACGACAACCGCTCGTCGGTCTGCTCCCGCACGTCCATCTGGAGCGCGCCGTCGCGGGTCCATGGTTCCAGCGTCGCGGCGAAGCTCGTGAGCGAAGCGTCGCCGCGCGACTCGGCCATCGCGCGCCCCTGCTCCCGCGCGATGCCCACGACGACGTCGCGAACGATGGCGACCACACGGTCACGCCCGAACTCGCGGCCGAGCGCGTCGACAACGGGGGCGAGGATGCGCGCCTCGATCTCGCGGCGGGTGAGCACGCCGACGGCGTTCAGACGGTCCACGCTCTCCGGGGTATCGGCCATGAGGGGATGATACGCCCGACCGCGCCCGCTCCGGCCGCGGCTGTGCGATCATGACGAGTTGATGGCGCTGGACGTCCTGGAGTCTGAAAGCATCGAGATCTTCCGCGAGGCCGTGGCGGCCGCCGAGCGTCCCGTGCTCCTGTACTCGATCGGGAAGGACTCGTCGGTGCTGCTGCACCTGGCCCGCAAGGCCTTTCATCCCGCGCCGCTCCCGTTCCCGCTCCTGCACGTGGACACCACGTGGAAGTTCCGGGCGATGTACGCCCATCGCGAGCGGATGGTCCGAGAGTCGGGCGCGCGCCTCATCGTCCACACGAACGAGGCGGGCCTGGCGGCCGGCGTCAGCCCATTCACGCACGGCTCCAGCTACTACACCGACGTCATGAAGACCGAGGCATTGCGCCAGGCGCTCGACGCGCACGGCTTCGACATCATTTTCGGCGGCGCACGGCGGGACGAAGAGGCCTCGCGCGCCAAGGAGCGGGTGTGCTCGTTCCGCTCCGCCGGCCACCGATGGGATCCGAAGGCACAACGCCCCGAGCTGTGGGCCATCTACAACCTGCGTATCCGCCCGGGCGAGAGCATCCGCGTGTTCCCACTGTCGAACTGGACCGAGCTGGACATCTGGTCCTACATCGAGCGCGAGTCCATCCCGATCGTGCCGCTCTACTTCGCCGAGGATCGGCCGGTCGTCGAGCGCGCTGGCACGCTGCTGATGGTGGACGACGAGCGGTTTCCCCTCGAGCCGGGCGAGGAGGTCCAGCGGCGCGTTGTCCGCTTCCGCACGCTCGGCTGCTATCCGCTGAGCGGCGCCATCGAGAGCCGCGCCACCACCGTGGCCGAGATCGTGGCCGAGACGGCGGCGGCCGCGGCCTCGGAGCGGCAGGGCCGCCTCATCGACACGGATCAGCCCTCCTCCATGGAGAAGAAGAAGCGGGAGGGCTACTTCTGAGCGCGCCGCTGCTTCGCTTCATCACGTGCGGCAGCGTGGACGACGGGAAGTCCACGTTCATCGGCCGCCTGCTGTACGAGTCGCGCGCGGTGTTCGAGGACCAGCTGCGGGCCCTCGAGGCCGATTCCCGCCGGTTCGGGACGCAGGGGCCCCGCCTCGACTTCGCGTTGCTCGTGGACGGTCTCCAGGCCGAGCGCGAGCAGGGCATCACCATCGACGTGGCCTACCGGTTCTTCGCCACGCCTGCGCGCCGCTTCATCGTCGCCGACACGCCCGGCCACGAGCAGTACACGCGGAACATGGCCACGGGCGCATCGACCGCGGACCTGGCCGTCATCCTGGTCGACGCGAGGAAGGGCGTGCTGCCGCAGACTCGGCGCCACACCCGCATCGTCGCGATGATGGGCATCCGGCACGTGCTGCTGGCCGTCAACAAGATGGACCTGGTGGACTACGGGCAGCAGGTCTTCGACGCCATCGTGGACGAGTACGCGCCGTTTGCCGCGGCCTGCGGCATCTCCACGGTGCGTCCGATCCCGATCTCGGCCTTGGAGGGCGACAACCTGACGGAGCCGAGCCTGCGCACGCCGTGGTACGACGGGCCGCCCGTGATGACGTACCTCGAAACCGTGGAGGTGGCGGGCCCTCCCTCGTCGGGGCCCTTCCGGATGCCGGTGCAGATGGTGTCGCGCCCCGGCCCGGACTTCCGCGGGTTTGCCGGCCGCGTGTGTGCCGGCGCGGTGCACCCGGGGGACCGCGTGCGGGTGCTGCCCTCCGGTGTCGAGACGACGGTGAAGGCCATCGTCACGTGGGAAGGCGAGCGGCCGCGCGCCGAGGCCGGTGCGTCCGTGACGCTGACGCTCGCCGACGAGGTGGATGTGAGCCGAGGCGACGTCATCGCCGCCGCAACCGCGCCGCCGGAGGTCTCGGATCAGTTCGAGGCGCGCCTGCTGTGGATGGGCGCACATCCGCTCATCGCCGGCCGGACCTACCTGCTGAAGATGCACTCCAAGGAGGTCCGCGCGTCGGTCACGGCGATCAAGTACCGCGTGGACGTCGCCACGGATGCGCACCTGGCGGCACGGACGCTGCAACTGAACGAGATCGGCGTCGTGACCCTCTCCACCACGCAGCCCCTCGTCTTCGAGCCCTACACCGCGAGCCGGACGCTGGGCGGCTTCATCCTCATCGACGCACTGACGTTCGAGACCCTGGGCGCCGGCCTCATCGACTTCGCCCTGCGACGTGCCACCAACGTCCACTGGCAGGCCCTCGAGGTGACGCGCGCGGGACGCGCGGCACTCAAACAGCAGCAGCCGTGCTGCGTGTGGTTCACGGGCCTGTCCGGCTCCGGCAAGTCCTCCATCGCCAACGCCCTCGAGCGGCGGCTGCACGCCGAGGGCCGCCACACCTATCTGCTGGACGGCGACAACGTCCGGCACGGGCTGAACCGTGACCTCGGGTTCACGGAGGCGGACCGCGCCGAGAACATCCGCCGGGTGGCCGAAGTGGCCCGCCTCATGGTGGACGCGGGGCTCATCGTGCTGGTCTCGTTCATCTCGCCCTTCCGGGCAGAGCGCCGGCAGGCGCGCCGCCTGTTCGGCGAGGGCGAGTTCATCGAGGTCTTCGTGGACACGCCCCTCGAGGAGTGCGAGCGCCGCGACCCGAAGGGACTCTACGCCAGGGCCCGCGCGGGGGCGCTGCCGAACTTCACCGGCATCGACAGCCCGTACGAGACGCCCGAATCGCCCGAGGTGCACCTGGCGACCCCGGGCCGCTCGGTGGACGACTGCGTCGAGCTGGTGCACGCCCGGTTGCCCTGATCCATGGACCTGCTCGAGGTGACAGCCGGGGCGCTGACGGGCTTCATCGTCGGCATGACCGGCGTTGGCGGGGGGGCGATCATGACGCCCCTCCTGCTCATGGTCTTCGGCACGGCTCCACTCACCGCGGTCGGCACCGACCTGTGGTTTGCCGCCATCACGAAGGTGGCCGTCTCGGGCCTGCACTTCCGGCAGGGCCTCATCGATTGGCTGGTCGTGCGGCGATTGTGGGCGGGAAGCCTCCCGGCGGCAGCGCTCACGCTGGCGTGGATGGCCAGCCGCCCGCCAGACGAGGGGACCGTCGCCCTCGTCCGCCTGGCCATCGCCGGCGCCGTCTGCCTGACAGCGGCCAGCCTGCTGATCGGCGGAACCCTTCGGGCGCGCTGGCCTCGCGTGCCCCAGCCGCCGGCCGGGCTGGCGGCGGCCGCGGGTATCGAGCGAGTGGCCACCGTGGCGGCGGGTGGCGTGCTGGGCGCCCTCGTCACGATGACATCCGTGGGCGCTGGCGCCCTGGGCGCAGTGCTCCTCTACCACCTCTATCCCGCGAGGCTCACCCCGGCGCGCCTCGTCGCCACGGACATCGCTCACGCCGTGCCGCTGGCGCTGGTCGCCGGGCTCGGCCATCTCGCCATCAGCCAGGTGGACCTGGGACTCCTCCGCGACCTGCTGGTCGGCTCGGTGCCGGCGGCGTTGGCCGGGGCCGCGGTATCGTCCCACCTGCCGCACGCGTGGCTGCGTGCGGCCCTTGGCGTCGTGCTGCTCGCGATCGGCCTGACGATGCTGGCCGCCGCGATACGATAAGAAGATGCGCAAGGGCATTGCCGCAGCCGTTGTGATGGCTGCGCTCGCGGCCGGTTGGGCCGGGTGGCAACGTGGATGGCTGGGCGGCGCGAGCGCCGGGCCGAAATCCGTCCTCCTGATCAGCATCGACACGCTGCGGGCCGATCGGCTGGGCAGCTACGGCTACCGGGCGGCGCAGACGCCCGTGCTGGACGCGCTTGCCGCGCGTGGCCTGCGGTTCGATCAGGCCGCGACCACCGTTCCGCTTACGCTGCCCGCGCACACCTCGCTCCTGACAGGTACGTTCCCGACGTTCCACGGCGTGCGGGACAACGGCAGCTTCTACGTCGACGAGTCGATGACGACGCTGGCGGAGGTCCTGAAGCCGCGCGGCTACCGCACGGGCGGCTTCGTCGGCGCGTTCGTCCTGGATGGCCGCTGGGGCATTGCGCAGGGGTTCGATCACTACTTCGATGAGTTCGACCTGTCGAAGTTCGAGATGTCCGTGGGGCTCGAGGCGGCGCAGCGGCCCGGCCGCGAGGTGGTGGATCACGCGCTCGCCTGGCTGGCCGAGGATCGCGAGCGCCCGTTCTTCGCCTGGGTGCACCTGTACGACCCGCACGGCCCCTACGCGCCGCCGGAGCCCTATCGTTCGCGATTTCCTGCCACGGCCCAGGGCGCGTACGACGGTGAAATTGCCGCCACCGATGCGGAGGTCGGGCGCCTGCTCGGGGCACTCGAGGCCAGCGGCCAGCTCGATTCCACGATTGTCGTCGTGCTGGGCGACCACGGTGAGATGCTGGGCGATCACGGCGAGCAGCAGCACGGCTTCTTCATCTACGACGCCGCCGCGCGCATCCCGCTCATCGTCGCCGGCCCTGGCGTGCCGGCGCGAGCGGTGACCGACCAGGTGCGCATCGTGGACGTCATGCCCACGGTGCTCGAGCTCGTGGGCATCGAGACGCCCGCCGAGGTGCAGGGGACGAGCCTCATGCCGCTCGCGCGCGGCGAGGTGCTGGACCTGCTGGCGTACACCGAGACGTACTACCCGCGCTATCACTACGGCTGGAGCGAGCTCACGGCCGTGCGGGACGGCCGCTTCAAGTTCATCGCCGCGCCCCGGCGCGAGCTCTACGACATCCAGGCCGACCCGGGCGAGACGAAGGACCTCGCGGGCGAGAACCCGCGCATGGCCGACGCGCTGGAGCGCGGCCTGCGCGACCTGACGACCCGCACCGCGGCGAAAGCGGTGGCCCAGGCGCCGCGGTCCGTGGACCCCGCCGTGGAGCAGCAGCTGCGCGCGCTCGGCTACGTGGCGTCCAGCGTCACCCGCGCCGCGCTGGAGGACAAGCCGCGCGGGGACCCGAAGGACAAGATCGGCCTCTACAACCTGCTGAAGCGGGCCGCGCAGGACTCGGTGGAGGGGCGGCTGGACGACGGCATCGCGAAGGTGCGCGAGGTGCTGGCGGCGGATCCCGAGGTGATCGAGGCCTTCACCATGCTCGGGAACATGCACACCAAGGCAGGTCGGCCGAACGAGGCCATCGACGCCTATAAGCGTGCGCTGGCCGTGGATCCCGAGCACGAGGGCGCCGCGTGGAGCCTGGCGCTGGCGTACCGTGACGCGGGCAAGGACGAGGAGGCGCGCGCCGGGTTCGAGCGCGTGTTCCAGCTGAACCCGCGCGGGGCGAAGTCGCTGTACCAGCTCGCCGACATCGCCATGCGCCGGCGCCAGCTGGACGAGGCGGCGAAGCTGCTCGAGCAGGGCCTGGGACTCGATGGGGATCGCGCGGCGTTTCTCGTCAGGCTCGGCGAAGTGCGCCTCGAGATGAACCAGGTGGACGCCGCTGAGGCGGCGCTCACGGAGGCGATCAAGGAAAAGGCCGACCAGGCGATGGCGCACTTCACCCTGGGCCTCGTGCACGAGGCGCGCGGCAACCTTCCGGCGGCCATCACCGCGTACCAGAACGAGATCAAGGTGAGCCCCACGCTGTACCAGCCGCACTTCAACCTGGCCCGGCTGCTGTCGAAGGCTGGCCGCGCCGCCGACGCTCTTCCGCACTTCCGGGCCGCGGTGGAGAAGAAGCCCGACTTCGGTACGGGATATCTCTACCTGGCCAAGGCCCTGTTCGACGCCGGCGACCTGAAGGGGGCAGAGCAGGCGGCCGTGCGTGGGCTGGCCTCGGATCCGGATCCATCGATGGCGCCGCTCGGCCATTACGTGCTGGCCGACGTCTATTCGAGCCTGGGGCGCGACGCCGATGCGCGGCGGCATGCGGCGGAGGGGCAGCGCGCCGAACGGACACTGAAGGGCCGCAGATAACGCAGATGGTCGCAGATAAGGCAGATGAGTCTCAGATAGGCGGCACGAGGACGAAGCGCGGAACGCGCGAACGCCTGCTCTGTGCATGCACGTCGGCGCTGCTGGCCGTCTCGGCCGGCCTGGTGGCCGGATGCTCGTCGCGCGAGCCGGCGGCACCGGCGACCGCGACGCCGAAGCACCTGGTCATCGTCACGATCGACACGCTGCGTGCGGATCGCGTCGGCGTGTACGGCAACTCGACCGTGGCCACGCCCAACCTCGATGGGCTGGCTCGCGACGGCGCCATGGCGCGGCATGCGTCGGTGCACGTGCCGCTGACCCGCCCGTCCCACATCTCGCTCTTCACCGGCCTCTATCCCGCGGAGCACGGCATCCGCGACAACGTGTCGCCGTCGCTGGGCAGCGGCGTGCCCGTGCTGGCGGAGATTCTCCAGAAGAACGGGTTCAGGACGGCAGCGTTCGTGTCCTCGATCGTGCTGTCGAAGCAGTCGGGCCTGGACCGCGGGTTCGCGCACTACTCCGACGACTTCGACATCGGCCAGGACGACGCGCGGTTCCTGAACACCATTCAGAAGCGTGGCGACCAGACCGTGGCCGAGGCGGTGACGTGGCTCGGCGCGCCGGGCACGGAGCGGCGCTTCGCCTGGGTGCACCTGTACGACCCGCACGACCCCTACGAGCCACCCGAGCCGTATGCGTCGCGCTACGCCGGCCGGGAGTACGACGGTGAGGTCGCGTGGTCGGACGAACTCGTGGGCCGCCTGGACCAGGCGCTGGCCGCCGCGAAGCTCAAGGACGAGACGCTGCTCGTTGTCACGTCCGACCACGGCGAGGGGCTCGAGGAGCACAAGGAGAGCGTGCACGGGTTCTTCGTCTACGAGACCACGCTCGCGGTGCCGCTGCTGATGCGCGGGCCCGGCATCCCGCCCGGCACGCAGCTCGGCATGGTGGCGCGCACCGTTGACATGATGCCCACCGTACTCGACCTGCTCGGCCTCGCCGCCCAGACCCCCCGGGTGTCCGGCCGCTCGCTTGGGCCCGCGTTGCGCGGCACGCCGATGGAGGACGAGCCCACGTTCGCCGAGTCGCTCGTGCCGCTCGTGCACTACGGATGGAGCGACCTCCGTGCGGTGCGGGATGGCCGGTGGAAGTACATCCTCGCCCCTCGTCCGGAGCTCTACGACCTCGAGCAGGATCCCGGTGAGCGGCAGAACCTGATCGACCGCGAGCCGCAGCGGGCGCGCGCCTATCGGTCCGGCATCGAGCAGCGGCTCCGCGAGGACCAGGCCCTGCTGAGGAACACCGGACCGGCCGCGGCCTCGGTACCGGCGGACCTGCTCGAGAAGCTGGGCGCGCTCGGCTACGTCAGCTCGGCGGGGCCGTCGACAGTGAAGGCGTCTGGCGCGGACCCCAAGGACAAGATCGAGGAGTACCAGGAGGTCAACTCGCTGATGCGCGGGGGACTGGTCAGCCTGCGGGAAGGACGCTTCGCGGAGAGCTATGGGGGATTCCAGAAGCTGTTCGCCCGCGGCATCGACAGCTTCGAGGCGCACTACTACGCGGCGCGCGCGCTGGTGGGGTTGAAGCGCTGGAAGGAGGCGGCGAGGCACTACGAGGGCGCGCTCCAGAAGCTTCCCGCCTACACCGCGGCGTACGTCGGGCTCGCAGATGTGCACCTGGCCGATGGCCAGCCGAACCTGGCGCTGGAGGCCGTGCGCCGGGGGCTGAAGGTCTCCCCGGACGATCCGCGGCTGCTGGAGCGCGAGGGAGACGTCGCACGACTGACCGGCGATCCCGCTGCCGCCGCTCGCGCCTTCGAGCGCGTGGCGCAGCTGGCCCCGCGCGACGCGCTCATCCGCGTGAAGCTGGGGGAGCTGTACCGGGATCTGGGCCGGACTCCGGATGCCGTCCGGCTGCTGCAGGACGCCGTGAAGCTGGACGCGAACGTCGCTTCGTACTGGAATTCGCTGGGGATGGTGCAGGCGGGCAGCGGCAACCTTGCGGCAGGGGAGCAGGCGTTCCGGGAAGCCTCCACGCGCGACGGGAAAAATGCGCGGTACGCCTACAACCTTGGCCTGGCGCTGGCCCGACAGAACAAGCGCGACGAGGCGGCGGCCGCGTTCCGCCGCGCGCTCGAGATCGATCCACGCTTCGCCCCAGCGCGGGAGCGGCTCGCCGAGCTGCGCTGACCCACGAACCGACACCACGAAGACACGAAGCGCACGCAGGACGCACGAAGGCACCAGGGACTCGGACTTGGGTCTTGGGACTTGGGACTTGGGTCTTGGGACTTGGGACGTGGGTCGTGGAAGACTGATGTGTTCTTCGTGCTGACCTTCGTGGTCTTCGTGCCGTCGTGGTTTCTCTTCCAGCAGGCGTTAGACTTTCCCGGATGCTCGCCCGAGTCCTGACGGTCACGGCGATCGCCGCCGCGGTGGCGGCGACCTATTGGCCTGCGCTCGGGTTCGCCTTTCTCAACTGGGACGACCCGCGCGTCATCGTCTCCAATCCCTCACTCGACTTTCCCGGCGCGTGGACCTGGGCGTTCACCACTTTCCACCTGGAACACTACCAGCCGATCAGCTGGCTGGCCTGGGCGAGCGTCAAAGCGGCCGGCGGGCTCGATGCGACGTGGTTTCACGCGGCGAACCTCGCGGCGCACACCGTCGTCGTCGTGCTGGCCTGGGCCGTCGCGCGGGCGCTCTTCGCGCGCGCCGTGCCCGACGCCCCCGCGTCGTGGCGTGACTCCGCGGCGCTTGCCGCCGCGCTGCTGTACGGCCTTCACCCGCTCCGCGTCGAGGTGGTGGCCTGGATCAGCGCTCTGCCGTATGCGCTGGGCGTCTCGCTCGCGCTGGCCTCGACGAGGGCGTGGCTCTCGGCCTCGGCGCCAGGCGCCGGGCGAACCCTCGTGCCGGCGGCGCTCTTCTTCGCCGCATCGCTGGCCGCGCGCGCCGTGGCCCTCGGCCTGCCGGCCGTCTTCGTCATCCTCGACACGTGGCTGCACCGGCGGTCCCTTCGCGCCAGCGTGATGCGCGCCCTCCCGTTCGCGGGCCTCGCCGTGGCTTCGGCTGGCGTCGAATACCTGGCGCGCGCGCCGGGCCTGGCTGAGATCCCGTGGCTCTATCGCCTGCAGTCGGCGGCCTCGGCGCCGTTCGTGTACCTGTGGCGGACCGTGGTGCCCGTTGGGCTGACGCCGCTCGACGTCCTGCCGCCCGATCCCGTCGGCAGCGGCGCCCTCGCGGCCGCAGCGGCAATTGCGCTCGTGGGAGTCTCCGCCGCCGCGTGGCACTGGCGCTGCCGCTGGCCATCGCTCGCCGCGGCGTGGGCCTGCTATCTCGCGCTGCTCGTGCCGGCCGCCGGCCTCGTGGCCAGCGGCCAGCAGGCCACGGCCGATCGCTACACCTACCTGCCCGGCATCGTGGTCGTGCTCGCCGTGGCGGGTGTTGGCCTTCGGGCAGCCGCGGGACAGGTGGGGCGCGCTCGCGCGCTGGCCGCGGCCGCACTCGTCTTCCTCGTCGCTTCCACGCTCGTGACGCGCTCCACGCTGGCGCCCTGGGCCGACTCGGTGTCGCTGTGGACCCGTGTGGTCACCCTCGATCCGGCAAACGACGTGGGGCTCTACAACCTTGGCGTCGCGCTGGCGGCGGAGGGCCGGCCAGACGAGGCGGCGACCCGGTATCGCGAGGCGCTGTCAGTCAATCCCGCGCACGCGGACGCGCGGACCAACCTTGCGCTGCTGGACGCCGCTCGCCTCGAGCGTGAGGGCAACGACCTCGCGGCGCGAGGCGACTTGGCCGAGGCTGCGGCGCGCTACGAGCAGGCCATCGCGCTCGACCCCGCGAGGAGGCACTCGCGGTCCTCGCTGGGCATGGCGTTGGCCACCCTGGGCCGGACCCGGGAGGCGCTGCCGCACCTCCGGGAGGCGTTCCGCCAGGGCGAGACCGATGCGGCCGTCGCCAACGCGCTCGGCGTGCTGCTGCAGCAGGCGGGTGAGCCCCGCGAAGCTCGGGCCGTCTTCGAGCAGGCGTTGGCCCTTCACCAGACTGACGTGGGGCTCGCGCACAACCTCGCGCGCCTGCTGGCCACGACGCCGGGGCTTGCGCCGCAGGACGCCGCGCTCGCGCTCAGGATTGCCCGCGCCGTTGTGGACGCCACCGGTGGGCGAGACGCGCGCGCGATGGACACGCTCGCGTCGGCCCTCGCGGTGAACGGACTCGTGGGTGAGGCGCGCGCCACGAGCGCCCGGGCCGCGGCCCTCGCCGAGGCGGAGGGGGATCGCGAACTGGCCGTACAGATCACGGCCCGGGGCCGCGCCTTTCGCGACCCCGGGCCGTAGAACCTGTCGGGAACCGGGATCCGGGATTCGATCCGGCTCCCGGATCCCCGTTCCCGGTTCCCGACCTGATCAGAACCTGAACTTCCCGCCGATCATCAGGCGCCGCGGCAGGATGAACCGCGACGGCACGAGGTAGTTGGTCGTGCCAGGACGCCGGTCGAGCACGCTCTCGTTGGCGTCGCTGTTGAACAGGTTCAGGAAGTCGCCGAACACGGCCAGCTCCGCCGTGCCGCCGAGGTTGAACGACTTCTCGACGCGGGCGTCGAGGGTCGTCCACTGGTTGGTCCGAAGGTCGCCGTCCACGACGTTGGGCACGACGCGGTTGGTGCCGGGGATGCCGGTGAGCCCGCTCGAGATACGGAGTTCCTCGACGATCGGGCGGCCGCTCTGAGTTTGGAAGTTGAACGACGTCAGGAAGCCCATGGGCAGCTGGTAGACGAACTGTGCCTTCACCACCACCGGCCGGTCGCCGATGAGGCGGCCATCGGTGTTGATGTAGTCGTTCGGGTTCTGGCCGAAGATGCCGGCCGTGCTGGTCGGCGCCGTCAGCGGCGTGGAGCGCGCCGAGCTCGAGCCGAGGCGCCCTTCCGACTTCGAGAAGGTGATGCCGAAGTTCGCCTGCCAGTTGTTCGACATGCGCTTCTTCACTTCGAACGCGATGCCGTTGTACTTGGCGGACATGCGGTCGTCGTTCCGCAGCTGGAAGAGCCGGTCCTCGGGATCGTTCTGCAGCTGGTAGATCTGGCTGACGTTCGTGCCCGAGGGCCCATTGAACGGGACCAGCTCGTAGATGCCGCCGATGTCGGGATACGCGGTCTGCCGCTTGCTGTTCTTGTAGACGTAGTTCACCGAGAACCCGATGTCGGGCCCGGCCTGCTGCTCCCACGCCACGATGAACTGGTCGGTGTAGGGGTTCTTCAGGTCCGGATCGATGCTCAGCTGGCTGATGTCGGACACGAGCTCCTTGTCGAGCGGCGTGCCGTCAGGGCCATAGAGGCCGGAGAAGGTGTAGACCGGCGAGATGGACGGCGTGACGTTGTCGAACTCACCGGTGACGATGCCGCGGTAGTAGCGCCCGTAGTGGGCCTTGACGAGCGACGAGCCGCTTTCGGTGACCTTGAACGTGACGCCCAGGCGCGGCGAGAGCACCCGCCAGCGGAAGAGCTCGTCCACGGCCGGCGACTGCTGCCCGGTCGGCTGGCCCTGCGCGTCCAGCAGGTCCTGCGCCACGAAGTACGCCTTGCTGTCGTCGTAGCGGAGGCCGAGATTCAGGGTGGCGCGGCCGACCTGGTAGGTGTCGTCCGCGAAGACGCCGATGGACTTCAGACGCCCGCCCTGGGTGTAGGGCAGCTGCGTGTAGCCATAGGCCGGCTCGCTGCCGTAGGTGTAGATGTAGTCGTTCGGGCCGTAGGTGTACTCACCGAAGCCGTGGTTGAACTGGACGCCGACCTTGAAGTCGTGGCTGCCGCCCAGGAAGTTGTCGGCGAACTTGGTGAGCTTGCCCGAGAACGCCGTCTTCTGGCTCTTGCCGTCGTACCAGGAGTAGATGCCGCCCGAGATCTGGCCGGTGTCGAGGTCGTAGTAGCGCGGGTTCACGCGCGGGCCGCCGTTCAGCGGGTCGCCGTGGTCCACGCCGTAGAACCCGGAGTAGCGCGCCTCGATGACCGTCGTCGGGTTGATGACCGACGACCACAGGAAACCGGGCGACGGGTTGTTGCCGTTCTCCACGCTGATGGAGCTCGGCGCGTCGGTGGCGGTCGCGCGCTGCGGGATGCGGTAGTAGTCGTTGTGCTGCTGGTACTGCAGACGGTTGTCTTGGTTGATCTGGTAGTTCAACTTGAAGAAGTAACGCTTGGCCGACGAGACCGCCGGGAACTCCGGCTCGGTGCCGGGCTGGGAGTCGGCGTCCTTCTGGTACTGATACGACCCGAAGAACCAGAACTTGTCCTTGATGACCGGGCCGCCCAGCTGCACTGTGGAGTCCTTGAACTCGTCGCGGTTGTAGGGCAGGCCGTCGTCCTGGGCGTCGGTCGTGTTGCGGCCGGTCAGGCTCTGGTTCTGGAAGTAGAAATTGGCGTCGCCCTTGAAGGTGTTGCTCCCCTGGCGGGTCACGACGTTGAACACCGCGCCGCCCAGGTTGCCGTAATCGGCCGGGGCGCCCAGCGAGAGCACCTGGATTTCTTCGATGGCGTCGGTGTTCGGCCACGGCCACGCCGCGCCGGTGAGCGGCGCCGTGAAGTCGGTGCCGTCCAGCAGGTAGAGGTTCTCGTTGGTCGCCGACCCGAACGACGACGAACGCGAGCTCGTGGATGTGGCGGGGCTGACACCCGGGGCCGCGTTCACGAGGTCGAAGAACGTGAAGCGCCGCACCGGCGCGTTCTCCACCCACTCGCGCGAGTAGTTCGTCGCGACCTGGGTGCTCGTCGAGTCCACCACCGGCGCCTCGGCGGTCACCGTGATGGTCTCTTCCAGGGTGCTCACCTTCATCTGAACGTTGATCTCGGCGGTCCCGCCCAGTGCCACCGGGATGCCTGTCTGCGTGCTCGTCGAAAAGCCCGACAGTTCAGCCGTGATCTCGTAGGTTCCGGGAGGGAGGTTGGGGAAGCGATAGATGCCCGCTTCGTTCGTGACCGTCGTGGGGGCGCCGGGAACGGCGCTGCCACGCAGGGTGACCGTCACGCCGGGGAGCACGGCCCCGGAATCGTCGGTGACCACGCCTCGGATGTCACCCGTGGTTCGCTGGGCTGAAGCTGCAAGGGGAACAGCCAACAGCACAACGGCAGTGCAGAGCCACACTAAACAACGTCGCATTCTGACCTCCAGGCAAACCCCGGCAAGGGGGCAAGCCGCAAAGCAAAGAGCCTAGAGCTACCGCAACAGTTCCGTAACGGGGCATTATCCGGCCCGGAACGAACACTGTCAACGGCGATTTCCTGTTTTGTCTCAAATACTTAGGGCGAACCGGACGGCGCTCGTCCCGGCGCTCGTCCCGCCGCACGCCCGGCGACAGGGTCGCGCGATTCTGCCCGCATTGGCACGGCCGCGGGCGCCTCAGCCGCCCTGCCTGGCCTTTCCCCGCGACCGCCAGAACATCCACAGCCCGACCGCAATGGGGCCCAGGACGCCGGCCACCATCTTGAGCTCGAAGGTGACCACGTCGCCGACATCGCCCGTCGGCAGGAACACCGCCACGATCCCCCCGGCCGTCACGATGGTGCCGACGAGGCCAGCCAGGCGCTCCACGGGCTGGGCCTCGTCGAGCGTCGTCAGCGCCAGGAAGGTGTAGACAAACGGGATCAGGTTGATGACGACGGCGGCCCGCAGCAGCACCTGGTAGGCCTCGGCCACGCTCGAACCGGTCATCGACAGCGCCGTGAGGCCCGCCGAGATGGCCGCGCACGCGAGCAGCGCCACATAGGGCGATCCCCACTTCGGGTGAAGGCGTCCGAGTGCGGGCGGGAGCGCGTGATCGATGCCCGCCACGAACGGGATGCGCGATGGTCCGGCAAACCACGCCGATGCCGACCCGCCGACCGAGAGCGCCATCACGACGGCAATGGGGGCCACCAGCCAGCCGGCCCCAGCCGCGTCCGCCCCGAGCTGCACGGCCTGCAT
The DNA here is from genome assembly GCA_020851565.1 of Acidobacteriota bacterium. Lineage (GTDB taxonomy): Bacteria > Acidobacteriota > Vicinamibacteria > Vicinamibacterales > UBA2999 > VFZN01. The sequence continues at coordinate 104,031 of JADZCN010000135.1, read as the reverse complement.
CACGCCCTGGATGGCCTCGAGTTCACCTGGCGGCACCAGCGCCAGCAGGGCATCGGCCACCAGCAGGTACGCGACGAGTGCCACGACGCCGGTGATCGCGATCGCGCGCGGCACGTCGCGCCGCGGATGCCTGATCTCGTCGGACATCGTCGACGCCAGCTCGATGCCGATGAAGGCAAAACACATCACGCCCAGGCCGCCCGCCATGTCGGAGAGCGAGCCCGCGACGAGCGGGGGCGTGGCCGACGTGCCCTGCCACCGGGCCACGACGGCCGCGAGCGCGACGAGCGCCACGGTCGCCATGCCGCCGATCCCGCCGATGTTGTTGATCCACTTGCCGACGCCCATACCCCGGATGTTGGCGGCCGTGATGAGCGCCAGCCACCCGAAGGCCACCACGCCGACGAACCACTTGTCGTCCACGAGGCCCGCCGTTCGCTCGCCGCCGGCGAAGGCGACGACCCCGGCCAGGTAGACCAGGAGCACGGGAACGTAGAAGAGGCTGTTGGTCCAGTAGCACCAGCCCGAGATGAAGCCGTGCAGGTCGCCGAAGTGGCGGCGCGCCCACAGGTAGACGCCACCTTCTCCCGGGTATCGTCGCGAGAGGACGAGCACGGCGATGGCCGAGGGCACGAAGAAGGCCAGCCAGGCCACCACCCACAGCCCGAGCGTCGCCCACCCGAACACGCCCACGGGGGGCACGACGTTCACGTTGACGATGGCGACGGTGCTCAGCAGGACGAGGTCCGTCAGGCCGAGCGTGCGGGGGATGTGCGGCTGCGGCTCCACTACGCCAGCAGCTCCGCCACTGCCCGGTGCGCGTGGTCGATGGCGGCGTCCGTGTAGGAGTACGCGCCCGCGTCCGCGTTGGCGATGGCGATGCGCCCGAACTTCCGGCGCGCCACCACGCAGGGCTGCTCGCCGCCGTTCAACCAGAAGTCGTCGGCGAGCGAGTTGTACTGGTAGGCGTAGCCGTGCGGCCAGCGGTTCACGGTGATCCCCAGGATGTCGCGCGCGGGGTCGAACCCGCCGCCGCCGAGCGCGCGGCCCAGCGAATCGCGGATGCTGCGCTCGATGGTCTCGAACGAGGTCGTGAGCAGTTCACGGCGGCCCGCCCGGTGTTGATCCCGAATCGGCAGCCCCGGCCTGCACGCCGACTTCGAGAGGTGCAGGACGATGGGCTCGCCCGGATCCTTCGGGTGCGTGTAGGTCCCCAAGCTGACGGGGAAGTCGAGGCTCACCGAGGTGTGCCACATCCCCGGCAGCGAGACGCGCTGCACACCCAGTTTCTGGAACGCGGTCCACTGGCGGATGAACACGTTCGTGTAGACCAGCGGCACCTTGATGGCGTAGTCCAGCGCCGTCTTCTGCGCGGCCGGAAGCTCGGGACACAGAGCCGGGATGACCGTGTGCCAACACGCGAGGACGACGGAGCGGGCAGTTACGGACTTGAGGTCCTGGGGTCTTGAGGTCTTGGGGTCCTGGGGGGGCGACGGGCGTTGCACGTAGGTCACTTCGACGCGCTGGTCGCCGCCGGAGGGGCCCGTGTGCCGGACGCGCATCACCGAGCTGCTGAGCCGAATGCGCACGGGTGTGCCCGCCACGTCCAGCTTCCCGTAGTCCGCACGCGCCGTCACGATGTCGTCCATCGTCGATCCAGGGATGGCGCCGGGCACGAGGCGGCGGACGAGGAGGCGTGCCACCGAGGCGTTCCCGTCCGGGAAGTGGAAGTAGTAGTTCTCCGCTTCCTCACTGCGGATGGAGTCCAGGTTCTGCCCGGGCCCCGGCGCGGGGGCCAGCCCCATCCCGTCGAAGCCCGGGAAGCCCATCGCGAAAGCGTCCTGGGCCGGGACGACGTCAATCCCCGCGCCGAACAGGCCGTGCGTGCGGGTCTGGAAGATCTTCACGACACCGGCGTCGAGCTTCAGCTGCTTCGTGAGGAAGTCGCTGTAGCTCATGCGCGCGAGCCGGGCCTTCTTGTCGGCCGAGGAGAGCCCCGGCATCGGGTCCATCCGTTCGGTGAAGAGCCGCTTCAGGTCGCGACGCACGGCGTCGCTGACGGGCGCGGCCGCCTGGAAGGCCTCCTCGCGGGGATCGCCCACGACGAGGCGGTCGCTGCCGAAGGTCTCCTTGTCGAAGAACATCGACGGCCGGAGGCCCAGCGACTTGTAGAGGCCCGCATCCAGCACCTTCGCGTAGCGCGCGACGTCGATGCCCAGCTCGGTGATGAGATCCTTCGCCACCTGGCTGTAGGGCGCAGGGCTGTCGATGGACTGCGTGCCGCCGTAGCCGATGTAGGTGCGGCCGTTATGGGTGTACTCGTTGCGCTTCGCGTGGCCGCCGAAATCGTCGTGGTTGTCGAGGACCAGGATCCGGGCGTCGGGCCGGGCCTTCCTGTAGTAGTAGGCGGCCGCCAGGCCGCTGATGCCAGCCCCGACCACCACGAGGTCGTACTCCTCGCCGGTGTCCTGCGGGGTGCCCGCCGCCTTCCAGAAAGCGCCGTCGCGCAGCTGGTGCAGGACCTCGAATGACCCTGCATGCGAGCCGCGCAGCCCCGTGAGGGCCGGAGGATACGGGCTGCCCTGCGCGAGCAGGGCGTCGAGATCACCGGGAAGCCAGCCCGCCGCGATGGCGCCGCCCACGCCGAGGGCCAGTCCATTGAGGAAGTCGCGCCGGGCAATGGGGGCGCCCATGCCAAGCTGCCGGTCGTTGGTGCTCATGACGAGCGATTGTAGTCCCGATGCCGGCCGACCCTCGCGTCACACGCCGAGGAGCGGCCGCAGCATCCGGTTCCGCACGACGTGCCACAGGGCCGGCCCGGCGGGACCGTCCACGAACTCGCCCAGGAAGAACGTCACGTCGTCGTGGGTCAGCGATTCACGTCCGCTATGCGCGAGCAGCGCCGCCAGCAAGGCGTCTCCCACCTCTTCACACGGGCCGTGGTGTCGCTCGAGCACGCGGAAGACGCCGTCGGCGCCGAACTCGTCCCCTTCCGGCGAAGGGGCCTCGATGACGCCGTCGGTGACGAGCAGGACGCGGTCGCCCGGGCCGGTGCGCAGCTTGCGGCGCGCGAAGGTGGGCGAGAGCCCCGTGGCGAGCGGGAGATCCACAAGAGGGCCTGCCCCTGGCGTGGCGTCGCCCGCCTCCAGTCGCATCCACTCCCGGGTGGCGGCGCGATACCACCAGCCGCGCGGGTGACCCGCGTAGCTGATCGTGAGCCGGCGGGCGGGGGGATAGTAGGTGAGGACGGCGGCGGTGGTCAGCGCGTGGACCGGCTCGGCGGACAGCCGGCGGTCCAGCGATGCCAGCACGCGGCGCTCGTCGATGGTGTCCACGCTGCGCCGGAGGTGCGCGTGCATCTCGGCGCCGACGGCCGCCAGGGTGTCGCCGTGGCCGGCGATGTCGGCCAGGCAGACGCGGGCCAGCAGCCCGGACCCGCAGACAGAGAGGAAGTGGACGTCGCCGCCACGCGCGCCGGCACAGGGGCTGGAGTAAAGCAGGCCCCGGAGCCCGGGCAGTTCAACGGTGTCGTGAATGACGTGATTGCCGCCCCGTACCTCGCTGCACGAGAGGCGTGACGCCGGCAACGGGGACAGGGTGGCATGGCTCATGGCGTTCCTCATTCAGACGCCGCCAACCGGCTCGCGGTTACACGGGGCGTCACCGCCGGCCGGTACCAGCCGATCGACGCCTCCCCTGCCGTCTCGGGTCCATGGGCGTCTCGGGCAGCGGCTCGTCCCACCGGTGATCACAGGCGGCTTGCGCGTCAGCCCCGTGCCGGATAGCGTTCCCCGTATGGCACGAAACCTTCTGGCATTTGCGGTGATGACGGCGGTGATCGGCGGCGTGGTGGCCATGGGGCAGTCACAGGCGCCCTCACCCGGACTGACTGGCACGGTGGTCGTCGTCAACCAGCAAGCCGACTCGGTCACCCTCATCGACCTGAAGGCGATGGAGGCTTACCGGCACGTGCCCGTCGTGGGCGGGCCTCACGAAGCGGCGGTGTCGCCAGACGGCCGGACGGTGGTGGTGACCAACTACAACAAGCAGGGCGTTGGCCAGCAGAAGACGCTGAGCGTGCTGGCGCTGCCGGGTGGAGACACGATCAGGACCATCGACCTGGGCGAGTACCGCGCGCCGCACGACGTGCGCTGGGTGGACGGCACGCGCGTGGTGGTGACCTCGGAGGCCAACCAGGCGCTGCTGCTGGTGAACGTCACCAGCGGGGCCATCGAGCGCGTGTTCCGGACCGACGCGGGCGTGTCGCACATGCTGGCGCTCTCGACGGACCGGACGCGGCTCTACTGCTCGAACATGCGGGACGGCAGTGTCAGCGCGTTCGACTTCAAGACGGGCGCGAAGATCAAGGACGTGAAGACCGGTACCGAGTGCGAGGGCGTGGGCGTGACCCCGGACGGCCGCTGGGTCTGGGCCGGCAACCGCGCGGCGGACACGATCTCGATCATCGACACCCGGACGCTCGAGGTCGTGAAGCATCTCGCGTCGCCGGGCTTTCCGTACCGGGTGCAGTTCACCCCGGACGGCACGCGCGCGCTCATCCCCCACGCCCGAGCCTCGTCGCTCGTCATCGGCGACGTGGCGTCCCAGAGCATTGCGAAGTCCATCCCGCTCGGCTTGACGAAGGTGGCCGAGCCCTCCACCGCCGGCGTGTTCCCGCACCCCGACAACCGCCATGCCTTCGTTACCGTGCGCAACGATGACTCCATGCTCGTGCTCGACCTGTCGACCGGGCGGACGCTTGCTCGCGTCGAGGTGCAGAACTCGCCTGACGGGGTGACGTACTCGCCCGTCCAGCGGTGAGGCCGGCCGGCGAGCGCGCCCATCGGCGATTGCCGATTGATGATTGAGCGATTCACTGACGATTGATGATTGGGGCATTGGGCATTGGATTGGGTGATTGGGTGATTGGGTGATTGCGTGATCGGGTGATTGGGCCTGTCGAGCTGTTGCGCTGCCGAGGCGTCGTGCTGCCGAAGCGTCGCGCTGTCGGGACCGCCAATGCGACAATGCCCCAATCACTCAATGATCCAATCCGAATGCCCCAATGCGACAATCCTCCGATCGCCCAATGAATCGCTCAATCACCAATCGCCAATCATCAATGGACACGGCGGCGCGCCTCGCGGCGCTGAGCGCTGCAGCCCTGCTGGCCCTGGCAAGCGCCGCCACCGCACAGCCTGCCGCCCCACGCCTCCCGCCGCTGGACCGCTCGCTGCCGAAGCGCGCGGAGGCGATCTACCGCGCGGTGGCGCCGCGCGTGGACACAGCGACCGCCATGGACGTGGTCGCGCGCATGGCGCCGCTGTGGCGCCTGGCCGGTAACCCGCAGTTCGACCAGTCGCTCGAATGGATTGACGAGCGGCTGAAGGCCGCGGGCATCGCCACCAGGTACGACACCATCCCGTCGAACAGCCAGGGATGGGAGATGCGGGAAGCGGTGCTGCGCCTGGACGGACCCGGGGGCGAAGTGGTGCTCTCGCGCGAGCAGGATCGCGTGCCGCTGGCCATCAACTCCCACCCCACGCCTGCGGAAGGGCTCACGGTACCCCTGGTAGACGTCGGCCGCGGCGCCGAGGGTGCGGACTACGACGGCAAGGCCGTCGAGGGTGCCGTGGTGCTGGCCAACGGCCCGCTCGGCGTGGTGTGGAACCAGGCCGTGAAGGCCCGCGGAGCCGTGGGCGTCATCTCCACCCAGATCGCACCGTACACGCAGCCCGACACGACGCCTGAGGTGCTGCAGTGGGGAAGCATCCCGTACGAGGCTGAACGCGCGTCGTTCGGGTTCAAGGCCACGCCGCGGGCGGCGCGCCGCCTGCGCGAGCGGCTGGCTGCAGGCGCCGTGCGGGTCCACGTGCGGGTGGACTCGGTGTTCCATCGCCGCCCCGTGCGCACGCTCGTCGCGGAGTTCCCCGGGACGCGTTGGCCCGACGACCGCGTGGTGCTCGTGGCGCACGTGCAGGAACCCGGTGCCAACGACAACGCCAGCGGCAGCGGCACCCTGCTGGCGGCGGCGCTGGCCATCCAGCGGGCGATCGCGGACGGGAAGCTGCGGCAACCGCTCCGCACGCTGACGCTGCTCTGGGGCGACGAGAACCGGGCCAGCGACGCGTGGATTGCCGAGGACGCCGCGCGCACGTCGCGCGTGCTCGCGATGATGTCGCTCGACATGACCGGCGAGGACACGGCGAAGACGGGCGGTACGTTCCTGATCGAGAAAGGACCGGATCCCACGGCGGTCTGGGAGCGGCCCGCGGACCCGCACAGTGAGTGGGGCGCCAGCGAGGTGGACCGCGCGCTGCTGAAGGGCAGCTTCCTGAACGACCTGCACCTGGGCGTCGCGCTCCGCCACGCGCGCGAGACGGGCTGGGTGGTGCGTACCAACCCGTACGAGGGTGGCAGCGATCACACCTCGTTCACGCGCGCCGGCGTGCCGGCGCTCCTCAACTGGCACTTCACGGACCGCTACTACCACACGAATCTGGACACCATCGACAAGGTCAGCGCCACGACCATGGGCCACGTGGCGACGGCGGTGGCTACGACGGCATGGTTCCTCGCGTCTGCGGACCGCAGTGACGTGAAGCCGATGGAGCGCTACCTGAAGAAGGCCCGCGACGCGCGCCTGGCCACCGAGCGGCGGACCGCCGCCCCGCCAGAAGTGATGGAGGCGTGGAAGACCTGGTACGCGGAGACCATCGCGAGCGCGAAACGGCTGGGAGAATCCCGATGACGCACATCATCCACCGCCATCTTCGTGTCACCCCGCCCGTCGCCGTCTCCGGCCACGGCGTGATTCTCACCGATGCCTCCGGCCGGCAGTACATCGACGCGTGCGGCGGGGCCGCCGTGTCGTGCCTCGGGCACGGGCACCCGGACGTATCGGCCGCCATGCACGCGCAGATCGACCGGCTCGCGTACGCCCACACCAGCTTCTTCACGTCCGAGCCGGCCGAGGCGCTGGCCGACCAGCTCGCGCGCACCGCGCCGCCGGGACTGGAGCACGTCTACTTCGTCAGCGGCGGGTCCGAGGCCATCGAGGCCGCGCTGAAGATGGCGCGCCAGTACTTCGTGGAGATCGGGGAGCCGGAGCGCGGCATGTTCATCGCGCGCCGCCAGAGCTATCACGGCAACACTCTCGGCGCCCTTGCGGTCGGCGGCAACGAGCCGCGGCGGCGCCTCTACCAGCCACTGCTGATCGACGTGAAGCACGTCTCGCCGTGCTACGCGTACCGCGACCAGCGCCACGACGAGACACCAGAGGGCTATGGCGCCCGGCTCGCCGCGGAGCTCGACGCGATGATGCATGCCTGCGGTCCGAAGCGCGTGATCGCCTTCGTGGCCGAAACCGTGGGTGGCGCGACGCAGGGCGCGACAACCCCGCCGCCGGGTTACTTCAGGGCGGTCCGCGAGGTGTGCGACCGCCACGGGGTCCTGCTCATCCTGGACGAGGTGATGTGCGGCATGGGCCGCACCGGCACGCTCCACGCGTGCGAGCAGGAGGGCGTGATCCCCGACCTGATGACCATCGCCAAGGGCCTCGGCGGCGGCTATCAGCCAATCGGCGCCGTGCTCGCGCACCAGAAGGTCGTCGCGGCGATGTCCGCGGGGAGCGGGTTCTTCCAGCATGGGCACACCTACCTCGGCCACCCGGTGGCGTGCGCCGCCGCTCTGGCCGTGCAGCAGGTGATCGAGCGTGATGGCCTGCTGGCCAACGTGCGGGAGCGCGGCGAGTCGTTCGAGGCGCGCCTGCGGGCGCGGTTCGCAGATCACCCCCACGTCGGCGACATACGCGGGCGGGGATTGTTCTGGGCGGTGGAACTGGTCAAGGACCGGGCCCACAAGTCGCCGTTCGACGCGGCCCACGGGCTCTACGCGCGCGTGAAGCGCGAGTGCATGGCGCGCGGGCTGATGACATACCCGATGCCCGGCACCATCGACGGCCGCTCAGGCGACCACGTGCTCCTCGCCCCGCCGTTCATCGTGGAGGAGCCGCACCTGGAGATGATTGTCGATCGCTTGGCCGCGGCCATCGATGCGGCCGTTGCGTCGCTCGAGTGAAAGGAAACCACGAAGTCACGAAGATCACGAAGGACGCACGAAGCCCTTCAAAGACCTCGAGACCTCAAGGCCCCAAGACCCCAGGACCCCAGGACCCCAAGACCACCCAAGCCCCAAGCCCCAAGACCCAAGACCCAAGACCCAAGGAGTCCCCATGAAACCCCAGCCAGGACCGATGTCAGACGAGGCGCGGCAGATATTGCGCCACACGGTGGCGACGTTGGCCTACCGCGCGGAGAAGGTGCTCCGCGACGCGCCGGAGGGATTCGCCGAGCTGCGGGTCTCTCCATCCAGCCGCACAGCTCTCGAGACGCTGGGGCACATGTGCGACCTGATGGGCTGGGGTGAGCGGATGGCGCGCGGGACGTATCACTGGGAGGCGGTGCCGCCGGGCACGTGGGCCGAGACGGTCGATCGCTTCTTCACGATGCTGGGTGCGCTCGACGCGGCGTTGGCCGGGAAGCCGGCTGTGACGTTCACTGCCGAGGTGATCTTCCAGGGCCCGGTGGCCGACGCGCTCACGCACGTGGGTCAGCTGGCGATGATGCGCGGGACCGTAGCGGCGCCGGTGCGGCCCGAGAGCTACGCGCGGGCCGACATCGCCATCGGCCGCGTCGGACAGGACCAAGCTCAGGCGCGCTACGAGTTCTCCGGCGACGCCAGCCGGCCGAAGGCAAAGTAGCGCGCCAGCGTGTGCGCGCGTTCGAACGCCGCGCCGACGCCTTAACTCGACTCCAGCTCGACCCGAGAACCTCAGAACCTCAGAACCCCAGAACCTCAGAACCCCAGAACCTCAGAACCTCAGAACCCGAGAACCCGAGAACCCGAGAACCCCAAGCCCCAAGCCCTCAAGAATTCCCCACGATCAGCACGATGGCCGCCACCGCGCCCGCCACACCGACCTGCTGCCAGCGTCCCAGCCGCTCCCCGAGGACGATGCGAGCGAGCAGGACCGTGCTGGCCGGATAGAGCGACGCCAGCGTGGCGACCAGGCCCAGCTGGCCCTGGCGTGCCGCCGTCATGTAAAGCGCGTTGGCCACCATGTCCAGTGCGCCGCAGGCCAGCGCGGGCGCCAGCGCCGCGCGCGACACGCCCGCCGGGCGCCCGCCCGCCAGCGCGATGGTGAGGAACACGGTCACCGACACCGTGCGCGAGATGGCGAGCGGCCACATGACGGCCGCCGCGGAGGTCTGCGCCAGCGCCACGAAGAACCCGCCGATGGCGACGCCCGAGGCCAGCGCCACGCGCACGCCACGGCCCAGGCGCGCGGGTTTGCCGGCTGTGGACGGCTCCGCTGTGTCGGACTGGCTGAGCAGCCCCACGGAGGCCAGCGCCAGCAGCACGCCCAGCCCGGCCAGCGGATGCGGGCGCTCGCCGAGCGCAAGCCCGACGAGTAGCGGGACGATGGCCGCACACACCGCGGTGATGGGCGCGACGACGCTCATCGGCCCGATGGCCAGGGCGAGGTACAGGAGTGCGACGCCCGCGCTGCCGGTGATGCCGGCCAGCGCCCCGAACAGCAGGTCGTGCCGTGTGAGGTGCGCGTCGGGCAGGAGCGGCGTCGCCATCAGCAGGAACACCAGGCCCGAGCCCTGCGTCACCAGTACGGCACCGATCATCGTTGCGCGCCGCGTGGCGATGCCGCCCAGGAAGTCCGCCGCGCCGTAGACCACCGCGGACAGCAAGGCCATCAGCGAAATCATCAGCGCGCTCCGGCGCCGCTGACGGGCGACGGGAGGATCCGGCGTTCGATGACAGCAGCCGGGAAGCACGCGGCGAGGGCCTGGACCAGGACATCGCCAGCCGCCTCCAGATCAGCCAGCGGGAACGGCTCCAGCCGTTCCAGGAGGAACAGGGCGTCGGTCGACTCCTCGGTGAGCCGCGTGCGCGTGCCCTGGCGCCAGTTCCAGCGCCGGCAGGTGACGCCGAGATCGTCCGCCCAGACGACTTCACCCGGCGAGGCGTGCTCGACGACGGCGACGCCTTCCCGGACCGTGTCGAAGGGCTCCTGACCAGTGGCGCGAACCAGGCGCAGGTCGCCCGCGAAGCGCCCGGCGTCCTCGCCGCCGACGGGTAGCACGTGCGAGACGCTGACGGCGTTGTACAGATCGACCAGCCAGTTGACGCGAGGGAGCGCGCCCTTCACCGCGCGCTGCCAGAGCGCCTCGACGGAAGAAGGCGTGCGCTGGGGCTTCGCGCCGAATTGCCGGTACGCGTCCTGCCACGCCGCGATGTGGGGATGCACGCCCGGCGCGGCGGCGCGGGTCTTCGCCTCCGCCTCGGCCAGCCAGGCTTCGGACTCGGGCGTGCTCGGGCCGTTGCGGATGCCGGACACCCGCAGCGCCAGCACCCGGAAGTCTGGGCGCAGTTCGCGGATGGCGTCGTCGACGGACACGGCGTGGAGGGGCATCCGGAGATAATATCAAAGTGGACGCAGAGTTCAGTATACTGACCACGTGAACGATCCCCGCCGCATCGAGGCCGCGCTGGCGCACAACCTCCGTGAGTGGCGCGCGCGCCGGGGCTGGACGCAGGCGGAACTGGCCGCACGGGCCGGCGTCAGCAAGGGGATGCTGGTCCAAATCGAGCAGTCGCAGACCAACCCGTCCATCGCCACGCTGTGCAAGCTCGCCAACGCGCTGGGCGTCGCGCTCCCGCGGCTGGTGGAGGTGGCCGACGAGCCCGTGATCCGGCGCGTGGCCCGGGAGGACGTGGCCTGGCTCTGGCGGGGCCGCGGCAAGGACAGCGCGGCGGGACTGGTGGGCGGCATCGAGGCGCCCATCCCCGTCGAGCTGTGGGAGTGGCGGATGGGGCCCGCCGACGCGTACGACGCCATCGCGCACCCGCCGGGCACGCGCGAGATCGTCTACGCGCTCGAAGGGCAGGTCCGCGTGGCGGTCGAGGGCGTCGAGACGATCATTGGCGCCGGCGAATGCGCGATCTTCCAGGCCGACCGGCCGCACCGCTACGCGGCCGCGGGGCGCCGGTCTGCGCGCTTCGTCATGGTCGTGGTCGAGCCGATCGCGGCGCCAGGCGCGGGTGCCGGCGCTCAGTCGCGCAGCGCCACCATCGGATCCACCCGCGTCGCCCGCAAGGCCGGTAGGAGGCTGGCGCCGATGCCTGCGAACAGGAGCACGACGAGCGACAGCGCGAAGGCCGGCACGTCGAAGGGCCCCACGCCGTAGAGCACGCCCGCCATCGTTCGCGCGAGGAAAATCGCGGCGACGAGACCGAGCGTGCCGCCGATGGCGACGAGCAGCAGGCTGTGGCGCACCACCAGGCCGACGGTCTGGCGCCCTGACGATCCGAGCGCCATCCGCAGCCCGATCTCGCGCGTCCGCTGGCTCACGGAATACGAGAGCACGCCGTAGATGCCGAGCACCGCGAGCAGCAGCGCGGCGAGCGCGAATGCGGCCAGCAGCGTGGTGCTGAGCCGCGGCAGGAACACGGCCCGCGCGAGGATCTGGTCCATCGTGCTCAGCCGGTAGACGGGCTGCTCCGGATCCACGCTCCAGATGATGCTCTGGATGGTGCTGCCAAGCGCCAGCGGATCCTGCTCGGTCCGCGCCACGACGGCCATGCCCGCCATGGGACTCTGCCGGAGCGGCAGGTACACCTGCTTCTTCGGCTCGGTGTCCAGCCCCTGCGCGCGCACGTCCGCCACCACGCCCACGACCTCGCTCCGCCCATGCGGGTTCTGCACGATCTGGCCGAGCGGGCTCCGGTCCGGGAAGTAGCGTCGCGCCATCGTCTCGTTGATCACGCTGGTCCGCGGCGCCGCCTCCACATCGCGCTCGTCCAGGAAGCGGCCTTCGAGGAGCCTGATGCTCATCGTCTCGAAGTAGCCCGGCGCGACGATGCGCACGTCGGCGAGCGGGTCCTCGCCGCGGGGCGGCATCTGGCCCTCGACGTTGAACGGCAGCGCCATCGCCATGCCGACATCCGACATGGGCAGCGTGGACACCGCGGAGGCATTCCGCACGCCCGGTGTCCGGCGCAGGCGCTCGATGACGTCCTCATAGAAGCGCGCCAGGCTCTGGCGCTCGCGGTACTTCGTCGCTGGCAGCAACACTTGCGCGCCGACCACGTTATTCGCCTGGAAGCCGGGATCCACCTGCAACAGCTTCGAGAAGCTCCGGATCATCAGGCCGGCGCCGACCAGCAGGACCAGCGCCAGCGCGACTTCCACGACGACGAGGCCGCCGAGCACGTGGCGCGCGTATGGGCTGGCAGTGGTGCCTGCCGACTCCGACAGTTCAGCGCGCAGGTCCGTCTTCGACGCGTGCAGCGCCGGGACCATGCCGAAGGCGAGCGCGACGACCACCGAGACGACGGCGGTGAAGGCGAGGACGCCGAGGTCCAGCTGCAGCTGGTCGAGGCGGGGCAGGCGCGCATCGGGCAGGACGGCCAGGCCGCGCAGCAGCGCGAAGGCCGCCGCCAGTCCCAGCACGCCGCCGCCCAGGGCCAGCAGGATGCTCTCGGCCATGATCGGCCGGGCCACCTCCCAGCGGCTGGCGCCGAGCGCCGCGCGCACCGCGAACTCGCGTGTGCGGCTCGACAGGCGCGCCAGCATCAGGTTCGCCATGTTGGCGCAGACGATGAGGAGCAGGAAGCCGACTGCGCCCATCAGGACCATCAGCGCCGGTCGCGACGCGCCGACCAGCTGCTCGTGCGCGGCGACGACGCGCGCGCTCCAGCCCTGGTTGCTGGCTGCGTACTCGGCGGCGATCCGCTGGGCGAGCACGCTGATCTCGTCCTGCGCCCGCGCGGCCGACGCGCCCTCGGCCAGGCGGCCGACGACGGTGAGCGACCGCGCCTGGCGCGAGCGCCCGTGCATGTCCTTGGGATCGAAGGCCAGCGGCGCCCAGATCTCGGCGTTCGTCCCGGTCGGGAACTCGAACGCGGGTGGCATGACGCCGAGGACGGTGTAGGGCTGGGCGTCGAGTCGGATGGCCTGGCCGATGACGCCCGGGTCCGCGCCGAGCTGGCGGGTCCAGAAGCCGTGGCTCAGGACGACCACCCGGTCCGAGCCGGGCACCGCTTCCTCCCGCGTGAAGGTGCGCCCGAGCATCGCGCTGGCCTGGAGCACCGTGAAGAGCTCCGGCGTGGCGCGCACCGCTGGCACGTTGCGCGGGTCGCCTCGGCCGGCAAAGGACAGGTCCACGTGGCGGTACGCGGCCAGGGCCGCGACGCTCTTCACCTCGGCCCGCCAGTCCTCGAAGGTCGGGATGGATACGCGGTCCTGGTTGCCTTCCGGGCTCACCTCCCACAGCACGACGATCCGCTCCGGGTCCGGGTAAGGCAGCGGGTTGAGCACCACGGTCTTGATCACGCTGAAGATGGCCGTGTTGGCGCCGATGCCGAGCGCGAGCGTGGCCAGGGCGATCAGCGTGAAGGTGGGCTGCCCCCGCAGGGTGCGGAGCGCGTGGGTGAAGGCGGACAACCAGTCGGACATGGGACCTCACTGGGGACAGTCCCTGTGACAGGGGACTGTCGTCCGGTTGCAGATTCTGCGACGATTTTACAGGGACTGTCCCCGCCTCAGCCCTCGCCTCAGGCCAGCCCGCCCACGGAGACGAGCTTGGTCTCGAGGTACTCCGACAGCCCCTCCGCGCCGCTTTCGTGGCCCAGGCCGCTCTGTTTCCACCCGCCGAACGGCGCCTCCGTGGCGTGCGGAGCCCATTCGTTCACGCCGACGATGCCGAACTCGAGGCCTTCGGAGGCCCTGACGGCCGCGCGCAGGTCGTTGGTCCACACGTAGGCGGCCAGCCCGTAGGGCGTCCGGTTGGCCAGCGACAGCGCCTCGTCCAGACCGTCGAACGTCACGACCGGCATCACCGGCCCGAAGATTTCCTCCTGGAACACCGGCATCTCCGGCCTGACACCCGAGAGCACCGTGGGCTCGAAGAAGTACCCGTGCGGCAGGCCCGCGGGGCGATGTCCGCCGGCCCGCACCTCGACGCCGTGGCTGGCCGCGTCGGCCACGAGCGCCTCCACGCGATCCCGTTGCCTCGCGTTGATGAGCGGCCCCACCTGCACGTCGGCCTCGAGGCCGCTGCCCATGCGGAGGGCGGACGCGCGCCGCGCGACGCTGTCCGCAAACGCGTCGGCCACCTGCCGGTGCACCAGGAAGCGCTGCGGCGCCACGCACACCTGACCGTTGTTGCGGAACTTGCTGGTGACGGCGCCGGCGGTGACCTGGTCCAGGTCCACGTCGGGCATGACGATGACGGGCGCGTTGCCGCCAAGCTCCAGCGACAGCCGCGTCACCGTGCGGGAGGCGCCGTCCATCAGGAGCTTGCCCACGCGCACGCTGCCCGTGAAATGAATCTTCCGGACCGCAGGGTGGTCCAGCATCTCCTGGCCCATGCCCTCGGGATCCCCGTTCACGAGGTTCATCACGCCTGCAGGGATCCCGGCCTCGACCAGGATCTCCGCCATGGCCATTGCCGTGAGCGGGGTGAACTCCGAGGCACGCCCCACCACCGTGCAGCCGGCAGCCAGCGCCGCGGCCCAGGCGCGCGCCGGGTTGTAGGCCGGAAAGTTCCACGCGGTGATGACGCCAATCACGCCCATCGGCTGGCGCAGCACCGTCATGCGCTTCGAGGCCACGCGCGAGGGAATCGTGCGGCCGTAGGCGCGCTTGCCCTCCTCGGCAAACCAGTCGAAGAGGTCCGCGCTCACCAGCCACTCGCCGCGCGCCTGCGCGAACGGCTTCCCGCACTCGAGCACGGTCGTGCGTGCGAGCTCGTCCGCCAGCTCGCGCATGCGCCCCGCGGCCTTCTGGAGAATGACGCCGCGTTCGTACGGCGTGCGTCGCGACCAGGCCGGGAACGCACGCGCGGCGGCCTCGATGGCGGCGCGGCAGTCCTCGCGGCCCCCGAAGGGCACCGTGTGCACGACCTCCTCCGTGGCCGGGTTGACGACGTCCCAGGTGCCGCCGCCTGCGGCACCCGCCCACGCGCCGTCGATGTACTGCTGGTAGGTAAAGACCATTGCGATACGGTAGCATTCGCCAGCCTCACGGAGGAATCGATGCGACGTGTGTCCCTCATCCTGTTCACCACCGCGTTCACGCTCACGGCGGTCTTCGCCATCGGTCCGGCAGCCCAGGCCCAGCCGGCACCGCTCGCCGGCTTCGACGCCGCGTTGGAGAAGGCCGCCCGTGACTGGGAAACCCCTGGCCTGGCTGTCGCGGTAGTCAAGGACGGCCAGGTGGTCTTCAGCAAGGGATACGGCGTCAGGGCCCTCGGGGCCGCGGCTCCCGTCGGGCCGAGCACGCTGTTTGCCATCGGCTCGACGACCAAGGCCATGACAGCGGCGCTCGTCGGCATGCTGGTGGACGAGAAGAAGCTGGCGTGGGACGACCCGGTGTCGAAGCACCTGCCGTGGTTCCAGCTCAGCGACCCGTACCTGACGCGCGAGATCACGGTGCGGGATCTGCTGACGCACCGGGCCGGCCTCGGCAACGCCGACTACCTGTGGTACGGCCAGCCCACCGATCCGCGGGAGATTCTCCGCCGTGTCCGCTTGCTGCCGTCGGCTTACTCGCTGCGCTCCTCGTTCATCTACCAGAACGTCATGTATGCGGCGGCCGGTGCCGTCGTCGAGGCGGCGAGCGGCCAGCCGTGGGAGCAGATGGTGCGGGCGCGGATCTTCGAGCCGCTCGGGATGTCCGGTGCCGTCCCTACGGCGGCGACGCTCGCGAAGCAGCCCGACGTGGCGAGGCCGCATGCGACGGTTGACGGGAACGTGCGCGAGATCGAGAACGCCAGCACCGACACGGTGGCGCCTGCCGGCAGCGTCTGGGCCGGCGTGGAGGACATGGCGAAGTGGTCCGCGATGCTGCTGGCCCGCGGCAAGGCCTCATCGGGCCGAGTCCTGCTGGCGCCGGAGACGGTCGACGAGCTCTTCGCGCCACAGACGATGGTCACGCGCGAAGCGTTCTACCCGACCGCGCGGCTCACGAAACCGAAGTGGACGACGTACGGCCTTGGCTGGTTCCAGCAGGACTACCGCGGACACGCGGTCGACTACCACACCGGCAGCATCGACGGCATGGTGGCCATCCACGGCCTGCTGCGCGATCAGGGCGTCGGGGTCATCGTCCTCGCCAACCGCGATCATGCGGAGCTGCGCCACGCCATCATGTTCGACGTCTTCGATCGCTTCATCGGCGGCGCGTCGCGCGACTGGAGCACCGAGCTGAGGGGGTTCTACGACGCCCTGGAGAAGGAGGCGGAATCGGCGCAGAAGAAGGCGGACGCGCGGCGCGTGCCGGGCACGGCGCCCTCGCTGTCGCTCGAGCGTTACACGGGCACGTACGCGGATCCGCTGCGGGGAGAAGTCGTGGTGACGCTCGACGGCGGCCGCCTGCGCGCGCGATACGGTTCTGCGTTCGTCGGCACGCTCGAACACTGGCACTACGACACCTTCCGCGCGACCTGGGATGCCGCCTGGCGCGGAACCGCGCTTGCGACGTTCGTGCTCGACGCCACCGGGCAGCCCTCGCGCATCGAGGCGATGGGCGGACGCTTCACGAGGCGCGAGCCGTGAAGCGGCCGTACGGCAGCCGGGCTCACCGCCGCAGGCCGCGCCCTTCCAGGCAGCGGACGTGCCGCTGGAAGCCCAGGCGCTCGTAGACCCGGATGGCCGGCTCGTTCTCGCTTCTCACGTTCAACACGATCGTGTCCGTGCCCCGCTCGATCAGCCGCCGGGCCACGGCGGTGGTGATGGCGGAGGCGAGTCCCCGGTTCCGGTGTGAGCGGTGGGTGTAGACGTTGCCGACGGCGCCGACGCTCTCCTCGGCCGAGTAGAGGTGGGTGCCACCCGCGGCAACCAGGCGTCCTTCCTGCCGCACGCCGAAGAACGTGCCATCCCCGAGCTGGCTTCGCCAGAAGAAGTCCGGCGCCTCGTGCGTGGCCTCACCGTCGGCGTACAGCTCGCGGATCTCGTGTTCGTGCGACTCGTCCAATGCCTCGACGGCCGACGGGCCCCGGGGCGCTCGGAGATCAGCAGGATGGATGCCCATCCTGTGCACCGGGCGGATCCATTCCACGGTGAAGCGCCGTTCCACCGACGCGAGGAACGCCTCGGGTATCTGCAGGTAGCAGGCGTCCACGTCCGGCAGTCCCTCCAACACGGCGGGATCTCCTGCAGCCCAGAGGATGGGCGCATCGAACTCGCGGTAGAGAAGGGCGACCGAGCCGTCGCGCACGTACCACTCGCAGTACTGCTGCCGGCGTGGGTCGAGATCGCCAAGCGCGTACGCCGACCACCAGGGATCGCGGTGCAGCAGCGCCCGGACCTCGTCCAGGCCAGGAGCCGTGCGTGCGGTCGTCGTCACCGCGCGAACACCCGCTGGCCGCCGACCCAGGTCTCGCTCACCTGGAGCGAGGTGAGGGCCTCGGGCGGGGTGGCGAGCAGGTTGCCCGCGAGCACCACGAGATCCGCCAGCATGCCCTCGCGCAGGGAGCCTCGGCTGGCCTCGTCCCCGGACGCGATGGCGCCGCCGCGGGTGTAGGCGGCCATCGCCTCGTCCAGGGTGATCGCTTCCGCCGGCGCGATGTCATGGCCCTCGTCGTCCCGCCGGAGGATGGCGGCCTGCATGCCGGCCAGCGGCGAGTCGTTCTCGACGACGGGGGCATCGGAGGAGAGCGCGACGGTGACGCCGGCGTCGAGCATCGCGCGAACGGGGTAGGTCCGGGGGAGCAGCGCGTCCGGCAGGTACTGGCGGAAGTTGCGGCCGAGCGCCTGCACGAAGATCGTCTGCGGCACGGCGATGACGCCGAGCCGGGCGGCCCTCGCCAGCTGGTTCGCGCCTGGCAACCCGAAGTGCTCGATGCGATGGCGCATGGGACCCCGTCCGAGGGCCTCGTAGACCCGCAGGACCTGGTCGATGGCCACGTCGCCAATGGCGTGCGTGGCGACGCGCCAGCCGGCGTCGTGTGCTTCCCGCGCGAGCGCGAGGAACTCCTGCTCGTCCATCCGCAGCACGCCGCGCGTGTCGGCGTGGCGATAGGGCAGGCTCAGTGCCGCGGTGGCGCCGCTCAGGCCGCCATCGGCGAAGAACTTCACGGTGTCGATGCGCAGGCGGTCAGTGGCGTGTTTCGCAGGAAGCGGGACCACGCCCATGCCGTCCACGATGCGAAGTGCCATGACGTTGACCCGGGCGGGCAGTTGGCTCTGGTCGTCGAGACGCCGGTACGTGTCCAGCAGCTCGGGTCCGACGCCGGCGTCGTTCGTGCTGGTGATGCCCTGCGAGAGCTGATGCCGGAGCGCGGCCGTGATCATCGCGTCGTATTCCCCGGCCGTGGGCGGCGGCATGCGCTGCAGGACGAGGCCCATGGCGCGCTCGGAGAGTACCCCGGTGGGCTCGCCGCCGGCGTCGCGCTCGATTTCACCCCCCTGGGGCGTCGGAGTGTCGCGGGTGACACCTGCGGCCTCCAGCGCCCGGCTGTTGCAGGCGATGATGTGCGCGCAGGTGCGCATCAGCACCACCGGGCGATCGGAGACGACGGCGTCCAGGTCGTGGCGTGCCGGGGCGCGTCCCTCGGGAAAGCGCGCCTCGTTGTAGCCGCGCCCGTAGAGCCAGGCGCCGCTGGGGAGCGCGGCGGACTTCTCGCGCACCCGCGCGCCGAGGTCGACCAGGCTCTCCGCGCTCCGCACGTCCAGCAGCGTCGTCAGCAGGTGCCCGATCTTCCAGATGTGCGCGTGGGCGTCCACGAAGCCGGGGAGCAGCGTCTGCCCGGCGAGATCCACCACGCGCGTGCCGGGCCCGCGCAGGTTGAGCAGGTCGTCGTCGCTCCCGACCGCGGCGATGCGATCTCCCCGCACCGCGAGCGCCGTGTGGCCGTGCCGCTCGTGGGCGCCGGTCCAGAGGACGCCGTTCACGAAGATGGTGTCGGACGCAGATGATCGATGGGGCATGTCGGGTGCGGGCAGGTGCGATCGGGTGCGGGCAGGTGCGATCAGGTGCGGGTAGGTGCGATCAGGTGCGGGTAGGTGCGATCCGGTGCGGGTAGGTGCGATCAGGTGCGGGTAGGTGCGATCAGGTGCGGCCGACTGCGACGGGGCAGGTCGTGGTCAGGCGGGGGGCGCGGGCGCAGTCCATCGCACCCGTCCGCACCCACCCGCGCGCGGGTGTCAGCCCCGCCCGAATCCTCTCAGCCCCCTGCACTATCTGCGCAATCTGCGTCATCTGCGCCATCTGCGCCATCTGCGTTAAGCAGGCTGCAACCGGGCGCCGATGCCCGCTCCGTGTTCGACCTCCGCGAGCGCCGCCTCGATGACGGCCAGCCCCTCTCGCAGCTGCTCGTCGGTGATGTTCAGCGGCGGCAGGAAGCGGATGCCGTTGGTGAAGAGTCCGGCGCGCATGGCGATGACGCCGCGCTGGAAGGCGCCCTTGATGATCGCCAGCGTCTCGTCGGGCGCCGGCTCCTTCGTCTCGCGGTCCTTCACCAGCTCGATGAGCATCATCGCGCCCAGCCCGCGCACATCGCCGATGATCGGATGCTTCTGCTTCCAGCCGTCGAGCGTCTCGCGGAGGATCTGCCCCACCCGCTCCGCCCGCGCCAGGAACGCCGGCTGCCGCATCATCTCGATGGCGGCGATCGCGGCCACGCAGGTGACCGGGTTGCCGCCGTAGGTGCCGCCCATGCCGCCCGTGTGGGTGGCGTCCATGATCTCGGCCCGGCCGGTGGTGGCGCTGATGGGCATGCCCGCGCCCAGCGACTTGGCCGTCACGATGATGTCCGGCGCGATGCCGTAGTGCTCCAGCGCGAACAGCTTGCCCGTGCGGGCGAAGCCGCACTGCACCTCGTCCGCAATCATGACGATGCCGTGCTGCGTGCAGAGCTCGCGGATGCGCTGCATGAACCGCGGCGGCACCGGCACGAAGCCGCCCTCGCCCTGCACCGGCTCGATGATGATGGCGGCCACCTCGCTCGGGTCCACCTGCGCGGTGAACGCCTGCTCGAGCTGCTGGATGCCAAAGTCGATGTGCTGCTGCTCGGTGACGCTGGCCGGCCGGCGGTACACGTTCGGCATGGGCAGCCGGTACACGTCCGACGCGAACGGCCCCATCGTCTTCTTGAAGAGGCTGTACTTGCTGGTGAGCGTGAGCGTGAGCAGCGTCCGGCCGTGGTAGCCGCCCTCGAAGCAGATGACCCCCGGCCGCCGCGTGAAGGCGCGCGCGGCCTTCACGGCGTTCTCCACGGCCTCCGCGCCGGTGTTGGCGAGTAGCGTCTTCTTCGGGAAGTCGCCAGGCGTGATCTCGTTCAGCAGCTCGCACAACCGCACGTAGGACTCATAGGTCCCGACCAGCGAGCCCATGTGGATGACCGAGGCGGCCTGCTGCTGCACGGCCTGGACGACGGCGGGCGGGCAGTGGCCGACGGCCAGCGCGCCGATGCCGCCGACGAAGTCGAGGAAGGTGTTGCCATCCACGTCGTGCACGAGCGCCCCCTCGGCGCGCTCGACCACCACGTCCGTGGCGCGGCCGAGGCCGCTCGGCACCGCGGCGCCGCGCCGCGCGAGCATGGCCTGGCTCTTCGGGCCGGGTACCGGGGTCTTCAACTGGATCGAGGCCATGATCTGTCGCTCCTTCACTGGTGGGCGGTGCCGGCGGGACGCACGGCGCCGGGCACGCCCTTCGCCGCGTCGAGCACGATGAGCACGCCGTAGTTGTCACACACGGGGTCCTGCAGGTAGTCCTTCAGCAGGCCCCGGAACTCGAAGCCGACCTTCTGCTGCATCGAGAGCGTCGGGTCGTTGATGCGGCCTGACACGAGGCCCGCGTAGTACTCCTCGGCGCTGACCGTATCCTTCACCGCTCCGTAGCCACTCATCATGCCGGCCGTCACCTGGCCCTGGAGGCCGAGGCGCCAGACCAGCTCCTGCCTGGCGGCGTAGAGCGCCTGGGCGAGCCCGCGGCCGCGGTAGTCCGGGTGGACGCCGATGTCCGCGCCATACAGCCAGGCGCCGTCCGGCTCGTGCGAGGTGAGCCAGCCGCCCTGGATGATGTCGCCGAAGGTGTGGTCTACGTGGTCGAAGTCGAAGTGCAGCCGGATGGTGGCCGTCGCAGCGACGACGCGGTCCCCATCCAGCCCCACGAACTGGCCTTCGGGGAAGATGTCCAGGTGCTTCAGGTAGTGCGCGGCCTTGAAACGCTCTTCGTCCGCGAGCGTCGGGAAGACCACGCGCTGCAATTCCTCGAGCTGGGGAGCGTGCTCGGGGCGCGCGGAGGCGATGACGAGGCCATTTGGCAGCACGCGGCGATAGTCGTTCACGATGGGTTCCTGCCGCGGCAGCGGCATCTCACGAAGTATACTGCGGCGTCCTGCCGCGGGTTCAGCCAATGTCCCACCCCTTTCCACGTGCCGCGTTCGCCTTCCTCGGCCTGCTGGCCGTCGCCTGCGTGGCGTGCACGCCGGCGCCAACGCCGATGCCCACGGGCCTCCGGCACGACGTGGACGTGGCCATCCCCATGCGCGACGGCGTGGTCCTCCGCGCCGAGGTGCTGCGCCCCATCCCGGACCGGCGATATCCCACGCTGGTGTATCGCACCCCCTACGGCGCTCACGCGGCCGTGGCCGACTACACCACCTTCTCCCGCGCGGTGGAACGCGGATACGCCGTGGTCGTGCAGGACGTGCGCGGGCGTTACCGCTCCGACGGCGAGTTTCGACCCTACGAGCACGACGGCCGGGACGGCCACGACACCATCGAGTGGGCGGCAGCGCAGCCGTGGTCCGACGGCAATGTCGGCACGTTCGGACTGTCGTATCCCGGCGCCGTGCAGTGGCTGGCGGCCATGGAGCGTCCGCCACACCTGAAGGCCATGGTGCCGGCCATGACCTTCTCGACGCCGCAGAACTTCTTCTACACCTGGGGCGTGTGGGACATGTCCTGGGTGTCGTGGATCTGGTTCAACATCGCGCCCGACGCGCGCGCCAGGAAGAACCTGCCGGGGCCGAGGACCGACGACGAAGTGCAGGCCGGCTGGCCGGCGGTCGAGCGGAGGATGCGGGACACGCTGCCCCTCGACGCGTTCGACGCGTTGAACGATGTCGCGCCCTATTACGCCGACTGGTTGCACCATCCGCCCGAGGATCCGTTCTGGGGCTTCGCGGAGCTTCGTGGCAAGTACTCGCGTACGGATGCGGCCGTTCTCAACCTCTCCGGCTGGCACGACGACAACTACGGCCCCGAGGGAGCGACGACGAACTTCAGGGGCCTCGTCCAGGCCCGCGACGGCCAGCCGGCGAACACCGCTCTGCTGATCGGCCCCTGGGTGCACGGCGTGGGCGCCACCGGCCGCACGAAAGCAGGCGATCGGGAGTTCGGCCCCGATGCGGCCATCGACTACGACGAGGTGGTCCTGGGCTGGATGGATCGCCACCTCCGCGGAATGGGTGCCGATCGGCCCGCCGACCCGCCCGTGCGCTACTTCGTGATGGGTGCGAACCGGTGGAAGACGGCCGGCGCGTGGCCTCCGCCCGCCCGGTCGGTGACCTACGGGCTGACCGCCGCCGGCGGGCTGGTGGAACTGGGGACAGTCCCTGTAAAGGCGGGACAGTCCCTGTCACGAAATGTAACGGGGACTGTCCCCGATTTCAGCCAGTTCGTCTCGGACCCGGACAACCCGGTGCTCAACCCGTACGACTCGGCCGGCGCGCACGACTACCGCGCCCTGGCAGACCGCGGCGACGTGCTCACGTTCGACTCGGCGCCGTTCGAGTCCGACACGGAGGTCACCGGGCCCATCGTGGCGCGCCTCTTCGTGTCCTGCGACTGCCGAGACACGGACATCTGGGCGCGGCTGTACGACGTGGCGCCCGACGGCACGGCGTTCAACCTGATGAGCCCCGGCCTGGACGTGCTGCGCGCCAGCTATCGCGACATGGAGAAGGGACGGCAGCTCCTCACGCCAGGCCAGGTCTACGAGCTGACACTCGACCACCTCGTCACCAGCAACGTCTTCAAGCGCGGGCACCGCGTGCGGCTGCAGGTCTCCGCGAGCTTCTTCCCGAACTTCTCGCGCAACCTCCACACGGGGGATCTCGAAACGACATCCTCACGGAGGCAGCGTGCTACGATCCGCGTCTACCACGCGGGGGCACACGCATCGAGGCTCGTGCTGCCAGTCGTGGACCGCTGACCGACCTCCGCGCGCTCGCGCGCGGACTTCATGCCGGGGAAGATATCGATGACTTCGCCTCTCGCTCCGCGCCTCTGCCTGTCCCTGCTCGCCCTCACGGCCGCCGCGTGCGGCCCCGCCCAACCGGCGCCCCCGGCGAGCGGCCAGGTCGCGGACCTGCTCATCACCAACGGCCGCGTGTTCACGGCCGATGAGCAGGGCACCACCGCCCAGGCCGTGGCCGTGTCGGGCAACACCATCCTGGGCGTGGGGACCGACGCCGAGCTGGCGGCCCTGCGGGGGCCGAATACGCGCGTCATCGACGCCCGCGGCGGCACCGTCGCGCCTGGATTCAACGACGCGCACGTGCACTTCGTCTCCGGCGGGCGGTCGCTGGGCGATGTGGACCTCGCCGGCCTGACCACGCTCCGCGAGGTGCAGGCCGCCATCAGCCAGTTCGCGGCCACCAAGCCCGCGGATGCGTGGATCAGAGGGCGCGGCTGGCTCTACGCGCCGTTCCCCGGCGGCAGCCCGACGAAGGCGCAGCTGGACGAGATCGTCCCGGACCGTCCGGCGATGATGACCTGCTACGACGGGCACAGCATCTGGGTGAACTCGAAGGTGCTGGCGATGGCCGGCATCACGAAGGACACGCCGAACCCGCCGAACGGCGAGATCGTGAAGGATCCGAAGACCGGCGAGCCGACCGGGCACCTGAAGGAGAGCGCCGCGCGTCTCGTCGATCCCGTCGTGCCGAAGGTCACCGACGCCGATCGGCGTGCCGCGCTCAAGACCGCGTCGGCCTACGCCAACCGGTTCGGCATCACCAGCATCCAGAACGCGGGCGGCAGCCACGAGGAGATGGCGCTCTACGAGGCCGCGAAGCAGGCGGGGGATCTGACGGTGCGCGCCTACCTCGCGTTCTCGGCCACGGACGCGACCACCGAGGCCGACGTGGACCGCATGGACGAGGCCTGGAAGCGGATGGGCGACGACCCGACGGTGAAGACCGGCATCGTCAAGATGTTCGCGGACGGTGTCATCGAGAGCCGCACCGCTGCGATGCTCGCGCCCTACGAGAAGACGAAGAGCGCAGGGGCACCGAACCTCACGGCGGAGCAGCTGAACCGCGTGGTCGCCATGCTCGACAAGCGCGGCTGGCAGGTGGAGATACACGCGATCGGCGATCGCGCCATCCGCATGTCACTCGACGCCTTCGAGCAGGCCGCCAAGCTGAACCCCGCGCCGGCGCGAGGCCGTCGTCATCGCATCGAGCACATCGAGGCCATTGCCGAGGCCGACATCCCCCGCTTCGGGCAGCTGGGCGTCATCGCCTCGCAGCAGCCGATGCACGTCGCGCTGGGCGACATGAACAACGCGAAGCCCTCGGGCCCGTGGCCCGACAACATTGGCCCCGAGCGCGCGTCGCGGGCCTGGGCCTGGCAGCGGATCCGCGCCGCCGGCGGACGTCTCGCCTTCGGCAGCGACTGGCCGGTCGCGCCCCTCGACGCCGGACAGGGCATCTGGCTCGCGGCCACGCGCATCACCCAGCCGGGCGGCCCCGAACAGGCCATGCCGATGCCAGGCGTGCTCCGCGGCTACACGATCTGGCCGGCGTATGCCTCCTTCGAGGAGCACCGCAAGGGCACGCTCGCGCCCGGTATGCTCGCCGACATCGTGATCCTCGCCGGCGACCTGCTCACGACTCCGCCGGCGAAGCCGACAGACGTGATCGTCGAAACGACGATCTTCGACGGCAAGGTGGTGTACGAACGCGGCCGGCCGTGACCGGCTACAGGGTGACGCCGATGCGCCGGGCCAGCACGAACGCTCCCGCCATCGAGACGACGAAGAAGACAATCAGCCAGTGCAGGCGCATGCCCAGGACGTCCAGGCCGGGTTCCGGGTAGCCGACCGTGACGGACGTCACGGGGCTCGTGTCGTCCAGTGGCGGCTCTGACGGATAGAGCAGCTGGTCCACGAGCCCGGGCGAGACCCGCACGGGTGATCGCCGGGCCACGCCGCCACCGACGTGTACGGTCTTCGTGGCCGAGCGGTCGCCCGCGCACACGGTGAGCGTGAAGTCCCCGGCCGTGGTGGGGACGATGCGCCACAGGATCTCGTTCGAGCCCACGAGCTCCACGGGGCCCGCGTCGACACGAATCTGCGCCGGCACTTCGAGACCGATCGGAGCGGTGCTTCCATCAGGGCGCGTGGCCCCGCCGCTCGCGACGGCTGCGTGCCGTTCCGCTTTCACCAGCACGGGCGCCCCGATTTCGAGCCCCTCGTATCCATAGAACGCCTGCAGCTGCGCGATGACCAGCGCCAGGGGGAGGACCATCCACAGCAGCGGCACCAGCGACAGCAGCAGGTAGCGGCCGTTCTGCTTCAGGACCTCGCCGAGCGCGCGCAGGATGGCGGCGAGATCGTCGTTGAACAGGCGAATCTCGAACAGCCCCGCGTGCATCGCGCGCTTGGTGGCGGCCATCGCCGGCTGGTTCGACGTACGGGCGATCACGAAGAGCATTACCACTGAGGCAATCAGCGAGACGAGAAGCACGCCGGCCACGGGAGGCAGCGCGCCGAGCAGGACGAAGGCCGCGTCGAAGACGACGGTGAGCGCCGCGTTGATCCCCGCCAGGGCGCGTCCGGGAAGCGTAGCCAAGCCCTCCTATTGTGGCAGAGCGTAGGCCACCAGTTCCGCCGCCGGGCCCAGGCCGTTGGCCACGACGACGTATTGGACGCCATCGTGACGGTACGTCATGGGAGAGGCCAGGGGGCGCGCCGACGGGCTGTGCTGCCACACGAGCGCGCCCGTGGCCTTGTCGAAGGCCATCAACTGCGGCGGGTCGGGCACGACTGGAGGGCTGAGCGGCTCGCTGCCAAAGGGCACGGCCTCGGTCGCGCCCAGGCCGAACTGTCCCTCGGCGACGAAGAGCAGCGTCTTCGTCACCAGCGGCGCCCCGCGCCGGCCCCACCCAAGGGGCGGCAGGTTCAGGTGCTTCAGGCGCGCATGCTCGCGCGGGCCGCTGCCGAGGGCGGAGGTCCAGCGGAGCTCGCCGCGGTCCAGGTCGATGGCTGTCACGCGGCTGTAAGGCGGCTTCACCAGGGGCAGTCCATCGAGCGTCGGCAGCAGCGTGGTGCCCCCACGGCGGAACAGCAGGTTGCTCTTCTGCGGATCCGGCTTCACGAGTTGCAGCACGCTGGGGAGCGTGATCGAGGGCACGAAGAGCGTGGCCGTTTCCGGATCCACGGCCGCGCCACCCCAGTTCGCGCCCCCCACCCAGCCCGGGAGCACCGCGGCACCACGCTCGGAGGGCGGCGTGAAGAGCGGGCCGCGGTCGAACATCGACACGATCTCGATGGCCTGCTTCCGCATCTCGGGCGTGAAGTCGATGAGGTTGTCGTTGGCCAGGCCCTGGCGCTCGAAGGCCGGCGGCCGTGCAGGGAAGGGCTGCGTGGACGAGGTGCGCTCGCCGGGGACGGACGACTGCGGTACCGCCCGCTCCTCGATGGGCCAGACGGGACGGCCGTTCTCCCGATCGAAGACGTAGGTGAAGCCCTGCTTGGTGACCTGCGCAATGGCCTTGACGGCGCGCCCGTCCACGCGGATGTCGACGAGTGTCGGCGCCGCGGGCAGGTCGTAGTCCCACACGCCGTGGTGAACCATCTGGAAGTGCCACGCGCGGCGCCCGGTCCGCGCGTCCACCGCCACAAGGCTCTCCGCGAAGAGGTTCGCGCCGGGCCGGTGGCCGCCGTAGAAGTCGTTGGTGGGCGTGCCGAAGGGCAGGTAGACGAGCCCGAGCGCCTCGTCCGCAGACATGTTGGTCCACACGTTGGTGCTGCCCGTGTACGTCGCGGCGTCGCCGTCCCACGAATCGCTGCCGAATTCGCCCTCCTGCGGGATGGACCTCATCGTCCAGAGCCTGCGCCCCGTGCGGACGTCGAAGCCCGACACGTCGCCGCGCGGCCACTCCTTGTGGGTGGGGCCGTCGTGGATGCTCGAGCCCACCACGACCACGCCGCGGCAGACGATGGGCGCCGCCGAGACGGCGTAGCTGGCGGCGCGGGTGGCGTGGGCCACGCCGTTCATCAGGTCCACGCGGCCGTTCTCGCCGAATGCGGGATCGGGCCGGCCGGTCGTGGCATCGATGGAGAGCAGGTACGCATCGCCCGTGCCGAGCAGCAGCCGCTCGCTCCTGCCATCGCTCCAGTAGGCGATGCCACGGTGCACGAAGCCCAGGTTGCCCGGGCGGCCGGTCTTCCAGCTTTCGGGATCGAATACCCATTTCGTGCCGCCCGTCGCTGGATCGATGGCCGCCACCTGTCCGAGCGACGTGACCGTGTAGAGCACGCCCCTCACCATCAGCGGCGTGTCGTGGTACATGCCGGGCCGCGCCAGCGGATGGGCGGCGACCACCGCGTTGTCGGGCGACGTCCAGCGCCAGGCGACGGCGAGGCGGCCGACGTTGTCACGGGTGATTTGATCGAGCGGCGAGTACTTCTGGCTGCCGGCGTTGCCGCCGTAGTGGGTCCACTCCGCGACCGGCGTGGCCGCGGCCTGGCCGGCGCTGCCGCCGGCCTCGCGCCGGGCGGCGTCAGGCCCCGGCACTGCGAGCGTGACGAGGAGGGGCGCCAGGACCGCACGTGCGCGCCTGCCGCCGGTGGGGGATACCGCCGAAGCCATCGTCATCGCGCCTGCCTCCCGCGCGGGAGACTCTACATGCGGCGCGGGCGGCACGCAACGGTCAGGAGATGTAGCCCAAGCCCTTCAGCTTCTTCTTGATCTCCTCCTCAGAGTCGGAGCCTTCGAATCTCGCCAGCTCCTTCTCGAGGACGTGCGCGACGAACTCGTCCACCGACGAGTAGCCCGCGAGATCCGCATAGCGCTTCGTCTTGGCCAGGAGCGCCTTGTCCAGCTTGATGCGGGGTCCGAACATGTCAGTGCTCCTCGGAGCCGTGCGGGAAGCCGTCCACGCCGAACTCCGCGAGAATGGAAGCCGCCAGGTCCTGGATGGTCGGCGCCGGCCGCTTCAGCGCCCGGTTGGACAGCAGGATACCCGGCACCGTTGTGTGATCCATGCAGTGGTCGCCGCTCCACGCGCTGGTGTTGTTGCCGAACACCTCGCGGGGCAGCCCTCCGAGCGCGGATTCGTCCGACCCGCGCGTACCCTTCGCGTAGCCCACCACCAGGTCCGGCGCCGTGTCCTCGTTGCCGGCCAGGTGATACGCCTGCTCGCGGCGATACACCTTCGTGACGGCGGGCAGGCCCGTGGCCGGATCGGTCACGGCCAGCAGCTTCGCCGCAATCTCGCTCGCCAGCGCCTCGCGCGCGCCGGGCTCCACGATACCGTCCTTCTCGCGGCCCTTGACGTTGATGTACAGGCCGTTGAGGCCCAGCGCGTACGCGCGCGTGCGCGACCAGTCCACGTTGCCGAAGAGCCCGGGATCATCCGCGCGGTTCGGATCCACCAGCGCCAGGTAGCCGTTGTCGCGCAGCCAGCTGTTCAGGTGCATCGCCCGGCGCCAGGTCGTGAAGCCGTGATCCGACATCACCACCAGGAGGTCGTCCGGCCCGAGCGTGGCCAGCGTATCCGTGACGATGGCGTCGAGGCCGCGGTACAGCTCTTCGACCACGGCCTGGTTCGGGCCGTCCTTCGCGGCGTCATACGCGGGATGCCCCGGATCCCGCGCGCGCCACATCATGTGCGACACCTGGTCCACGTTCCCGAAGTAGTAGAAGAGCAGGCCGCCCTCGAACCGGTCCAGCACGTACTTGTACTGCCGCAGGTTCTCCTCGCCAGCCAGCCGCGCCTGCTCGAGGAACTCCTTGTCCGAGAGCACGCCCATCTTCAACCCGTTGGTGTCCTCGGGCATGCCCTGCGTGTAGAAGCGACCGGTGGCCTCGGCCAGCTCGGTGGCGAAGTCGTCCGGATGCGACACCGGCATCGCCGGCGCCAGCGGATCGATGTTGACGGGGCTCGTGTAGAGCTCGAAGAACGGGTCCAGCGCCTTCAGGTAGAAACGCACCTCGCCGCCGAGCGACTGCGTCGGCGCGAGCGGGAAGCTCACCGGCACCCAGTCGCTCCACTCGCCGACCGCGAGCAGCCGCTCCTCGCTGCCGACGGTGAGCTTCACGTGGCGGTTGGCCCGGTCCAGGTGCGCGGTGAATTCCGCGCGCACCTTTTCGGGCTGCTTCAGGAAGGGGTTGTCGGGACCCTCGAGGGCGGCAGCGACGATGCCGTTGCGCGGCTTCACCTGGTGGACGACGCCGCCGGACAGTGTCTGCCCCGCGAAGGCAAACGGCTCGGACGTGTACAGCGCAAAGGTGCCGTACGTGCCCAGCAGATCCGGCGTGCCCATGCCGCTCAGCTCGCGCGTGGCCGTGCCCGAAGGAGGGAAGTTGGCGGGCATGCGGATGATGGTCGTCGGCACGCCGCGCGACTCGAGCACCTCCCAGAACGGCCGGCCCTGCCGGAGCAGCTCCACCGTGCCGCTCGAGAGCGGGATCTGCCATCGGCCGACGCCGATGGTCCGTCCGCCCTCGGTCTTCGACGTGGAGAGATACGGCAGCATCGTCTTCGGGTCGCGATGGATGAAGTCGAAGATGCCGTGGCCGCCGGGGTCGAGGCCGGTGATGAACGACGACCACGCCACGGGGCTCTGCGGGGGAATGCTCGTGCCGAGCGCGGAGAATCCGCCGGTCTCTGCGAGCCGCGCGAGTCCGGGCAGGCGGCCCGTGTCGATCATCTGGCGCGTGAGCTCGTGGTCCAGGCCGTCGAAGCCGAGGACGATGACCTTGCGCCCGAACGTGGGTGACGACTGGCAGCCGACCGACGCAACCAGGCCCGCGACGGCCACCGCGCCGAGGAGCAGCAGGGCCCTGCGCCTCATACGCCCTCGGATACCGGAAGCGGAGACCGGTGAGTCGACCGTCACGCGAGCCCCGCCAGCGGCCGGCCGTCCATGTGCGCCGGCGGCTCGATGCCGAAGAGCTTCAACGCGGTCGGCGCGATGTCGACGAGTGCCGGCTCCTCGGCCGTCACCTTTCGATTGCAGAAGAACACGCCGGGCACCAGGCGCGGGTCGATGCAATGATCCCCGCTCCAGGCCTTCACGTTGTCCTCGAACACCGGGCCGGCGACCACGCCCGTGGCGCAGTCCCACGACGTGCGGTAGCCCGCGTTGTAGCCGATGACGAAGTCGGGCGCGCTCTCGAGGTACGGGCCGTCGTAGATCTCCGCGGTGTCGAAGGCCTCGTTGATGCCGACGCCCTTCTTCTCCTCGTCCCTGAGCCCGCGCAGCTTCCGCACGATGTCCGCCTTCAGCGCGGCGGCTTCCTTGCCAGGCTCGACGATGCCCCCGGCTTCGCGGCCCTTGAGGTTCAGGAACATGCCCGTCAGCCCCAGCGCGTAGGCGCGCGTGCGGGACCAGTCCACGTCGCGCAGCCACTCGGACGTGCCGTCCGTGCCCGGCTTCAGCGCCAGGTAGCCCTCGCCGAGCAGCCACTGGTTCAGGTTCACGCCACGCCGGAACGAGCTGAAGCCGTGGTCCGAGATCACCATCAGCACGTCGCCGTCCTTCAGCTGCGCGCGCACGCGCCCCACCAGCGCGTCGTTGTGCTTGTAGAGCTCGCGGATGGCATGCCGGTGTTCCGCCCGTTCGCGCCCGCGACCCGCCGGGTGGCCGGGATCGATGTCGCGCCAGAACATGTGCTGAATGCGGTCCGTCGCGTCGAACACGCACACCAGCGTGCCCTTGCGCAGGCGGTCCAGCGAGGCGAAGAACATCGCCTCGCGCTCGCGGTCGATGTCGTACGCCTGCTTCAGGAACGTCCCATCGTCCGTGACCCCCTCGTTCAGGCCCCACGTGTCCTCCGCGAGACCCAGCGTGGAATACGCGCCGATCTTCTTCGCCAGGTAGGTGGCGTAGTACGGCGGATGCGAGATGGGCATTGCCGGCGATTCGGGATCCAGGTTGATGGGCGCCAGATACAGCGAGAAGTGCTCGCCCATCTCGGTGACGAGCAGCCGCGTGAGGCCCTTGACGGACACGCCGGGAGCCGCGGCGAAGGACAGCGACACCCAGTCGCTCAGCTCGCCCGGCCGGAGCATCACGCGCGTGTCCCCGATGGACACCTCCGCACGTTTCGCCGCGCGGTCCAGCCGCACCCCCAGGGGCAGCGTGAGCGGCGGTGCGCCCTCGAGGAACGTGTTCTCCGGACCCTGCAGCGTGGCGTCCACCTGGTCGCCGTCCACCGTCACATGGAAACGCAGCCCGCCCTCCTTGAACTTCTGTCCAGACGGGCGCGTGGTGTAGAGCAGGAAGGTGCCCTGGGTGCCGAGCAGGTCCGGTGTGCACATGGCGCTCAGTTCCGCGCCGTAGAAGTTGTCGGGCGGAAACGTGATGGGCACGCGCAGCACGGTGCTCCAGATGCGGTGCTCGCCGAGGATGGTCCAGAACGGCTTGGAGCGGCGCAGCAGGCTGAGCTCTGGCTTCTGCAGGGGGATTCGATAGCGCCCGAGCTTCAGGAACCGTTCCACCTTGCCGATGCGCGTGGACGAGAGCATCGGGAGATACGTGCGCCGGTCCCGGTCCAGGAAGTCGTAGATGTTGTGCCGCGCCGGGTTCGCACCCGTGCTGAACGACGACCACGCCACCGGCGAGAGCGACGGGAAGGTCGTCTTCAATCGCCGGTAGCTGCCCTCGGCGGCCAGCGCCTTGAAGTTGGGCAGCAGGCCCTCGCGCATGAACTGATCGGTGAGCTTCGGGTCCTGGCCGTCGAGGCCGACGACGATGAGGCGCGCGATGGAGGCCTTGGGCGGCCGCGGCCCCGTGATGGCCCGCCACGCGGCACGGAATGGCCACGCCAGCAGCGTGAAGCCCACGACCAGCAGCGTCGTGACCAGGACGAACGCCGATGAAACCAGAGCGAAGCCGGCACCCGGGCCGATGTAGGCCTGGGCCGGGGCGGCGGTGGCGACGACCAGCAGCACCGCGAGCGCGGGCGCGAGCCAGAAAGTGGAGCGGTCCAAGGGCGCGGAAACCTTCGGATCACTCTAGCAGGTTGCCGAAGCGGCTCGCCACCGCCACCGGGTGGGGGGCTGGTCGCGCGGCGTTGAGATTCGTCGTAGACACCGAAGTGCGTGTCTACGCCGCTGACCGGCACGCTCGGAGCACGGGCGGTGTCGCGCGCCCGGTATTCCCGAGGCCCGGGGCCGGCGTCTATCGCACCAGCCAGGTCGCCCGCGGATGCCGTTGACATACAGCCATCCCGGCCATATGGTTACCCATATGAAGACCACACTGAACATCGACGACACGGTGATGGCCCGCCTGCGGCGGGAATCCGCCCGGACCGGACGGACGATGTCCGAGCTGGTCGAGACGGCGCTCCGCCGCCTGCTGCAGTCCCGGCGCGAGGCCGCCCCTCCCCCCTCGCTCCCGACGTTCGACAGCGGTGGCGCGCTGGTCGACGTGGCCGACAGGGAGGCGCTGTACGCGGCCATGGAGGGCCGCTGACCGTGTTCGTGGTCGATACCAACGTGCTGGTCTACGCCGCCGACAGGCACGCGCCGGAGCACGCGCGGTGTTCGGCGCTCCTCGAGCGATGGCGGCAGCAGGGGGGCGCCTGGTACGTCACCTGGGGCATCTGTTACGAGTTCCTCCGCGTGGTCACGCACCCGCGCGTGTTCCGCAGCCCGTGGACGCTGACGCCTGCGCAGCAGTTCCTGTCCGCCCTGCTCGAGTCGCCAGGCCTCGACGTGCTCGTGCCGACGGATCGGCATGCGCGCGTGCTCGGCGAAGTGGTCAACGAGTTGCCGCACCTGGCAGGCAACCTGCTGCACGATGCCCACACCGCCGTGCTGATGCGCGAGCACGGCATCCGGCGGATCTGCACGCGTGACACGGACTTTCACCGGTTTCCGTTCGTGGAGCCCGTCGATCCTCTGACCGACGAGCCCTGAGCCGGCCGGTCGCGGAGACTACAATCCTCGGATGGCTCAGTCGTTCTGGCGCCGCTTGCGGCGCGGCCCGCCCATCGTCGTCGTCTCGGGGCTGCCACGGTCGGGGACGTCGATGGCGATGGCCATGCTCGAGGCCGGCGGCCTCCCCATCGTCACCGACGGCGTGCGGGCGGCAGATGCCAGCAATCCCAAGGGCTACTACGAGTACGAGCGCGTGAAGGACCTGGACAAGCCCGGCGACCACGCCTGGCTGGTCGGCGCGCGCGGCAAGGCCGTCAAGATCATCTCGTTCCTCCTCACGCACCTGCCGGAGTCGTACGACTACCAGGTGATCTTCATGCAGCGCGACCTGGACGAGGTGCTGGCCTCGCAGAACAAGATGCTCGAGAGCCGCGGCGAGGCGTCGGGCGCGGACGATGCCCGGATGCGGGCGCTGTATGAAGAGCACCTCGCGCAAGTCGGGCGGTTCCTGAGGAACCGGAGCTGCTTCTCGACGCTGACGGTGTCGTACGCGCAGGTGGTCGAAGACCCGCGCGCGGAAGCCGCGCGCATCAACGCCTTTCTCGGCGGCCGGCTGGACGTCGAGGGGATGGCCGCAGTCGCGGATCGCTCGCTTTACCGGAACAGAGCCGGGTAGCACGGGCACGAGGTTCGAAGGAGGGAGGTTCGAAGCACAGCCGTGCCGAACCGTAGGGCTTTTGCACCCTGACGGAACCTCGCCGGACCGCGCGTCGGTCCCACCCGTGGTGCGCCGAAGGCGCCCGGATTCAAGGCACGGCGGATGGGACGCTTCTTGCACCGGGGATCTTGCATGCCTTGAGTCCCCGGAGGTCGACCATGTGTTCGCGACATTTCCACCTGATGCTCAGGCGCCTGCCCACCGCCGTTGCGCTCGGCCTTCTCGTGCCCGCGATCGCCCTGGCACAACCCGTGACGACGCTGGTGAGCGTGGCCACCGACGGCAACCTGTCCAACAACTCCAGCGGTCGCGCGGCCATCAGCGCCGATGGCCGCTGGGTCGCATTCATGTCCGCGGCCGACAATCTCGTGCCGGACGACACCAACTTCCAGTGGGACGTGTTCCTGCACGACCGCCAGACCGGTACAACGACGCGGGTCAGCGTGCAGCCCGGGGGCGGCCAGATGACCGTCCCAAGTGACAATCCGGCGATTAGTGCCGATGGCCGCTGGGTGGCCTTCCAGTCGGGGTCTCCGCTGGGCACGACCCAGGTGTTCCTGCACGACCGGGACACCGGCACGACGACGCTGGTGAGCGTCGGCCTTGGCGGGGTCGCGGCGGATGGCTGGTTCCCGGCGATCAGCGCCGACGGCCGCTGGATCGCCTTCGCGTCCCGGGCCGACAACCTGGTGGCCGGCGACACAAACGGCGCCGACGACGTGTTCGTGTACGACCGGCTGACGGCCGTCGTGACGAGGGTGAGCGTCGGCTCTGGGGGGACCCAGGGCAACAGCTACAGCTGGAGCCGAGGCCCGCTCAGCGCCGACGGGCGCTGGGTCGCATTCGCGTCCATGGCGAGCAACCTGGTGCCGGACGACACGAATGCGGACTGGGACGTGTTCGTACACGACCGGCAGACCGGTGCGACAACGCGGGTCAGCGTGGGTCCCGGCGGTGCGCAGGGCAATCGGGGCAGCCTCAATGCCGCCATCAGCGCCGACGGCCGGTGGGTGGCATTTGCCTCGCGAGCGTCCAACCTGGTGGCGGGTGACACCAACGGTCGCGAAGACGTGTTTCTCCACGATCGCCAGACACGGACGACCACCGGCGTGAGCATCGCGCTCGGAAACGTGCCGGGGACCGGCGACAGCGGTTGGCCGGCCATCAGCGCCGATGGCCGGCTGGTCGCGTTCCACTCCGTGGCCAGCAATCTCGTTGCAGGCGACACGAACGGCTCGGCGGACGTGTTCGTGCGCGACATGCAGGCCGGCGTCACGGCGCGCGTGAGCGTGGGCATCGGCGGCGGGCAGGCGGCCGGCAGCAGCGTGGCCCCGTCCCTCAGCGCCGACGGTCGGTTGGTGGCGTTCGAGTCGGAGGCCGGCAACCTCGTGGCGGGCGACGCAAACTTCCAGTGGGATGTCTTCGCACACGATCGCGGCGACACGGGATGCGGTGCCGCACTCGTGCCTGCTTCCGTCCATACCCTCGCGGCCGCGACGACGGGACACCTGCTCGTGTTGACATCGGCGGGATGCCCGTGGACCGCGCTGTCGAACGCCCCGGACTGGCTGACCGTGACCGGCGGGGCCAGTGGCACCGGCTTCGGAATTGTCGAGTACAGCGCAGCGACCAACGCCGGGGACGCACGCACCGGGACCATCACGATTGGGAACTCGAACTTCACGGTGAACCAGGCCGATCCGCTGACACCGGCGACGCCCGTCGGACTCGTGGCGCACACCGTGGTCGGAGACCTGGTGACGCTGCGCTGGACGATGCCGCCGGGCGGGCCGCAGCCGACCAGCTTCGTGCTCGAAGGCGGGCTGTACCCCGGAGAGGTGCTCGCCAGCATTCCCACGGGGAGCGCGTTTCCCACCTTCACGTTCACGGCCCCTGCCGGATCGTTCTACGCCCGCGTTCACGCGTTGAACGGCGCGTTCCGGAGCGCCGCCTCGAACGAGATCCGTCTCCACGTGGACGTGCCGGTGGCGCCCTCACCGCCTGGGCATCTGCTGAGCGTGGTCGACGGCTCGAACGTCGGGCTCACGTGGACCAACACCTACGAGGGGGGAGCCCCGACATCGCTCGTGCTGGACGTATCCGGTGTCGTGGTGGCGACGATACCCCTGCCGCTCAGCGACCACGCGGCTTTTCTCAACGTGCCCGGCGGGCCCTATGTCGGCAACACGTACCGGATCGGCCTTCGGGCACGGAATGCGGCGGGCTCGAGCCAGCCCTCCGCGCTGACGCTCCGTGTTCCGGTTCAGTGCTCCGGGCCACCCGCCGTACCGGCGAGCATGCTGGCCTACCGGGTCGGGAGCACGGTGTATGTCGACTGGGCGCCCGGGCCGAGTGGGGCCGCGCCCACCAGCTATGTGCTGGACGTGACCGGCACGCTCGTGGGCCAGTACTCGACGCCCGAGCGCGCGGTCAGCGCCCTGCTCCAGGCAGGGACGTACACCGTCACGGTGGCGGCGGTGAACCCGTGCGGCGCGAGCGCCGCCACGCCGCCGCAAACCGTCGTCGTGCCGTAGGGACGGTGCCGGCACATACTAGGGAGGTGACCATCTCAACTCGTTCCTGCGCGCGGGCTGCGGCCGCCCTTGCTCTGTCCACCGTCCTTGCCGCCTGCAGCGCGGGCCCCGCGGCAACCGTGTCCGGCGAATCCCGGCCGGCGCCGCAGGCCGGCCCCGCCGGCGCGGCCGCATCGCCCACCGCCGAGGGCGGCACGTTCACAGGCGTGGTCGCCGAGACCATGAACTCGGGTGGCTACACCTACGTGAAGCTGGAAGAGGGCGGGAAGACCATCTGGGCGGCGGCGATGGAGTTCCCGGTGAAGGCCGGCGAGCGCCTCACGGTCCCGCTCGAGTCTCCGATGCCGGAGTTCACCAGCCGGACCCTGAACCGCACGTTCCCGGTCATCTACTTCGTCTCCCGCGTCGCGCGGGAGGGCGAATCGCTGGCCGCGCCGGCGGCCGCGCCCGGCATGGCGGCCAGCCACGGTGCGTCACCCGCCCCCCAGGCAACCGCCGGTACGCCGGCCGCACCGGTGGACCCGATCCCGCCCCCCGCTGGAGGTCTCTCCATTGCCAACGTCTGGGCGAAGCGGCAGGCGCTGGGAGGCACGCGCGTCACCGTCCGCGGGAAGGTGGTCAAGGTCAACAACGGTATCCTGGGCCACAACTGGCTCCATCTGCAGGACGGGTCGGGCTCCGCCGAGGCCCGCACCCACGACATCACCGTGACGACCGACGCCGTCGTGAAGGCCGGCGACGTGGTGACCGTGACCGGGGTCCTCGTGCTGGACAAGGACTTCGGCGCCGGGTACGCCTACGACGCGATCATCGAGCAGGCGACCGTCGTGGTGGCGCAGGCGGCGGACTGAAGCCGGCACCGGGGCCGCGCCGCGCTCGACCAGGCCGCTGCCGCGCAGGAGGTGCGGTGCTAGGATGGGCCCCTTCCCGGAGGAGGGTCCTATGGCGTTCTCGCGCCCGCGGGTCGGCGTGCGGGCAGGTCTGGCAACACTCATCGCGATCGCGGTGTCCGGCTCCGTCGAGCTCCGAGCCAACGGCGAGGCGACGCGGATGCTCCGCACGCCCACGGTCAGCGCCACGCACGTGGCGTTTGCCTACGCGAACAACATCTGGATCGTCGAGCGGGCGGGCGGGACCGCCCGGCGGCTGACGAGCGCCGAGGGACAGGCCAGCAACCCGAAGTTCTCGCCCGACGGCCGCGCCATCGCCTTCACCGCCGACTATGGCGGCAACCCGGACGTGTACGTGGTGCCCGCCGAGGGCGGCGAGCCCACGCGGCTCACGTGGCACCCCGGCGCCGACCTCGTGCAGGGCTGGACTCCCGACGGCGCGCGCGTGCTCTTCACGTCCCCCCGCGCAACGTCCGCGCCCAATGCCACCCCCCGGTTCTGGACGGTGCCCGCCGGCGGCGGTGTCGAAGAGCCGTTGTCGCTGCCGCGCGGCTACCAGGGGAAGATCTCGCCCGACGGCGCGCGCATCGCCTACCGCATGAACACGTCCTGGGACGAGGAGCGGCGCCACTACCGCGGCGGCCAGAACCGGCCGGTGTGGATCGTGGACCTGAAGACGTTCGACCTCGTCTCGCCACCGTGGACCGATTCGAAGGACGTTGATCCGGTGTGGGTGGGGAACACCGTCTACTTCATCTCCGACCGCGACGGCGTGGCCAACGTGTGGTCCTACGACACGACGTCGAAGGCCCTGGTCCAGCAGACGACGTTCCGCGACTACGACGTGAAGGCGCTCGACGCCGGCGGCGGCGCGGTCGTGTTCGAGCAGGCCGGCTGGATCCACCTGCTGGACCCGGCCACCGGCCAGTCGAAGATGCTCACCATCAAGGCGGCCGGCGACTTCCCGTGGATGATGCCGCGCTTCGAGGACGTCACCGCGCGCATGACGAACCTGGGCCTTTCGGCCACCGGCAGGCGAGTGGTCGTGGAGGCCCGCGGCGAGATCTTCACGATTCCCGCCGAGAAGGGCGATACGCGGAACATCACCAACTCTCCCGGCTCAGCCGAGCGCCAGCCCGCGTGGTCGCCGGACGGGAAGTGGGTGTCGTACTTCAGCGACGAGTCCGGGGAGTACAGGCTGGTGATCGAGGCGCAGGATGGCATCGCGCCGCCGCGCGAGATTGCCTTCGACACGCCGACCTTCTACTACACGCCCGTGTGGTCTCCGGACTCGACGAAGCTGGTCTACACCGATACCAACTTGAACGTGTGGGTGATGGACGTCGAGAGCGGCAAGGCGAAGGTCGTGGGGAACGACCCGTGGATGGTGCCGCAGCGGACGCTGGCGCCCTCGTGGAGCCCCGACTCGAAATGGGTGGCTTTTGCCTCGCGGCTCGACACGCTCTATCGCGCCGTCTTCGTCGCGAACGTCGAGACCGGGGAGAAACGGCAGGTCACCGACGGCCTGGCCGATGCGACCTACCCGGTGTGGGACGCGAGCGGCAAGTACCTCTGGTTCCTCGCGTCCACCGACTTCGCCCTGCGCTCGCAGTGGCTGGACATGACCTCTTACGGTCGCGAGGAGACCTTCGCGCTGTACCTGGCCGTGCTGAAGAAATCGGATCCAAGCCCGCTCTTGCCCGAGAGCGACGAGGATCCGGGCGTGGGCGGGGCGAGGTCTGCATCTGGTGAGACCGAGGCTGAGAAGAAGGAGCCGGCCGAGGCGCCGAAGGCCAGGCCTGCGGTGCAGATCGACTTCGACGGCCTCCAGCAGCGCATCGTTGCGGTGGCGGGCGTGCCCTCGCGGCAATACGCACAGCTGAGGGCAGGGGAGGCGGGCACCGTGTTCATGCTCGAGGCGCCGCCGCCGGGCACGGGCGCCCGCGGCAACACACTTCATCGCTACCAGCTGAAGGATCGCAAGGGCATCGTCTTTCAGACGGGCGTGGCCGAGTACGCGCTCAGCGCGGACGGGAAGAAGCTGGTCTACCGCACGCCCGCGCCCGAGGCGTCCCCGGGCGTACCGCCCGCCGCCAACCAGCGGCCGTCGCTGTTTCTCGTTGACGCCGACAAGACCCCGCCCGCGGCGGGAGCAGGCCGTCTGGACGTCGCCCTGCGCATGCAGCTCGATCCGAAGGCCGAGTTCCGGCAGATCTTCGAGGAGGGCTGGCGGCTCCAGCGCGACTATCTCTACGTCCGGAACATGCACGGCACGAACTGGCCGCGCATGAAGGAGATGTACGGGACGATGCTCCCGGACGTGCGCCACCGCGCGGGCCTCAACTACCTGCTGGACATGATGGGGGCCGAGATCGCCATCGGGCACTCGTACGTCCGCGGCGGCGCGATGCCCGAGGTTCCGCTCTCGAACGGCGGGCTGCTCGGGGCGGACTTCACCATCGAGGGCAACCGCTACAAGATCGCGCGCATCTACGATGGCGAGAGCTGGAACCCCGATCTGCGCGCCCCGCTGGCGGGGCCGGGAATCGATGTCTCAGTGGGCGACTTCGTCCTCGCCATCAACGGCGTGGACCTGGTCGCACCCGACAACATCCACCGGCTGCTGGACGGCACCGCCAGCAGGCAGACGGTGCTGACCGTGAACAACCGCCCGGACCGCCAGGGTGCGCGCCAGGTGACCGTCGTGCCCGTGCCGAACGAGCAGGGCCTCCGCACGCGCGCGTGGGTGGAGGACAACCGGCGCTTCGTCGAGCGGCGCTCGAACGGGCAGCTCGCCTATGTCTACGTGCCGAACACGGGCCAGGGCGGCTACGAGAGCTTCAACCGCTACTACTTCGCGCAGCAGGACAAGAAGGGCGCCGTCATCGACGAGCGGTACAACGGCGGTGGATCGGCCGCCGACTACATCATCGACATCCTGCAGCGCGACTTCGACGGCTACTTCAACAACGTGGCCGGCACGCGCATGCCGTTCACGAGCCCCTCGGCCGGCATCTGGGGACCGAAGGTCATGATCGTCAACGAGATGGCCGGATCGGGCGGCGACCTGATGCCCTGGATGTTCAAGCGCCGCACAATCGGGCCGCTGGTGGGCAAGCGCACGTGGGGCGGCCTCGTGCACACCGCGGATACGCCGCCGTTCATCGACGGCGGCGCGATGATCGCGCCGCGCGGCGGCTTCTTCACCCGCGACGGAAAATGGGCGGTGGAGAACGAGGGCACGGCACCGGACATCGAGGTCGAGAACTGGCCGAAGGAGGTGATCGCCGGCCGCGATCCCCAGCTCGAGCGGGCCGTGGACGAGGCGCTGCGGCTGCTCGAGGAGAAGCCGGTCGAGCGCCTGACGAAGGAACCGCCGCCGCCGACGTGGGGCCGGAGGCCGGGGATGTAGGATCGATGTCCCCCGGGTTCGTCCCGGCAGCCCGGGCATGAGAGGATGGATTCTCACCCACCTCCATGCTGAAGCTGTTCAGGCTCGTCCGGCCGTTCCGCGCCCTGCTCACGGTTGTGCTGGCGCTCGCCTTCGCCCAGTCGCTGGCCAACCTCTACCTGCCGCGGCTGATGGCCGACATCGTCGACCACGGCATCGTGCCCGGCGATACCCTCCGCATCCTCGAGATCGGGGCGCTCATGCTGCTCGTGGCCGTGCTCGGCACCGGATGCGCCATCGGGGCCAGCTTCTTCTCGTCCCGCGTGGCCACCGGGTTCGGCCGCACGCTCCGCGAGCGCCTCTTCGAGCGGGTGGCCCGCCTGTCGGTGCACCAGTTCGATCAGGTCGGCACGGCGTCACTGATCACGCGCACCACCAACGACACGACCCAGGTGCAGCAGGTGTTGATCATGCTGCTCGGCATGGCCGTGACCGCGCCGATGATGGCGATTGGCGGTGTCGTGCTGTCGCTCTCGCAGGACGCGCAGCTGGCGCGGGTCCTGGTGGCCATCATCCCGGTGCTGTCCATCGTCCTCTTCCTGATCATGCGGGGGGCGGTGCCGCTCTTCCAGCAGATGCAGATCAAGATCGACCGGCTGAACCTGGTGCTCGACGAGGGCCTCACCGGCGTGCGCGTGATCCGGGCCTTCGATCGAGGCGCGCACGAGAGCCGGCGCTTCGACGAGGCCAATGTCGACGTGACCGCCACCGCGATCGCGGTCAATCGCCTCGTGGCGCTGCTCATGCCGTCGCTGTTCCTGACGATGAACCTGACCAGCGTCTCGATCATCTGGCTGGGAGCCGGCCGGATCGACGCCGGCGAGATGCAGGTCGGCGCGATGCTGGCCTCGCTCCAGTACGCGATCCAGATCCTCTTCGCGGTCTTCATGGTGACGGCCGTGTTCGTGATGGTGCCGCGCGCCGCGGCGTCCGCCGCGCGCATCAACGAGGTCCTCGACGTCGTGCCCGACGTCAACGACCCGGTGACACCAGCGGCAGGCGAGGTGACGACCGGCCTCGTCCAGTTCGACAACGTGACCTTCCAGTATTCCGGCGCCGAGGAACCGGCGCTCTCCGGGGTGAGCTTCACGGCCCGGCCGGGCGAGACCGTCGCCATCATCGGCGGCACCGGATCTGGCAAGTCGACGCTGGTGGGCCTGATTCCGCGCTTCTACGACGTCAATGCCGGCCGCGTGATCATCGACGGCGTGGACGTGCGCAACCGTCGGCTGGAGGACCTGCGGGCCGCGATCGGCTACGTCCCGCAGAAGGCCGTGCTCTTCTCCGGCACCATCGCCGCCAACATCCGTGTCGGACACGACGCGGCCACCGACGAGGAGGTGCGGCGTGCCGCCGGGGTGGCGCAGGCCGCCGAGTTCGTGGACGCGTTGCCTGGCGGCTACGAATCGGCGGTGTCGCAGGGCGGTACGAACCTGTCCGGCGGCCAGAAACAGAGACTGGCGATCGCCCGGGCGCTGGTGCGCGGCGCGCGGATCTTCGTGTTCGACGACAGCTTCTCCGCGCTCGACTTCGCGACCGACGCACGGCTCCGCGCCGCGTTGCGGTCCGGGACGGCCGGGGCCACGGTCTTCATCGTCTCTCAGCGGATCGGCACGGTCCGGGACGCGGACCGCATCGTGGTCCTCGACGACGGCCGCGTCGCCGGCATCGGCACCCATGCCGAGCTCATCCGCGACTGTGCGGTGTACCGCGAGATCGCCGACTCGCAGGCCTCGCTCGGGGACGTCGCGTGAGCGCGGAACGGACCGCCCTGCGCCGCTCGGCGCCCCCGGCCAGCCCCTTCGGGCGGGGACCGATGGCCGGCTTCGGCATGCCCGTGCAGAAGGCGAAGGACTTCAAGGGCACGCTGCGCCGGCTCGCCCGGTACCTGATGCCGCACCGCGTGTCGATCGGGGTCGTCATCGCCGCCGGCGTGTTGTCGACCGTGTTCAGCGTTCTCGGGCCCAAGCTGGTCGGCCTGGCCACCACGAAGATTTTCGAGGGCTACCTCGCGCGGAGACTGGGAGGGCCGAACGCCGGTGTCGACTGGGCCGGGCTCGCCGGCATTGTCCAGACGCTGCTGGTGCTCTATGTGACGAGCGCGGTCTTCCTCTACCTGCAGCAGTACGTGATGTCGGGCGTGGCGCAGCGCACGGTCTACGCGTTGCGCCGGGACGTCGAGGCGAAATTCAGCCGCCTGCCCCTCAGGTTCTTCGACTCGCGAACGCACGGCGAGATCCTGAGCCGCGCCGTCAACGATCTCGACAACATCAGCAGCACGCTGCAGCAGAACCTCACCCAGCTGATCACCTCGGTGCTGACCGTGGTCGGGATCGTCATCATGATGCTGACGATCAGCGTCGTGCTGACGGGAGTGGTCGTGCTGACGCTCCCGCTCAGCGTTGTCGTCGTGTCGCGTATTGCCAGGCGGTCGCAGGGCTTCTTCGTGCGCCAGCAGCAGTCGCTCGGCGAGCTGAATGGCCACGTCGCCGAGATGTACGCCGGGCACATCATCGTGAGCGCGTTCGGTCACGAAGCCCGCGCCATCGAGCGCTTCCGCGATCTCAACGAGAAGTACTACGACAGCGCCTGGCGGGCGCAGTTCGTCACCGGCATCATGTTCCCGGTGACCATGTTCATCGGCAACCTCGGGTACGTGGCGGTCGCCGTCATCGGCGGCTACCTCGTGACGCAGCGGACGATTGCCATCGGCGACGTGCAGGCCTTCATCCAGTACAGCCGCCAGTTCACGATGCCCATCTCGCAGCTGAGCAGCATCGTCAACACCGTCCAGCTCACCATCGCCTCGGCCGAGCGGGTGTTCGAGCTGCTCGACGAGGTCGAGGAGCCCGCCGACACGCGGCAGGCGTCGCTGCCGGTTCCGCCGGCCGGTGAGGTCCGGTTCGAACACGTCGCCTTCGGCTACGCACCGGAGACCCCGCTCTTCGACGACCTGTCGCTGACGGTCGCGCCCGGAGCGACCGTGGCCATCGTCGGTCACACCGGGGCCGGAAAGACGACGCTGGTGAACCTGATGATGCGCTTCTACGATGTCAACGGCGGCGCGATCCGCGTCGACGGCGTCGATGTCCGGGATCTGCCGCGCGGCGAGCTGCGCCGCACGTTCGGCATGGTGCTGCAGGACACGTGGCTCTTCTCCGGTACGATTCGCGACAACATCGCTTACGGCCGCGAAGGGGCGACCGACGAGGCCATTGTCGAGGCGGCGCGGGCCGCACAAGCGGATCACTTCATCCGCACGCTTCCCGAGAGCTACGGCACGCTCGTCAGCGAAGAGGCCAGCAACCTCTCCCAGGGGCAGAAGCAGCTGCTGACCATTGCCCGGGCCTTCCTCGCCGATCCGGCCATCCTGATCCTGGACGAGGCGACGAGCAGCGTCGACACCCGCACGGAGGTATTGATTCAGGAGGCCATGGCGCGGTTGATGCACGGCCGCACGACGTTCGTGATCGCGCACCGGCTGTCGACGATCCGCAACGCCGACGTGATCCTGATGATGGAGCACGGCCGCATCGTGGAAACCGGGACGCACGAGGCGCTGCTGGCGTCCGGCGGCCGCTATGCGGCGCTCTATCAGAGCCAGTTCCGCGGAATCGGGGACGTGCCCGCGGCCGGCGCCGGCGCACCCGCGGCAGCCGCGGGTTGAGAGGGCGATGCCCGACTTCCGCTGAGCCCAGCCGGGCCTCGGCGCGTGAGCGCCGCCCTCGCTCGGCCCCCGCGATCAATGCGTCCCATTCTCAACCGGGCTTCGGCCAGCTCCGTTCCGTCGGGCACCTCATCGGGAGGCAGCCCCGACGCGGCTTCGAGGCGGCCGGAGGGCGCGCCACCGACCTTCCCATTGACGACCGTCGCGAGCATCTCCCGTTGGAGCCGGGTGAGGGGCGACGACCGGCGAAGGTGCAGGTAGTTGTACAGGGCACCGACCGGCAGCGCCACGCGGAAGTCG
This sequence comes from Acidobacteriota bacterium, assembly GCA_020851565.1. Classification (GTDB taxonomy): domain Bacteria; phylum Acidobacteriota; class Vicinamibacteria; order Vicinamibacterales; family UBA2999; genus VFZN01. Next base: position 59,324 of record JADZCN010000135.1, on the reverse strand, counting down.
ATCGCGAGCACCTGGAAGATTCCGGGCACCAGTCCGCCGTACTGGCGCCGCACCCACCGGAGGAACCCACTTTCTGATGCCCCGCGCCTCGGCAGGCACGACGGTGGGGATGTTCGTCATTTGTCCCCCGTCATCTGCCCCAGCATCTGCTCGAGCGCGGCCTGATTCGGACCGACGAACGGCGCCGCGGTTCGCGCGGTCGCCAGCGACGCCAGGAGGCGGTCGGTCATACGGCCCGGCGCGGGCGGCAGGTGGCTGCTGAGAATCATCGTCGGCGACATCTTGCGGATGCCGTCGAGCTCCCGGTCGAACGCGGCCGCGTCCACCTTGTGCAGCCAGGGAGCATCGAGCGTCGCCCAGAAGACCTGTCCGTCCCGGAGGTCGCCATCCGAGAGGTCGGCGGCGCTGTGCGGTACGGAGGAGAGCAGCGCGCCGAAGCAGTCGGAGCTGAAGAACGCCCCGGACTTGTCGTCGTAGAAGCCGGTTGTCGAGGGGTTGTCGAAGGCCGGAGGCCGGACGGCCGTCAACGTGCGATCGCCCACCGTGATTCGCTCGCCGGGATTGAGGAGATAGACGCGGTCCATCGGCAGGGGCGCCGCGAGGCTCATGATCCCGACGCCGAGAAACGAGGTGATCACCCGGAGCTTCGGGTTCTCGGCGAGCAGCTGGTGCAGGCTGCCCATGTGGTCGAAGTCGGTGTGGGTGATCCAGAGCCACTTGAGATCGGCAGGGTCGATGACCGACCGGAGGGTCGGCATGAACTCGCCGCTCTGCACCACCGCGCCCGTGTCGACCAGGACGGGCTCCTTGCCCTTGATGACGAACGAGTTGATGGGAACAACGCCGAAGCCGGGAATCGGGAAGTCGGACGTCAGGACGTCGATATCGGGTGCGGCCGGGTAGGACGTGACCATTGGGGACTCCTTGTTGTGTGTTCCTCGGACGCCTTGGATGTGTAACGAGTCGCCCGCCCGTTACACATAGAATGTGCGCTGATGGCGATCGCGGTCCTGGACGCCGATCTCGTCCGGCGCATCGGCTCCGGGGTGGACGATGGTGCGGAAGCGGAATTGTGCCGGCGCATGGCGCCGCGCATCCGGCTGTACGGTCTGCGGCACCTGCGAGACGCGCAGGCGTCGGAGGACCTGGCGCAGGAGGTGTTGATCATCACGCTCGAGGCACTGAGAGCCGGCCGCCTTCGGGAGCCGGAGAAGCTCGCGTCCTTCGTGCTCGGCACGTGCCGGCTCACGGTACTCGAGCTGCGCCGGGGTGCGCGGCGGAAGGCCCTCCTGCTCGAGCAGTTCGGCCCGGATCTGCCGGCGGCGGCTTCCGCGCCGCCGATGCCCTGTATGGACATCGAGCGGCTGACCGAGTGCCTGCAGACCCTGGGGGAGCGGGAGCGAGCCGTGGTCGTCATGACCTTCTATGACGAGCGGACCGCCGCGGACGTCGCGGGCTTCCTCGGCGTCTCCGAGGGCAACGTGCGCGTGATTCGCCATCGGGCGCTTCACAGGCTGCGCGACTGCATGGGGATGGTGCGATGAGCGACTCGAACGAGGGAGGCCCGGTGAGCTGCGCGACTCCAATCGACGTGGCCATCCTTGCCGACTATTGGGCCGCCGCGTTGCCGGCGTCGGAGGAGGCGGCCGTCGAGACGCACCTCCTCGAATGTGACCGGTGCGGCGCACGCCTGCGGGACGTCATCGCCCTGGCTGAGGCCCTGCGTACCGTTGCCCGCGAGGGACGCCTGCGCATGGTGGTCAGCGAGACGTTCCTTCGGCAAGCGGCGCAGGACGGCGTGCGCATCCGCCAGTATGCGCCCCCGGCCGGGGGCCGCGTCGCCTGCACGGTGGCTGCCGAGGACGACATCCTGGTGGGACGCCTGGCCGCAGACGTGAGCGGCGCCCGCCGCATCGACCTCTCGGTCTGCAACGAGCGCGGCATCGAACAGATCAGGCTGCCCGACATCCCCGTTCGCGCCGGGATGCGTGAGGTGATCTACCAGGAGTCGAGCCCCTTCATCAAGGCTGCGCCGTCGTTCACATTGCGTGCCCGCCTGCTTGCCGTGGACGATGAGGGGGGCGAGCGTCTGCTCGGCGAGTACACGTTCAACCACACGCGAACGCTGCCGCCTGACCGTTGAGCCTCGCGGGGGATGTCCGGCGCGCGGTTGGCCCGGCATCCCGGCCGCCTTGGCGAACTCGCGTGGCTGCCCCGGCGACAGGGTGCCCGATATCTGCTATCGTCACGTCACCCGTCCCGACTGCCCCCATGGTTGGCCAGGTCATCTCCCACTATCGTGTCATCGAGCAGATCGGCTCGGGTGGGATGGGCGTGGTGTACCGCGCCCACGACACGAAGCTGGGGCGCGACGTCGCGCTCAAGTTCCTTCCGCCGGAGCTCGCGCGCAACCACCTCGCGCTCGAGCGCTTCCAGCGCGAGGCGCGCGCCGCCTCGGCGCTGAACCACCCGAACATCTGCACCATCTACGAGGTCGATGACGCCGATGGCCAGCCGCTGCTGGCCATGGAGCTGCTCGAAGGCCAGACCCTGAGCGACCGGCTGGGGGACCGGCAGGCGCTCAAGTTCCCGGAGGTCCTCGATCTCGCCATCCAGATTGCCGATGCGCTCCAGGCCGCGCACATGCGGGGCATCGTGCACCGTGACATCAAGCCGGCGAACATCTTCATCACGCGCGATGGTCGGGCCAAGGTGCTCGACTTCGGCCTGGCGAAGGTCGACAGCGCGAGCCAGCCCGAGGCGCCGGCCGACACGCCGACCGAGATGGGGTTGATCACGACGCCCGGATTGACCGTCGGCACGGTCTACTACATGTCGCCGGAGCAGGCCGCGGGCGAGCCGCTCGACGCGCGCACCGACCTCTTCTCCTTCGGCCTGGTGCTCTACGAGATGGCCACCGGACGGCGGGCCTTCAGTGGCAACTCGGTCGTCGCCCTGGCCGCCATCCTGCACGGGCAGCCGGCGCCGGCGACCAGCCTCAACCCGCAGCTGTCGCCGCAATTCCAGCAGATCGTCGACAAGGCGCTCGAGAAGGACCGCGAAGTGCGGTACCAGTCGGCCGCGGAGATGCGGGCAGACCTCAAACGGCTCCGGCGGGATGCGGAGTCGGCGGCCATTTCGGCCGCGTCGCGCAGCGCTCCCGTGGAGGCGGTGTCGGGGCGTGGCCGGGCCTGGGGCGCGGCGGTGAGCGCCGGGGTGGCGCTCGTCGTGCTCGCGGCGGCGGCGATCGTCTGGCGCGCGCCATCCGCCGACCCCATGCCCCACGTCCTCGCGAACGCCACCTTCGCCCGCCTGACCGAGCAGGCCGGGCTCGAGTCGTTCCCCAGCCTGGCACCCGACGGCCGGACCATCGTCTACGCGAGCGCGGTGTCGGGGAACTGGGACATCCACCTCCAGCGCGTGGAGGGCAGCAACACCACCAACCTCACGTCCGATTCGCCCGCTGACGACACGCAGCCCGTGTTCTCGCCCGACGGCACGCGCATCGCATTTCGGTCGGAGCGCGGTGGCGGCGGCATCTTCGTCATGGGCGCCACCGGCGAAGCCGTGCGGCGCCTGTCGGACGTCGGCTACAACCCCTCGTGGTCCCCCGACGGCCGGTTCATTGTCTGCGCGCAGGAGACCATCGAGCAGCCCGCCAGCCGCTACAGCAACCTCAGCGCCCTCTGGGTGATCGACGTGTCCACCGGCGAGCGGCGTCAGCTCACCGCCGGCGACGCGGTACAGCCGTCGTGGTCACCCCATGGGCACCGCATCGCCTACTGGGCGGCCGATGCGGGCGGGCAGCGGGACCTCTGGACGTTGCCCGCGCAGGGCGGCACGCCGGTGGCCCTCACCAGCGACCGCTTCGTGGACTGGAGCCCGATCTGGTCGCCGGACGGCAAGTACGTGTACTTCTCGAGCGACCGCGGTGGGAGCATGAACCTGTGGCGCGTGCCGGTTGACGAGATGACGGGGCTCGCGACCGGCGATCCCGAGCCGGTGACGACGCCGTCCGCCAACTCCGCGTTCATCACGATGACGGCCGATGGCACGCGCCTCGCCTACGTGGAGCAGTCGTGGACGCAGAACCTGATGCGCGCCGCGTTCCCGCCGGGCAGCCGGACGGACGACCCGCCGGTGCCGGTCACCCGGGGCTCGCGGTTCTTCGCAGAGCCGCAGATCTCGCCCGACGGCCAGTGGCTGGCCACCTACTCCCTGGACAAGGGCAACAACATCTACGTGGTCCGCACCGACGGCACGGAGCTTCGGGCGGTCACCGACGACGGCTTCAAGAACGTGGCGCCCCGATGGTCACCGGACGGCCGCCAGATCGCCTTCTACTCCAACCGCACCGGCCCGTTCCAGGTGTGGACGATTCATCCGGACGGCAGCAACCTGCGCCAGATGACCTTCGGTACCGCCAACGAGACCTTCTACTACCCGTTCTGGTCGCCCGACGGCCGGTTCCTGGTCTACAGCTCGCTCGACGCCAACCCGTTCGTCCTCGACACGACCAGGCGCTGGGACGAGCAGGCGCCACGGCCGCTGCCCGCGCTGCCCGACCAGGGGATGACCTTCGCGGCGTGGGCCTGGTCGAGCGATGGGCGCCGCCTTGCCGGCTGGCGGTTGCGCGCCGACGGCGTGCATGCGGGTGTCACGCTGTTCGATCCGGCCTCGGGCCGGTACACGACGCTGACCGACACGGGTCGCTACCCGACGTGGCTGGCCGACGACCGCCGCCTGGTGTTCGTCAGTAATGGCCGGCTGTTCCTTCTCGATACCCGGACCCGTGCCGTCGAGGCGCTGCCGGCGTTGCCGGGCTACTCCGAGGGCTTCACGCTCTCGCCCGATAACCGTTGGATCTACTACGAGGAGAACCACCGGGAGGGTGACATCTGGATCATCGATCTCGAGGGGCGGAAGTGACGGGCGGCGCGATTCTCGTCGATGCCTTCATCGCGATCTACCTCTTCGTGGCGTGGTCATGGGGCCAGCCGTCCGATTCGTGGCTCGGGCGCGCCGTGGCCCCGTTCACCCGGCCCGTCCTGTGGCTCGGGCTCGGGCAGACCTGGGGCATGTTCGCGCCGGACCCGGCGAAGGTCGAGGGGCACCTGACCGCGGTGATCACGACCGCGGGCGGCGACCGGATCGAATGGGCGCCGCCCCGGATGGCGGACCTCGGCTACGGCGAGGCCTTTCGATGGTTCCGGCACCAGAAGTACGAAGCCTCAGTGCTCGATGGCGACACCGGCTACCTCCGTCCGGCGCTCGCGGAGTACCTGCTGCGCCTCCACGCCGATCGCGAGCCGGTGCGGGTGGACCTCGTCTATCGCGACCACGACGTGCCCGGGCCTGGAGACGAGGGGTCTGATGAGCCGGAGCGGCGCGAGCTGGTCTTCTTTACCTACCCCGAGCCGTCGTGATCGCCCTGCACGATCTGGCGGCAGCCTGGACGGCGTTCTTTCATACGCCGGAGCCGCCGTTCACGATTGCCCTCTTCCGCATCCTGTTCGGGCTCGTGGCCATGGCCAGCGCCCTGCTGTACCTGCCGCATGCCTCCCTGTGGCTCGGCGCCGAGGGCGTGCTCTCGCGCGCCCGATGGGAGGAAGAATACGGCGGAAGGCTGCTCACACTCTTCCGATGGCTGCCGCCCGGCCGCGGGTCGATCCGCGCGGTGTTCGGCCTCCACCTGCTTGGCGCCGCGTGCCTCGTGCTCGGCCTCGCGACACCGCTCAGCGCCGCCGTCGTGTTCCTGACGCTCACCTCGATTCACCATCGTCATCCCGAGGTGACTCACGGCGGGGACAGCCTGATGCGGATGATGAGCTTCCTGCTCATCTTCTCGCGCGCGGGCGACGCCTGGTCGCTCGACGCGATGCTGGCCGGCGCGGGCGCCCCGACACCCTCGTCGCCGTGGGCACTGCGGCTGCTGCAGCTGCAGATCTCGTTCGTTTACTTCCAGTCGTTCGTCGCGAAGATGGCGGGCGAATCGTGGCGGCGGGGAACGGCCGTGTACTGGGTCTCGATGGTGAGCGACTACCGCCGCCGGCCGGCGCCGGCGGCGATGCGGACACTATGGTGGTCGCGCCTGGCGACGTGGGGCACGCTGGTGCTCGAGTTCTCGCTCGGGCCGCTTGTGTGGATTCGCGAGTGGCGCTACCCGCTGGTCGCCGCCGCCGTGGTTTTTCACCTCGGCCTGGAGGTGCTGATGAACGTCCAGCTCTTCGGCGCGATCATGCTGACCGGCCTCGTGACGTTCATCAGTCCTTACGACCTCGAGCGGCTGGTCACGGCCCTGTGGCCGTGACCCGCCTGCCTACTTCTTCGTTCGGCTGGTCCTCGACGAGCTCCCCTTCGGACCGGCCGGCGCCTTCGGGCCCCCGACGCCGGCGCTCGGCTTCGGGCTCGACGGAGGCTTCGGGCCGCCGACGCCGGGGCTCGGCTTTGGACCTGACGGAGGTTTCGGGCCGCCGACACCGGGACTCGGCTTGGGGCCGGATGGCGGTTTCGGGCCGCCGACGCCGGGACTGGGCTTCGGACCGGACGGCGGCTTCGGGCCACCGACGCCGGCGCTCGGTTTGGGGCTCGCTGGCGGCTTCGGGCCGCCGGCAGCTGCCCGGGGCGGCAGGGGGCGGTCGGCTGGTGTCAACGACTGGAGGTTCATCGCGGGGGACTCCGGAGCTGGGGTTGGGCGTGCGATCGACGCGCGAACCTATCACTGATTCGCGCGACCGCGCAAGGAGTCTTCACGCGTGGTGCGCACGGCGCCTGTGGCGCCTCGCTCGATTCAGCGGTCTTCGCCGACTGGCCCTCGGATGGTCCGCACCGGGCGGCGCCGTCCTCGTCCCGCGTCCCGCGCGGGTTGGGCACGGCTCACGTGGGCACACCCAGGCGGGGCAGGAGCCACGACTGGATGGCGATCCAGGCGACGAGAAGAGCGAGGGCTTCGAGGAGGTTCACGAATCAGAGATGCAGGATTCCGGGAAAGGTGACAGCCTTTAGACCCTCCGCAGCTGCACCTGCTCCACGCGATGGTCCGCGCCCTTGCGCAGGATGAGATGTGCCCGCATGCGGGTGGGAAGGATGTTCTCGCGGAGGTTCACGCCGTTGATGCGGGCCCAGATGTCGGCGGCCGTGGCGCGGGCCTCGGCCTCGTTCAGCGTCGCATAGCGGTGGAAGTACGACAGCGGATCCTGGAACACCGTGTCGCGCAGCCGCAGGAAGCGCTCCACGTACCACCCCTGGATGTCCGCCTCGTCCGCGTCGACGTAGATGGAGTAGTCGAAGAAGTCAGAGGCGAACAGCTGGCTCTCGTCCCGTCCGGCCGGGGCCGCCTGCAGCACGTTCAGCCCCTCGACGATGACGACGTCGGGCTGGCGCACCGTCTGCACGGCGCCCGGCACGATGTCGTAGCGCTGGTGCGAGTACACCGGGGCGTGCACTTCGGGGGCGCCCGCCTTCACGTCGGCCAGGAAGCGGACCAGCCCGGCGCGGTCGTAGCTCTCGGGGAAGCCCTTGCGGTGCATGATGTCGCGGCTCTCGAGCACGGCGTTCGGGAAGAGGAAGCCGTCCGTCGTGATGAGCGCCACGGAGGGATGGCTGGGCCACCGTGAGAGCAGCGCCTGGAGCACGCGTGCCGTGGTGCTCTTGCCGACGGCCACGCTTCCCGCCAGCCCCAGGATGAACGGCACTTTCGCTGCGTCGTTGCCCAGGAACGTCTGCGAGGCGTGGTACAGCCCCTGTCCCGCGCGCACGTGCAGGTTCAGGAGCCGCGAAAGGGGGAGGTAAACCTGCGCGACCTCGTCCAGCGAGAGCCGTTCGTTGAGGCCCTGCAGCGCATCGAGGTCGCCTTCGGACAGCGTCAGCGGCGTGTTGTCGCGAAGCCGCGCCCAGGCCTCTCGGTCGAACGTCAGGAAGCGGGAGAGCGGCGCGGTCGTCGCGGTGGATCCCATCAGCCGTGCGGCCTCAGCATGGCCCGGATTGGCCGTGCGGTCAACCCGTGAAGCCCGCCTCACATGCGGATGGTGACCAGGTCCCGCGCCGCTTCGTCGCCAACGCCCGAGAAGCGTGACTGGATCTCCCGCGCGCGCTCCAGCGCGGCCTGCACGTGCGGCTGTATGTTCTCCTCGCCGACGTGCTCGACGAACTCGGTCTGGTGCAGCAGCTCCGCCGGCTGCGCGCGCGCGCCGCACAGGATGAGCGTGCGGCCCGACTTCTTCAGCCGGTCGCTCAGTTCCTCGATGGCGTGCAGGCCCGTGGCGTCGATGGCGGTCATGTTGCGGAGGCGCAGGATGACGATGGGCGCGAACTGTTTCAGGTCCGCCGTGGCGTCGGTCAGCTTGTCGGTCATGCCGAACAGGAACGGCCCGTGGATGCGCAGGATGGTGACGTAGGGTGGCACCTGCTTGTCCTGAAGCACGTGCACGCGGCCATCCTCGATGTACTCGGGCGTCACCGTCGACACCGTCGTCGTGCCCGTCACGCGATAGATGTAGAGCAGCGCGGCCAGCGACATGCCCACCTCGACCGCCACGGTCAGGTCGGCCATGACGGTCAGCGCGAAGGTGATGAGCCACACCGACTTGTCGGCCCAGTCGAGGAGCCAGACGCTCGGGATTTCCTTCCACTCGCCCATGTTGTAGGCGACCACGAAGAGCACCGCCGCCAGCGTGGCCAGTGGCACGTAGACGGCGAGCGGCGCCAGGAGCAGGACGATGATCAGCAACGTCAGCGCGTGAATCACGCCCGCGACGGGCGTGCGCGCGCCGGAGCGGAAGTTCGTCGCCGTGCGCGCGATGGCCCCGGTGACCGGGATGCCGCCCACGAGCGGCGCGGCCAGGTTGGCCACGCCCTGGGCCAGCAGTTCCGCGTTCGAGTTGTGCCGGTCGCCCGTCATCGAGTCCGCGACGACGGCGGAGAGCAGGCTCTCTACCGCGGCGAGCAGCGCGACCGTCAGCGCCGAGGGCAGCAGCGGCAGGATGAGATCCGCGCGGAACGTGGGGACGTCCACCGGCGGCACGTCGCCGGGCAGAACCCCGAACTTCGAGCCGATGGTCTCGACCGGCAGCCCGAACGCGGCGACGGCCAGGGTGCCCAGGACGAGGGCGACGATGGAGCCGGGGACGCGCGGGTAGCGGCGGGGTACGAGCAGCACCAGCGCCAGCGACACGATGCCCAGTGCAACCGCGGCGGGGTTGAGGGTGCCCATCGACTCGCCCAGCACGCGCATCCGCTCGAAGAACTCGCTGGGTGGGTCGACGCCGAGCCCGAAGAAGTCCTTGATCTGGGTGGAGGCGATGAGCAGCGCAATGCCGTTGGTGAAGCCGATGACCACCGGGCGCGGGATGAACTTCACCGCCTGCCCCAGCCCCGTAATGGCCAGGAACACCAGGATCACGCCCGCCATCATCGTCACCATCAGCAGGCCCGAGAGGCCGTGCTTCGCGATGATGCCGGCGACGATGACGACGAAGGCGCCCGTCGGGCCGCCGATCTGGATGCGCGAGCCGCCCAGCAGCGACACGATGAACCCGCCGACGATGGCGGTGTAGATGCCGGCCTGCGGCGTAACGCCGGAGGCGATGCCGAAGGCCATGGCGAGCGGCAGGGCGACGACGCCGACGGTGAGCCCGGCGACGAGGTCCGCCATGAACGTCCGGCGGTCGTAGCTGGCGAGCGACTCGACCAGCTTGGGCTGCCAGGTCCGCCAGGGAATGCGGGTGACGAAGGACGAGGGGGTGGTGCTCATGTGCGGCGCCGCTTCTTCGGCTCCATTTCGTTCAAGAGGGCGAGCGTGTCGTTCAGGTGTGCCTGGACGTACTGCTTCAGGAGGTCGAGCACCTGGACGAGGACGGCATCGCGGAGGGAGTAGTAGACCTGGTTGCCAGCCTTGCGGCTGGTGACCACCTGCCTGGTCCGGAGCACCGACAGGTGCTGCGAGAGGTTGGCCTGTTCGAGCCCGAGGCGTGCCCCGAGTGTGCCCGCGGCCAGCTCGCCGTCGCGGAGGGCTTCGATGATGGCGATGCGGGTGGGATGGGCGAGGGCCTGGAGGATCTGGGCCTTGAAGGTGCGAAGCGCGGTGGTCACGCGAGATCTAGAATATTCGATAGTTCGAATATACGCAAGCGTGACCGGGCTTCTTGACCGAACGTGGAGCACTACCGGCGGGTGCCGGGCCTGCTGGTCGAGTCGTACTGAATCGAGAGGGGCGTAGAACCTCAGAACCCCAGAACCCCAGAACCCCAGAACCCCAGAACCCCAGAACCCCAGAACCCCAGAACCCGGAAACCTCAGTCCCCCCCGGCCGACAGGAACATCTCGTACGCCGGATTCCCCGACTCGCGCTCGTAGTGATAGCCGAGTCCCACGAGGAAGCGCTCGAACGCCGCTTCCTCGTTCGGCGGCACTTCGAAGCCCGCCAGCACCCGCCCGAAGTCGGCCCCGTGGTTGCGGTAGTGGAAGAGGCTGATGTTCCAGCGCCCGCCCAGCCGGTCCAGGAAGTCCATCAGCGCGCCGGGGCGCTCGGGGAACTCGAACCGGACCAGCCGCTCGTCGCCGACGTCGGGGGAGCGCCCGCCCACCATGTAGCGCACGTGCAGCGTGGCCAGCTCGTCGCGCGTCAGGTCCAGCGTGCGATACCCCCGCTCGGACAGGAGGGCCGCGAGCGCCTCCGCTTCTCCCGGCGAGTGCGTCGCCACGCCCACGAAGATGTGCGCCTCCTGTCGCCCGCTCAGCCGGTAGTTGAACTCGGTGACGACGCGGCGGCCAATCGTGGTGCAGAACTCGCGGAACGCGCCTGGCCGCTCGGGAATCGTCACACCCAGGAGCGCCTCGCGTGCCTCGCCGAGCTCCGCGCGCTCGGCCACGAAGCGCAGGCGATCGAAGTTCATGTTGGCGCCGGTGAGGACCGCGACCAGCGTGCGCCCCCGCGCTTCGGACGCCTCGGCCCAGCGCCGCAGCCCCGCCACCGCCAGTGCTCCCGCCGGCTCCATCAGCGATCGCGTGTCATCGAACACGTCTTTGATAGCCGCGCAGATCTCGTCATTGGTCACGCGCACCACCTCATCCACCGTGCCGCGCACGAGGGCGAAGGGCAGCTGGCCCACCTCGCGCACGGCGACTCCGTCGGCGAAAATGCCGACGTGCTCCAGCGCCACCCGCATCCCCGCGGCCAGCGACCGGTGCATCGCGTCGGCCTCGAAGGGCTCCACGCCGATCACCTGGACGTCGGGGCGCACCGCCTTCACGTAGCTGGCGATGCCCGCGATGAGCCCGCCCCCGCCTACGGGCACGAAGATGGCGTCCACGTGGCTGCGCTGGCTGCCCAGGATCTCCAGTGCGATCGTGCCCTGGCCCGCGATGACGAGCGGATCGTCGAAGGCGTGCACGAACACCCGACCGGTCTGCCGGGCCAGCTCGTCACACCGTGTCTTCGCCTCCACGTAGCTGTCGCCCGCGAGCTGCACCTCCGCGCCCAGCTCCCGCACGGCGTCGACCTTGATGGCGGGCGTGGTCAGGGGCATCACGATGAGTGCGTCGAGGCCCAGGTGCCGAGCCGAGTAGGCCACACCTTGCGCGTGGTTGCCGGCGCTCGCCGTGATGACGCCCCGCGCGCGCTCGTCCGCCGTGAGGTGCGCGATGCGGTTGTAGGCCCCGCGCAGCTTGTAGGTGAAGATCGGCTGCTGGTCTTCGCGCTTCAGGAACACCTGGTGGCCGGTCCGGGACGACAGCCGCCGCGCGTGATCGAGCGGCGTCGTGCGGGCCACGTCGTAGACGCGGCTGGTCAGGATCAGGCGAAGCATCTGGTCGGCGGTCATGGGCGTGGACGCATGATATCGCCCGCGCGAACCCGGTCGCGTTCCCCCCCGTCTAACCCCGACGTGGGACCGCTGTTCTTCGACCTCCGCGACGCCCTCCGAAGCTTCCGCCGCGACCGCGCCTATGCCGCCACCGTTGTCCTCACGCTGGCGCTCACCATCGGCGCCACCACCGCCGTTTTCTCCATCGTCAACGGCGTGCTGCTCGAGCCGCTGCCGTTCCCGGAGCCGGCACGGCTGGTGGCACTGCGCGAAATCTGGAAGGAAATGGCCGACCGCGCCCCGACGCTGGAGGTGAACGAGCGGCACTTCGAGTACTGGCGCGAGCACGCGCGGTCGTTCGACGCCATGGCCCAGCACATGACCCGTCCCGCCAATCTGGCCGGGCGGGACGGTGCCTCGCAGGTATCGGTGGTCTACGCCAGCGGGTCGCTGTTCGAGGTGTTGGCGGTGCCGGCCGCGATTGGGCGGGCTCTGACGCCCGCGGACGATCCTGAGGGTGCCCCGGACGTGGCCGCCCTCTCGGACGGCCTCTGGCGCCAGCGCTTCGGCGCGGACCCGTCCGTCGTGGGTACCCCCGTCGTGCTGGACGGGAAGCCCTACACCGTGGTCGGCATCCTGCCGGCCGGCTTCAGGCTGCCGCGCGAGGAGCAGCTCACGGCGGCCGCCGACGTGTTCGTGCCGCTGCGCGTGACGGTCGGGTGGGTGGGCGATCACAACAACGAGGCCGTGGGCCGGCTGCGTGAGGGCGTCACCCTCGAGCAGGCGCGTGCGGAGCTGGACGCGCTGCAGGGACAGGTTGGGGAGATTGCCACGAAGGCCGCGCACGAGCCCGTCTCGCTGGTATCGGTCGTCACGCCCCTTTCCGAGCACGTCGTCGGCACGTCGCGCCGGGGACTGCTGGTGCTGCTGGCCGCGATCCTCTCGGTTCTCCTCATTGCCTGTTTCAATCTTGCCAACCTCTCGCTGACGCGCACGCTGGGCCGCCTCAGGGACACGGCCGTGCGCTCCGCTCTCGGCGCCAGCCGGGCGCGCCTGGTGGGCAAGGCGCTCATCGAGCAGATGGTGCTGGCCGTGGCGGGCGGCACGCTCGGCCTCTACGTGGCGTGGGTGGCCCTCTCGCTCTTCGTCTGGACCGCGCCGGTGGACCTGCCGCGCGTGGACGAGGCAACCATCGATGCGCGCGTGGTGGCCTTCACAGCGGCCGTGTCCATCCTGGCCGGCCTGCTCGTGGCCCTGGTGCCGGCGGCTCGCATGGCCGGACGCGATGCGCAGGCGGCCCTTCGCGTCGGCGCGATGGCGGTGGCCAGCGACCGGCGCGGGCTTCGTGGTCACGCGGCCCTGTTGATCGCGCAGGTCGCCCTTTCCGTGACGCTGCTCGTCGTGACCGCGCTGTTCGTCACGAGCCTCGTGCGCGTGCTGAACGTCGATCGCGGCTTTTCGGACGAGCGCGTGCTCGTGGTGGACGTCGCCCTGCCCGCCACGCGTTATGCCGAGGAACCCGTGCGCCAGGCCGCTTACGATCGGATGCTGGCCGCGGTGCAGGCAGTGCCGGGCGTGGAAGGCGCCGCCACCACCTCGATGCTTCCACTCCGCGGCGAAGGGCAGGTGAACTTCGTCGCGCGCGAAGGGGCCGTCCTCTCGGCCTCGGAGCTGCCGAGCGCGAACTTCCGCTTCGTGGCGCCGGAGTACTTCCAGACGATGGGCATGGCCGTGCGCCGTGGGCGTCCGTTCACGACGGACGAGCGGGACTCGAACCGGCCGGCCCCTGCGGTCGTCTCGGAGCTCACCGCCGCGCGCCTGTGGCCAGGCGAAGACGCCATCGGCAAGCGCTTCAGCCGCGGCATCTCCGGCGAGCAGGGCTTCGAGGTCGTCGGCGTCGTCGCCGATGCCCGGACGACGGCACTGGACCGCGCCGAGCAGCCGCTGATGGTGTACGTCCCGTATTGGTGGCGCAGCCGGCCATCGACATCGTTGCTGGTGAAGACGGCGGTGGCGCCCTTGTCGGTGCTGCCAGCCGTGCGGCGCGCGCTGCTGGACATCGATCCGGAAATCGCCATCGGTCGCGCGCGTCCCATGGAGCAGATCGTGGACGACTCGGTGGCGGGCCGGCGCTACCAGGCGCAGATGATGGGCATCTTCGGCGGCGTGGCGTTCTTCATCGCCGTCATCGGCATCTACGCTGTGGCGTCGTACGGCGTCTCGCGCCGCCGCCGGGAGATGAACATCCGCGTGGCGTTGGGTGCCGAGACCAGGCAGGTGATGGGCCTGGTGCTCCGTCAGGGCACCCTGCCCGTCCTCGCCGGCATCGTCGCGGGCATTGCCGGGGCGCTGGTGATGGGAAGCGTCGTCGCCAGCCTGCTCTACGAGGTGCGGGCCTGGGATCCGGCCATCATCGCCGCGGTCGTGGCCGTCGTCGGGACGGTGGGCGTGGCCACGTGCGGCCTCGCGGCCCGGCGCGGGCTCAGGTTGAATCCGGCTGCCGCCTTGCGCGAGGAGTAGCGGGGACCGTAACCTTTTCCGGTCCTCCTCCGTCGTGCAGGGTATGACCACCGATCTCCAGGCGCTGGGCGAGCCGTCCCGTGCCCTCCGACAGCAGTTCGACGAGCTCGTGTTTCCCCATCGCCAGGCCCTCTGGCGCTTCTGCCGGAAGCTCACAGGCAATCCCTGGGACGCCGAGGACCTGGTGCAGGACACCCTGCTGAAGGCGTTTGCCCGACTGTCGTTCGCCTGGCAGCCGGTCGAGCCGCGCGCCTACCTGTTCCGCATTGCCTCGAACGGGTGGATCGACCGGTGGCGCCGGGATCGGGCGACAACGGAACTGGATGAGGCGGCGCCTGCCGCTGGCGCGACACCGGAACCCGATCCCCTCGAGACCCGTGATGCGCTGAGGCTGGTGGTGGACTCTCTTCCGCCCAGGCAGCGCGTGGTGTTCCTGCTGACGGAGGCCTTCGGGTTCACGCACGCAGATGTGGCGGCGATGCTCGGCCTGAGCCTCGGGGCGGTAAAGGCCCTGAGATTTCGTGCGCGGGAGACGCTGGCCATGAAGGAGGGCGCGATGGCCCCGATGGCACTGGCACCGCCAGGCCCCGGGGCGTCGGACCATCCAGGCGACCCGGTGCACGTTCTCGAGCGCTACGTGGATGCCTTCAACCGCCGCGACGTGGAGGCCCTCGTCGCCCTCTTCCACGGCGATATCGTCAACGAGATCGTCGGCGTCGCCGACGAGGCTGGGGCTGAGGTGATGACGCAGAATTCGCTGGCCGAGTGGCTGGCGGACCCGCTGCCAACGCGAGGGCTCGTGACTCAGGCGTGCGGACGGCCGGTGGTTGTCGTGATGCAGCAGGACGACGCAGGAGCAGAGGCCATCGCGTGGGTGGTGGATGCCACCGTCACCGACGGGCTCGTGCAGTCGCAGCGCCTCTACTGCTTCTGCCCGGAACTGCTCGACGAAGTTGGGGCGGAGCTCGGGCTGCCTGTCCGCACGCGTGGATACACCTATGCCGGCACACCCGCCTGACGCGCGGCGACTGGTCTACGAAACCCACGCGACGTCGCTCGACAACGACGCGGGCCTGGCGTCGGGGCACTACGACGTGGCGCTCTCTCCGCTCGGGGAACGACAGGCGTTGGAAATGGGCGCGCGATACCGGGACGATCCGCCATCCCTTGTGCTGACGTCCGACCTGCAGCGCGCCTGGCGCACGGCGGAGATCGCCTTCGGCAACGGTGTGCCTATCGTGCGGGACCGTCGGCTGCGCGAGTGCGACTACGGCGAGCTGACGCGAAGGCCGGCGGGCGAGATCGATCCATGCCGCCTGGCCGCCATCGACACGCCGTTCCCGGGCGGGGAGAGCTACACCCAGGCCACCGCGCGCGTCGCCGCCTGCCTGGACGACCTGCGCAAGGCGTGGCCAGGCGGGTGGGTGCTCCTCATCGGTCACCGAGCCACGCACTACGCGCTGGATCATCTCCTGTCCGGTGTCCCGCTGGCCGAAGCCCTCACGGTCCCGTTCGCCTGGCAGCCCGGGTGGCGGTACGTACTGCGCCCGGAGCATTTGCCAGGTCTGCCGCTGGGCATGTAGTGTCTTCTCCGGTGTCTCTCGTTCCCAGCCCTTCACCCGCCTCTGGCCGTCGGCTCCGCGTCCTTCTCACCAATACGGCGCTCGAAACCCGGGGCGGCAGCGAGCTCTATCTGCTGGACGTCGCTTGTTGGCTGCGGGACCACGGCCACTTCCCGGTGCTGTACTCGGCGCGGCTTGGGCCCCTGGCCGACGCCATCCGCCGTCACGCGCTGCCCGTCATCGACGACCTCGCGCGGCTGGCCGACCCGCCCCAGGTGATTCACGCGCAGCACCACCTGCCGGCCATGGCCGCGCTGGCGCGGTTTCCACACACGCCGACGGTGTTCTTCTGCCACGGCTGGCTGCCGTGGGAAGAGGCGCCGCTGCGCCATCCGGCCATCCGTCGGTATGTCGCTGTCAGCGGCGCCACGCGCGAGCGGCTCGTCGCCGAGCACGCCGTGCCACCCGGACGGGTGCGCACGATCCCGAACTTCGTGGACACGCGGCGATTCGCGCCGCGGGATCCGCTGCCGGCCCACCCTCGGCGCGCGCTCGTCTTCAGCAACCAGGCGGTCGAGGGGGGGTGGGTGGAGACGCTTCGGCATGTGTGCGCCTCGCGAGGTATCCAGGTCGATGTCGCCGGCTGGGGTTCCGGCCGCCCCCTGGATCGTCCCGAGGAGGCGCTGGGCACGTACGATCTCGTTTTCGCGCGGGGGCGGTCGGCCCTCGAGGCCATGGCCGTCGGCTGTGCCGTCGTACTCTGCGATGCCGAGGGCCTGGGGCCGATGGTCACTCCGGACAACCTGGACCACCTGGGCGCCGCCAATTTCGGGATGCAGGTGTTGCGCGATGCCCATCGCGCCGAGTTGTTCGGGCCGGCCATCGACGCGTACGACGCGGGAAGCGCCGCCCGGGTGTCGGCCCTGGTGCGCCAGACGCGCGCCCTCGAGCGGGTGGTGCCGCACGTGTTCGCGGTCTACGAAGAAGCCCTTGCCGATCACGCAGCCGCGCCGCCCACCCTTGACGAGGCCGACGCCGCGGCCGGCGCCTACCTCGCCTGGCTGCACCGCGAATTCCCCGTGCCCTGGCTCGCGCAGCGCGAAGCGTATGCGCGTACCCTGGTCGATGCCGAGGCTCGCCGCCGCGACTCGAGCGCCGAGGTGGAACACCTGCGCGGTATCGTGACCGCTCAACGGCACGCGGCAGATGAGGCCGCGCGCCTCGCCGACACGCGCGTCGAGGCCGAACGGGCCGCGCACCAGGCCGCGCTCGACGCTATCGCGCGCCTCACGGCAGAGGCCGACGATCTGCGCGCGACCCTCGCGCACATTCGCGGCGGCTTCCTCTTCCGCCGTGCGCTGACGCCCTTGTGGAAGGCACGGCTGCAACTGCTGCCGCAGGGATCCGCCCGGTACCGTTTCTACCGCCGCGCGCGCACGGCCGTTGGACGACTGGCCGGCCTGATGGCGCCGCACCGTCGCACGCCGGCCGCGGTCGATTCCGCCGAAGTAGCCACGGAGGTGCCGTCGGACACCACGCTCGCGGCCGTCGTGATGGACGTGGGGGGGCGCCCGGAGACGGTTGAGGCCGTGGCCTCGCTGCTGGCGCAAACCCCGCGGCCCGAGGTCGTGGTCGTCAGCTCCGGGGGCGGCGATCTGGACCAGCGGATCGCACGCGCCGGTCACGACGTCACGGTGGTGCAGGTGTCGCGAGTGCTGATGCCCGGAGGGACGCGCAACGTCGGCCTGGCGGCGAGCGACGCGCCCTGGGTGGGGTTCCTCGCCGGAGACAGCCTGGCGCGTCCCGGGTGGGCGGCGGGACGGCTGGCCGCACATGCCGCCGGCGCCGACGCGGTCTCGAGCGCGGTCGTCAACCACGCGCGCTGGAATCCGTTCTCGGCGGCGGCGCACTGCCTCCTGCTCTCGTATCGTCTGCCCGGCGTGGCGCCCTCCAGGCAAAGACACTACGGCGCGTCCTACGCGCGCGCGCTCTTCGCGAGGTTCGGTGCCTTCCGCCACGATCTCCGCACCGGCGAGGACACGGAACTGCGGGAGCGCTTCGCGGGACGCGTGCGCTTTGCATTTCGAGGCGACGTGCAGGTGGCACACCGGAACCCGACGTCCCTGGCGGGCCTGCTCAGTGATCAGTTCCACCGCGGCCGCCGG
Source organism: Acidobacteriota bacterium (assembly GCA_020851565.1). Classification (GTDB taxonomy): domain Bacteria; phylum Acidobacteriota; class Vicinamibacteria; order Vicinamibacterales; family UBA2999; genus VFZN01. The sequence continues at coordinate 41,276 of JADZCN010000135.1, read as the reverse complement.
ACGGTGTGGGCCCGCGAGGCGCTGTATCCAGGCCCGGCTCGCGCGCTGGTCGCCCGTGTCTCGCTCACGCGCGTCCCGCGTTCGCTGTGGATCAGCCTCGCCAGCACTCCGGTCCGCGAGTGGGGCCCTATCCTGTGGGGGTTGCCCTGGCTCGTGCCTGGGGCCCTGGCCTACGCCGCGGGCGCGGCCACCAGCCGCCCGCGATCGGAACGCGTGGCGTCCCCAGGCCGGGGAGCAGCCCCGGTCTCACCGAAACCGGGTGCGAGCCGTACACGGGTGATTTGCGTCACGCCCTTCCGCAACGAGCGTCGCTACCTCCCCGGCTTCCTCGCCAACGTCGCGCCTCAAGTGGACGGCATCATCGCGTTGGACGATGGGTCGGTTGACGGCTCGGGCGACATCGTGGCCGCGCACCCCTCGGTGCTCGAGGTCATCCGCATCGCGCCGCGCGAGCCGCACCGGTGGAACGAGCTCAGGAACCGTCGGCTGCTGGTGGACGCCGCCGGCCGCTACGGCGCGGAGTGGGTGATTGCGCTCGACGCCGACGAGCGGCTCGAGCGCGGCTTCCGCGACCGGATGGAGCAGATCATCGCGGGTGCGGGCTCCGACGGCCCGCAGGCCTATGCGGTCACGTTCCGCGAGATGTGGGACGCGCCGGATCAGTACCGGATGGACGGCGTCTGGGGACGCAAGCGCAGCGCGCGCCTGTTCCGGCTGCGTCCCGATCACGACTTCGGGTCGCGTGCCCTGCACGGACACTGGGCGCCCGAGAACAGCCGGGGCCCCGACGGCTCCTTCGTGCTCGCCGACCTCATCGTCTATCACCTGCGGATGATCGAGGCCGCCGATCGCGAGCGGCGCATGCGGCGTTACCTCGCGCTCGATCCGGATCGCAGGTGGCAGGCCGTGGGCTACGAGTACCTTGTGGACACCACCGGCCTCGTGGTCGAGACCTTGCCCCCTGGCCGCGAGTACGAGCCGCTGGCGCAGCCCGCCACCGAAGCGCCGGATGAGCGCCTCGAGCCGGTGGCGGTGGCGGGACGGGGTTCGCTCTGAAGAAGGCCTACTTCTCCTCCAGCCCCGCTGGATCCACCTCGCCGCCGTAGTGCTTCACCACCGTCGCGGCAATCTTCCCCTCGGCCACGCGCAGGTCCTCGCTCGTGCCACGGTGATGCCCCGTCAGCACGACGATGACGATGGGCTGGCCCTTCACCCAGACGATGCCGGCGTCGTTGGCCACCCAGGGCTGGCCGTCGCCCGTCTTGTGCGCGATGGTGACGCCGTCGCCCAGGTAGCGTGGCAGCCGGTCGTTCACCTGCTGCTTCTTCAGGATGTCGATCATCAGCGCGCTGGCGTCCTTCGACACGAGCTCCCCGCGCGCCATCATCGCGAACAGGCGGCCGATGTCGCGCGGCGTGCTGCGGCCGAAGTAGAGCCCCGTGTCCTCGATGACGCGACGGAACGCCTCGCTCACCTGCGCGCCGGGGTACTTGTCGAAGGGGAAGCCGATCGTCCTGTCGCCAGAGGCATCGGCCCACCCGGGCTCGAGGCCCGAGAGCCACAGACGGTCCCAGTCGAGGTCCGAGAACCGGATGCGCGTGTTCGCGAGGCCGAGGCTGGCCATGTGCGCGGTGACGTTCTCGCGGCCGACGAGATCCGCCAGCGCGTCGGTGGCCTGGTTGTCGCTGATGATGATCATCAGCGTGAGCAGATCCCGCACCGTGGGCTGGAGGCCCGGGTCCAGCGCGTAGAGCACGCCCGAGGGAATCCGGCGCTGGTCCAGCTTCATTGGCAGGCGTTGATCCAGCTTCAGCTTGCCCTGGCGCACCTGTTCCAGCACGGTGGCCATGATGGGCACCTTGATCACGCTGAACGTCTCGAACTCGCTGTCGGCGTCGATGGCCACCTGCTCGCGCGTGGCCAGGTTCTCGACGTAGACGCCCATGCGGCCGTCCACGCGGTCGCGGATGGCGCGCAGCCGCGACTCCAGCGTGTCGGCCGGCGGCGCTGACGCGGCGAGCCGATCCGCGGCTGCGGCCAGCAGCGCCTCGTTCTTCGCGATGGCGGCCTCGACCAACCCGGCCTGCTCACGCGCGAGCGGCCAGTTGCCGGCCTCCGCGGCCTCGGTGATGCCCGGCAGCGTCATGGCCGCGTAGGTGTAGCGCGGCGCGTAGAGCAGGTGCTTGAACCAGGGGCGGCCCGGGATGCCGGCCGGATGCGCCCAGTTCCCCTCGAAGTCCAGCAGGTCCCGGTTCAGGAGATCGGCGGCCTCGGCGCCGAGCTGTCCCTTTGCCAGTGCCGTCTCCACCCGCAGGTGGAGCTTTCGCGCCGTCGTCCTCAACGCGCGGGTGCGCTCGACGAGCGGCTGCGTGTCGAGGTTCTGCGGCAGGCCGGGAATCCGATCCAGCTCGCGCACGAATTCCCGGAGGCTGGCGGCGTATTCGTCCATCTGATAGGGCAGCACGTCGGCGTTTGCCAGCCGGAGCGCGAGCGTGCCCCAGTACTGCGCCATCGCCGTGTGGTAGCGGAAGCCCGGGTCGCCGATCTTCGAGATCCAGTAGTGGTTGTCGTACGCGGAGTGGTACACGCCGTACGGGCCGTTGAACGTCATGTCCACGACCGGGCGCGAGAGGTAGTTGAGGAAGACCGTGTGGTCGGAGCCGCTCCCGATGCGGGTCTGCACCAGCTTCTGGTCCGGCAGCGAGCCCTCGCCCAGGCCCGGCGCGGGTGGCTCGGTCTTCTTCCACGCGTCGTAGAGGGAGACGCCGGACGGGTCCTTCACCTCGCGCGCCACGTCCACCAGCACCGGGGCCAGCGAGCCCACGGCGTTGGCCTCGAAGTTCGGGCCGGAGGCCGACGAGTCCACGTTGAGGTACGCGACCAGCTTCTTGCGCAGGTCCGCCGCGAAGTGCTCGCCCCACTCGGTGGAGCCGGTGAGCGTCACCTCTTCGCCGTCCCACGCGCAGAAGATGAGCGTTCGCTTCGGGCGCTGGCCCTTCTTCAGCATCTCGCCGAGCGACCGCGTCGTCTCCATGAGACTGGACGTACCGCTGCTCGGGTCCACGCCGCCGAAGACCCACGCGTCGTGGTGGTTGCCAAGCGTGATCCACTCGTCCGGCCGCTCGCTGCCCTTGATGCGCGCCTCGACCACCCAGTTCGGCTGCACATCCGTACGCATGTCGACCTTCATGTGGACTCGCGCCTCGCCGCCGAGGCGGTATTCGAAGCCCATCGCGCCCTGCCACTCCTTCAGCGCCGGTGGGCCACCCAGGCTCTCCATGATGGGCTTGGCGTCGCGCCACGACAGCGGCACGCCCATGATCGTCGGCACCGAGACGGCTTCCTCTTTCGTGATGCGGTGCGCACCTGGCGTCGACGCCCAACCCGGAGTGAGCGGATCGCCGGGAACGATGTAGTCGTAGGCGATGCCGCCACGCTGGAAGTGGCTGTCGGGCCCGTACGGACCTTTCGGAAACACCTCGCCCTTCGTGAACCCATCCTCCATCGGGTCCGAGTAGACGATGAGGCCGGCCGCGCCCTCGCGCTGGGCAGTCAACGCCTTGAAGCCGCGATAGCTGTAGGGAACGGAGTAACGGACGATGACGATTTTACCCTTCGGATCGATGCCGGCGGCGCGCAGGCGGTCGTAATCCTCGGGGTTTCCGCTGTTGGCGTAGACCACGGGCGCGGTCACGTCGCCGTTGGCCGAGAAGGAGAGCCACGCCGAGCTGATGTCCTTGCGCGCGGTATCCGGATCCTCCGGATAGGCGTCTTCGCGCATCGTCGGGACGTAGCGGCGCGGCGCCACCATCTCCACCTTCACCTCGCGCGGGTTCGACGAGAGCACGTCGTAGCGATGGATCTTCACGTCCTCCAGACCCTGCTCGCGCCAGGCCTGCGCGATGCGCTCGGCGATCTCCTTCGTGCGGGGCGAAGTCGCGGGGTGGGGAACCTGGGTGAAGTACCGGTGCCACTGTTCGATGCGGCTGGCGGACGGCAGCGCCTGGTAGGCGCGCTCCATCTCGCGCTGGGCGGCGGCCCGCGCGGGCGTGTAGCCCCGCATGGGTGCGGAGGCCGGCGCGGGTGACTGCGAGAACACGGCGGGGCCGAACGCGAGGACGGCCAGGACGAGGGCGATGAGAGTGCGGCGCGGGGTAGTCATGGGATCGTCACATGCTACACGGACAGGGTTCTGGGGTTCTGGGGTTCTGGGGTTCTGGGGTTCTGGGGTTCTCGGGTTCTCGGGTTCTGGGGTTCTCGGGTTCTGCGCTGCGCTACCATGCGGCATGGCGATCGCCGGTCCGGTTCTCGTGGCCACGAGCCTGTCGGAAGCCGATGACGAAGTGCTGCGGCAGGGGCACCAGATGGCATCCGGCATCGGCGTGCGGCTCGTCGTCTGCCACGTCCTGCCCGAGGCGTACCGCGTCAGGGTGCTCTTTCCGCAGGACGCGGGCATCGACCCCACGGTGCAGGAGCCCCTCGAGCGGAAGGCCCGCGACGTTGTGGGCGCGCGGGTTGCGGAAGTGCTGGGCGCCGCGGCCGACGCCGCCATCGAACTCGAATCCGGGAGTCCCCACGCGGCCATCCTCGAGGTGGCAGAGCGGACCCGCGCCGGGCTCATGGTCGTCGGCCCCGGCCACACGGCCCATCGCGTGGCGCGCGCGGCAACCTGCCCCGTCCTGGTCGCGCGTCCCTCACCGGAGGGAGGCGGGGTGCTTGGCGCCACGGACTTCTCCGATCCGTCCCTGCCCGCCGTGCGCCTCGCCGCCGACGAGGCCCGACGAAGGCGCGTGGCGCTTCGGCTGGTGCACAGCACCGATCTCGACGCCGCCATCGCGATGGCGTCTGCCGGCCTTGCTGGAGGCATCCCCCTGTCGCCCATCCCGGACCAAACGGCGAGGGAGATCGCGAAGGATGCCCGCGAGCGGCTCCTGCAGGTCATGGCCGAGACCGGCGCCACCGGAGATGTCCTGGTCCTCTCCGAGCGACCGGGCGCCGGCATCGTGGCAGCCGCGCAGGACATGCCAGCGGCGCTCGTCGTGGTCGGCACGCGGGGACGGTCGGGCGTGCCGCGGCTGCTGATGGGGAGTGTCGCGGAGGCGGTCGTCGACCATGCGCCGTGCTCGGTGATGGTCGTGCCGCTCCATCTCGAGCTGTGAGCGCGCCGGGCCAGCCCCTCCACGCCCGGGTCAGCGCGACTTGTGGACGATCCCGCCTTTCATCACGAACTGGACGCGCTCGAGCTCGGTGATGTCCTTCAGCGGATCCCCAGCCACGGCGATCAGGTCCGCGAAGCGGCCTGGCTGCAGCGTGCCGACGCGGTCGGCCCATCCCATGGCCTCGGCCGCGATACGCGTGGCGCCCTCGATGGCAGCCATCGGCGCCTGGCCCATGTCCACGCGGACCTTGAACTCGCGGGCGTTGTCGCCGTGCGGGAAGACGCCGGCATCGGTGGCAAACGCGATGGGCAAGCCGTGGGCGAGGGCAATCTTGAAGGCCCGCTCCTGCGTGCCCTGCATGGCCCGCTCCCGCTCCACCTGGTGGGCGGGGATGTTCAGCGCCTGGTTGTCGTGCAGGATCGTGTGCCCGACGTAGAGCGTGGGCGCGAAGTAGGCGCCTTTCTCCTTCAGTAAACGTGCGGCTTCCTCGTCCAGCATGCTGCCGTGATCGATGGTGCGGACGCCTGCGCGGAGGGCGGCCTTGATGCCCTCGGTGCCGTGCGCGTGCGCGGCGACGAACCGGCCCCATCGGGTGGCTTCCTCCACGGCCACGGCGAGTTCCGCGTCCGAGTACTGCTGCGCGCCGGGCGGGATGCCTTTCGACATCACCGCGCCCGTTGCGAGAATCTTCACGAAGTCCGCGCCGTTCTTGAGGTTCGTCCGCACCGCCCGCCGAACCTCGTCCACGCCGTCCGCGAGGTTGCGGACGATGGGGACGTCCACGTAGATGGAGAACTGCCGCGCATCGCCCGCGCCGCCGGTGGCCGAGACGTAGTTGCCGGCCACCTGCAGCCGCGGCCCGGGCACCGAGCCCTTGTCGATGGCGTAGCGCAGGTCGATGTCCACATAGGGCCAGGTGGGCCCCATGTCACGCGCTGTGGTGAAGCCCGCCATGAGGGTGGTGCGTGCGTTGACCGCGCCGAAGATGGCCGCGCGGCCGGGCGTCGTGGTGAGGAGGGCCGACTCCCAGTTCGTGCCGACCTCGTCGGTGAGGTGCGTGTGCAGGTCGATGAGGCCGGGCAGCACGGTCGCCCCGCCGAGGTCGATGACCTCGTCTGCCGTCATCCCCGCCGCCGGCCCCACCCGCTCGATGCGCTCGCCGCGGATGAGCACGCCGCCGTTGGCGATGGGTGGGCCGCCGCGCCCGTCGATGATGCGGGCGGCCTTCACCAGCACCGTGCGCTCGGGTGAGGGCACCTGAGCGGTCACCCCGCCACTCGCGACAAGGGCCAGTCCGGCGACCAGCCCCGCCGAGGCCCACCCGCGAGCGGCTCGGGTGCGAGCGATGAGAGGCGTTGCCATGGTGCCGGACAGTACCACAGGGACTCGGGTTCGCGGGTTCTCGCGTTCGTCGCGACGGTCACGCGCGCGAACCTCAGAACCCGAGAACCTCAGAACCCGAGAACCTCAGAACCCGAGAACCTCAGAACCCGAGAACTTCAGAACCCGAGAACTTCAGAACCCGAGAACCTCAGAACCTTAGACCTACCGTTCCCCAAACGCGTACAGCGCCGCCACGGTCCGCACGTAGATGCGGCCGTCGGCGAACGCCGGCGTCGCGTAGGCGTCCTCGCCGAGATCGTTCACCACCTTCGGCGTGATGTCGCCGCCCGGATCCACGACCACAACGGCGCCGGCCTCGCTGGTAAAGAAGATGTGGCCGTCGGCCGCCACCGGCGACGAGAAGTGCGCGCCCGGCGCGCCGGTCAGCCGCCCCTGCTTGAGCCGCTCGCCCGTCTCTGGATTCAGTGTCGTCACGATGCCGTTGTCGTTGATCATGTAGAGCACGCCCCCGTAGAGGAGCGGGGAGGGGAGCTGCGGCACGGTGCGCTGGTACTTCCAGCGGATGGCCGTGTCGCTCATGTCACCGGAGCCGCCCAGGCGAATGGCGAGCATGCCGTTCTCCGAGTCGAGCGCGGCGCGGTAGTAGGCCCACTCGTCCTTGGTGAGCGTGCCGTTCGTGTCGAGGTCTGCCACCTCGAACCAGAACGCCGGCGTGAACTTCGGGAACTCCGCCTTCGAGATGACGCCGTCGCCGTCGGCGTCGGCCGTCTTCCACACCTCGTCCGCCGCCGGGACCGACACCTTGTTCCCGGGATCGTTGACGGGCGCGCCGTATCCGTTCACGTAGATGGTGTCGCCGCTCATCACGGGCGTGGACTTCATCTCGAACGACAGGCCGCCGACCCACCACAGCTTGCGGCCCGTTGCCGCGTCGTAGGCCGTGAGGAAGAACGAGCCAGGCAGCAGGATCTGATCCCGGCCGTCCGGTCCCTTCCACAGGATGGGCGTGGAGTGCCCGCTCTTGGCTTCGGGGCGCTCCACCTTCCAGCGAACCTTGCCGGTGCGCTTGTCGACCGCCATGAGGTACGAGCCGAGACTCTGATCGCACGCCAGCACCAGCAGGTCCCCGACGATGATCGGCGAGGCGCCCATGCCGTAGATGTTGTTGAACGGGCCAAGCGGCATCGTCCAGAGCTCGGTGCCGGCCGCGTCGTACGCCACGAGCCCGTAGTCCGGGAAGAACACGTAGACGCCGTTCTCCTCGACGGCGGGGCTGGGCGAGGCGGCGTTGTTGCGCTTGTCGATGACGCGCGTCTTCACGGGCGGCGCCGGGCGCTCCCACAGGATTCGCCCGCGATGCCGATCGATGGCGATCGTCACGAGCTCGTCGCCGCGGAAGGCCGTGAGGTAGAGGCGATCGCCGTGCAGGATCGGCGACGAGTGCCCGGGCGGGAGCTCGAGGCGCCAGACCAGGTTCTTCGCAAGGCCGAACTCGGTGGGAATGTTCGTCGCCGTGGAGATGCCCGAGCCGTTGGGGCCGCGGAAGCGGGACCAGTCGGGAGCGTCGGCGGCATGAAGGGCCGAGCCCGCCATCGCGAGCACACACAAGACGGCCAGGGAGCGGAAGCGCATGGCCGCAGTATAGGGGGAAGTCCGGCGCCGCGCGCGCGGCGGCCGAAGTCCCGCGTGACGAGCCGGGGGACGCCGCAGACGGGGCGTCGAACGATGGCCGCGGGGCGGTTGCCGAAGGCCGGGCCGTCGCCGGCCTGACCGTTGGAGGGAGGCCGACTCGAGAACCGACAAACGCGCCGCCGGCCGCCACTGGGCCTGTTTGAGCCGCGTGATTCAGGGCGAGTTGCCCAAGTGCTTGTACAGGCCAGAGGCGCGTTTGACCGGCCGACCGACCGGTCAGGCGGGCGACGGCCCGGCCTTCGGCAACTCGAGGGCGGCCTCCCGCCTACGGCGCCGGGTTCGTGAGCCGCGTCCGCACCGCGTCGCGATCGACCGCCGTGCCCGCGAGGTAGACGGCCGAGATCTTCCGCGTGTTCGTGATGTCGTCCAGCGGGTTCGCGTCCAGCACCACGAAGTCGGCGCGCTTGCCGGCCTCGACGGTCCCGGTGTCGGCCAGCTGCAGCAGTGCGGCGGAATTCTTCGTGGCTGCCACGATGACCTGGCCAGGCGTCATGCCCGACGCCACCATGTCGGCCATCTCCACGTGCTGGCTCCATGGCGAGAAGCCGTCGGTGCCCATCGCGATGGTCATGCCGGCCGCGCTCAGCTTCGCGAGGTTCCGTGCCTGGATGCCGAAGGTCTTCTGCACTTCGGGCCGGTCGGTCGCGGCGGCCTGGAGCTTCTCGAGCGCGCCGGCGGGCGTGCTGCCGGAGAGCCAGCCGTAATCCTGGGCCACGCCACGGTCCGGCATGTTGGGGATGAGGACGACCTGCGGACGGGCCTTCACCATCGCGATGAACTCGTCATCGACATCGCGATCGCGCACGCCGTGCGCGAAGGCATCCACCCCGGCCTTCAGGAGGCCCTTCGCGTCCTCGAGCGAGTAGATGTGCGCGGCCACGCGGAGGCCCTGCTTGTGGGCTTCGTCGATGACCGCAGTGTAGAGCTCAGGCGAGAGCTTCTTGTACTTGCCGTCGCGATCGTCCACCCAGATCTTGATAATGTCCACCTTCAGCGCGGCCATCTCCTGCACGGCCTTGCGGGCATCGTCTGCCGTGGTGACCCAGAACGGTGCCTCGCTTCTGCCCGGCTCGGGCGCGGTGATGCCGCGGCCGGCGGTGCGCAGGCGCGCGGCGCCGAGGATGGGCTCGTTGCGCACGTCGAAGGCGACGGTACCGGTGTCGAGGCCCATGCTGAGGATGGCGCTCACGCCGAAGTACGCCTTGGCGCGCAGCTGCTCGACCAGGGTCTCGCGAGAGGTGGCCGGGTGGGTGTGCGTATCGACCAGCGCGGGGATGACGGTCTTGCCCGCGAGGCTCACGCGCGTGGCACCCGCGGGCGCCGTGACCTGGCCCGCAGGGCCCACGGCGGTGAATCGTCCGCCGTCCACGACGAGCGTGGCGTTCTCGACCGCCGGGCCGCCGTGGCCGTCCACCAGTCGCGCGCCTTCGTAGACCGTGGCGGTCGAGGTGGGCGCCGCCGGCTCGGGCGTGGACGACTGGCAGGCGGCGAGGGCGGCCGATGCGCCCAGCAGCAGCGCCAGCGCGAAAGGCGTGTGCAAGCGGGTGTGCGTTCGAAGCATGGCGTAGGGTAGCATGCGGGTCGCATGGCCGATGTGACCACCGCCGCCGTCGCCGCACGCATCATCGCGGATGCCGGCATCGACCGCGTCTTCGGGCTCCCCGGAGGCGAGGTGCTGGTCCTCATCGACGAGCTTCGGAAGGCCGGCGTGGACTTCGTCCAGATGCGGCACGAGTCGAACGCCGGGCTGGCGGCCGCGGTCTACGGCAAGCTCCGCGGCCAACCCGGCGTGGTTGTGGCCACGCTCGGGCCGGGCGCGGCCAACCTGCTGCTGCCGATGAGCAACGCCTGGCTGGATCAGGAACCGCTCGTCGCCATCACGGCGCAGATTCCCGATGAGTTCCCCGCCGCGCACACGCACCAGAAGCTGCCGCTCCACGAGATCTTCCGCCCGGTCAGCCGCTACGTGAGCGCCGTGACCGCCGGGAACGTCTCTGCGGTGGTGCCCCGCGCGCTGGCCGCGTCGATCACGCGTCCCTTCGGCGCTGTCTACCTGACGCTGTCGGCGCGAGAGGCGCTGGTGCCGGCGGCGCGCTCCGATGCGGAGCCGCGACGGAGCATCGGGTCGACGCTGGCCGTTCCCGGTGGCGACCCGGCTGTCGCCGCCCGGCGGCTCCGCGACCGGCTTGCCTCTGCCGAGCGGCCGCTGGTTCTCGTCGGGCTCGGCTTCCACCCGGCCAACACGCATCGGCTGCAGCGGTGGCTGGCGGCCTGGGACCTCCCGGTGGCGGTCACGCCAAAGGTGAAGGGCGTGGTGGACGAGACGGCGCCGAACTTCGTGGGCGTGGTGGGAGGCATGGCGGCCGACGGGCTGATGTGCGAGGCGATTGCCGCCGCGGACCTGCGGATCGGCGTCGGCCTCGACCCGGTGGAGATCGACAAGACCTGGCACGAGGAGCTCCCCATCCACTGGGTGCTCGAGGCGCCGAATGCCTGCGACGTCTCTCCGCCGGGCGTGGAGCTCGTGGAGCACGCCTCGCTGCTCGACGCCCTGGCGTCAGAGGACGTGCCGCGATCGTGGGCCGCGCCGTTTGCGTCGTTCCAGCAGCGACGCCGTGCGCTCCTCGACGGGCACGCGTCGGTGCCCGGCACCATGTGGCCGGGCGACATCATCCGCGCGCTCGCCGGCGTCGCGCCGCCTGAGACCATCGTCACCACCGACGTCGGGTCGCACAAGTACCTGTTCGGCCAGTTCTGGCCGAGCCGGCAGCCCGAGACCTTCTGGATGTCGAACGGCCTGTCGGGCATGGCGTACGGACTGAGCGCGGCGATCGGCGCGAAGCTGGCCCGCCCCGAGGCGCCGGTGCTGGCCGCGGTGGGCGACGGCGGCTTCTCGATGAACGCGCAGGAACTGGAAACGGCCGACCGCGTCGGCGCACGCTTCGTCACCATCGTCCTCGAGGACGGCAGCTACTCGCTCATCAAGCTGGCGCAGGAGAACCGGAAGCTCGCGCCCTACCGCATGGACTTCGGGCGCATCGACACGGTGAAGATGGCCGAGGCGTGCGGCGTGGAGGCGCTGCGCACGAGCGACCCGGGCGAGCTGGCCTCGGCCGCCTCGCTCGCGCTGGCTGAAGGACGGAGCCTGGTCATCGCCGTCCCGGTGAACTACGAGGACTACAGGCGGATGTTCTAACCGGAGAACCCCAGAACCCCAGAACCCCAGAACCTCAGAACCCCAGAACCCCAGAACCCCAGAACCCCAGAACCCCAGAACCCCGAACAGGAGGCCCCATGACCCTCAGCTCTTTCCAGCCCCCGCGCCGCGCCCTTGCCGGCCTGGCCTGCGTCACCGTGCTCGCCGGGATCGTCTCGCTCCCCTCGGACGCGCGCGCGCAGGATGTGATGACGAAGGAGTCCGTCGCGGAGCTGCGGACGTCATTCCTCGCGGACCTCGAGGTCATGCGCGGCAAGTTCGTTGGCCTCGCGCAGGCGTTCCCGCAGGAGAAGTACACCTGGCGCCCGATGGAGGGCGTCCGATCGGTGGCCGAAGTGCTCATGCTGGCCGCCATGGAAGGCTACTCGTTCGTGCCGAACTCCTTCGGCGCCAAGCCGGCGGCGCTCGGCAGCCGCGAAGAGATGGCCAAGCTTCGGGCCATCACCGACAAGGCGCAGATCATCGAGCACATCAACAAGGGCTTCGCGCACGCGAAGGCCGCCCTCGAGGCGCTGGATCCGGCGACGCTCACCGGCAAGCGCACCGTGATGGGGCAGGAGCGCTCCGCGGCGCAGGTGGCGCTGCTCGTCGGTGGCGACATGCACGAGCACCTGGGGCAGATGATTGCTTATGCGCGGATGAACCAGATCGTGCCGCCCTGGAGCAAGTAGCGCGCGGTCACGGCTCTGCGGCGGAAAGGCCACGTTACGGGTCGCCACGCGCGGCCCGGGGGAGGCGCCATGGCGATCGGCAAGCGGGCGGCGGCGGAACTGCTGGGAACGTTCTGGCTCGTGTTCGGCGGATGTGGCAGCGCGGTGCTGGCGGCGGCGTTTCCCGACGTGGGGATTGGCCTGCTGGGCGTCGCGCTGGCCTTCGGCCTCACGGTCCTGACAATGGCGTACGCCATCGGGCACGTCTCGGGATGCCACCTCAACCCCGCCGTGTCCGTCGGCCTGCTCGTGGCGCGCCGGTTCCCGGCGTCGGACCTGCCGGCGTACGTCGGCGCGCAGGTGATTGGCGGCGTGCTCGGCGCCGCCACGCTCTACGTGATTGCCAGCGGGGCGCCGGGCTTCGACGTGAGCGCCGGCTTCGCCAGCAACGGCTACGCCGAGCACTCGCCGGGCCAGTACTCGATGATGGCGGCGCTTGTCGCGGAGGTCGTGCTGACGGCCTTCTTCCTGTTCGTCATCCTCGGGTCCACCGATGCCCGTGCGCCGAAGGGCTTCGCGCCTATCGCCATCGGGCTCTGCCTCACACTGATCCACTTGATCGGCATTCCCGTGACGAACCTGTCGGTCAATCCTGCGCGCAGCACCGGGCCGGCCGTCTTCGTCGGCGGATGGGCCCTCGCGCAGTTGTGGCTGTTCTGGGTGGCGCCCATCGTCGGCGCCGCCATCGCGGGCGTGGTCTATCCTGCCGTCGCGGGAGACGAAGGGCACAAGTAGAAGGCAAAAGGCAAGAGGCAGAAGAGGGAGGCTCAGCGTGAAGACGATGGCGACGCTGCTCGTCGGCGTGCTGTGCGGCGTTGCCGCGATGCTCGCGCAGGCGAAGATCAACCCGACCGACCCGCAACCCACCTGCGCGATGTGCCCGGGCTACTACATCCCGGCCAGCGAGCTCGAGGCGTACCGGCAGAAGGCCATCGCCGAGAAGCTCACCGACCAGCAGGTGCGCGACGTCGAGATCGGCAGAGCGCACGTCGGCATCGGTATGGTGCATCGCAGCAAGCTGGACGCGCCGCTGCCGAACTCGGTGGCGGAGCACGACCAGGTCAGCGAGGTCTACTACATCCTGGACGGTTCGGCGACCCTCGTCCTGGGGCCGGACATCACGAACCGGCAGCGGCGGCCCGCGACGCTCCAGACCGTGCGCGAGTTCAACGGGCCGGGCAACAACGGCTCGGAGATCCGGAACGGGGTGGCGCACGACCTCAAGAAGGGCGACGTGGTCGTCATCCCGGCGGGGACGGGGCACTGGTTCACGAAGATCGACGACCACATCGACTACGTGATGGTGCGGATCGATCCCGACAAGGTGACGCCGCTCAAGGACGAGGCGGCGTCGAAGGCGTACCTGGCCAAGCCGGCGAGGGGAGACCGGTAGCGCGGCACGAGCTGGCGTGCCGTACGCCGATCAGGTCTCGCCCAGCAGCGCTTCCACATCGTGCGTCAGGCCGGCCATCGCGCGCTCCAGGGCATCGCGCGCGGAGGCGATGGACGCCGCGTCGCCGGCGCGAGCGTGCTGTTCCAGCCGGCGCGCGCTCTCGAACGCGTCGCCCTGCGAGAAGAGGCCTGCCGCGCCCTTGATGGCGTGCGCGGCCGCGGCGACCTCGTCCAGATCGCCCGCGTGGGCGGCCCGGCGCAGCCGCGCGAGGAGGCCGGGGGCGTCGGCCAGGAACACGCCCGCGGTCTCGGCCAGCAGGCTCGCGTTCCCGCCGAAGGCCGCGAGCAGCGTCGCGCGATCCACCGCTTGCGTGGCGGGCTGCTCCGTGGCGGCGCCCGCCTGGGCCTCGCCGGACGGGAGGCCGCAGCACTCGCCGATCGTGGCGAAGAGCTCGTCGGGTCGCAGTGGCTTCGCCACGTAGGCGTCCATCCCGGCTTCGAGGCACCGCTCGCGGTCGCCGGACATCGCGTGCGCGGTGAGCGCGATGATCGGCACGTGCGCACCGGTCTCGCGCTCGCGCGCGCGGATGGCGGCCGTCGCCTCGAGGCCATTCATCTCCGGCATCTGGACGTCCATCAGGATCAGGTCGAAGCGCCGGGCGGCGCTCGTCTCGACGGCCTCCCGGCCGTTCCCGGCCATGGTGACGCGATGGCCCCGCTCCTTCAGCAGCGCAAGGAGGAGCTTCTGGTTCGTCGCGTTGTCCTCGGCGACCAGCACGCGGAGGGCGCGTACCGGGTTTGCCGCCGGGTGCGTCGCCGAGACTGAAGTCCCGGCGCTCCGTACACCAGCAGTCTCGCTCCGTACACCAGCAGTCTCACGCCGTGCTCCGGCCGGCCGCCGCGGCGCCCGCGCCGCGCTGCGCTTCGAGGGCGCGGCAAACACGGTGGCGATGGCGTCCAGCAGGTCCGACTGCTTCACGGGCTTGGTCAGCCGCGCGGCAAACCGCATCGTGCTGCCCGACGATCCCCGTGTGGACGCGAGCCCGGCAGAGGTCAGCAGCATCACCCGGGTGGCCACGAACCGCTCATCGCGCGCGATCGCATCGGCCAGCATGAACCCGTCCACCTCGGGCATCATCGCGTCGGTCAGGACGAGGTGGAACGGCTCGCCGCGTTCCGCCGCCTCGCCCAGCGACGCCAGGGCGGCCGCGGCGCTCTCCACGGCAACGGCCCGCATCTGCCAGCTGGCGAGAATCTCGGTGAGGATCAGACGGTTGGTCGCGTTGTCGTCCACGACGAGCACGCGCAGGTCCCGCAGGTTCTCGAGCGGGGCCCCGGGCGGTGTCGCGGGCACGGGCGGAAGGCCGAAGCGGGCGACGAAGTGGAACCGGCTGCCCTTCCCGAGCTCGCTCTCGATCCAGATCCGCCCGCCCATCAGCTCCACCAGCTGCGCGGAGATCGTCAGGCCGAGGCCCGTGCCTCCATACCGCCGCGTCGTGGACGCATCCGCCTGCACGAACGGGCCGAAGATGTCCCAGAGCTTGTCCTGGGCAATCCCGATACCCGTGTCGGTCACGCGAAAGCCCAGGGTGACCTCGTCGGCCGTCGCCTGGGTGACGGTCACCTCGATCACCACCTCGCCCTTGTCGGTGAACTTCACGGCATTGCCGACCAGGTTGAGGATGACCTGCCTCAGCCGGCCCGGATCGCCGACGACGACCTCGGGTACCTCCGGGGCGATGCGGCAGGCGAGCTCCAGGTTCTTCTCCGCCGCCCTGGGCGCCAGCAGCCGGACGCCGTCTTCCACGGCGTCGCGGAGGTTGAAGGACGTGCGATCCAGCGTGAGCCGTCCGGCCTCGATCTTCGAGACGTCCAGGATGTCGTCGATGATGGTCAGCAGGGCCTCCGCGGCCTCCCGCGCCGTGTGGATGTAGTCACGCTGCGTGGGCGTCAGCCGCGTGCGGAGGGCGAGGTCCGTCATCCCGATGATCGCATTCATGGGCGTGCGGATCTCGTGGCTCATGTTGGCGAGGAACTCGCCCTTGGCCCCGGCGGCGCGGATGGCCGCCTGGCGGGCGATGTCCAGTTCCCTCACCAGGTGCGCGAGGCGCTCGGCGTTCTGCTCCTGCTCGATCTTCGCGCGCTCCATCTCGCGCGCGTAGACCCGCAGCGCCTCGTCCGCGGCCTTGCGGTCCGTGACGTCGCGCGCCGCGGCGTACACGAGCCCCTGGGTGGGGAAGGGCGCGGCGGCCCACTGGAGCCACTTGTACGACCCGTCGCGGGCCTGGTACCGGTTCTCGAAGTCGATGACGTGGCCACCCGTCGCCAGCGCCGAGAGCGCGTTGGTCGTCGCCGCGCGATCGTCGGGGTGGACGAAGTCCATGAAGGGTGTCGCGCACAGCTCCGCGTCGGTGAAGCCGAGCACGCGGTGCCAGGCGGGATTCACGCGCACGAAGCGGCCGTCGGAGGTGGCCACGCACAGGAGGTCGAGCGACAGGGTGAAGAACCGATCCAGTTCCTCGGTGGCCCACTTGCGCTCGACGAACAGGCCAATCTGGCTGCCGACGGTGGTCATCATCGTCAGCAGATCCGGGGTCGGCTCCAGGATGTCGCGATTGAAGAACTCCATCACGCCGAGGACGCCCTTGCCCTGCCGGATCGGCAGGGCGAACGCGGCGTGAAGGCCGGACCGCTCGGCAAACGGGGCCCGCGGAAAGTTCTCGTCCCTGGTCACATCGGGAATCCAGGCGGGCGCGGCGGATGCCCAGACGCGGCCCGGCAGCCCGACGCCGGGCGCGAACGTCGCTTCTCGCGTGACCTCGGCGAACTCCTTGAATGCCTCGGGTGCCGGCGGCCACATGCCGACCGGCCGCAGCACATTGCGCGCGCGATCCACTTCCCAGAGCGCGCCGTACTGCCAGTCGAGCGCGCGGCAGACCGCTCCGAGCATGCGCGGGGCCGCTTCGGCCAAGGTTGGCGATTCGGCGAGCACCCTGGCCGTTTCGTCGAGGATCTGCTGGAACCGGTCCGGGACCCTGAGGGGGGCGGCGCCGTGGCGGGGAACCGGCTCGTCCATGGGGATCAGGTCACCTCACCATTCGGCGGACGCCAGTATTACACTACCGCGTCGGTCTTCCACCCTGGAGGTTGCGATGGCCGCGACGACCCGTCCCCGGCGCCATGTGCTGATCGTCGACGACGATCGCGCGCTTCGTCACGTGCTCGCCTCTCTGCTGGCCGACGCCGGCCACGTCGTCGAACAGGCAGGTGACGGCCACGAGGCGCTGCGCCGCCTCGAAACCGGCGGCCTGGACGTCGTGCTGCTGGACATCGGGCTGCCGGGCGTGAGCGGGCTCGATGTGCTGACGCGCGCGCGCGCCTCGGCGTCGCCGCCGATCGTGATCATGATGACGTCGGACGACACGCCGGAGACGCTGCTGTCGGCGGTGCGGCGGCAGGCGTGGCGGTTCCTCCGCAAGCCCTTCGCGCCCAGCGCCATCGTCGAGGTCATCGACGATGCGGTGGCGGCCTCGGCGGCGATGTCGATCGAGGTGGTGTCGGCCCGGCCGGAATGGGTGGAGATCGTGGCCCCGTGCACGCTGGAGATCTCCGACCGAATCCAGTCCTTCGTGATGCAGCTCGACGCAGACCTCCCGGTCCAGGTGCGCGAGGCGGTGGCCCAGGCGTTTCGCGAGCTGCTCAACAACGCCATCGAGTGGGGCGGCCGGCTCGATCCCGCGCGGAAGGTGCGGATTTCGTGTCTCCGCGCGAAGCGCCTGCTGCTCTACCGCATCGCCGATCCCGGGGACGGGTTCGACATCGACAAGCTGCGGCACTGCGCGATCGCCAATCCCGTGGATGCCCCGTTGCAGCACGCGATCGTGCGCGAGGAGCAGGGCCTGAGGCCCGGAGGCCTCGGGCTGATGATGACCCAGTCGCTGGTGGACGAGCTCATCTACAACGAGGCGCGGAACGAGGTCGTCTTCATCAAGTACCTCGACTGACGAAAGGTGTTCCCGTGAGCGCGATGCGCATCGCCGAACGGCAGGTGGGCGACGTCACCGTCCTCGAACTCGAGGGGCGTCTGATTCTCGAGGAAGGCGAGTTCCCCCTGCGGGACTGCGTCGATCGGCTCGTCGGGGAGGGGCGCGTGAAGATCGTGGTCGATCTTCGCAAGGTCACGCGCCTCGACAGCGCCGGCGTCGGAATGCTCGTCAGCAAGTACCTGACGGCCCGGCGCAAGGGCGGCACCGTGAAATTCCTGCACCTGACCGCGCGGGCCGACGAGCTGATGCACGTGACGAAGCTCGCCGGCGTGTTCGAGATCTTCGATTCGGAGGAGGAGGCGCTGCGGAGCTTCACCCCGGGCGCGGCCCAGGCGTAACACCCCTCGAGCACGGCGTTGCGTCCCGGGGCGAGCATCGGACCGGGTCCGCGCGCTGGACTTCGCGCCGCAGCTCCACGCTGGGCTTAGAGCTCAGCCAGCCACGCTTGCGCCAGCTTCACCGCGGCCGTGGTGGGGGCCTGCCCGGCACGGAAGCACGCCTTCCAGAGCGCACCCTGTCGCTCGTACGCGGGGTTCACGAAGAGCGTCTGCTTGTTCTTCTCGACCGTCTGCGCGGCGAAGTCCACCTTCGAGGCAATGGCCACGAAGGCAGACAGCTGGCGCTTCAACCGGCCCTTGAGGTTGTGCTGGTCGTACGCCAGCTGCTCTTCCTCCTGCTTCTGGCGCGCGTGGATCGCAAAGACGGCCTCTTCGGTGTCCGGTCCGTCGTTGTCGATGGACTTGAGTACGGCGTAGCCGCGCCGGAACGCCTCATCTTCGGGCGCCAGCGCCTGCAGCGGCTGCGCCTTCGCCACCAGCTTCTGGTACTTGGCGCGGGACCCCTGCTTCGGGTCCGCGGCGCGCTTCGTCCAATCCGCCAGCTCCTGGGTGAACTGCTCCTTCAGGAACGCCGCGGGCAGAGACTGGACCTGGTCGACGGCCATCGTCACCATCATCCGGGACTGGATGGCCTCCATCGCCTTCAGATCGTTCTTCTTCACGGCCTCTTCGATACTGACCACGCCCTTGAGCCCATGATCGACGCCGTGGTGCTCGCCCTTGACGAAGGTGTCGTGTTCGGCCATGAACGTTGCCGACGTCACCATCGCCTTCAGTGCCGCGCCGACCGTCTCGACCAGGGCCACCTGGGCCGACTCGTCGAGTGCGTAGGCGGCAGCGACGGCCGCGGGAGGGATGTAGGGCAACTGGTCCCAATCGCCATCGGGACGCGCGCGGACGCGATCGCGGAGCACCTGGACAGCCGACTGGCGGACCGGCAGCGCGGACACCTCGAGCGGCGACACGGGGTCCTTCGACGCGGCCGGGGCCGCCACCCGATCACCGCTTCCGGGGGAGGCGGGCGGAGGCGTGTCTGGCGACTCGGGTGCTGGCGTCTCCGCCGGAGCGGCAGGCGGAGGCGTCGCGGGCTTCTTCCCGCCGAGGACCTCGCCCGCTTTCTTGCGCAGGAGGCCCCCCAGTTGTGCCTCGACCCCTGTCGTGGCCACCATCATGGCCAGTGCCAGGCCGATTGCGATCTGTCGCTTCATACTCGAGACCCCCTCAGGTGACGGGGACGACGACCGCCACCCGCGTGGGGGCAAGTATTGCAGGGATCCGCCAGCTCTGCCACTGAGTTCACGGGGCTAGCATGGCCCCTCGCCTATGTCTTCCTCGACAAAGTGATGTCGTTCAGCGTCCAGCCGTCGCCCTCGGCCACACCGTCCCCTGGTGCATCGTCGTCACCGGCGCCAGCCCGCGGTTGACGAATTTCTGCAGGCGCTTCCCCTCCCATGTCTCGGTCGTGTAGATGTTCCCCTGCGAGTCGGTGGCGATGCTGTGCACCCCGTAGAACTGGCCCGGCTGGCGTCCGCCGTCGCCGAAGCTGGTGAGCAGGTCCAGCGTGTCGCGCTGCAGGATGGAGATGCGGTCGTTGATGCCGTCGGCCACGAACAGGTAGCGCTGCTGCAGATCGCGCGAGAACGCCACGTCCCACACCGAGCCGGAGAGCTTCGTGTTCTTCGCCAGGAACACCTCCTTCACGAAGGTGCCGTCCTGTTTGAAGACCTGCAGCCGGTCGTTCACGCGGTCGCAGACGTAGACCAGACCGTCGTTCGACACGTCGGCACAGTGCACGGGCGAGCGGAACTGCGTGGCCGGGGGCGCGGCCGGGTCGTAAGGGCCCAGCTCGACGGAGTCGTCCGGCGGCTTGCCGTAGGCGCCCCAGAAGCGCTTCATCTTTCCCGTGGCCGCGTCCAGTACGGCCACGCGCCGGTTGAAGTAGCCGTCCGCGACGAACGCCTCGTTCGCTTTGGGTTCCACGAAGATCTTCGCCACCCGTCCGAAGTTCTCGGGGTCGGAGCTGCCGCGGGCGAACGTCGGCTGACCGGAGGATGTCTTGCCGCTGACCCGCGCGTTGGGCTTCCCGTACTGCGCCACGAACTTGCCGTCGCGCGTGAACTTGACGATGTGCGAGTCGCCGGGGCCATTGCCGCCAATCCACACGTTCCCCGCGTGGTCCACGAAGATGCCGTGGTTCGAGGCCGGCCAGTCGTAGCCGGGGCCCGGGCCACCCCAGTGACGGAGCAGGTTGCCCGCGGCGTCGAACTCCAGCACCGGCGGTGCGCCCGCGCAGCAATCCGCGGACTTCAGCTCCAGCCCTTTCTCGTTGTTGTTCAGCGTGTCCGAGCCGCGATGGACGATCCAGATGTGGTCGCGCTCGTCCACCCACACCCCGATGGCGTTGCCGAGCACCCAGTGGTTCGGGAGCGGCTTCGGCCAGAGCGGGTCCACCTCGAAGCGCGGTGCCTGGACGCCCGACTGGACCGGGGCAGCCACGGAGCGTTCGATCCACAACTGGGCAAGACCCAATCCGGCGACGACTGTGCAGGCGATGGCAGTGAGCTTCCGGCGTGGACTCATGACAGCTCCCTTCGATGTCACCGACCGACTCCGACTCCCGACTCCCGTCTCGCGGCACGCGCGGAGCCGTTACGACCGTCCCTTCAGTCGCAACGCCACCAACGATCCCGGATGCGTGGGGCTGCCCACCTGCACGACGATGTACTGCGTGCCGCGATGGAGGTAGCCCATCATTCCGTACTGGCCAGGCGCCGGCAGCTTCACCGTGCCCACGCGCCGCCCGGTCTTCTTGTCCAACGCATACAGGACGGGGTCGCCGCCCGGGGCCGTGACGAGCAGCGACTTCGTCGGCAGCATCACCGCGTGGCCCATCTGTCCCGTGGGCGGCAGGTTCAGCCCGCGCAGCGCCGGATGGTTCCGGATGTGTTCAGGCGTATCGCCGTTCGGGGTCTCCCAGAGGAACTCGCCCGTGGACATGTCGATGGCGATGATCCGGCTGTAGGGCGGCTTCCAGATGGGCAGGCCCTCGGGCCCGTGCAGGTCCCCGCGATTGGCCACGACCCAGCTCGCGACCGTGCGGCCCGTGGTCTTCGGATCGTCGGGCTCGTCCATCTGCTCGCCAGGCACCATGTTCTCGGAGCGGCACAGCCGCTGTGTCGCCACGAAGAGCACGCCGTTCTCGGGGTCGGCGGCCGTCGGACCGTTGATGTTGCTGGCACCGGCGGGGCAGCTGACGAACGACCGCTTCCCCGACGGGTGCCCGACCTGGATGGGCGGGTTGAAGAGTGGGCCAATCTTGTAGTTCTTGACGATCTCCAGCGCCTGCTTGCGCAGTTCCGGCGTGAAGTCGATCAGGGTGTCCTCGGTCAGCTCCTGGATCTCGAGCGGCTTCGGCTTCGTGGGAAAGGGCTGCGTCGGGGAGAGGATTTCGCCGGGCAGATCGGACGCGGCGACTGCCCGCTCTTCGATGGGCCAGATGGGCTTCCCCGTCTCGCGGTTGAACACGTACGCGAAGCCCTGTTTCGTCGTCTCGACCACGATGGGCGTCCGGCGTCCGTCGAGGGTGACATCCATCAATACCGGCGCTTGGGGATTGTCGAAGTTCCAGATGTCGTGGTGGACCATCTGGAAGTGCCACACTCGTTTCCCCGTCTTGACGTCGAGGGCGAGCAGGCTCGTGCCGAACAGGTTGTCGCCCGGGCGGAAACCGCCGAAGAAGTCGATGGTGGGCGGGTTGGTCGGGATGTAGACGAGCCCGCGCTCGGGGTCCGCCGACATGGGCGCCCACGACGACACGTCGCCAGTGCGCTTCCACGCGTCGTTCTTCCAGGTGTCGTGTCCGAACTCGCCGGGCCGTGGGATGACGTGGAACTTCCACAGCGGCTTCCCGGTGCGGGCGTCGTAGGCCAGGATGTCGCCCGGGATGTTCTCCTGCCGTGTCTGGTAGTAGCCCTGCTCGTGCACGTTGCCCACCACGATCGCGCCGTTGACGACGATGGGCGGGGAAGAGGTCGAGAGGTTGCCGAGGTCGCGGGGAACGCCGTGGTCCGGATCGTACTTGTAGCCGGACGTGAGCCAGGGCTCCCAGTCCTTCACCAGGTCGGGCAGCATGTCCACCACGCCCGAGCGCGGGAAGCCGGGGAGCGGCACCGGCGTACCCCAGCCCTCGAGGTGCTCACCGGACGTCGCGTCCAGCGCGTGCAGGAAGAACGCCGGCGACGTGTAGAAGATGACCTTGCGCCCGCCGACCTCGGCATAGGCGACGCCCTTGCCATAGTTGTTGCGCATGCCGCGGTCGTAGCGCGTGGTGTGGGGCTCGCGGTAGGTCCAGAGGGTCTCGCCCGTCGCGGGATCGATGGCCGCCACCGTGCGGCGCTGGCCGGCCACCGTGTAGAGCACGCCGTCCACGTAGAGGGGGGTGGAGCGGAACAGGACGTCCACCGCGGGGCCGAAGTTGTCGCCACGCCAGGTCCAGGCCACCTCGAGGCGCTCGAAGTTGGTGGCGTCGATCTGATCGAGAGGTGAGTAGCGCGTGTGGGCGACGTCGCCGCCGATGTAGTGCCACTCGCCGGGACTGGAGTCCCGGCGCTCCACTTGTGGCTGGCCCGCCAGGCCCAGCGAGAGCGCCGCGAGCAACGTCAGGACCGCGCCGGTCTGCTTCATGTGCTCTCCCGGGGTGGCGCGGCGAGCGCGGCCACGCTGGGCGGACGATAGTGCCTCGGTCCCGTGCGGTCAAGCGTGGGCCGTCCAGGTGGCTCCTGCCCGGCGCGCGTGTCCCTCTTGCGTCCGCACCGCGAAACCCACGACAATCCCGGCGACACCCGAGGTAACCGATGACCATCAGCAGCAGCCGATCCGCCGCACTTGCCTGTGCCGCCGCTCTCGCGGTGGCCGCCGCCACGCCGTTCGCCCAACAGGCGCCGCAGGGACCGCCCCGCGGATCCTCCGGCCCGCCGGAGCACGCGAAGGTCACGCCCATCAACAACCTGCCGAACCCCTACGAGACCGTGCGCAACTGGGGCACGCTGCCCGATGGCCGGAAGTGGGGCTCGGTGAGCGCCATCAACGTGGACATCGACGGCAAGCACATCTGGGCGGGCGATCGCTGCGGCGCCAACTCGTGCGCCGGCTCGAAGGTGGATCCCATCGTCAAGCTGGACCCGGGCGGCAAGGTGGTGAAGAGCTTCGGCGCCGGGCAGATCCTCTGGCCCCACGGCATGGACGTGGACAAGCAGGGGAACGTCTGGGTGGTGGACGCGCGCTCGGCCACCGACGCCGAGCTGAAGCAGTTCCCCGACGCCGCCGGCAAGGGGCACACGGTCACGAAGTTCAGCCCGGACGGCAAGGTGCTGATGGTGCTGGGGACGCCCGGCAAGGCCGGCAACCCGCCCGAGGCGTTCACCGAGCCCAACGACGTCGTGATCGGGCCCGACGGCAGCATCTACGTCGCCGAGGCGCACAACGCGCAGTTCCTGGACCAGAACCCGCCGAACGGCGTCGGCCGCATCTCGAAGTACTCGCCCGACGGCAAGTTCATCAAGAGCTTCGGCTCGTACGGCTACGGGCCCGGCCAGTTCCGCGGGCCGCACTCGCTGGCGTTCGACTCGAAGGGCCGCCTCTTCGTCGCGGACCGCGGCAACCGCCGCATCCAGATCTTCGACCAGGAGGGGAAGCACCTCGACACCTGGTATCAGTTCAGCCGCATCAGTGGCCTGGCCATCACGGCGGACGACACGATCTACGCCATCGACTCCGAGTCGGACGACAACTACAACCCGGGCTGGCGAAAGGGCCTGCGCGTGGGCAGCGCGCGCACGGGCGAGGTGTGGTACTTCGTGCCCGAGCACGTGTCGAAGCAGGCTTCGGGGATGGGCGGATACGGCTCGATGGGCGAGGGCGTCACCGTCGACGCGCAGGGCAACGTCTACGCCGGGGAGGTGGGCCCGGTCCAGGGGGTGACCAAGTTCGTCCCGCGGCTGAAGCGCTAGCCGGTACGGAGGGCCCGGGCGTCAGCCCGGGCCTACCGCTCCTCGTATTCCTTCAGGAACCCCTCGAACTCGCGCAGGTGCTCCTGCTCGTCGGTCAGGATGGTGATGGCGATGTCCTGGGTGACGTAGTCCACGCCGTCGCATTCCTTGATGATCCGGTTGTAGTGCTCGATCGCGCCGAGCTCGGCCGCGATGACGCCCTTGATGATGCTCACCACGTCGGTCGTCTTCTTCGGCGGCTGCAGGAAGCGCTGGGTGGCCTTGAACCCCAGGCTCCCCGGGACGATGCCCGAAAGCGTCTTGATGCGGCGCGCGAACTGCTGCGCGTGCGCGATCTCCGCGGGGATGTCGGCGGCGAGGCTCTTCTTGATCTCCTCGGCCAGGACGCCGTCGAGGTTCACCGAGGCGCTGATGTAGTTCATCACCGTCTCGATCTCCATCCAGTAGGCGGTTTCGAGGAGCGCCAGGATCTTCTCGCGCTTCTTCTTGTCACTGATGATCGGCATACCCGCATCCTAGCACCGGCGCGGCCCCGGATCGCGCGCCGCCGCAAGGGCAGTGATACGCTGTCGGGCAGACGCATGGCGAGGCGCGCGGCTCCGCCGCACTTCATCGTGGCGCTGGTGGCGCTCGCCGCGCTGGTCGCGGGCTGTGCCGCGAAGATCAACCCCGTCGAGGTCGAGGCGGCGCGCACGGCCGCCCGCGTCAAGACCGCCCTGGTCAACGACCCGCTCGTAGGGACACGGCCCATCGCGGTCGTCGTGGACGAGGAAGGCGTCGCGCAGCTGTCCGGGCGCGTCGGCAGCGCGGACGAGGCCACCCGCGCGGTCGAGCTGGCGCGCGCCGTGCCCGGCGTCACCCGCGTCGTCACGCGCCTGCAGGTGGGCGCCGAGCCGCCGGCCCCGGTCGACGCGGCCGCCGGCGCCGGCGCGGACGTCGAGCCGCTGCCGCCCCTGCGCGGGCCGGCACTGGAGTTCGAGGAACTCGAGGACGAGCGCACGCTGCTGGCCGTCGGAATGGCCCTGATGTTCAGCAACGACGAGGGCGACACCGACACGCGGACCAAGCTCTGGCCGATCGCGCGGCTGGGCTCCGGGGCCGGGCTGGGACCGGCGCTGGGCTTCGACTGGTACGACGTCACGCCGCCCGCCCCTCAGGAGGGCGCGGGCGACGTCGGCCGCCTGCGCATCCGCCCCATCATGGCCGGCCTCCGTTACACCGTGCCGATGGGCCGCGTCTCGATTGCGCCGTCCCTGGTCGGCGGGATGGCGTTCAACAGCCTCGAGGTGGCCGACACCGGCGCCGCGGAGCAGATTGCCGTGGACGTGGCCAACAGCTTCGTCTGGCGGGCCGCCGTGTCGGTCTGGGTCGAGACCGGCCGCCGCAGCGCAGTCCATGCATCCATCGGCCGAGTGATGACGAACCCGCGCTTCACCGTCGTCGAAGAGGGCCGCCTGCGCCACCGCTCGGCCAGCGCCGATGCGACGGTGCTGCTGGTCGGCGTGGCCTACAAGCTCTTCTAGGGCGCGCGCAGGGAGGTGGTGACCGTGATCGTGTCCTGGCTGGAAGGCGTGGCGCGCGCGGCGCGCTTCGCCGGGCGCGTGCTCGTGGAGGCCGTGCGGCCCCCGTTCGAGGGCCGCGAGACGCTGCGGCACCTCTACGAGCTGGGCGTGCGGTCCGTGCCGCTCATCGCCGCCGCGGGGTTCGCCGTCGGCGTGGTGCTCTCGATGCACACGCGGTCGTCGATGGCGCGGTTCGGCGCCGAGGCGCTCATCCCCGCGGGCCTGGCCATCGTGCTCATCCGGGAGACCGGGCCGCTCGTGTCGGGCCTCCTGCTGTCGGGACGCATCGGCGCCGGCATCGGCGCCGAGCTGGGCGCCATGAAGGTCACCGAGCAGATCGACGCGCTCGAGGCGGTGGCCGTGGACTCGTTCCGCTATCTCGTCGTGACCCGTGTCGTCGCGTGCGTCGTCGCGCTGCCGCTGCTCACCACGCTGATGAACTTCACCGGCATGCTGGGCGGCTGGGTCGCGGAGTCGATCATCACGGGGATGCCCATCGGCACCTACTTCCGCCAGGCCTTCCAGCCCATCCAGTTCTCGGACCTCATCCCCGCCACGCTGAAGACCACCGTGTTCGGGTTCATCATCGCCACCGTGGCGTCGTACCTCGGCGTCAACACGACGCGCGGCACGGAGGGCGTCGGGCAGGCCTCGACGCGCAGCGTCGTCGCGTCGTCCATCCTGCTCATCGCGACCAACGTGCTGCTGGTCCGCCTCATCCAGTTCGTCTACCCGTAGCCATGGCGACGGAGGGGACGCCCGCCGTGGAGCTGCGGCACGTGACGAAGCGTTTCGGGGATCGGCGCGTGCTGGACGACCTGAGCCTCGTCGTGCCCGCGGGCCGCGCCGTCTGCGTCCTGGGGCGGAGTGGCACCGGCAAGAGCGTGATGCTCAAGCACATCATCGGCCTGATGCGGCCCGACGAGGGGAGCGTGCTGGTCGAAGGCGAAGACGTGACCGCGCTGGGCCCGCGCGAGCTGGCCCGCGTGCGCCAGCGGATGGGCATGCTCTTCCAGCACGCCGCGCTCTTCGACTCGATCACGGTGGGGGAGAACGTCGCGTTCCCGCTGCGCCGCCACTCGAAGCTGCCGCCACGCGAGATCCGCGAGCGGGCCGAGGCGCTGCTGGCGGATGTCGGCCTGGCGGGCGAGTACGAGAAGATGCCGGCAGAGCTCTCCGGTGGCATGCGCAAGCGCGCCGGGCTGGCGCGGGCCCTCGCGCTCGAGCCCGCCATCCTGCTGGCCGATGAGCCGAGCACGGGACTGGACCCGGTGACGTCCGGCGAAATCGACCGGCTGCTGGTCGAGTTGAGGGACCGCACGGGCGCGACGCTGATTGTCGTCACGCACAACATCCCGAGCGCGCGGGTCATCGGCGACGAGCTGGTGTTCCTGCACGAGGGCCGGATCGTCGCGCAGGGCACGGCGGGGGAGCTGGACCAGTCGCCCATCCCGCTCGTGCGGCAGTTCATGCAGGCCGAAGGGGCCGGGTAGGAGGGGCGGAGGCCATATGGGGATCACGAAACAAGCCTGGGTGGGCGTGTTCGTGCTGGGAGCGGTCGCGCTGTTCGCCGCCGGCCTGTTCATGATCGGTGACCGGCGCCTGCTCTTCACCGGCCACTTCGAGGTCTCCACCACCTTCGCGAAGGTGACGGGTCTCGAGGTGGGGACACGCGTGCGGCTCGCGGGCCTGGATGTGGGCGAAGTGCTGGAGATTCGCGTGCCGCCGATGCCCTCGGGCCGCTTCCTCGTGAGGATGCGCGTCCGCGAGGACGTGCGGGCGCTCGTCCGGACCGATTCGGCCTGCACCATCCAGACCGACGGCCTCGTCGGGAACGCCTTCGTCCAGGTGAGCCCCGGCACCGACGCGGCGCCGCTGGCCCGCGAGGGGGACCTGCTGCCCGGCGTGGATCCGATCGAGCTCGCCGACGTGTTGCGCGAGGGAAGAGAGACGATCCAGCTGATCAACAGCCGCGTGGTGTCGCTCACCGACGATGTGTCGGGGACGCTGACGTCGCTCACGAGAACCATGGACGCGACCCGGGATGTGATCGCCACGGCTGGCAGGCGGGTCGACGAGTTCGGCGCCACCGGGAACGAAGTCCTCACCGACGTCCGGCACACCGTGGGCGACGTGCGCGCGCTCGTCGAGCGCACGCGCGCGGGCGAGGGCTCGGTCGGGCGCCTGCTCACCGACACGGCGTTCTACGATCGCCTGCGGCAGGTGGCCGACGACGCGGCGGGCACGGCCGCCGCGCTGCGTGAAACCTCCGAGACCGCCCGGACGGCCGTCAACGACTTCACCGCGGCCGACGGCGCCGGCGCGCGCATCACCCAGACCATCCGCAACACGCTGGCCTCCATCGAGGAGGTGACCAACGATCTCGCGGAGGGCACCGAGGCGCTCAAGCGCAACTTCCTGTTCCGGGGGTTCTTCCGCGACCGCGGCTTCTTCGATCTCGACGCGATGTCGCGCGAGGCCTATCAGGCAGGCCTGCTCGAGCGCGACAACCGGACCGCGGTGCGCATCTGGCTCGACGCCGCGGTGCTGTTCGAAGCGGACCCGGAAGGCGGTGAGCGGCTCACCGCCGACGGGCGCCGCCGCCTCGATCAGGCGATGGCGCAGCTGGTGCAGTATCCGAGGGACAGCCCGCTGGTGGTCGAGGGCTACGCGCGTGCGGGCGACGCGGACACGTACGTCCTCTCCTCGGAGCGCGCGACGGCGGTTCGCGAGTACCTCCTGCGCCGCTTCAGGCGCTCGACCACGCTCACCGACACCATGCCGCTCGGCAGCGCCGCATCGGGCAGCCCGCGCGGCGACGACACCTGGGAGGGTGTCGCGCTGGCGATGTTCGTCAGCAACGACGTCTTCCGCGCGCGGCGGTGAGGCGCCACCCGATCAGGCCCGCTACAGAGGGAGGAGACCGATGAACGAGACGGCACAGCAGTACATCGCGCGCATCACCGGCCATGTTGGCGATCAGGACCCCTGGGGCCTGCTGGCCCAGGCGCCGGATCGACTGCGCGCGCTGGTGGAGGGCCTGCCGCCCGCGACCCTGGCGTGGAAGCCCACGCCCGACCGGTGGTCCATCACCGAGATCGCGGCCCACCTGGCCGACGCAGAGATCGTGGCCGCCTGGCGCGTCCGCTCGGTGCTCGCGCAGGACGGCGTGCCGCTCCAGCCCTTCGACCAGGATGCCTGGGTGTCGGCGTTCCGCTACGAGCTCACGCCGGTGGACGAATCAGTGGCGGTCTTCGGTACGCTCAGGCGGGCCACGCTGCGCCTGCTCCGGCAGGTGGATCCCGCACGCCACCGCCACGCGGGCATGCACGCGGAGCGCGGCCCCGAGTCCATCACGCACCTCGTGCGCCTCTACGCAGGGCACGACCTCAATCACTTCGCGCAGATCGAGCGGTTGCGGGCGGAGGCGGCCGCAGAGAAGTGAAGAGCGGGAAGGGCGCAGCGAAGGTCGCGCGCTGATGCCCCTTCCGCTGGCACCACTATGGCGGGCGGCCGACCACGCCGCGGGCGCGCCCAGCCCGCTCGCACCCGCCGCACCCGCCCGAACCCGTTCGCACCCGCCGCACCCGCTCCGAGTGCTAAGCTGCCCGCCATGACCGGCCGCGTCCATTCACGAACCTTCGGCCTCGCCCTGTCGTGGGCGATGCTGGCGGCATGCACAGGGTCGTCAACGCCCCGGCCCGCGGTCGAGGCGCCTGACACGATCTTCACGGGCACCTTCATCACGCTGGATCCCTCGCGCCTCCGGGTGGAAGCGCTGGCGGTCAGGGGCGGGCGCATCGTTGCGGCGGGCAGCCGCGCGGAGGTCGAACGGCTTGCCGGCGCGGGCACGCAGACGGTGGCGATCCCCGGCGTCGCCGTGCCCGGATGGGCCGACGCCCACGTCCACGATGCGGACACCCGCGGCCAGATCGTCCCCGGTGAGCCGATCAACCTGCGCGGGATGACGAAGCCCCGGATCCTGGAGGGCATCGCCGCCCTCGCGCGCGCGGCGACGCCCGGCGAGACCATCTCTGGCGAAGGCTGGGACGAAGGCTTCTTCGACCCGCCGGTGTTCCCGACAGCCGCTGACCTCGACGCCGTCAGCGGCGACCATCCGGTCGTGCTGTCACGGATCGACGGGCATTCCAGCTGGGTGAACTCGCTCGTGCTGACGCAGTCGGCCATTGCCCGCGCCACCGCGGACCCGGCGGGCGGGCGCATCCTCAGGAACGCCGCGGGCGATCCCACCGGCATCCTCGTGGACCGCGCGCAGGGCCTGATCGTGCGCGCGGAAGGCGACCGCAAGGGAGGCGGCGCGGGTGACGCCGCGGACCGGGCGCGCACCACCCTGCGGCAGTACGCGCGGCTCGGCTACACGAGCGTCCACCTGGCCGGCGTGGATCTCGGCACGATTGCGGCCTATGGGCAGCTCCTTCCGGAAGGACTGCCCGTCCGTGTCTACGCGATGGCGCGCGGCGAGGCGGCGGTCCGCGAGTACCTGGCGAAGTCGCCGGAGCCCGCGCTCGGCGACGGGCAACTCGCCGTCCGCAGCTTCAAGTTCCTGATCGACGGCGCGCTCGGCTCGCGCGGCGCGCTGCTGGCCGAGCCCTACGCCGACGCCCCGCGCGAGCACGGGCTCTCGATGATGACCGACGCCGAACTCGAGGCCATCGTCAGGGACGCACGCGCAAAGGGATTCCAGCTGAACGTGCACGCCATTGGCGACAAGGCCGTGGCACGGGTGTTGGACGCCTTCGAGCGCGGCGGCGTCACGGCGGCGGACCGCTTCCGCATCGAGCACGCCTCGATGGTCGCGCCGGCCGACATCGCGCGCTTCGCGCGGCTCGGCGTCATCGCGTCGATGCAGCCGGTGTTCCTCGGCGAGTACTCGCGATGGGCCGAGGACCGGCTGGGGACCGCGCGCATGCGGTCGGTCCTCCCCGTGCACGATCTCCTGGCGGCCGGAGCCGTCGTCGCGTGTGGCACCGACTACGGCGCGTCCGATTCGGGTGACCCCATCAGGACCTTGTCCGCGCTGGTGGCGGGTCGGAGTGCCGATGGCACGCCCGGCGGCGCCTGGTACGTGCCGCAGCGCGTGGACGTGGATGCCGCGCTGCGGTGCATGAGCACGGCGCCCGCGTTCGCCGCGTTCCAGGAGCACGACCTCGGCGCGCTCACCGTCGGCCGCTACGCGGACTTCACGGTCCTGTCCGCAGATCCCTACGAGGTGGCGCCCGACGAGCTGAAGAGCCTTGCGGCGCGGATGACCGTGATGGCTGGACGCGTGACCTACGATGCCGGCGGCCCCGCCGTTGCACGGAATTGAGCCGGCAGGGGGCCCGCCGGTGCGGAGAGACGAGTACACTCTCAGGGTCAATCCGTAGCGCGTTCGACCTCTTTCCCCAGGGGGAGCGATGAGACGACGGCTCGCGCAGGCCGCCGTGATTGTGAGTGGCATGCTTCTGCCGGCCGCGGTGTTCGGGCAGGGCACGCCGGGTACGCCGCGAACGCCGGGTGCGCCTGGCGGGATGGCAGTCCAGGTGATGGCCCCCGACGCGGCCTTCGTCCTGAGAGTCGCGGATCACGACGCGAGGAGGCTGGAGGCGGCACGCCTGGCGGGCGCCAGAGGGCTCGACGCGCGGGTGAGAGCGTTTGCCGCCCGGATGGTGATGGACCATACCAGGATCGGCGCCGAGCTGATGATCTTCGCGAGGACCCGGAGCATTGTCGTGAAGCCGGATCCTGGCGTGGCGAAGCTGGTGGCCGACACCTTCGCGGGAATGGCCGGCGCCAGGTTCGACACGGCGTACGTGGGCCTGGCGGTGCGGGACCACGAGGCCTCGGTCGCCCTCTTCGAGGAGGAGTCACGCGTCGGCAGTGATGCCGAGCTGAAGGCCTGGGCGGCGAGGACGCTGCCGACTCTGCGCGAGCACCTGAGGCTGGCGCGCGACCTGCAGGCCAGCGTGACCGCCGCTCCGCATCCCTGATCGGCCCGCGCGAAGCGCGCCTACCGTTCGATGCGCGCGAAATCGATGAAGCCGCGCTCCACATCGACCCCGACGAGCTCGACGCGGACGCGATCGCCGACGTCGAGGTCCCGGGAGCCGCGCACGACCTTGCCCTCGACGGCGGGGTGCACGATGCGGGCCCACGTTCCCTTGGCAGACGCGCCGGTGACGATGGCGTCGAACCGATCGCCGATGCGCGATTCCAGCAGCAGCGCGGCCGCGGACTTCTGCACCTGCCGCTCCACCTTGGTCGCGCGGTCCTCCTGCTCCGTGCAGTGCTTCGCGAGCGCATCGAGCTCTTCGTGGCTGTACGGCACGGCCTGTCCCGACAGCGCCGCCTTCAGCAGCCGCTGGGTGATGAGATCCGGGAACCGCCGGTTAGGCGCGGTGGAGTGGGTGTAGTCCTTTACGGCAAGCCCGAAGTGCCCGTCGGCCTGGCGTCCCGGCAGATCGAGGGCGTACTCGCCCCGCCCCAGAAGTTTGACGACGGAGAGTGAGAGGTCCGGGAAGCGGCCCGGATCGGCCTGCCGGCGAGCCGCCAGGAACTCGTCGAGTGCCCGCGCGCTGGGCTCCGCGGGGAGTCGCCCTCCCTCCGCCGCTGCCAGTGTCACGATGCGTTCCCAGCGATCGGGCGAGTGCAGCACGCGGCGAAGCGACGGGAAGCCCTTGCGGTCGAGGTACCGCGCCGTCACACCGTTGGCCGCGATCATGAAGTCCTCGATCAATTCCCTGGCCCGATTCTTCCTGTCCGCCTCGAGGCCAGTCAGCTCCTCGCCGTCGAATACGGGACGGGCCTCGATCGTCTCGAGCTCGAGCGCGCCCTGCTGGTGCCGGAGCCGTTTCAGCGCCTGCGCCACCCGATCCTGGATGCGCAGCTGATCGTCCAGCCCGGCGACGGCCGAGAGGGCCGCGGGCGCGGGCGCGGCGCCGTCGAGCCATGCCGCGACGGCGTCGTAGGCGAGCTTCGCGTGGTTGCGAACGACGGCCCCGTAGACGTCGCCCTCCTGGACGGTCCCGTCGCTGCCGACCACGATCTCGATGACGACCGCCATGCGTTCCTGGCTCTCGCCAAGCGATGTCAGATCGGTGGACAGCTTCTCGGGCAGCATGGGAAAGATCTCGGCCGCGGTGTAGACCGAGGTCGTGTTGGCCCGGGCGTGGTGGTCGATCGCGGACCCCTTCGGGACGAGGGCATCCACGTCGGCGATCGCGACGAGGATCCGCACCGCGTCTCCGTCGAGCGGGACGGCCACCGTCAGCTGATCGAGATCGCGGGAGTCGTCGTTGTCGATGGACGCCCACAACAGGTCGCGCAGGTCGCGGCCGGGCCCGCTCGCGTGGGTCGCGGCCCCGCCGATGGCACGTGTCTCGGCGAGAACCTCGGCCGGGAACTCCGGGCGCAGCCCACGCTCGCGCATGGCGCGGCGCGCGATGTCGCGAAGCCGATTCCTGCCGTGATCGGGCCGACGGTTCATTCGGGGATGATACCCGGCCTACCCAGAAGATCCATTGGCCTACTCACGAGAGGACTCATCTGCGCCATCTGCGGCCCAGCCTGAAGACTCATCTGCGCCATCTGCGGCCCGCCGTGAAGACTCATCTGCGCATCTGCGGCCCGGGTAACCCATCGGTGTTGGCCTCGGTGTTGCAAATCCCCTCCCTGAACGGCAGCGCACTGCCGAGGAGGACCGATGAGACGGCTGCTCGCGCTCACGATGATGATCGGCTGCGCGACGATGGTGACGGCCACCGCGCAGGGGCAGGGCGTTCCGGGGGCACCCACCGGACTGGTCGTGCGACTGGATGGCAGCGAAGCGCGCCGGATGCCGGGCGATCCCGCCGAGTTCGTGCGGAAGGCATCGGAAGCCACCGCGAACACGCTCGAAGCCGGCCGGATCGCCCGCACCCGAGCCACGACCGCCGAGGTCAAGGCGTTCGCTGATCGGCTTCTAAGGGATCACGGCAGGGCCAGGGCCGATCTGACCATGTTTGCCCGGACGCGCGGTGTCCGCACCAGGCCGGAGGTGGCCGCGACGTTCGTGACCGCGGCGCTCAGCGCGTTCTCGGGGGACGGATTCGATCGCGCATTCCTCACGCAGGTGATGCTGGACCACCGTGTCGCCGTGGCCTTGTGCGAGGAGGAATCTCGCAGCGGCAAGGACGCCGAGATCAGGGCCTGGGCGGCCAGGGCGCTGCCGACCCTGCGCGAGCACCTGAGGGTGGCCGAGGCGCTGCACGCCAGGCTCGACGCCTCCACGCAGTAGCCGGGCAGGAGGGGCTGGAAGGATATACTGCGCGGCATGACGCACCAGTCGAAGGCCCGGGTGGCATGGAGAAGCGGCGCCGTGCTCGGCCTGGCTCTCTGCTGCCTCACGAGCGCCTCCGCCGACGGTCTCGCGGCACAGTCAACTTCATCGCCCTCGCCGTCGACGGCGGCTGTCCGCAAAGTGGTGGACGACTACGTCGGGCTGTACCGGAAGGACACGCTCGCCGAGTGGCGGGCGCTCTTTCTCCCCAGCTTCACGTCGACCTCCACGAACCAGGACGGGAGCATTACGGTCCGCTCACTGGACGAGTTCTACGACTCGCAGGCCAGGGGCTTTGCGCGCGCGAAGGAGATGTCGGAAACGCTGGAGAACGTCATCATCGAGCGATCCGGCCGCCTGGCCACGGCGTGGGCGGACTTCGTGTTCCACCAGGACGGCACCTCGCGGCGAGGGCGCCTGGCGCTCACGCTCGTCGAGTCGGAGGGCGGCTGGCGGATTGCCAGCCTGATGTTCTCCTATTGAGCAGGCGTATCATCGCGACGAGGAGGTGCAGCATGAGTCCCCGAATCGTCGTGACAGCGGCGCTGGCGTGGAGCATGGCTCTCACGAGCGCGTCTGCGGGCCAGCAGCCGGACCAGCACGACCATGGCGCCCCGTCGGGCCGCCTGGGCACCGTCCACTTCGCCACGTCGTGCGCTCCGGCCGTGCAACAGGAGTTCGACCGCGGCGTAGCGCAGCTCCACTCGTTCTGGTTCTCCGCGGCCATCGACTCCTTCAACGCCGTCCTGAAGCAGGACCCGACGTGCGCGATGGCCCAATGGGGCACCGCGATGAGCTGGTGGAGCAATCCGTTTGGCGGCTTCCGCTCACCCCAGGCCCTGACGGCCGGCCTCGCCGCCGTGGAGGCCGCGAAGGCCAGCGGCGCGGGCACGGATCGCGAGAAGGCCTACATGGCTGCGGTCGAGCATCTCTTCCGAGACGCCGCGACGGTGGACCAGCGGACGAGGATCCTGGCCTACGAGAAGGCCATGGAAGCCCTCTCCGCGAAGTTCCCCGACGACGTGGAGGCGCGGATCTTGTACGCGCTGGCGCTGGATCAATCGGCGCTGCCCACTGACAAAACCTACAGGAACCAGCTGAAGGCCGCGGCGATCCTGGAGGAGGAGTTCACGCGCCAGCCGGAGCACCCCGGCCTTGCGCACTACATCATCCACACCTTCGACGTGCCAGCGCTTGCGCCTCGCGCGCTGGACGCGGCCCGGCGATACGCGAAGATCGCGCCCGATGCCGCGCACGCGCTCCACATGCCGTCCCACACGTTCACGCGCGTGGGCTCGTGGGAGGAGTCGATCGAGACCAACCTCGCCTCGGCCGCCGCCGCGCGCAAGGACAACGCCGCGGCGGAGGAGCTGCACGCGCTCGACTATCAGGCGTATGCGTACCTCCAGACCGCCCAGGACGCAGCGGCGCGGAAGACGCTCGAGCGCATCGACGCGATGGGGAGCCGGATCGACGCCGCTGGCGCGGGCAATGCCGCGCCGCCAACAGCCGGGTACTACGCCTGGGCCGCCATCCCTGCCCGTTACGCGCTCGAGCGCGAGGCCTGGGCCGAAGCGGCGGCCCTCACGCCGCGGCAGACGCGGTTCGGGTGGCCCGAGGCCGTCACGCACTTCGCCCGGGCGCTGGGCGCCGCACGCAGCGGGAACCCCGCCGCCGCGCGCGCGGACATCGATCGGCTGGCGGCGATCCATCAGGCGCTCCAGGCGACGAAGGACGACTACTGGGCCGGGCAGGTGGAGATCCAGCGCCGGGGAGCGCTTGCCTGGGTGACGCTCGCAGAGGGCGACGAGGCAGAGGCGCTGCGGCTGATGCGCGAAGCGGCTGACATGGAGGATGCCACCGAGAAGGCGGCGGTCACGCCGGGGCCCATCAAGCCGGCCCGCGAGCTGCTGGGTGAAATGCTGCTGCAGCTGGCTCGCCCGGCTGAGGCGCTGGCGGCGTTCGAGGCCACGCTGCAGAAGGAGCCGAATCGGTTCCGCGCGACGTGGGGCGCGGCCCGTGCGGCTGAGACGGCGGGCCAGCGCGAGAAGGCCACGGCCCACTATGCCAGCCTGCTGCGAATCGCCGGGCGTGCAGGCCAACCCGGCAGGAAAGAGCTTGCCGAGGCGCGGAAGAAAGTGCCGGTAGGGTAGCGTCTCAAGGCATCGCGGCGGCGCGCGCGCGTGGAACGAGCGCGCGCGCTGGCTCGATCGGCAGCTCAATCCGCGTCGCCACGTCGCGCTCGCGCCGTCGAATGGCCTTGAACCGCTCGAAGGCCCGACGCTCGTCCTCCAGGCCGAGCAGCGTGCGAAGCGTCGTGCCCGCGAAGGTGTGCCGGAGCATCGCGCGGCCGTGTCGCAGCACGAAGCCGGGGCTGTGCTTCAGTGCGGCGGGCATGTGCCACACCTTCATCCAGCGCTCCGCGCGCCAGCGCAGGAACTCCACCTCGTCCGCCGGCACGTGCTCGGTGCGAACCACGGCGGTAATGCCGTCGTACCGGGACACGTCGTCCTCGACGATGAGCCCGCGCTGGCGGAACGCCTCGGTCATGGGCGTTCGCGGATACGGTGTCGGGTGCTGGATGTAGGGCCAGTCCACGTAGCGGCGCGCGAAGGCCAGGTTGGCCTCAATCGACTCGCGCGTGTCTTCGGGATTGCCCACGATCAGGCCACCGACCACGTAGAGGCCATGGCGATGCAGGTGCTCGATGGCCGCCACCGAGGCGTTGCCGACGGTGCGGCCCCCCTCACGGCGCGCGTTCTTCGCGGTGGCCTTGAGGAACCGCAGGTCTTCAGCCAGCACGTTCTCGATGCCGAGGAAGACGTAGCGGAAGCCCGCGCGCCGCATCAGCGGCGCGAGCGCCGCGCCGTGCTCGGCGAGCGGCGCCGTCATCGCCTGCACCGTGTAGTCCATGCCGTGCAGGCCGTGGGCGACGATGGCCTCGCACAGGCGCTCGAAGCGTCGCACGTCGAGCGTGATGTTGTCGTCCACCAGGAAGATGGCCCGGGCCCCGTGGCGCCGGGCGTCGGTGATGTCCTCGATCACCCGGTCGATGGGGTAGGGGTGGAAGTTGCGCCCGCGCATCTCGATGATCGAACAGAAGCTGCAGTCGAACGTGCACCCGCGCGAGGTCTCGACGACGTCCACGGGGCGGCCGAGCAGCGTGTAGCCGCCGAGGGCGCGCGCGCGGCGGTTGGGCAGGGCGAGTGGCTCGGTGGCCAGGCGTGCCACCGCGCGGTCGGGATTGTGCGCCAGCCTCCCCGCCTGCCGGAAGGAGAGCCCAGGAATCGCGGCGAGGTCCCCGCCGCCCTCGACGGAGCGCAGCAGGGCACGGAAGGTGTGCTCACCTTCACCGCGCACCAGCGAGTCGATGGCCGCGACGGGCGCGTACGCGTCCGGGGCCAGGGTCGGGTCGTACCCACCCGCGACGATGTGCGCCGAGGGCGCGAGGCGCCGGACCAGCGCGGCGACGGCGAAAGCGGTGGCGCGCTGGAAAGTCATCACCGACAGCCCGACGACATCGGGCGGGCGCTCGCGGATCAGGCGCTCGATGGTCGGGCCGACGCGGCCCTGCGCCAGCACGAGGTCGGCAATGACGATGTCGTGATGCGGATCCACGTTGCCGGCGAGCGAGGCGAGCGCGCCGTTCGGCATGCGGATGGCGACAGGCGCCATGTGCTCGAAGGAGTCCGGCATCGACAGGAGCAGCACGCGCATCTCGCCACCTCCCGTGCCCGCCGCCGTCGTTCATGACCCACCGAACGCCGGCTGCGTGCGTGCAGTATCGAAAGACCGAGCGTTACCGATTAGGGGGCCTGGAGGCGGGGCGCTCCTCCGGGCGTGGCCTGGGCCTGCCGCCGGGCGGTGCCGGACGCGCGGAAGGCTCTTCCCACCACGGCCGCGGTGCCGGGGCCCACGAGCGCCACCAGAACGGAATCGTCGGCGCGACCAGGACCGCGCCGGCGTCCCGCGCCCGGGCCTCGGCCTCACGCGCGCGTGCCTCCGCCGCGATGGCGCGGGCTTCCGCGTCGCGCGCGCGCCGCTCCGCGTCCAGCCGTGCCCACTCCGCCTGCTCGACCGCGGCCCGATAGGCGAGGATGCTGTCGCGATCGGCGGGCCGCATCCACTCGCCCTCGAAGCGCACGTAGCCGCGGGCGGCGTAGCTCTCCTCCTCGGTCACCCAGCGGCCGTTGAGCTCCACGCGGCCCAGGCCCCGGTTGGCTTCGGCATGGGCGGGATCAACGGCCACGACGCGCCCGTATGCGGCGCGTGCCTGCGCGGCGAGACCCTGGCCCGAGGCCCACTGCGCCAGCTGGAGCCAGCCGTCACGATCCCTGGCGCCGAGCTTCTCGGCGCGCTCGTAGTAGTCATCGAGAATGGTGCGCCGCTCTTCGATGCGGTCCACGGCGGTCATGGGGAACGTGACCGTGCCCGCGCCCACGTCCACGACGATGGACGAGTCGGTGCGCGAGAGGATGCGCCCCGAGACCTTGCCGCCCCCTTTCAGGAAGACCTCGTCCGCGCGGGCGAAGGAGGGCAGCAGAGCCATGACACAGGCCAGGATGAGGCAACGGCGCATGTGGGGCTCCAGATGACTCGATGCTACGCCCGCAGCACGCGGTGATCAAGGAGACGTGGCGCACTCCCTGCAATTCCGTAAGTCGCGTCCGTAACTGGCACAGCCGAGGGCTGGACCATCGCTCGAACGACGCGGAACTGCGCACGGGAGGGCAGGACCGTGACGGAATGAGGGTTGCACGGGGCCCGCGCGATGAGCGCAACTCCCTCCCGATACGCCGCCGTCTTACTGGCCGCCGTTGTCGTGAGCGCAATGACGCCGCACGTTGGTGGTCGCGGAGCGCTGGCCGCCCAACCAGGCCTTGCAGATCTTGCCCGGCGTACCAGCCAGCAGCGACAGGCGGGGACGGCGAGGGGGCCGGTCGGCGAGGAGGCCTGGATCGTCTCCACCGTGGCGGCCGCGATCGGCGGCATCGTGAACGCGGGAACGGTGGGCGCCCCCGAGCGCCCCATGAGGATTGCGGTCGAGAATCACTTGTGGGCGCCGGAAACCTATGCGCCCGGCGTGGCTGCGCTGCTCGCGGGCGCGTCAGCGGCCGAGCCCGTCGATCACGATGTGCGATCGCCGCTCACGGACCTCGCGGTCGATACCCTGCTGGAGCAGAACGTGAGGGTGTCCGCGCTCCTGGCGCGGGCCATGCGCTCGGCTGCCGCCCACGAGTCGGCTGCCTTCCTCGTGGGTGCCTTCGCCCTCCGCGAATCCACCGACCTGTTCGGCGATGCGCGGCCGGCATTGTCGCGAATGGCCGCGCACCTAGCGGTGGCGCAGGCCCTGCGCGGGCAGGGACAGGAGACCCTTGACGGTTCGCTGGCGCGCGTCATCCTGTCCGTGCTGGTCGGTCATCAGCGTGCCGCGCTCGCGGCGCTCGACACGCTGGCGCCCCGGCTGGTGACCGCCGCGGACCGCGCCTGGGATCGGGCGCTGCGCCTGCGCATCACCGGGAACTGGCGTGCGCCCCTGAATGTCGAGACGGCCACGCTCGTCGAGCGCCTGGAGCAGGCGCGGGCGCTTCGTTCCCGCGTCGGCTCCCAGGCCCTGCTCGACTCGCTCGAGCCGCTCGCGCGGGAGGATGTGACCGACTGGGCACGCATCGCGCTGTCGGACCGCTTCACCGTCTCGACGGGCTGGCGGTTCACCGAGGACGTGATCGAGCGCGAGCTGGATGAGGCCGCCCGCATCTGGTCGAGACTTCATGGGGGTCGCGCCGCGCCGGCCGACCTGACGGCGGCGCTCAACGATCGGCCGGTACCGAGTGTCGCGACCCGGCGGAACGGGGAGGACGAGGTCGCGGTCCTCGACTGGGGGCTCTGGGCGGGGTTCTCGCAGCGCCAGCTGGGCCTGGCTGTCACGGCACGCAGCCGGTTTCTCTACAGCCTGGGCAGGCGCGATCAGCAGGCGCAGCTCGTGCGCGACGTGAAGGCCCGCTTCGCCAGGCTGACGTTGTACCCCGTGATGCTGCGCTGGGTGGCGCTCACGCCGGAGGACTATCAGCTGTCGGTCTCGCTCGGCCGACCGATGGCGGCGGCCACTCCGGAAGTGCTGACGGCGGCTGCCTGGAACTTCCTGGCCACGAAGCCGGATTGGGTCCGCGACGCCGCACCGTTCCCGTTCGAGCGGACATGGTTCGTGGAGGCCGTGCCATCAGGGACCGCCTTCGATCTGGCGAACCGGTCGCTCAGGCCGGGCTGCGATCGGCCGCCCACGCTGCAGCAGCTCGCCGTGTGGGTGAAGGCGGCGCCGTACGATCACTGGACGCAATGGGCCGGCGTGTGGCAACCGGTGACGGGCAAGCCATCCGTCGACAGCGTGCGCCGCGCGTTCGCGCCCGTGCTGGCCTATGACCTCGGCGCCCTGCGCAAGATGGTGGACTACCTGCCGATGGGCGCCGGCGATCGCATCGCCGTGGCGCGTCAGATGTGCGACATCGCGACACACGAGTGCGAGGTGCTGGCCGAGCACCTGCTGCGTGAAGGGAAGGAGGCCGAGGCGGTCAAGGTGCTCGAGCAGTGGATGGGCGGGTCGCCTGATGCCCTGCGGGTGGCCGCGCGCGCGATGTGGCTGGTCCGCCACTACGCGCGGACCGGCAACCTCGCACGTGCCGAGGCGCTGGCCCGCACGGCCGCCGACGTGTACTCGCACGAGGGCCTCAGGGTCTACGCGCACTTCCTCGATTCGCAGGGGCGCTACGACGAGGCCGAGACGGTGTACCTCGCCATGCGCGCCCGGTACGACGCGCCAGAGATGCTGGGCGCGTTCAAGGTGCGGCAGGCGCTCCGGGCCGGCGATCAGGCGCTGGAGCTCGAGGGATGGGACCTGCTGCGATCGGTGTTTCCCCGCGGGGGCGAGCGCCT
The DNA here is from genome assembly GCA_020851565.1 of Acidobacteriota bacterium. Taxonomy (GTDB): domain Bacteria; phylum Acidobacteriota; class Vicinamibacteria; order Vicinamibacterales; family UBA2999; genus VFZN01. The sequence continues at coordinate 561 of JADZCN010000135.1, read as the reverse complement.
GGTGAAACACGCCCTCGATGCGGTGCCGAAGGACGGCGTGGTATTCGCCACCTTTGGCGATCGCGCGGCCAGGGTCGGGTTGAAGGCCACCGACGTCATCGTCGGGCTGGATGGATGGCGGGTCCGCGGCCACCGGCAATACGTGTTCATCGCGGAGCTGAGCCACGACGAAGCCATGACGTTCACGGTGTGGAGGAATGGCCGCTACGAGGAGGTCCGGACGAAGGTGCCGGAGCGCTGGCTCGGCGTCGGGTTGGACGATTACCGCGGAGGCGCGCCGGGTACTGTGAGGTAGTCGCCGCACCCGCCCGCACCTGCCCGCACCCGCTCGCACCCGCCCGCACCCGCTCGCACCCGCCCGCACCCGCTCGCACCCGCTCGCACCCGCCCGCACCTGTTCGCACTCGCCCGCACCTGCCCGCACCCGCCCGCACCCGCCCGCACCCGCCCGCACCCGCTCGCACCCGCCCGCACCCGCTCGCACCCGCCCGCACCTGTTCGCACCCGCCCGCACCTGCCCGCACCCGCCCGCACCCGCCCGCACCCGCCCGCACCCGTTCG
>JADZCN010000134.1 GCA_020851565.1 Acidobacteriota bacterium | reverse complement strand
GCGCCAGCGTGACGCGCTCCGCGCTAGGTCCTCACGCCATCGCCGATCTAGTCGCGCCCCGCCTCAGAAACACGTCAAGCAAGAAGACCGTGCCAACGCGCCAGGTGGATGGCCGCGGCGACGACGGAGTGGATGACCCGCGACGGCGACGTGGCTCACGTCAGTCTCCGCGTATCCGCACCCCTCAGCTCACGCGCCTACGGCACCACCACCGTCACCGGACTCGACGGCGCCCCCGTCCCCACGCTGTTCACAGCCGCCCCGCGCACGTAGTACGCGCCGCTCGGCACGCCCGGCACGCTGATGCTCGTGCCGCTCACCGGCAGCGACGCGATCACCGGGCCCCCGGCGTCACCGACGCCAGCAGCACGTACGACGTCGGCGCGCCGCCACCCGCGCCCGGCGTCCACGAGAAGCTCACCGTGCTGCCCGACACCGCCGCGGGATTCAGCGCACGTGGCAAGTCGCTCTTGCGCGCCGAGGATCCGGTGGGGCTCTCACCGTACGAGTTCGAGGTGCTGCACCTCCTGGTGCGGCGTCCGAACATCCGTCTCTCGAGGGACGTGCTGATCCGAGCCGGCTGGCAGGACGCGGCCGTGGGCGACAACAGTCTCGAGAAACGGGTGCGCAGGCTGCGCCGGCATCCGTGTGCCGACGATCTGGAGCGCTACATCCGCACGGTGTCGCGACAGGGGTACCAGTGTGCGGCGCCCGTCACGGCGGTGGAAGGGGAGACGGCCGCCACGGACTTGGAGCTGCTGGCGCCGCACCGGGCTACGGAAGCCGCGTGGCGCTCGAATCCCTGCAGTGCGAACGCCTGGCCACGGCGCGCACCACGTTCCAGCAGCTCATTCAGCAACATCCCGGGGACGCGGCGTATCGGCTTGGACGGGCCGACGCCTGCGTGATTCAGTTCGAGGCCCACCGCACGGATGCCGCACCGGACGTGGAGATGCTGAAGCTGGCCGAGTCCCACGCGCGACAGGCAAGCCGGCTCGATCCGAAGTCGGCCGGGGCGTGGGCCACGCAGGGTTTAGTGCTGGAGCGCACCGGCAGGCCTCGGATGTCCTGGCCGGGCTTGAGCTCGCGGTGGCGCTGGGCAGTTCCTTCTAGTAGTCGCTCCGCCACAGGTGGTAGCTGGAGAAGTGGCCTTCGGGCTCCGTCTTCCAGTGAATTCACGCAAAGAAGCGGCCGTGAGGTCCGTCCCTCAACAGGCACGGGACTTGGAGGCTGACATGAACCGAAGACTGGCGTTGTTCGGAGGACTCGCATTACTGGCCACGTCGGTGAGACGCGCGAACCCGCAAGCACGCGCTGCAGCGGCGCAGACCAGAGCTGAACCCAGGCCCGGGCCCAAGGCCGCCGTTGGTGGCACCAGCTCTGTATGTGAACAGGCGACCCTGCCCACATACAAACCATCGGCCCTGCCCGTGGGCGCGCAGGATGGTAAGGCCGACGGCATCGATGGCTCGGTAAAGCCGAACCTGTTCGGGTCCGGGCAGGCCGCGGTAAAGTCCGCGCACGACAAAGCCTTGGTGGCATTGACGAAGCTCACGAGCAGTGACCACGCGTGGATCACCTCGTACCTCGCTGCGGAGAAGGCCAACTCTGCCGGGCGGACCACCGAAGGGCGTCTATTCCTTCGCCTCGACGCAATCGACCAGGTGCTGGCCGCGCGATGACGATACGCGGTCGGGGCTTCCAGGCGGTTGGGCTGCTTGGGTTCTTGCTGACCGCTCACGGCTTCGCGGGGGCCTCCCCTGCAGCACAGGCGGCTCGAGCGGAAGGCACCACAATGACCGCAGCTCGCGTTCCCGCGACAACGTCGACGCCTACCGGCCCAGTGACGCTTCCGCCGCCGGGAGCCGTCGTGGCCTCAGCTGCGAGCGAACTCGGCGACGCCTCGAACGGTTGCGAGCAGGCCGACCCGGCCACGCGAAGCGAGTGCCTCGAAGCCGTCCGCGAGAATTACCGTTATGTGAAGGCGGCCCTCGACCACAGACGAGCCAGCTTTGAATGGAGTCTCACGGCCAGCAAGATCATGTTCGTCGTGGTGTTGTCGCTGGTGTTCTCGGGCCTGCTTTTTGCGGCCGCGCAGTTTCGGCGAGGTATGCGTGCGACCACAGAAGTGGAGTTCTCGGTGAGCGGCATAAAGATGAGGTCTCCCGTGCTCGGGGTGGTCATCCTCGCTGTGTCGATGGCGTTCTTTTATCTCTACGCGCGCTACGTCTACCCGATTCAAGAGGTGCACTCGGGCGAGGGGCGCGCGGGCGCGAGTGCGAGCGCCGAACCATGACGTCTGGAGCGGCCAAGTGTGTGGCCCCGCAGCAGAGCTGGGCGCGGCGCGCTTGACCGGGCATGAGGCCCCGATCCCCCATCCCGCGCTACAGGCCATGGAGACCCCATGGCCATCACCCTGTCCGCCACCGATCCGAAGCAGGTCGCATCCGCCACCAGCTTCGAAGTCCTCCTCGGCGAGCCCGCCACCCGCCTGCTGATCCTCTCCGGCATCGCGGT
>JADZCN010000133.1 GCA_020851565.1 Acidobacteriota bacterium | reverse complement strand
ACGGGCGAGTACAGCTTCGACCTGATGAAGCTCTACGCGCTGGACATCCCGTACAACACCCAGTGGTGGTTCTTCCTGGCCTTCGCGGTGGCGTTCGCCATCAAGGTGCCGCTCTTCCCGTTCCACACGTGGCTGCCCGACGCGCACGTGCAGGCGCCGACGCCGGGATCGGTCATCCTGGCGGGCGTGCTGCTGAAGATGGGCGGGTACGGCCTCATCCGCTTCGCGTTCCCGCTGTTCCCGGAGGCCGGCGTCTACTTCGCGCCGCTCATCGCCACGCTCTCGGTCATCGCCATCATCTACGGCGCGCTGGTCGCGATGGTGCAGCCGGACATGAAGAAGCTGGTGGCCTACTCCTCGGTGAGCCACATGGGCTTCGTCGTGCTGGGCATCACGGCGCTCAACGTCCAGGGCGTGCAGGGCGCCTCGTACCAGATGCTGGCGCACGGTGTCAGCACGGGCGCGCTCTTCGCGCTGGTAGGCATGATGTCGGACCGCCGCCACACGCGCCTCATCAGCGAGTACGGCGGCATCAAGTCGGTCATGCCGCGCCTGACGGCGGCGTTCCTGGTCATCACCCTCTCGTCCGTCGGCCTGCCGGGCATGAACGGCTTCGTCGGCGAGTTCCTGATCATGCTGGGCGCCTTCAAGTGGGATCCGCGCTTCGTCGTCGGCGCGGGCCTGGGCGTCATCCTCTCGGCGGTCTACATGCTGTGGATGTTCCAGCGGGTCTTCTATGGCCCGGTGACCAACGACCACAACAAGGGCCTGCCGGACCTGTCGTTCCGCGAGTGGGCCATCATCGCGCCGCTGGCCGCGATGGCCATCTTCATGGGCGTCTTCCCGAACGTGTTCCTGAAGCCGATGGAGCCGGCCGTGACGAGCATCGTGCAGCGCATCCAGTCGCACACCTCGGCCACGGCGCAGCTGTCGGCACCCGACAGCACCCGCTCGCACCTGTCGGCACCCGACCCCACCCGCCCGCACCTGGTCGCACCCGATCGCACCCGGGGGGGCAACTAGCCATGTTCAGCAACGCTTTCGACGCCGTCATCCCCGTCATCTGCGTCACGCTGGCCGGCCTCGTCGTGATGCTGGCCGAGTCGTTCCGCGGCAAGGGCGAGCGCATGCCGATGGGCGGCCTGGCCATCATCGGCCTCGTCGGCGCCGCCGCCTCCTCGATCCTGCTCTGGAACCGCAACGCCACCAGCTTCGGCGTGGTGACGGCCGACAACTTCTCGATCTTCGTGAACCTCGTCATCATCACGGTCGGCATCCTCACCGTGATCATCTCGTCGCAGACGGTGGATCGGGATCGCATCCCCTCCGGCGAGTACTACGCGACGCTCCTCTTCGCCATCGTCGGCATGATGCTGATGGCGCAGGCCACGGACCTGCTGCTCCTCTTCCTCGCGCTCGAGACGATGTCCATCGCGCTGTACGTGCTGACGGGCCTCCGGCGCGACCAGGTGCAGAGCACCGAGGCGGCCTTCAAGTACTTCCTGCTCGGCGCCTTCGCCAGCTCGTTCCTCCTCTACGGCGTGGCGTTCATCTACGGCGTCACCGGCTCCACCAGCCTCGACCGCGTGGGGACGATGATCGCGGCGCAGTCGATGAGCGGCAACCCGATGATCCTGCTGGGGGTGGGCCTGCTGCTGGTGGGCTTTGCCTTCAAGGTGGCGGCCGTGCCGTTCCACATGTGGTCGCCGGACGTCTACGAAGGCGCGCCGGCCGTCGTCACCGGTTTCATGTCCACCGGCGTCAAGGCGGCGGCCATCGCGGCCTTCGCGCGCGTGTTCCTCACGGCGCTCGAGCCGATGATCACCGACTGGGCGCCGGTCCTGTGGGCCGTCGCCGCGGCCACGATGGTGGTGGGCACGGTGGTGGGCGTGGCGCAGACCAGCCTGAAGCGCATGCTGGCGTACTCCAGCATTGCGCACGCCGGCTACATGCTGCTCGGCATCCTCGCGGGCAACGACGTCGGCAAGGCGGCCATCCTCTTCTACCTGGCCGCCTACGCCCTGACGAACCTCGGCGCCTTCGGCATCATCGCGCTGCTCGGCTCGAAGGACCGCGCGAACGACGACCTGCGCGACTACGCGGGCCTCTGGCACTCGCACCCGGCGCTCGCCACGCTGATGACGATGTTCCTGCTGTCGCTGGGCGGCTTCCCGCCGACGGCAGGCTTCATCGGCAAGTGGTATGTCTTCAGCGCGGCGGTTGGCGCGGGCTACTACGGCCTCGCCACCATCGGCGTCCTCTCCAGCGTCGTCTCGGTCTTCTTCTACCTGCGCATCGTCGTGATGATGTACATGTCCGAGCGCGACGCGCGGCCGGTGCCGGCACCGGTGACGGGCCTCGCCATGGCGGGCCTGGTGGCCTCGCTGGCCGGCGTGCTGTACCTCGGCGTCCTGCCCGCGCGGGTGATCGACTGGGCGCAGGCGTCGGTCGCGACGATCTTCTGAAGGGCCCTTCGGGTAGGCCTCGCTGCGCTCGGTGGGCGCGCAGCGTGGGCCGCGCTTCGCGCGGTGGGCCTTCGGGTGGGCATTTCGCGTGGGCCTCTCGGCGGTCGGGCAGGCGCCGCGCGTGGGTTTCCGATCGGCCTCGCTTCGCGCAGGCCGAACTGGGCGGCGCGTCGGGCATTCTTCGCGGTCAACTCCAGTCATCTTCGTCGAGCACGTAACGTTCGCGCGGCTTCAGGTCGCGGGCGCGGACGAACCCGATCTGCAACATGAGACGAAGTCCGGGTATCCGGTGCAGCGTTCCGGCCCGCACCCGCCCGGACCCCGCCCCGCAGGTGTCCGTACCCGCCCGGACCCCGCCCCGCAGGTGTCCGTACCCGCCCGCACTGTTCGCACCTGCTCGCACCTGTCCGCACCCACCCGCACGTGTCCGCACCCGCCCGCACCCGCCCGCACCTGTCCGCACCCGCCCGCACCTGTCCGCACCTGTCCGCACCTGTCGCACCTACCCGCACCCCTACAACCTGTCTGCCGGGCTCCGCACGCCCATCCCGCCCCGGTTTAGCACGTGCGTGTAGATCATGGTTGTGCTCACGTCGGCGTGGCCGAGTAGCTCCTGCACCGTGCGGATGTCGTAACCGTCCTCGAGCAGGTGGGTGGCGAACGAGTGGCGGAGCGTGTGGCAGCTGGCTCGTTTCGTGATGCCGGCCGCGCGGACGGCCTCGGTGACGGCACGCTGGATGGCGGTGTCGTGCAGGTGGAATCGCGTCTTGTTGCCGGTGCGCGGGTCGGTGCACAGCCGTGCGGCCGGGAACACGAACTGCCAGGCCCACGACGTGCTGGCGCCCTTGAACTTGGCGGCCAGCCCGTCGGGAAGGACCACGTGCCCGAGGCCGTTCTTCACGTCGGACTCGTGCACGGCTCTCACGCGGGCGAGGTGCTGCTGGAGTAATGGCGCCACGGACGCGGGCAGCATCGTCTGCCGGTCCTTGCGCCCCTTTCCCTGGCGCACGACGATCTGGGATCGGTCGATGTCGATGTCCTTGACGCGCAGTTCCAGCGCCTCGGTGAGTCGGAGGCCGGCGCCATAGAGGAGCATCGCGACCAGCTTCGCGGTGCCGTCCATCGCGGACAGGAGCCGGCGCACCTCGTCTCGGGACAGGACGACGGGGAGGCGGGCGGGCTCGGTGGGCCGTTCGAGGCCGGGAAGGTTCTGCACCGTCCGCCGGAGGACGCTCTCGTACAGGAAGAGGATGGCGCTCCGGGCCTGGTTCTGCGTGGACGCTGACACGGCCCGGACGGTGGCCAGCGAGGAGAGGAATGCCACGATGGCCTCCTCGCCGAGGTCGCCAGGGTGGCGTTTGCCGTGGAAGACGATGAACCGGCGGATCCAGTGGCAGTAGGCCTCCTCGGTGCGGCGACTGAAGTGCCGGAGGCGGCAGGCCTGGCGGACGCGGTCCATGAGTCGGGGTGGGGTGGTGGGCGTGGGGCTGGCCATGGCGGCCGTGGGTGCGAGAATCGTGCCTCAGCAAGTTGCAGGGGAGTGAGGGGCCCGCGGGCGCAGGCAGGGCAGTTTCTGCGTCCTCTGCGGCTCACCGTCCTGTGAAGATCTGCCATCTCCCACCCAGGAGCGGCGGGCTCGCGGCGGTACCGTGTTAGGCAGCGCCGCCGCGCAGCCTATCTCCGCTGCCGGGCGTGGCCTGCAATCGGCCAAAGTCGCGTGATGGTGTAAGTTAAGGGCGGTTCGGAGGTTGCGGACAGTCTTCGAGCGCAGCGTAGGTTCGCAGGTCTGCTGGCAGGTGGAGGCGTGGACCACGCGACCTACTATTAGTTAGGCCGAACACATACTGGAACGAAGATCGATACACTTGAGCCGTGCAGTTCGAGTGGGATCCGGCCAAGGCCTCCTCCAATGCCGTCAAGCACGGCGTGGAGTTCACGGAGGCCGTCACCGTTT
>JADZCN010000132.1 GCA_020851565.1 Acidobacteriota bacterium | reverse complement strand
TCCCGTCCTCGAAGAGGCCGACGGTGATGTAGCCCTCGTGGCCCGAGATGTCGAACTTGTGGGTGATGGCCTGCCGCTCGTCGGGCAGCTTCCGGCGCATCGGCGCGCGGCTGGCCAGCGCCGCGGCGACCGCCGCGTCCACGGCTTCCTTCGGCGCCGGGACGGCGGTCTTCGCGTCCTTCGACGTGTTCAGCGGCTGCGTGCGCTTGCTGCCGTCCCGGTAAATCGAGATGGCCTTCGCACCCAGCCGCCAGCTCTCCAGGTACGCCTGCTCGATGTCCTCGATGGTGGCGTCCTTCGGCACGTTCACGGTCTTGCTGATGGCGCCGGAGATGAACGGCTGCGTGGCGCCCATCATCTTGATGTGGCCCATGTAGTGGATGGAGCGCTCGCCCCGCGCCGCCTTGAAGGCGCAGTCGAAGACCGGCAGGTCGCGCTCCAGCAGGTGCGGCGCGCCCTCGATGGTCTCCTGCTCGTCGATGTGCTTGACGATGTCGTCGATCTGCGCGGCCGTGTAGCCCAGCCGCTTGAGCGCCATGGGGACCGTCTGGTTGACGATCTTCATCATGCCGCCGCCGACGAGCTTCTTGTACTTCACGAGCGCGATGTCCGGCTCCACGCCCGTCGTGTCGCAGTCCATCATGAAGCCGATGGTGCCGGTGGGCGCGAGCACGGTGGCCTGCGCGTTCCGGTAGCCGAAGTCCTCGCCGAGCTCCACCGCGTCGTCCCACGCCTGCTTCGCGGCGCTGTAGAGGTCCGACGGCACGTGCTTCGCGTTGATGTCCTTGATGGCCTCGCGGTGCTTGCGCATGACGCGCAGGAACGGCTCGCGGTTCTCGGGATAGCCCGTGAAGGGGCCGCCGTGGTCGCGCGCGACGCGGGCCGACTGCGCGTAGGCCTCGCCCGTCATGACCGCGGTGATGGCCCCGGCGAAGTCGCGGCCCCCGTCGCTGTCGTAGGGCAGCCCGCGCGACATGAGCAGGGCGCCCAGGTTGGCGTAGCCCAGGCCGAGGGGCCGGAAGGCGTGGCTGTTCTTCTCGATGGCCTTCGTCGGGTAGCTCGAGTTGTCCACGATGATCTCCTGCGCGGTGATCATCGTGCGGCAGGCGGCGCGGAACGCCTCGACGTCGAACTCGCCGTCGGCGCCCACGAACTTCATCAGGTTGATCGACGACAGGTTGCACGCGGAGTCGTCCAGGAACATGTACTCCGAGCACGGGTTGCTGGCGTTGATGCGCGCCGTGTTCGGGCAGGGGTGCCACTCGTTGACGGTGGTGTCGAACTGCATGCCCGGATCGCCGCACACCCAGGTGCCCTCGGCGATGAGGCGCATGAGATCCCGGGCGCGGCAGGTGTCCATCACCTCGCCGGTCGTCACCGCCTTGGTCTGCCACAGGCCATCGTCGAGGACGGCGCGCATGAACTCGTCGCTGGCGCGCACCGAGTTGTTCGAGTTCTGGAAGAACACCGACCCGTACGCCGTGCCCGTGAACGAGCCGTCGTAGCCGGCGTCGATGAGCGCCCAGGCCTTCTTCTCCTCCTCGACCTTGCAGTTGATGAACTCGACGATGTCGGGATGCTCGGCGTTCAGGATGACCATCTTCGCCGCGCGGCGCGTCTTGCCGCCCGACTTGATGACGCCCGCGAACGCGTCGAAGCCCTTCATGAACGACACCGGCCCCGAGGCCGTGCCGCCGCCCGCCAGCAGCTCCTTGGCCGAGCGGATCGACGACAGGTTGCTGCCCGTGCCCGAGCCGTACTTGAACAGCATCCCTTCGGTCTTGGCCAGCGTCAGGATGGACTCCATGGTGTCGTCCACGGAGTTGATGAAGCACGCCGAGCACTGCGGCGCCTTCTCGAAGCCGCAGTTGAACCACACCGGGCTGTTGAAAGCGGCCTTCTGCTCGACCAGCAGGTGCTTCAGATCGTCGCTGAACGCCTGGAGGGCGTCCTCGGAGGCGAAGTACTTCTGCTTGCGCGCCCATCCGGTGATCGTGTCGACCACGCGGCCGATGAGCTGCTTCACCGATCGCTCGCGGTCCGGCGACCCGATGTGGCCGCGGAAGTACTTCGAGACGACGATGTTGGTGGCCTGCTGCGACCAGGCCTTCGGCATCTCGACGCCGCGCTGCTCGAAGACGATCGAGCCCTTCTCGTTGCCGATGACCGCGTCGCGCAGTTCCCATTCGACCTGGTCGAACGGATCCCGCCCCGCGACGGTGAAGAACCGCGGGAACTCCAGGCCCGGGGCGGACGCCGGCCGCGCCGCCTGGCGCGTGCCCGCCGTCTCGCTCACTGCCGACGCCCCTGCCTGCTGTCCGGCGGCCGCCGCCGTCAGCTTCTGAGCACCATCCTGCATGCTCCCTCCAAACACGAGAGACACCCCGCCCCTGTGGGGTGGCCCCTCGGAATCGCTGAACCTTTAGAAAGCTTGTCGCGCGCGTGTGTCGTTCCGTGCAGTCCTGCTCATGGCTTCTGGCTCGAATTCCGTCCGCGACCCCGGCCGCTGGGATGGGCCAACGTCACCGACTTCGTCCTCGCGCGCGAGGCCCAATATGCGCCCCTGACAAACCGTTGTCAAGCATCCAACCACAAGATATTGCGTTTTTGTTTTAGGTCGAACGCAAAATGTGGCAGTTTGTGGCGGTAAATCTATGTTTCGCCTTATTTTCGCATGCCGGCCGTGCGACCGCAAGATGACGCTAGCGCACGAGTACGGCAGCCATCACGGCCGCCTTGTCGGCCAGCTTACCGGCATACACGAGATTGCGTGCCTTGAGCGCCTCTTCCGCCTGCTGCACGAAACGCCGCGCCGCGTCGAACTGTGTCCGCCCGTCGGCGGACAGCGCCGCGGTGTTCACCTTCTCGAGGTCGGACGAAGCCCGTGCCAGCAGGACGCGGATGGACGCCTCGGTCTTGGCCTCCACGCCCGGTGCGGGCGTCAGCGTCAAGGCCGGCGGCGGCGCCGCGCGCGGCCCTTCAGGCGCGGGCGGCTCGGGCGAGGGCGCGGGAGCCGGCGGCTTCGGCTGCGGGCGGGCCGGCGAGGCGGGCTCGGCCGCCGGAGCGGCCTCGACCAGGACTGGCTCGGCCGGCTCGGTGTAGATCGCCACGATCCGGGGGGGCGCCGGTGGGGGCGCCATCGCGGGCAACTCCGGTTCGGGCACGAGAGCGGCCGCGCGCGTGGCACAGCCGGCTCCGACCACCACCAGGACCGCCACGACGGCGAGGGAGGCCAGTCGCATCGTTTCGATCCTAGCGCGCCCGGGGGAGTTTGATCACGAATGTTGTCCCCGTCCCGACCGTGGACTCCACGTCGATGTCGCCATTGTGGAGCTGTATCGTCCGGAACACGAGGGACAGCCCGATGCCGCTGCCGCGCTTCTTCGTCGTGAAGTAGAGGTCGAAGATGCGTGCCAGGTGCTCGGGCGCGATGCCCTCGCCCGTGTCCTGGACGCGGATCTCGACGCGGCCGTCACGGCCCACCGCGCACGCGATGCGGAGCTTGCCGCCGCGGGGCATGGCCTGCACGGCGTTCTGCGCCAGGTTCAGGAGCGCCTGTCGCAACAGGGGCTCGTCGCCCTCGATGGCCAGGTTCGGGTCCTGGCACGCGTGTTCGCAGGCGACGCCTCCCTTCTCGGCTTCGACGCGCACGGCGTCGAGCACGCTGGTGACGAGGGCCATCGTCTTCACCGGCGCCAGCGTGACGTCCTCGGGGCGCACGAACTTCAGGAAGCCCTGCACCACGTCGTCCAGGCGCCGGATCTCGTTGCCGATCACCTCGACGTGGCGGTTGGCCGAGGCCGGCTCCGGGGAGGCGAGCTTCTGCTTGAGCAGCTCGAGGTGGATGGTCATCGCGTTCAGCGGGTTCTTCACCTCGTGCGCGACGCCGGCGGTGAGACGGCCGAGCGAGGCCACGCGACGGGTGAGGTCGGCCAGCTGCGCCCGCTTGGGCCCCTCGCCAATGGCCGATTGCAGCTGCGCGGACACCTGGTCGAAGACATCACCCAGGCCGCGGAACTCCTCGTCCCGCAGGTCGAGCTGCGTGACGATCTCGCCGCGGCCCAGCCGTGAGAGCCCGCTGGTGATCACGTGGATCGGCCGCAGGACGATCTGCGCCAGGGCCATGGCGACCATCACGGATATCAGCAGCGCCAGGCTCACCGCCACGCCGGCCGAGAGCAGCGGGCGTTCGAGCTCCCGGCGCACGAAGATGGTGTTGAGGCCGATGCAGATCTCCCCGAACGGCTCGTCGTCCAGCGCCAGCGGCTGGCGCCACTCGAACGTGCGTCCCTCGGCGTACACGGCGCGCACCTGCTGGTAGCCCGGCGCGTTCACCAGCGCCATGAGGTCCTCGCCGCGGGGCAGGGTCTTGCCCACCTGCGCGGGGTCGTTGGCCGCAATCACCGTGCGCGTCCGGTCCACGATGGCGGCGTAGAGCACTTCGGGGGAGTAGATGGCCGTCTCGAGGGCCAGGCGGACCTGGGGGCTCGACCGGATGTCCTGGTAGGCGGTTTCGTGGCTGAGCACGGCGCCGCTGGTCTGGTGCACCACGCTCGAGGCCACGAACTCGGCGCGCGCGGAGCCCTGCTCCAGCAGCACGCGCACGAGCGTCCCCACCTGGAGCACCGACAGCCCGATGACGACGAGCGCCACGATGGTGGTGACGCCGAGCACCTGCTTCTGCTTGATGGAGAGGGGCATGGGCGGATGTGATCAGGTGCGGGCAGGTGCGGGCAGGTGCGGGCGGGTGCGGGCACGCGCGAACGGGTGCGCTCGCATGATCGTCACCGCGCGGGGGGCGCGAGGCGCAGGGTGGCGGTGCCCTGGGCCGTTCGCAAGACCACGCGGAGCGTGCCCTCCTGCAGCCACGCGCGCTGGTACGCGGGGAGGACGATGCCCCCGCGGATGGACACGGCCGCGGGATCGACGAGCCGGTGCAGCACGGGGCCGTCGGGGCCCGGCGCGGCGCGGTGAATCGAGGCCCATACCGTGCCGGCCGGCAGCTCGAACGACAGCCGGCCCGACACCGGATCGAACTCGAAGCGCGCCACGAGCGGCGCGGACGGCGCCCCTTCTGCGGCCGCCGTGAACGCCACCGGGCCAGGCGCCTGCCCGTTCACCAGCGGCGGCGTCGTCGGCGACGGGCGCCGCGGCCGCGTGGCCTGCTCGTACGCGTAAGCCAGCGCCACGAGCCGCGCGTCGCTCCAGGCCGGGCCCAGCAGCTCGAAGCCAATCGGCACGCCGTCGGTCGTGAAGCCGGCAGGCATGGCCATGGCCGGGAAGCCGGTGGACGCGCTCAGCTGGCAGTTGGTCCCACGCTGCGGCTCCTCCACGACGACGGGGCGACGTCGCAGCGTCGGGTAGGCGAGTGCCTCGATCCGATGCTCGTCGAGCGCCGCTGTCACCAGCGAGGCCGCCAGCGCGCGCCGGCCCTGCACCTTGCGGATCTCCTCCGGGTCGGCGACGGCGGCATTGCGCAGCTTGAACGTGGTCTCGAGGGACGCGTGGAACGCGCCGCGATCCAGGATCTCCTGCAACGACTTCACCGGCGCGTTGGGGAACTGCGCCAGGTAGTGCATGAGGTCGGCCTTGAACTCGAGGTTGATGAGGCTTGACCCTCCCACGACCTCGTCGAGGCCGGGGATGGTGATCTCCACGATCTCGGCGCCCTGCGCCTTCATCTGCTCCACCGCCCGCCGCACGATGCCCGACACCTCTTCGTCTTCGAGCGAGGTCCCGAAGAAGTTCCTGAGCACGCCGATGCGTGCGCCCTTCAGCGCGCCGCCGTCGAGGCTGCCGGCAAAGCCCTTCGGAAGCCGTCCGCGACTGGCGGCCGTGGTGGCATCCGCCGGGTCCTCCCCCACCGTCGCGTCGAGCAGCAGCGCGAGGTCGGCGACGGTGCGCGCCAGCGGCCCGCCGACGTCCTGCGTGTGCGAGAGCGGGATGATGCCGGTGCGGCTCGACAGGCCCAGCGTGCCGCGCAGGCCGAACAGGTTGTTGTTGGCGGCCGGGATGCGGATGGACCCGCACGTGTCGCTGGCCATTCCGCCGACGGCAAAGCTCGCAGCCACGGCGGCGGCGGTGCCGCCGCTCGATCCACCCGGCGTGCGCGCCGGATCGTACGGGTTGCGCGTCTGGCCGCCCAGCGAGCTGATGGTGATGATGCCGGCCGCGAGCTCGTGCAGGTTCGTCTTGCCGAGGATGACCGCGCCGGCGTCCCGCAGTTTCTTCACCTGGAAGGCGTCGCGCCCGGTGGAGAACCCGGCGAGCGCCACCGTCCCGCCGGTCGTCGGCAGGTCGGCCGTCTCGTAGTTGTCCTTGATGACGACGGGAATGCCGTGGAGGGGGCCGCGCGGCCCCCGCTCGCGGCGCTCGCGATCGAGCGCGTCGGCCTCGTCCAGCGCGCGGGGGTTGAGCGCGATCATCGCGTTCAGCGCCGGGCCCTGCTTGTCGTAGGCCGCGATACGCGCCAGGTACGCCGCTGTGATGTCCCGCGACGTCGCGCGTCCGGCCCGCATCTCCTCCTGCAGCTCCTGGATGGAGCGCTCGACGACCTCCACCGCGCGCGCCGGCGCCCCCGCCGGCCGGCGGGGCGGCTGGGTCTCCGGTGAGGCGACGGCGGCCAGGCCCGCCGACAGGCACACGCCGACCGCAGTGCCGAGGGCCAGGGCCAGGCGACTGTGCGGCGCGTCAGCCGCTCTGCGCCACATGCCCCTCGCCCTTCATCCGGTTCAGCTTGTTGTGCAGGGTCTTCAGGCTGATGCCCAGCATCTCGGCGGCGCGGGTCTTGTTGCCGCCGGAGGCCTCCAGCGTCGCGATGATGAGCTTCTGCTCCGCCTCATCGACGGTCATGCCGGGCACGAGCGCCACACCCGCGGCCGGCGCCTTCGCGGTGAAGCGCGCGGCACCGAGCGGTGGCAGGTGCTCGGCCTCGATGTACTCACCGCGCGCGAGAATCGTGGCGCGCTCGATCACGTTACGCAGCTCGCGCACGTTGCCCGGCCAGTCGTACTCCGAGAGCATCTTCATCGCCTCGGGCGTCAGCGCCCGGACCGCCTTGTGGTCGCGGACGTTGAACTCGTCGATGAAGGCCTGGATGAGCAGCGGCAGGTCCTGCTTGCGGTCGCGCAGCGGCGGCAGCTCGATGGAGAAGACGTTGAGGCGGTAGTAGAGGTCCTCGCGCAGGCGCCCGTCGCGCAGGGCCTGCTGCGGGTTCACGTTGGTCGCCGCGATCACCCGTACGTCCACGTCCTGCTCGACTCGTCCGCCGAGACGGCGGAAGCGCCGCTCCTGCAGCACGCGCAACAGCTTCACCTGCGTCGCCGGGGCCATCTCGGCAATCTCGTCCAGGAACAGCGTCCCGCGATCGGCCAGCTCGAAGCACCCGGCCCGCCGGTCCAGCGCGCCCGTGAAGGCGCCCTTCTCGTGGCCGAAGATCTCGCTCTCGAGCAGGGTCTCGGGGATGGCCGCGCAATTGAGACCCACGAAGGGCGCGTCGGCGCGCGGGCTCAACTGGTGGATGGTCTGCGCCACCAGCTCCTTGCCCGTCCCCGACTCGCCCAGGATGAGGATCGACGCCGGCGTGGGCGCCGCCTGCTCGATGACCCGGTAGATGGCCCGCATGGAGGGGCTGTGGCCGATGATGCGGCCGAAGCGGCCCCGATCGGTCAGCTGCCGGCGAAGCGCCTGGTTCTCCCGCTTCTGCGCGTTGAGCTCCGTGAGCCGGTCGAGCAGCCGCCGCAGCTTCTGCGGATCCACGGGCTTGCTCAGGTAATCCTCGGCGCCCGCCTTCACCGCTTCCACGGCCGTGTCCACCGTCCCCTGCGCGGTGAGCAGGATGACCTTCACGTGCTCCACGTCGTCGCGAATCGCCTTCAACAGCTCGAGCCCGTTCATGCGCGGCATGATGAGGTCCGAGACAATGATGGTGGGACGGAACTCCGTGATGCGCTCGAGCGCCTCGGCCCCGTCGGCGGCCTCGTCAGCGGCGTAGCCCCACGAGCGGACGAGCTCGGTGAGACCGCTCCGGGTCACCGCTTCGTCTTCCACGATCAACACGCGCTCGGCGCTGGTCCGCGTCCCCTGACTCACAGGATCGAGTGTACCATCCCTGTCGAGCGATGACCCCGCGCCGCCCGTGGCAATCCCTCTGGGAAGTCGTGCTCTGCTCGGGGTATCCCACGCAGCTGGCGCTCAGCGGAATGGCCCGGCTGGCGGGCCTCACGCCGCAGGCCCCGGACGGGACCCTCTCCCTCTCCTTCGTGGCCGTGGTGTCCGCCGCCGATACGGTCGTGCTGGTGGGCCTCATCCTGTGGCTGCTGCAACGGCGCGGCGAATCGCCGTGGCAGGTCTTCCTGGGCCATCGCCGCCAGGGCGTGGAGGCCGGGCTCGGCGTCATCCTCGCGCCCGCGGTCCTTTTCCTCATCTGGTTCACCCTGTGGCTGCTCCAGGCCGTGGCACCCGCGCTCAGGACCGTGCCCGACAACCCGTTCGAGGCGCTGGCCGCATCGCCCAGCGGCGCGTTCCTGCTGATCGTGCTCTCGGTCGTCGCCGGAGGCGTGCGCGAGGAGATTCAGCGTGCCTTCCTCCTGCACCGGTTCCGCGACGACCTGGGCGGCGCTGGCTGGGGCCTGCTGGCCACCTCGCTCGTCTTCGGCCTGGGCCACGTCCTGCAGGGCTGGGACGCCGTGGTGGTGACGGCGCTGCTTGGCGCGGCGTGGGGCACGATCTACCTCGCCCGCGGGAGCATCACGGCCAGCCTGGTGAGCCACGCCCTCGCCAACGCCGCGCAGGTCGTGGTCGCCCACCTCCGATAGAACCCGAGAACCCGAGAACCCGAGAACCTGAGAACCAGAGAACCTGAGAACCCCAGATCTATTGGGGCAGTATGACGACCTCCGCCCGCCGCCGGAGGTCGCTCAGCCAGTCGGCGATGAGATCCGCGCGCCGCTCGTCGGCGACGAACCGCTGCTGCAGGTACGCGGCGACGCGCAGGTCGTCCCGGACCCAGGCCCGGAGGCGGCCTTCGGTGAATCCGTTCCGAGCCAGGACGCCGGCCAGGGCCTCGTCTCCTCCCGCGCGGGCCCGCACGTCGGCCAGCCGCGCCTCGATGCGCTCGTCCGGCGGCGCGGGCGGCTCGTAGCGATCGGCCTCGAGGAGCATGAGCTGGCGATCCACGAGGCGCTGGGTGACGTCGGCGTCCACCTCGCCGCCTTTCACGAGGCCAAGCGCGAGGACGGTTCGCGCGTCCGACAGCGTGATGGTGCGGCCCGAGACGATCGCGAGCGTGCGGTCCAGGAGCCCGGGCGCCTGGGCCATGACGAGACACGCGGCCAGCAGGAAGGGCATCAGAAGGCCTGCCCCAGCGAGATGTGTACGATCATGCCGCGCTCCCGGCTGCCGCTGGCCAGCGTGCGCGGGTTCACCTTGAACCCGAAGTCCACCCGCAGCGGCCCGATGGGCGACCGATAGCGCGCGCCGAAGCCCGCCGCCACCCGCAGGTCGCCCAGCTCGATGTCACCAACCTGCTTGAAGACGTTGCCGGCATCGAGGAAGCCCACCAGCCCGACTCCCTTCCAGTACGGCGCCCTGAGCTCGGCGTTCACGACCACCAGGCCGTTGCCGCCCTGCGGAAAGCCCTGGGAATCGAGCGTGTCGGCCGTTCCGAGCCGGTCCAGCGCGAAGCCGCGGACCGTGGTGTCGCCGCCCGCGAAGAACCGCTCGCTCGCCGGCAAATCCTCGACGACGTCGACGATCGGCTGGCCGTCCTCCCCGAGAATGGGATTGCCGTCCGGGTCCACGCGCGGGACCTCGCGCGCGAAACCGGTGGCGAACCCGGCCCGCACGCCTCCGGCGAGGACGAACCCCCTGCCCGGCAGGCGCCGGTAGAGGAACCCCTGGAGGAAGGTCTTGGCAAAGCCCACCTCCGACCCGTACGCGCGTGCGGCGACCGCGCCGTCGAGGCCGATGACCGCGCCGCGCTGGGGGTCCAGCACGTCGTCCCTCGAATCGCGCAGGAGCGCCCCGAAGAAGGTCGACAGGCGTACCTGCGGAAAGAGGCGGTCGATCAGCAGGCGATCCGCGGCCGCGATCTGCTCGTCGAAGAGCTCGGTGAAGTCGTTCGTGTAGCGGCCCGTCACGGTGAAGCCCGCGCCGAAGCGCCGCGCGTAGTCGGTGCGCACACCTCGGCGGTCGAAGGTGAAGCTGGCGCGGATGCCGCGCTCGAGGAAGGCGGTGACCTGCGCGTCGCCGGGCGTCCCGAACGCGCGCGGCTCGCGGAACGTGCCGGTCACGCGGTAGTCGTTGAAGCCGTACCCGCCCGCGTCGGTCGGGTCGGTGCTGTCGATGGCGGGATCGCGCGGTCGCAGCGAGACACGGGAGAACAGGCTGAGCGTGCGGTTCTTGCCCCACAGGTTCCGGCGGCTCACCTCGAAGAACGCGCGCGGCGCCACCTCGACGCGCTCGTCCGCGACGCCGCCCGCGCCCTGCCGGAGCCGGCGCCCCACCTCGAGGCCGCCTCCGTAGGTCACCGCCGTTGCGGGAGCCTCCTCCACCGTCACCAGCACGTCGCGCTGCGGCGTGCCGGGACGCGGCAGGTCCACGATGCGCACGCGGCGGAAGAGCCCGAGCTGGCTGAGTCGCTGCTGGCTCTCGGCCAGGGCGTCGGCGCCGAGCGGCACGCCGGGCCGGATGCGCAGCTCCCGCCGAATCACGTCGGCGCTGGTGCGGGTGTTGCCGGTGATGAGCACGTGATCCACCACGGCCTGCTCCCCAGCCAGGATGCTCCAGGCCACGGACACCCGCAGGTTCCCGTCACTGAACGCCAGCGTCGGCGCCACGCGCGCCGCTACGTAGCCCAGGTTGCGATAGTGGCGCTCGAGCGCGTCGCGGTCGGCCGCCAGCTGCGGTCGATAGAACGGGCGGCCGGCCACGAGCCCTAGCAGCGCGCGCAGGTCGGGCTCGGGTACGCCCGCCGTACCTTCCATCGTCACACCGGACACCGTCGTCCGCACGCCTTCGACAATCATCAGCTGCACGTCCACGGGCCGGAATCGCACGCTGCCCTCGGCCTCCTCCGGCAGCACCTCGACGGACGGTTTCACCGTCGCGCGCTCGTGCCCGCGCACGCGATAGAGCTCCTCGATGGCCACGGCGATGGCCGCCACGCGGGCGTCCACGAAGGGGTCCCCCTTCGTCAGCTTCAGCAGCGGCTCGATCTCCGAGGCGGGCACCGATGTATTCCCTTCGAGGCCGACGGCGCCCATGCGGTGCAGCGGGCCCCGCTCGATCGTGAAGGTCAGGACGAGGTCGCCGCTCCGCTCGGCCCGGGCGTACGTGGCCCGCGCGTCGCGATACCCGCGTTCGCGCAGGTAGGCCTCGATATTGCGGCTCGCGTCTTCGAGCAGGTCCTCGTCCACCGATCGCTCTTCGCGAACGGGCACGAGCGACTCCAGGACGCCGCGCGGCAGCGGATCCCCGGCGTACTCGAGCCGCACGCGCGGCCCGGTGACCACGTCCGCCACCACGCTCGCGGTATGCCCCGCATCGTCGAACGTCGTGCTCTCCCTGACCGAGGCCTCGTAGAAGCCGTCGTCCCGAAGCCGGCCTTCGTACGCCGACAGGCGCGCCTCCAGCTCCAGCCGATCGAAGGGTTGGCCGGGGTGGATACCGAGGAAGTCCAGGATCCGGTTGGGCGCCTCGCGGGGGGTGCCCGTCACCGACGAGGTGAGGACCACGGTGCGTGGGCCGCGGTCGACCGACAGGTTCAGCCACACCTCTCCGGCTGCCTTCCCGGCGCTCATCTGCGGCAGGACGGCCGCCGCCCGATAGCCGTGATCACGGTAGAAGTCGGTGACGGCGGCGGCAATCTCGGAAACCCGAGAGGCAGTAGGCCGCTCGCCGAAGCGCTCGCTGACGACCGTCCGCAGGGCGACGGACGACAGGCCACCGCCCCCGTCAATCGACACGCGGGTGATCTGGCGGATGGGGCGCAGGAACCAGCGCAGCGCCACGCCGGCGCCGCCCGGCGCCGCCGCGGCGAACAACCGGACGTCGTCGTAGCGGCCCAGGCCGACGAGGTGGTCAATCGTGTCGCGCACGCGCTCCATCGCCAGCGGCTGGCCGAGGCGCGTCTCGATGAGCTCGAGCACGCCCGGCTCGAGCACGGGGCCGTCCTCCGTCTCCACCTGGACGTCGGCGATGGGCTGGCCGATGAAAGCGTCCTGTGAGGCGAGGGCGGGCCGCGCGGCGCCGAGCAGGGCGATGGCCGCGATCAGCAGCACGCGCATCAGAACGTGTGCCTCTTCCGCACTTCGAGCGCGTACGTGCGGTCCTCGTTCTGCGACAGCACCCAGGCGAGCGTGTCGCTCTGATCGAACTCGAGCAGGACGATCTCGTCGCGCGCCGACGAGGAGAGGCTGCGGGCGTAGGTCAGGTAGATGCGGTCCGAGATGCGCTTGCCGATGGTCACGCGCGCCGATGGGTTGACGTTGAGCCGGGCCGACTGCTGGTAGGGATCGACGAGCAGCGGGGTGATCTGGAACGAGTCCACCCCGAAGGTCTCCTGCACGACCCGGCCCACTTCCGCCGACAGGGTCCCCGTGAGTGCCCGCGTGGCCCTTGCCTCGAGCAGTCGCTGCTCGCGCTCGTTCGGACGCTGCTGGGCCGCCAGCTCGACGTCGCCGCTCGGCGTGGTGTCGCTGAACAGCATCGTCAGGATCTCGATCGGCGGCAGCGGCGGGTCGGAGGTGAACTCCGGCTGCAGCCGCTCGGTCGTCCCGGCCATGCGCAGCGTGACGCGGTAGGTCTGGCCGGGGACCCGGACGCGCGTCTCGGCCTCGATGTCGAAGAACGGCTGGATGCGGGCGGGGTTCGTGAAGTCGATGCTGCCGCGCGTCACGAGATACCGCCGCCCTTCGAAGCGCGCCTCGCCGCGGTCGATGTCGGCGCGCCCCAGTACTACCGGGCGATCCAGCGTCCCGCGCAGGTTCAGGTCCGCGCTGGCCACGATGCGCGCCTGGTCGTTCTCGATGCGAAGGCTCGAGGGGGCGATGAGGCGCACGTCGAAGCGGAGGGCGTTGGCGGACTCGGCCGCCAGGGCGCCTTCGACCGCTGGAATCCCCTCCGGCCCGCCCGACAGGTCGAACAGCCCGGTGGACGTGTCGAAAGGCCGCGACCAGGTGGCGCTCTTCACCACGACCTCGCCCGTCACCACCGGCGCACCGACGGGACCGCGCAGGGCGAGCTCCGCATCGACCGTCGAGCGCATGCCCTCCGGGTAGCGGAGTCGCATGTCGGTGCCGACGGCGGTGACGTCGTATTCGCTCAGCACGTAACCCGACTGCCCCAGGCGCCCGCCGAAGCGCACCGTGCCGCCGCCCACGCGCCCGCCGAGCCCGTCGAGCCGGATGCCCGAGGCGTCGAACGTCACGATGCCGTTCAGCGCTTCCAGTGCGTGCGGGAAGCCGAAGTGCCGCAGGCGGCCGTTCGACAGCAACGCGGTGCCGGAGACGGCCGGCGCCTCCACGGTGCCGCCGATGCGCGCCGAGACCTCGGCCCGGCCGCTGCTGCGCACATCGGGCACGAAGCCCTGGAGCACCGCCAGGTTCGCCGCGCCGTTTGCCGTCAACGCGAGCGCCTGCTTCGGCAGGTCCACCGAGCCAGCCAGATCGAGCTCCGTGTCCTCGCCCACGAGCCGCAGGGCCGTCACCTGCAGCACCTGCCGGTCCACGCTCATCCGGATGGCGCCGGCGTTGCGCAGGTGGTAGTCGAAGAATCGCAGATCGACGGCGTCCACCTCGACATCCACGCGGAGGGCGTCGGAGTTGTAGAGCTCGCCGACCACGCGGATCGCGCCGCTGGCCACCGCGGAGGTGAAGGGCGAGAGCTGCGGCTGGAAGGCACGGAGGTACGGGTCCAGCGAGGTGTCGGTCACGCGGAACGACAGCTCCGCGTCCATTTCGTCGGTGAGGGCGATGCGGCCGGTTCCGGACGCGGCCAGGCGGTTGGACGCGACCTCGACCTCGTAGGTCATCACCGTGTCTCGCACCGACAGGCGCCCCGACACTTCGCCCACGCCTTCATCCCCGTAGAAGAGGTCCCGCACCCCGAACTTCACGTCGTAGCGCGGCGCCTCGAACGTGCCGCTGCCGTTGGCCGAGAAGTCCAGAAGGCCGGTGAACCCCGGGCCGCTGGTCGTGGCCGCCACGGCCAGGGTTTCAACGGCCATCCCGCGCGCGTCGGCGTTGAAGGAATAGGTGCCGTTCCAGCCCACGTAGGCCGCCCCGGTCGTGGTCGTGCCACCCTTTGTGACGGTCAGGCCATCGAGGCGCACGCCGGCGCCCTCGAACCGCATCGCCGCCACGCCCTCGGCAAACGGCTCCCCGTAGGCCGTCCCCTGGAGGATGGATAGCCGTCCGAACCCGAGGGGCTGCGTGTACTGCCCGTACAGGTGGAAGTCGCCCGAGACGATGCCGTCGACGTCGTAGTCCTCGAGATCGAAGGCCCCCAGGAAATCTTTGACGCTGCGGTTGACGATGCTCACCCGCGCGTCCAGCTCCTCTCCCCCGTCCCGGCGGGGATAGCCGAGCGAGAACTGGCCCGTCACCTCCATCCGCGAGAAGCCCTCGGTGATGACCGCGCGGCTCACGTTCGCATAGGCGTTCTCGACGACGAAGTCGCCATCGACGGATCCCCAGGTGACGCCCCACGCGCGGATCGCCTCGCCGACGAAGCGCCCCTCGATCCGCGGGCTGCGGAACGCACCGAGCATCACGCCGTCGAAGCGCCCGACACCGTCGATGGGAATGGCCATCGTCCGCGCGCCGAAGGCCGTCATCATCCCGGCCAGGAGGCGGTCACCTTCCTGCCAGTTCGCGCTGGTCACGCGGAACGGCAAATTCGAGCGCTCGCCCCAGGCGGTGGCCCCCTCGAAGGTCACGTACGTGTCGCTGGTGGCGAGCTCGCTCGGCTCGAGCCGCAGCGCCGCGCCGTCGAAGCGGTACGCCATGCGGCCACCGATCCCCACGGGCTCGAGCGGCGTGTGGTTGCTGAACGGGCCGTAATCGAGCGCGCGGCGCTCGGCCTCGGCTGCCGCGCCGGCCGCCAGGCGCGGCCCCATCAGGCTGGTGCCCGACGGCGCCGTGACCACGAGCTCGCCATCCCCTGCGCGATCGGCAAAGCGGCCCATGGGCCACTCGAGCCGGTTGCGTCCCGTCGCGCGGCCCGCCACGCGTATCCCCTCCGTCTGGAGCACGTTGGTGAGGGCGAGGAGGTCCACCTCCTCGTACTGCACGTCGAAGCGCGCGCGCGTGGTCTGGTCGCGCAACCCGAGCGGAGCCATCTGGTAGGTGAACGCGAGCCGCCCGCCATTGAAGCCGGCGGTGGCGCGTGTGACGTCGAAGCTCCGCGGCACCCAGACCAGCGCCCCTTCGAGGTCGGGGAATCGCAACTGGTTGAGGCCGGCCTCGCGGCTGTGGAAGTCGCCCTTCAGCTCGCGGCCGCCCTTGAAGAGGTGGAAGGTACCGGTGAAGTCGCTCTCGCCGTGCAGGCTGAACGTGTTGCCGGCGAAGAAGAGCTCGCGCATGCGCGGCAGCTGGATCCGCGACTTCACGTGGTAGGTCTGTTCCGGCCATTGCGCCAGTTCCACCGCGCCGGTCACATCGCTCACCGCGCCGTCGGTGATGAGCTGCATCTGGTCGAAGACCACCCGGCTGCCGAGGATGCGGAACGACGCGCCCAGGTCCGCCGTCATGGGGACGTAGTCCTGGATGGCGATGGTGCCACCCGAGAACCGGAGCTGACCGCGGTACTCGACCAGCTTCGAGACCGTGACGTCGAGGTTACGAGCGACGGCGCTCCACGGGGTGCCGTGATCGCGGTAGACCACCTCGCCGCGACTCGCCCGCACGTACTGCACGGTGGTGCGCACGGGCGAGGGGCCGGTGCGGGGCGGGCGCGGCGGCCCCATCACGCGCGGGAAGGTCTGGCGCCCATCGGGGAAGCTCTCAATCACCATCCGCCAGTCGGTCATCTCGATGGTGTCGAGGAGCACTTCGCGGTGGATGAGCGCGCCCCAGGTGAGCGACACCTCCACGCGGCGGGCCGTGAGCCAGGGCTCCTCGCCGGATCGCTGGCCCTCGATCACGAGGTCTTCGAGAACGAACCGGCCGCGGCCGAGCTGCACGCCGAGCCGCCCGATGCGCATGGTGCGGTCGAGCCAGTTGCCGCCGGCCCGCTCCGCGCGCGCCTTCAACGCCGGGCCGAGGTCGATGCTGACGACGCTCACGAGCAGGACCGCCAGCGACACCGCCACGACGATCACGATGGTGCGCGCGTAGCGATAGGCCGCGGCGGCCAGTCTCCTCACGGCCTACTCCACGGTGACCAGCAGGACCCCGGCCTCGACCGACTGGCCTTCGGCCACCTTGACGGCCTTGACTCGGCCCGCGCGCGACGCGCGGAGCTCGTTCTCCATCTTCATCGCCTCGATGACCACCAGCCCCTGGCGGGGCTCCACCGCATCGCCCGGCGCCACCAGGAGCTTCACGATCTTGCCAGGCATCGGCGCCACGACCTGCTGGGGCCCCGAGCCGCCGGCCGCGGCCTCGCCGACCCGCCGCCCGAAGCGCGACACCAGCGCCGCGGGGAGCGTGTGCCCGTCGAGCAGCACGTCGAAGCCGGCCCCGCCCGCACGCGGTGTCACCGTCGCGTCGATGCTGCGCGGCGGCCCGCCGTCCTCCCGGACGAGCAGCGATGCGGTCGCGCCTCCCACGCCGCGATGATCCACGTCGAACACGCGATCGTCCACGGCGATTTCCCACCGTCCATCTCGCGCCGCGACGCGAACCCGCCGCACGCGACCGCCTATCTCAAGATCGAACACCACTGGTCCGCTTCTCAATTCTCACTGCCCCCGGAGGGCCGTTGCTCTCGCGTCCTGGCGCCATCGGCTGGGGGCCGCGTCCACGGCGAGCGGCGGGGCCGCGCCAGCCGTCATCTGCCGCACCGCGATGGCCACGGCCGCCAGCACGGCGTACTCATCGTCCGGAGCGACGAGCGGCTGGCCGTTGCGCGCCCCGAGCTTGCGGTCGATGAACGTCGTATCGAAGCGCGCAGCCTGAAAATCCTCGTCGTCCAGGATCCAGCGGAAGAAGGGAATGGTGGTGCGGATGCCCCGCACTTCGTACTCGGCAAGCGCGCGCTTCATGCGGGCCAGGGCGCCCGGGCGATCCTCGGCCCACGTGATCAGCTTCGAGATCATCGGATCGTAGTAGATCGGCACCTCGCCCCCTTCGTACGTGCCGCTGTCGTCGCGTACGCCCGGGCCCTGGGGTACGCGCAGGCCGAGGATGCGCCCCGGCGAGGGCATGAAGTTCGTGTCGGGATCCTCGGCGTAGATGCGGCACTCGAGGGCGTGCGCCCGCGGCGCGAGCAGCGCCTCCGGATCGAGCGTCAGCGGCTCGCCGCGCGCGATACGCACCTGCCATTGCACGAGGTCCACCCCCGTCACCATCTCGGTGATCGGGTGCTCCACCTGCAGCCGCGTGTTCATCTCGAGGAAGTAGAACGAGCCGTCCTGGTCCAGCAGGAACTCGATCGTGCCCGCGTTGGTGTACTTCGCCGCGCGCGCCACCGCCGCCGCGGCCGACGTGATCCGGCGCCGCAGGTCGGGTGAGACGGCAAGCGACGGGCTCTCCTCCACCACCTTCTGGTGACGGCGCTGGATGGAGCACTCCCGTTCCACGAACGGCACGACCGTGCCGAAGTGATCCCCGAGCAGCTGCACCTCGATGTGTCGCGGCGCGAGGATCCGCCGCTCGAGATAGACGGCCGAGTCGCCGAAGGCCGAACCCGCCTCGGACCGCGCGGCGCGCAGCGCCCCGGGCAGCTCGGCGGGCGCCGACACCATCCGCATGCCCTTCCCGCCACCGCCTGCCACGGCCTTCAGCATCAGCGGGTAGCCGATGCTATCGGCGACCGCGAGCACGTCGCGGTCCGTCACGTCCTCGCCGAGGGGCTCCTCGGTGCCGGGCACCACTGGCACGCCGGCGGCGATGGCCACCTGCCGCGCAGCGGTCTTGCTGCCCATCAGCGTGATGGCCTCGGGTGTCGGGCCAATGAAGACGAGCCCGGCGTCCCGGCAGGCGGCCGCGAAATCCTCGTTCTCGGCGAGGAAGCCGTAGCCGGGATGCACCGCGTCGGCGCCCGACCGGCGCGCGACGTCGAGAATGCGGTCGATTCGGAGGTAGCTGTCGCGAGGCGCATTGGGGCCGATGTGGTAGGCCTCGTCGGCCATCCGGACGTGAAGGGCGGCGCGATCGCAGTCGGAGTACACCGCGACCGACGGAATCCCGAGGTCGCGGCACGCGCGGATGACGCGAACCGCAATCTCCCCCCGGTTCGCGATGAGAATCTTCTTCATGAGGCCGAAACTCTTATGATTCTAGCATTTACATGATGAGGCAACGTCCCGCATGACCCCTTATCTGGTGCATATCGGTTACGTGTTGATGCTGGCCGCGCTCGTGGCGCGAGACGTTCTGTGGCTCCGCGCGATGATGGTGGCGGCCCAGGGCGTGCTCGGCGGCTACGCCTGGCTCATGAAAGTGCCGGCCATCACCCTCTGGAACGGCCTCTTCGTGGCGATCAACCTCGCCTGGGTGATCCGGATCCTGCACGAACGGCGCGCCGTGCAGCTGCCCGCGGACCTGGCCGCGCTCTATGACCGCCACTTCAGTGCCTTCACCAGGGCCGAGTTCCTCCGCTGGTGGCAGACGGGCCGTCGCGAGCGGCTCACGAACCGCCAGCTCACCTGGAACGGCCGACGACCCGAGGCCCTTTACTTCCTCCTCGGCGGCCGGGCACGCGTGAGCCGCGGCGGCGAGGATGTGGTCGACCTGGCGCCCGGTCAGTTCGTCGCCGAGATGAGCCTCATCACCGGCGATCCCGCCAACGCGGACGTCGTCACGCTGGGCGAAGCCGACGTCATCTGGTGGCCGGCCGCGGACCTGCGGGCGATGCAGACCGCCCAGCCGTCCCTCTGGGCGCGACTGCAGTCCGTCGTCGGCCGCGACCTCGTGGAGAAGATTCGGCGCGGGGAGACCCGATCCGCATGACGGCACAGGTCCATAATGCAGAGAGGAGGTGCGGCCATGAGACGATCCGCCGCCCTTGTATCAATCGTGCTGGCCGCGTCGACGCTCTGGGCCTGCGGCGGCGCAATCACCGCCGCGTCGCAGGATCGAACGGCCGAGGCGCGGCGCATGGTCGACAGCCAGCTACGCGGGCGCGGCGTCCGCGACGAGCGGGTGCTGGCCGCCATGCTGAAGGTGCCGAGGCACCGCTACGTCCCGCGCGAGATGCAGCGCTCGGCATACGCTGACAGCGCGCTTCCCATCGGATACGGCCAGACCATCTCGCAACCCTACATCGTCGCGTTCATGACCGAGGCCCTGAAGATCGAGCCATCGGACGTGGTGCTGGAGATCGGCACCGGCTCGGGCTACCAGGCCGCCATCCTGGGCGAGCTGGCGCGCGAGGTCTACACCATCGAGATCGTGCCCGAGCTCGCCGAGCGCGCGCGCCGCACCCTCGAGGCCGAGGGCTACCGCAACGTCCACGTGCGGGCGGGCGATGGCTACAAGGGCTGGCCCGAGCAGGCCCCATTCCCGAAGATCATGGTCACTGCGGCGCCCGAAGAGGTGCCGCCCGCGCTGGTCGAGCAGCTCGCGGTCGGCGGCACGATGATCCTGCCGGTCGGTCCGCGCATGGGCGATCAGGAGCTGCGCATCCTGACGAAGGGGGAGAAAGGCATCATGACCGAGCGGAGCCTTCCGGTGCGGTTCGTGCCAATGGTGAAGCCGCCGAGCGGGCCCGAGCCGTGATCCCCGTCCAGGACCTGCTCCACCGGATCCGCTGGGATCCCGCCCTGGGCTCGTCGCGCTTCGAGATCGCGTACCTCGATCGGGTAGCGCATCGGCTCGAGCGCGTGCCGCTGGCGGCCCTGCGCTTCGACCCGGAGGAGCCCTTCGGGTTCGAGGCCGTGGCCGCCGACGGCGTCGAGCACTTCATCCCATACCACCGCGTGCGCGAGGTCTACCGGGACGGCGTGCTCATCTGGAACCGCCCACCGCACCAGTAGGGCCCGGGGCGGCCCGGGCTTCGCGCGGGTAGGCTCGCGCTGCGCGCGGGTGGGCCATCGCTGACGCGATGGTGGGCCGGGTTACGCACGGGTGGAAGAGACAGGTCGGTCCCCCGACTCCCGGTTCCCAACTTCCGACTCCCGACGCGATCCCCCCGTCGCGATCCTCTCCCGGCGTGCCGTACTCCCGACGAGATGGCTACCCCTTGATGCACACCACCGGCTCGAGCCGCGCGACCTTGCGCGAGAGCCCGGCCGCGTCCGCCGCGTCCACCACGCGGGTCACGTCCTTGTAGGCCGCGGGCGCCTCCTCGGCGATGCCGCGCGACGAGGGGCTGCGGATGATGATGCCGCGGTCGGCGAGGTCGTCGGCAATCTGTCGGCCCTTGAACCGCCGGAGCGCCTCGCTCCGGCTCATGCTGCGCCCGGCGCCGTGGCACGCCGAGCCGAACGCCCGCTCGCCCTTGCCCCCGGTGCCCGCGAGCACATAGGAAGCGGTGCCCATCGTGCCGCCAATCAGCACGGGCTGCCCCACGTCCTTCCAGACGGCGGGCAGTTCCGGATGGCCAGGCCCGAACGCCCTCGTCGCCCCCTTCCGGTGGACGAACAGGCGCTTCTCCTCGCCATCCACGACGTGTCTCTCCAGCTTGCAGGTATTGTGGGACACGTCGTAGAGCAGCGGCAGCGCCGAGCCCGGGAACAGCTTCGCGAACACGTCGCGCACGAGCGCGGTGATGATCTGCCGGTTCGCGAGCGCGCAGTTGATGCCGGCGCGCATCGCCCCGAGGTAAGCGCGGCCGAGCTCCGAGCGGATCGGCGCACACGCCAGCTCCCGGTCCGGCAGCTCGATGCCGTGGGACGCGGCCTCGATGGCCATCCGCCGCAGGAACTCGGTGCCAATCTGGTGCCCGAGCCCGCGCGATCCGCAGTGGATGGTCACGACGAGGTCGCCTTCGCGAAGCTGGAACGCCTCGCCGATCGCGCGGTCGAAGACCGCGGCCACGCGCTGCACCTCCAGGTAATGGTTCCCGGACCCGAGCGTGCCCATCTCGTCGCGCTGACGGCGCTTGGCCTGGGGCGATACTTCGGCAGGCTCGGCACCGGCCATGCACCCGTGCTCCTCGATGCGCTCGAGATCCGCGACGGTCCCGTACCCGCGCTCGACGGCCCATCGCGCCCCGCCCGACAGCATGGCGTCCATCTCCACGTCATCGAGGCTGATCTGGCCCTCGCTGCCGACGCCCGCCGGGACGGCCCGTGCCAGCGCGTTGGCCACGTCGACCTTGCGCGTCTCGATGTCGCGCAGCTTGAGCCCCGTGTAGAGCGTGCGGACGCCGCACGAGATGTCGAACCCCACGCCGCCGGCCGAGATCACCCCGCCGCGATCCGGGTCGAAGGCCGCGACACCGCCGATGGGAAACCCGTAGCCCCAGTGCGCGTCGGGCATCGCGTAGGACGCGCCCTCGATGCCGGGCAGCATCGCGACGTTGGCCACCTGCTCGTACACCTTGTGGTCCATATCCGCGACCAGCGCCTCGGACGCGTAGAGGATGCCCGGCACCCGCATGCGCCCGTGCGGCTCGATCACCCATTCGTGATCGGAACGGCGGCTCAGCAGCGACAGGTCCATGGCATCCTCACCTTCACTAGACGTCGACGACGCACTCGGCCGTCCAGGGGCCGGCGGCGTCCTGCACGACACGAAGGGCCGTCTGCGTGGCGCCCTTCACCTCGACGGCCGGCTCGTGCCGGCGGGGATCCACGCGCTCGCCCCAGGCCGTGGCCTGCAAGTGCCGATTGGCGTCGATCGCCACGGTGAATCGCGCGAACAACATGCGGCGCGTGGCCATCTCGTAGACCAGCGCGTTCAGCCAGTCCACGAAGAGAATGTCATCGGTGGGCGCTTCGCAGGCAATCGGGACCGACGTCTCCGGCCGCACGAGGGCCGGGTCGGTGACGACGGCGGTGAGGGCGAGGGCGGCCTGCTGGAAGGCCGCAGCCAGGGTGGGCCCGGTGCCACGCACGCCGATGTCGGCGCCGTGCTCGAAATGCTCCCAGCGGCTCTCCATGGCAGGCGACTGAACCCATCCTGACACAGGGGGCGCGGCAGCGGGCCCACGAACGACATCAACTCCGCACCTGCCCCATCTGTCGCCGTACGATGTCGGCGCGCCGGGCGATGCCCTCGGGGCCGGCGGCCGCCGCGGGCGCCCCACCGATCGTGAACCCGAGGACGAGCGACGTGAGCATCAACGTAATCTTCATGGCATTGACCTCCTGCCACCCAACGTAGCGAGGGTGTAATGCACATAAAAATAGATACTTTTATATCTATACATCGAATAAACAGAATCACGACGTGCGTGTCGGCCGTGGTGTGATCGCGGCATGAGCGATCAGTCGGAGGTCCTCGCGCTGCTGGCCGACCCGGCCAGCTACGAGGGCCGGCCCTCCACGGTCGATCGGATCGACACCCACAGCGCGAGCGTGTTCCTCGCCGGCCCCCACGCGTACAAGCTGAAGCGCGCCGTGCGCTACACGTTCCTGGACTTCTCCACCCCCGAGCGCCGGCGACAGTCGTGCGAGGCCGAGGTGCGCCTCAACCGCCGGACCGCGCCCGACCTCTACATCGGCGTCACGCCGGTGACTCGCGAGGCCGATGGCCGGCTGGCCATCGGCGGCAGCGGCACCCCGGTGGACTGGCTGGTGCTGATGCGCCGCTT
Organism: Acidobacteriota bacterium; assembly: GCA_020851565.1. GTDB lineage: Bacteria > Acidobacteriota > Vicinamibacteria > Vicinamibacterales > UBA2999 > VFZN01. Next base: position 20,864 of record JADZCN010000132.1, on the reverse strand, counting down.
CCCGCAGGACCAGCTCCTGGATCGCCTGGCCCTGTCAGGCGGCATCTCGCCAGAGCTGGCGCGCCGGCTCGCGGACCGGATCGCCGACTTCCACGCCGCGGCTGCACCGATGCCGCACCGGGGTGGCCGCGCCGGCATGCGCGATGTCGTCGAGGACAATTCGCGGGCCCTGGCCGCTGCGGCCGCCGTGCTCGACGCCTCCACCATTGAGGCCGTGAACACGGCGTGCGCGGAGGCCGTTGCGCGCCTTGGACCGGCGCTCGAGGCTCGCCGCGCCGGTGGCTTCGTCCGCCAGTGCCACGGCGACCTGCACCTGCGCAACATCGTGCTCATCGACCAGGTGCCGACGCTGTTCGACGCGGTGGAGTTCAACGACACCTTCGCCTGCATCGACGTGTGGTACGACCTCGCGTTCCTGCTGATGGACCTGCTCGGACGGTCGCTCGCGAGCCAGGCCAACGTCGTGTTCAACCAGTATCTGCTGCGCACGAGCGACGTGGGAGGCCTGCCGCTGCTGCCGCTGTTCCTCGGCTGCCGCGCGGCCATCCGATCGAAGACGAGCCTGGCCAGTGCCTCCCTGGAAACCGATGCCGCCAGGCGCCTCGAGTACGAGGCACGCGCGCGGGACTACCTGGCCCTGGCCGCGCGGCTCGTCGTTCCGGCGTCGCCGCGCGTGGTGGCCATCGGCGGCCTGTCGGGATCGGGCAAGTCCACGCTGGCCGCGCACCTCGCGCCGCTGCTGGGCAGTCCGCCCGGCGGGGTCGTCCTGCGGAGCGACGTGCTCCGCAAGGCGCTGTTCCACGTCGCGCCCGAGGAGCACCTGGGCCCGGAGGGCTACGAGCCCGCGGTCACGCGCGAGGTGTACCGCGCCCTGGCCACCCGGGCAGGCGATGTCCTCGGCGCCGGCGGCAGCGTCGTCGTGGATGCGACGTTCCTCTCCCCGGAGTGGCGGGAGGAGGTGGCCCGCGTGGCCGCACGCGCGGGCGTGCCCTTCACCGGCCTCTGGCTGGACGTGCCTCCCGCGCTGATGGCCGACCGCCTGAGCCGCCGCACGCGCGACGCGTCGGACGCCACCATCGACGTGCTGGAGCGGCAGCTGAAGGGCGACCTCGGCCCCATCGACTGGCAGCGCGTGGACGCGTCGGCTCCAATCGAGCTGCTGGGCGCCCGGGCCCTGGCAGCCGTCCACGGCTCGGCGGCCCCGGAGCCCTCGCCGGATTCCCGGCGGTGTCCTCCCCCGGGGTGACGAGGCCGTCGCGGTCGGCAGCAGAACGTCCCAAACGAGGGGCCCGCTCGTGGAACGCGAATTGCGTCAGAGTTCGTAGCAGGGACCGACATGAGCCGAATGCTTCCCGCTGTCATCGTCGCTGCCACGGCGGCCGTCGGGATTCTTGAAGGCGCTTCCGCCGGGGGCCAGACCACCGGGCCAGGCATCCCCCCGCTCGTCATCAGCTCGATGGCTGGAAGCGACCTCTACCAGGCCTACTGCGCGTCGTGTCACGGGCGCGGAGGCCAGGGGGATGGCCCGACCGTTCCCGCGCTCCGATCCCCGATGCCCGACCTCACGACGCTGGCTCGACGAAATGGCGGAGCGTTCCCGGCGGAGCGTGTGACGGCACTCGTGACACACGGCGAGGCGCTGCGGTCGCCGGCGCACGGCTCACGGGAGATGCCGGTCTGGGGTCCGCTGTTCCGCGCGCTGGACCCGAACGACACGCGTGCCGCGGTGCGCATCTCGAGCATCGTGGAGTTCATCCGGTCGATGCAGGTGAGGTGAGCTGCAATGATTTCCGCACGTCTGGTCGAGCTGATTGAGAACCACGCGCCACGCCTCACCGAGGACGTCGTGAACGACCTCGTGTCGAACGCGGAAACGACCGGGTTCCGCGCGGTGCCGCACATCGAGCTCGAAGCGCGCATCTTCGAGATCTGTCATCACCTCGGTGACTGGATTGCCGTCGGGGCCGACCAGGCGGTACAGGCCGAGTTCGAGGAGTGGGGCAGCAGGCGGTTCGGCCAGGGCATCCCGCTCAGCCAGGTCGTCTACGCGGTGATCCTCCTGAAGCGCCACCTGCGCCGCTACATTCGTGATCACGGCCTCGTCGACTCTTCCTTCCCGCGTGTCGAGGGTGACTACGTCTTGCCCATGCACCTCATCAGCCTGCAGGAGCTCGACGGGATGGTCAGCGAGTTCTTCGACAAGGCGGTTCACCACCTCGCGCGCGGCTACGAGAGCGCGGCCGGGCGCGCGGGGTGACGCTGGAGGTCCCCATGAAGGCCGCCCTCTGGAGCTTGCTGGTCGTTGCCGCCATCGCTGGCGCGGTGTACTACTACCGCGCCGACGTCGGGGCCGCGCCTCCCCAGCTCGTCGTCGCCACCGTGACGCGCGGGACCATCCTCTCGACGGTGGATGCCACCGGCACGCTGCAGACCGTGGACACCGTGGAGGTGGGCACGCAGGTGAGCGGCACCATCGCGACGCTCGGCGTGGACTTCAACGATACGGTGAAGCGGGGCCAGGTCGTCGCGACGCTGGACCAGGCCATCTTCCTCTCGCAGATCCAGCAGGCCGAGGCGCAGGTCTTCCGCCTGCGTGCGGAGCACGAGCGAGCCCGCGTCCAGGTGCTCGACGCAGAGACGAAGCTGAAGCGGGCCCGGATGCTCGGGGAGAAGCAGCTCGTGGCGGCCACGGAGGTGGAAACCGCCGAGGTGAACACCGAGCTGGCGAAGGCGTCCCTCAAGGCAGCCGAGGCGCAGCTCACGCAGGCCGAGGGGGCGCTCGCCCAGGCAAAGGTCAACCTGTCGTACACGGTCATCCGCTCCCCGGTGGACGGCATCATCCTGAGCCGGAACGTGGACGTGGGCCAGACCGTGGCCGCGGGCTTGCAGGCGCCCACGCTGTTCGTCATCGCACGCAGCCTGGACACGCTCGAGCTCGCAGCCAGCGTGGCGGAGTCGGACGTGGGGCGCGTGCGACCGGGGCAACCCGTGGCCTTCACGGTCGATGCCTACCCCGCGGAGTCCTTCACCGGCACGGTCAGGCAGGTACGCCTCCAGCCCACCGTGCAGCAGAACGTCGTCAGCTACACCACGATCATCGACGTGCCAAACCAGGGCGGCCTCCTCAAGCCGGGCATGACCGCCACGCTCGCCATCGAGGTCGCGCGCGCGGAGGGCGTGCTGCGCGTGCCGGCGTCAGCGCTGCGGTTCCAGCCCTCCGACGAGGTCCTGGCCGCGTACGGCGGCGATCAAGAGACCGGGCAGGCCGGCGAAGCGGCGAGCCCACGCGGGAGCACGCGGCCGGCTGGTGGTCCCGCGGCCGGCGGTCCGCAGGCGGGCACGCTGTGGCAGCTCGCAGACGGCGTCCTCCAGCCGCTGCGCGTGCGCACCGGCCTGTCGGACGGCACCACCGTCGCCGTTCTCGATGGCCCGCTCGTTGAGGGCGCACAGGTGGTCACCAACACTACTACCGTGACGACGGGCACCACAACGGGAAATGGCAGCGGCTCGCCACTTGTCCCGACCATGCCGCGTCGGCCGGGAGCCCAGAGGCGCTGAGACCGTCATGCGGACCATCCCCGTCCTCGGCGTGGCCCTCGAGGCACTGCGGCGCAACGTGCTGCGGTCCGCCCTCACCTCGCTCGGCATCATCATCGGCGTGGCCGCGGTCATCGTGATGATGGCGCTCGGCGATGGCGCGCGGCAGTCGATCACGTCGCGGATTCAGAGCCTGGGCACCAACGTCATCACGGTGATGGCCGGATCGTTCAGCATGGGCCCCGCGCAGATGGGCAGCGGGGCGCTTCGCACGCTGACCGCGGCGGATGCCGAAGCCATCCTCGACGAGGTGCCAGGTGTGAAAGCGGTGTCGCCCGGCCTGAACTCACGCGGGCAGATCGTGGCACCGTCCGGCAACTGGCAAACCCAGATACAGGGCGTGGGCGAGGCGCTGCCCGAGGTCCGGGAGTGGACGGTCGACATCGGGATGTTCTTCGAGGAGTCGGCCGTCACCCGCGCCGACCGAGTGGTCGTCCTCGGCGCCCTGGTGCGCGATCGGCTCTTCGGTGAGAACACCGATCCGGTCGGCGAGGTCGTGCGCATCTCCAACCAGCCCTTCCGGGTCATCGGCGTCCTGAGCCGCAAGGGGCAGTCGGCGATGGGCCAGGATCAGGACGACGCGGTCTTCGTGCCCTACACGACCGTGCAGAAGCGCATCCAGGGCGTGCAGCACGTGTCGAACATCTCGGTTCTCCTCGCCCCGGGAGCGACGTCCTCCGAGGTCTCGGCCGGAATCAGCGAGGTGCTGAGACGCCGGCACGGGCTGGGGCCCGCCGCCGAGGACGACTTCATGCTGCGCACGCCGGAGGAGATGGCCACCGTGCTGACGCAGACCACCAACACGATGACCTACCTGCTCGCCAGCGTGGCTGCGGTGTCGCTGCTGGTCGGCGGCATCGGGATCATGAACATCATGCTGGTGTCGGTCACGGAGCGGACACGGGAGATCGGCCTGCGCCGCGCGGTCGGGGCGCGCCGTCGCGACGTGCTGGGCCAGTTCGTGATCGAGGCGATGGCGCTCACGCTGGCCGGGGGGCTGGCGGGCATCGCGCTGGGCGTGGGCGGGGCCTGGGCCGTGAACCGGCTGCTCAACTGGGCGACCGTCGTCTCGATGCCCGCGGTGCTGATCTCCTTCAGCTTCGCCGCCGTCGTCGGGATGGTCTTCGGCTTCTTTCCGGCCCGCCGCGCCGCCGGCCTCAACCCGGTGGACGCCCTGCACTACGAGTAGGCCTCAGAGCGGGATGTTCCCGTGCTTCTTCGGCGGGTTCCGGTCGCGCTTCCCTTCGAGCGTGGCCAGGGCCTGGATGAGCCTGCGGCGCGTCGTGCGCGGCAGGATGACCTCGTCCACGAAGCCCTTCTCCGCCGCCACGTACGGGTTGGCGAACTTCTCCCGGAACTCGGCCACTTTCTGCGCGCGCACGGCCGCCGGGTCGGCCGCCTTCTCGATCTCCCGCTTGTAGAGGATGTTCACCGCCCCCTCGGCGCCCATCACCGCGATCTCCGCCGTGGGCCACGCGTAGTTGAAGTCGGTCCGGATGTGCTTCGAGGCCATGACGCAGTAGGCGCCGCCGTAGGCCTTCCGCGTGATGACCGTCACCTTGGGCACCGTGGCCTCCGCGAAGGCGTAGAGCAGCTTCGCACCGTGCCGGATGATGCCGCCGTACTCCTGAACGGTGCCGGGCAGGAAGCCAGGCACGTCCTCGAAAGTGACCAGCGGGATGTTGAACGCATCGCAGAAGCGCACGAAGCGCGCGCCCTTCACCGAGGCGTCGATATCGAGCGTGCCGGCCAGGTGCGCCGGCTGGTTCGCGACGATCCCGACCGGGCGCCCGCCCAGGCGCGCGAAGCCGACCACGATGTTCCGCGCGTAGTGCTGGTGGACCTCCAGGAAGTAGCCTTCGTCCGCGATCGTGTGGATCAAGTCCAGCATGTCGTACGGCTGGTTGGGCGAGGACGGCACCAGCTGATCCAGTGCCTCGTCTTCCCGATCCGGGGCATCGTCGGTGACCTTGCGGGGGGCGTCGTCGAGGTTGTTGCCCGGCATGAACGACAGCAGCTCGCGGATGAGCGCGAGGCACTCCTGGTCGTTCTCGACCGCGAAGTGGGCCACGCCGCTCTTCTCGTTGTGCGTCATCGCGCCGCCGAGCGCCTCCTTGGTGACGTCCTCGTGCGTCACCGTCTTGATGACTTCGGGGCCCGTGACGAACATGTAGCTCGACTCCTTCACCATGATGGTGAAGTCGGTGATGGCCGGCGAGTACACGGCGCCTCCCGCGCAGGGTCCCATGATGGCGGAGATCTGCGGCACGACTCCCGAGGCGAGCGTGTTCCGCAGGAAGATGTCGGCATAGCCGCCGAGCGAGACGACGCCCTCCTGGATGCGGGCGCCGCCGGAGTCGTTCAACCCGACAACGGGGCAGCCGTTGCGCACGGCCATGTCCATGATCTTGCAGATCTTGGCGGCATTGGTCTCCGACAGCGATCCGCCGAACACCGTGAAGTCCTGCGCGAAGGCGTAGGCCACGCGCCCGTTCACGCGGCCATGGCCGGTGACCACCCCGTCGCCCGGGATCACCTGCGCGTCCATCCCGAAGTCGCGGCAGCGGTGCGTGACGAGCTTGTCAACCTCCTCGAAGGAGCCGGAGTCGAACAGCAGCTCCATCCGCTCGCGGGCGGTCAGCTTGCCCGCTTCGTGCTGCTTCTTCAGGCGCTCGGCGCCCCCGCCCTCTTCGGCGCGCCGCTCGAGCTCGCGAAGTCTGTCGATTGGATTCATAGATGTCGGTGGGCGCCCAGGCGCCCCGATGTCCCTGGCCCTAGCCGGCCACGCACGGATTGCCCAGCGTGCCCACGCCGGCCACTTTCACCATCACGCGGTCGCCCGGCACCAGCGGGCCGACGCCCGAGGGCGTGCCCGTCGTGATGATGTCGCCCGGCTGCAGCGTCATGAAGCGGGTGACGTGCTCCACGAGGAAGGGCACCGGGAAAATCAGCTGATCGGTGTTCGAGTGGTGGCGCCGCTCGCCGTTGACCCAGCCCTCGACGGCGAGATTCGACGGGTCCAGGCCGACCGCGATGCACGGCCCGATGGGAGCGAACGTATCGAAGCCCTTGGCCCGCGAGTACTGCACGTCCTTCGCCTGCAGCTCGCGCGCGGTGACGTCGTTCAGGCAGGTCACGCCCAGCACGTGCTGCATGGCGTCGGCGGCGCTCACGCGCGAGGCCGTCTTTCCGATGACGACCGCCATCTCCGCCTCGTGCTCGATGCGGCCCGCCCATGCCGGCAGGCGGATGGGCTCGTCCGGCCCGATGACCGATGAGGGTGGCTTCAGGAACACGAGCGGCTCGGCGGGAAGCTTCTTGTTCATCTCCGCCGCATGGTCCCTGTAATTGAGGCCGATGGCCACGACGATGGACGGCCGGACCGGGGCCATCCACGCGAGCTTCTCGTCCCGGGCGATCTCCATGCCCGGCCAGTAGTCGCCAAAGATGTCGCCACCCAGCCAGTAGAAGGTGTCGTCGCGTTCGAGGACGTAGCGTCCTCCCATGCCCTGTCGTGCGCGGTAGATGCGATCCATAGGTTCTGAGGTTCTCGGGTTCTGGGGTTCTCGGGTTCTACGGGGTCCGGCTCGTTTCCTCGACACGGTTCGATTGCCCGCTCACGTTTTGGGGCGAGGCCGTGTCCACGGCCACCACCGCATAGGTATATCGCACGCCGGGTGTCGCGGACTCGTCCCGGTAGGTCGTCTCTCGAATCGGGGTCGGCGTGATCGCCTGCAAGGCCTCGCCCGGCGCCACGCCTCGCAGCACGATGTAGCCGGCGAGATCGGCCTCGGCGTTTGGCTCCCAGATCAGGTTGATCACGCCCACGCCGGCAATGGCGGCCAGCTGCTTCGGTGGCGCAGGCGGGAACGTGTCCACCGGCGTGACGCACGCGGGGACTGAGGCCGGTCCCACGACCACGGCGCCCGCCACGGTGTCGGTCGCCCGCACCACGAAGCAGCGCTCCTCGCCGTACCGGACGGGGCCAGGGACGGCGAACTCGGTCGTGGCCATCGGCTGGGCTGTCAGCGGCGCGGGAAGCGCGAGCGAGTACGGGTCCGGCGCGGGCGCTTCGGCCCTCGGCACCTCGAACACGTGATACCCCGTCGGCGGCGGCAGGGGCACGAGCGGCTTCGACGGCAGCAGGCCTGGGTCAGGCTCGCCCGGCGCCCGCCTGGCATTGGCCGGCGCGGCCCAGGCCAGCGTCATCCCCGTTTCGGTGTAATCGATGCGGAGATCAGTCGGCGGACCGCTGGCGTCGTCCACGGGCACGGACACCACCTGCGAAGGCGCGCTCTTTCGATTGCGCGGCCCCACCGCGACCGCGAAATAGAAGCGGCGCAACGCCGTGGCGTCTCCCGGCGCGACGAGCGGGCCTGGCAGGGGCGCCAGCGTCTCGTCAGCGGGCGGCTCAGGCTCCGCGGCCTTCACCGGGAGCACGGTGGGCACTCGCAGGTCGGGCGACAAGGGCTCGCGCACGACCGCAACGGCCCCCTGGGCGAATCCCGGAGGCAGCGGGATGGCCGGTGGCGCGGGGGCGCCCTCGGGCACGGGAGGCGGTGGCGGAAGGACCGGTTGCACCGCGTAGGTGCCGATCTTCACGGCAGCCTCGGTGAGATCCTCCCCGCTGGGAGCCTCGGTCGCCGTGACCGCGTACAGTTCGATCGCGGACACGTCCGCGGGCGATTGTCCACTGACATTCGCTGACGGCACCGTGAACCACACGTACGCGTCGTCGCCCACCCGCGCGGCCTGGGGATTGGCCGGCGGCGACGGCACGCGGGCCAGCGGCGCCAGCGGCGGCCCTTTCTTGCCGCAGGCCGCGGCGAGGCCCGCGCAGACGATGAGCGACAGGAGGACCGCACGTCCCCGGCGTGGCGTCCTCACAGGATGTAGCGGGACAGATCTTCGTTGCGCACGATGTCCGCGAGCATGCGCCGCACGTAGGCGGCGTCAATGGTAATCGATCGGCCGGTCAACTCGGGGGCGTCGAAGGAGATCTCGTCCAGCAGCCGCTCCATCACGGTGTGCAGCCGGCGCGCCCCGATGTTCTCGGTCTGCTCGTTGACCTGGGCCGCGAACGCGGCGACGAGCGCCACCGCCTCGTCGTCGAAGGCCAGCGTGACGCCTTCCGTGGCCATGAGCGCCGTGTACTGCTTGATGAGCGAGCTCTGCGGCTCGGTGAGGATCCGCACGAACTCGGCCTGCCCCAGCGCTTCGAGCTCCACGCGAATGGGAAATCGGCCCTGCAGCTCGGGAATCAGGTCCGACGGTTTCGACACGTGGAACGCCCCGGCGGCGATGAACAGGATGTGATCGGTGCGCACCATGCCGTGCTTGGTGTTCACCGTCGTGCCCTCGACGATGGGCAGGATGTCGCGCTGGACGCCTTCGCGGCTGACGTCGGGCCCGTGCGATCCCTCGCGCCCGGCCACCTTGTCGATCTCGTCCACGAAGATGATCCCCGAGTCCTCGACGCGACGAACAGCAACGCGCGAAACCGCGTCCATGTCCACGAGCTTCTGCTCCTCGTCCTTGCGAAGGCGCTCCTTCGCCTCTGACACGGGCACGCGCTTCCGCTTCGAGCGCCCCTGGAAGAAGCCCGGCATCATCTCCTTCAGGTTCAGGCCCACCTCCTCGATGGAGGATCCCTGGATGATCTCGAGCGATGGGAAGCTCCGGTCCTGGACCTCGATCTCCACCTGGCGGTCGTCGAGCCGCCCCGCGCGGAGCTGCTCGCGCATCCGCTCGCGCGTGGGCTGCTCGGCCTCGCGCACCCGGGCCGCGTCCTCGTCCGGGGCCACCGGCCGCGGCGGCAGCAGCAGGTCGAGCAGCCGCTCTTCGGCGGCCTGCTCGGCCTTCGCCCTCACGTCGCGCAGCTGTTCCTCGCGGACCATCTCCACGGCCAGCTCCACGAGGTCGCGCACCATCGACTCGACGTCGCGGCCCACGTAGCCCACTTCGGTGAACTTCGAGGCCTCGACCTTGATGAACGGCGACTGCGCGAGCTTCGCGAGCCGCCGTGCGATCTCGGTCTTGCCGACACCCGTCGGGCCGATCATCAGGATGTTCTTCGGGGCGACCTCCTCGGCGAGATCCGGCGGCAGCTTCTGGCGGCGCAGCCGGTTGCGAAGCGCGATGGCGACCGCGCGCTTGGCCTTCCCCTGCCCGACGACGTACTTGTCGAGCTCGGCGACGATTTCCCTGGGCGACAGCGTGTCCACCGCGCTGGCCGAACGTTCTGGAAGCTGGATCACAGTTCTTCGAGCGTGAAATTGCCGTTGGTGTAGATGCAGATCTCGGCCGCCACGCGCATGGCGGCCTCCGCGATCGCGCGGGCGTCGAGCGTGGTGTGGCGGGCGAGGGCCTTGGCCGCCGACTGCGCGTACGCCCCACCCGACCCGATGCCCACGATGCCCTCGTCCGGCTCGATGAGATCGCCGGTTCCCGACAGCAGGAACATCGAGCGGTGATCGAGCACGAGGAGCATGGCCTCGAGCCGACGCAGCGCCCGGTCCGTCCGCCAATCCTTCGCCAGTTCCACGGCCGACCGCTCCAGGTTGCCGCGATACTGCTCGAGCTTCGACTCGAACCGCGAGAACAGCGCGAACGAGTCGGCCGCTGAACCAGCAAAGCCGGCCAGCACCTTGTCGTTGTAGAGGCGCCGGATCTTGCGGGCGCCCTGCTTGACGACCGTATCGCCAAGGGTCACCTGCCCATCGCCGGCCAGCACTGCGCGATCGTCGCGGCGCACGGCCAGGATGGTGGTGGCGTGGAAGGTCGGAAGCGTCGAAGTCATGCCCGTCTCGTTAGTCTCTCACGAGGACAGGCCGTGCGGGCAACAGGGGACACGCGGGCGCGAAGGCTGAGTTTATCGCGAGATTCCCGGCGACCGTCGTGGCAGCACCCTTGCAGACCGTTGTCATGCCTGCCCTCGTCCTTCGAGGATTCGTCATGACGCCACGCCTCGCCGCGATCCTGCTGCTCGCGGCTTTCGGGATGGTCACAGCTGCGCCCGCGCACGCGCAGGAGCCCGAGCCCGCTACGCCGGTTGTCAGGGTGACGCCGGACCGTGAATCGCGGGTCGAGGCTGGCAAAGCACCGCGACGCGCTGGCAGACCGCCACGGCCCGTCGAAACCGAGACGGCGCCGCCGCCGGTGGCCTCCACGCCGGGAATGGTCGCCGGCCGCGAGGAAGGCAAGACGGATGTCTCGGAACAGCGCCGTGGCAGCGCCCGCGACGGGGGCGGAAGGCCGCCGGATTCCGCCAGCGGGAGGCGGCCGGGCGGCGGTTCGGACAGAGGTCGCGGGGCCGGGGCTCCGGTCTACGTTCCGCGTGGCGCCCGGCCCGGCGCCGGATGGTGGGGGCCGCCACCGGCTCGCTTCGCCCACCCGTGGTATTACGACCCGTTCTGGGCCAGCGGCGCTTTCGGGTGGAGCCCGATGTACTACGTCCCGTGGTCGCTGATGTGGGGCACCGCCGGACTCGGACCGTTCCCGAGCTTCTGGGGGACGACCACGTTCGACACCGGCGGGCTGCGACTGAAGGTGCGCCCGCGCGACGCCCAGGTCTTCGTCAACGGCTTCTACGCGGGCATCGTGGACGATTTCGACGGCCTGTTCCAGTCACTCCGGCTCGCGCCGGGCGGCTACAAGCTCGAGATCCGGATGCCGGGCTACGAACCGTTCACCCTGGACGTGCACATTCAGCCCGACCGGACGATGACGGTGAGAGAGACGCTACGTGCGCTTCCGTGAGAACCACCAGAAGAGCGGGAGCCCGAGCGCGATGACGAAGAGGCCGGCTGCCGAGGGGCCGAGCGGCTGTCCGCTCGCGAGCGGCCGGGCCAGATCCGTCCAGAGCGCGTTCAGCACGATGAGCAGGCTGGTGACCGCGAAGATGGCGGGGGCGACCGGATATCCCAGGGCACTGAATGGGCGCGGGACGTTGGGCTCGCGCCGCCGCAATACGAAGAGCGCGGTCACCGCGACCCCGGCGAACAGCACGACCGTGAACCCCGTGTACGTGGCGAGCGCGTTGGCTCCGCCAGACAGGACCAGCAGCGTGGACCACACGGCCTGCGCCACGATGGCGTTGGCGGGCGTCTTGAACGTCGGATGCACCTCGGCGGCCCTGGGGAAGAACAGGCCGTCGCGCGCCATCGCGTAGTAGACGCGCGAACCCGCGAACGTGTTGCCGCTGATGCCCGCGAGCAGCCCGATGATCGAAACCACGCCCATCACGTTTCCGGCAGCCGTCCCGAGCAGCCTGTCACCGACGACGTCCAGGACGCTGCCCTGCATGGCCGCCAACTCGCCGATGGGAATGACATAGACGTAGAGGGCATTCAGCAGCACGTAGATGACGGTAACGGCCACGGTGCCGATCGCCAGCGCCTTGGCGACGTTGCGACCCGGATCCCGGACTTCCTCCGCAACATACGTGGCCGCGTTCCAACCCGAGTAGGTGAACATGATCGGGATGAGCGCGAAGAACCAGGCGCTCATCGTCACGCTGCCTGACTGCCCTGTCAGGTTCGACGGCGTCCCGATGCCGAACGAGAATCCCAGCAGGATGAAGACCAGGAACGCACCGACTTTGAGAACCGCGAGCAGGTTGCTGACGAAGGTCCCTGGACCGACGCCTCGCAGGTGCACCCAGGACATCAGCCAAATCGCTGCGACCGCGGTGATGGTCTGGGGCGAAACCGTCAGAGGGACCCAGGGCAGGGGCACGACGAAGTAGGCCGCATCAACCGAGGCCCATGGGATGAAGCGCCCCAGGTAGAACGCCAGGATCGCGGCATTGCTCGCAATCGCCCCGGTGAAGCCCGCGACGAAAGACGTCCATCCGGTGAGGAACGCAGCCAGCGGCCCGTAGGCCGCATGCAGGTACTGGTACTCTCCGCCCGCTTTCGGCCGCACCGACGCCAGCTCGGCGTAGGCCATGGCCCCCGCGAACGCGAGCGCTCCGCCGGCGACCCAGATGCCGAGGAACCAGACGGCATCCGGCACGCTGGCCGCGATGGCGGGAGACAGGAACAGGATGCCCCCGCCGATGACGTTGGAGACGATGATGGCCGCGGCGTCGTAGGGACCGAGGCGGCGCTCGAGCGTGGTCGGAGCGGAGGCCATGCGCGCGAGTATACGCGGCAGGGCCCGCTTTTCTTTACTGCGCGGTGGCGAGGGGTGCCGTCACCGCGTGAGCAGCTGGCGCTGAATCGGGTACTCGGCGAGCTTGGCCCAGACCTGTGAGCCCTGCTTGAGGTACAGCTCCACTTTCGCGTCGACGAACTGGCTGTTCTGCAGCATCTGCAGGCGCGGCTGGTCGCCCGTGTAGCCGAGCGCCGACTGCAGCACCATCTCGCCCGTCACGGCGCCCGGCGCGAGATCGTCGCGCTGGACGGCCCAGCCGAAGTGCTCACCCCACATCTCGGCTTCACCCACGCGGCGGAAGATGGCGTTGATCTGCACCGACCGCACGGGGTCGGCGCCCTTGTTTCGCAGCTTCAGGGACACGCTCGGCACCAGCTTGTTCTTGCCGCCCTCGACGATGCCGGCGTCGAACCAGCCGGTCACGACGTCGACCGGCTCGAGCACGGCCACCGGATCGATCGATTTGCGGCAGGCGGCGGTTGCACCGAGGACGGTGGCCAGGACCAGGACGATCGCGATGCGGGCGGGGCGCATGGCAGTCATAGCGTTGGTAGTGTATGACACCGGCCTCTGCGAATGGTTCCCCCGCCGGGGCTTCAGAACTCGCCGACCCGCACGCGCTTCCGGGCCTCCGCCTTGTCGATCTGGCGGGAGCGGTACTCCCGCAGATCCGATCCCTTGATCCGGAGCAGGACCGTGACCACCTCCTCGTAGGGATCCTGCGGCGCCAGCGTGTCCCGCCGCTCGTTGTCGCGGGCCGCCACGGTCAGCCATTCGTCGTCGCCGAGGTTCATCGGGGCGCTGAAGTCGATCATCGCGTCGATGAGCGCACGCTGCACGGCCTCGGTGTAGACGCGGTTGGTGTCCATCAGCCAGGGCGTATCGGCGGACACGGGGGACGGTGTGCCCGGCGCCGGTGCGATGGCCGCGGGCGCGGCCGGTGCGCCGGGTTCCGCTCCCCCGGAGGTCAGGACGCCCGGACCGTTCGTCGGCCCGGGCGACGCGCGTCCCACCACGCCAAAGGGGGACGCCTGCGCCTCGAGCCGGGCAATGGCCGACTCGAGCGACCGCCGCTCAGCGGGATCGGTCTCGGACTGGACATGGCGCCTGAGATCCGCGATGGCTTTCTGGGTGCTGGTGGTGTCCTGCTGCAGCATCATGCGGAGGCTCCACATCATGCTCTGGCGCAGCATCGGCACGGCCACGTCGAAGAAGATGCCGTAGCCTTCGAGGTAGACGCCGCGAGCCTGCGCGTCGCCGGCCAGCAGGAACATCTCTGGGGCCACGGTCCGCAGCTCGCGGTTGAGGCGCGAGGCGCCGAACTCGACCGCGCGCGCCAGCGCCCCTTCCATCACGTAGATCTGATGACGCAGCTCGGTCCGATCCACCGGCCGGGGAGCCGGCGCCGCCTCCTGTGCCCATGTCGGCGTTGCCGCCACGAGCGCCAGCACCACCAGCCGTCCAACCACGTTCGTCAACATCGCTCAGACTCCCTGCCTCTCACATCCCCGCGGCCCGTACCCGATACCGTTACTGCGGCGGCGGCGGGGCCGACACGCGCATGATGTAGTCCAGCATCTGGCGCTGCCGCGCGATCTCCGCGCCCGCGCGCCCCTCGAACTGCCCGAATCCCTGGTTGATCCGCACCAGGTCGGACCGCCGCTGCACCTCGAGGTCGCGCCCGAACTGCGTGAGCCGCAGCGCCAGCTCCTGTCGCTGCCGCCGCTCGCTCTGCTCGATCAACTCCGCGATGCGCTGCAAGGTGAGGCCGTTCTCCCGGAGCGGGGCGCTGACGGCAACCGGATCCGCGCCCGATCGCGCCGCCTGAATCTCCTCGCGCAACGACGCTTCGAGGGCCGCCAACGCGGGGCGCCAGTCCGCCACAGGTGCCGAGACTGCCGTGGGGACATCCGTGGCCGCGACGGTTGCGTCGGCCACCGGGGGCGCCGGGGGCGGCGCCGGAGTCATCCAGCCTGTCGTGACGACGAGCCCCTCGGCGCCGTACCGCACCTGCAGGTTGGCCAGCGACAGCCCCGCGGCGATCACCAGGACTGCGGCGGCGGCCCGCGCCCACGTGGGGACCGGGGATGGCAACCACCAGCGGGCTGGCCGGAGCACCTGCGGTGCACGGTCCGCCGTTCCGGCCGTGGGAACAATCGTGTAGCCGAGGTCGGCATCCGGGGGGGCCCAGGCGGCCAGCTCCTCCCGCACGTGCGTGAGCCCCGTCACCTCGTCCGCGCACGCCGCGCAGATCCGCAGGTGCTCGGCGACCCGCCGGCGCGCGTCCTCACCCAATTCGTCGTACAGGAAGGCGACGAGCTGGTCCTTGTCGTCGCAGGTGAACGTCTCGCTCATGATGCTCTCTCGGCCGCGCGCGCCCTCGTCATTCCCTGCGACTCGAGGTCGCGACGAAGCACGCTGAGGCCCTGATACAACCGTGTCTTGACCGTGCTCAACGGGCATCCCTGGAGATCCGCGATCTCCTGGAAAGTCAGCCCGTGGTACTCCTTCAGGATGATGGCGGTCCGCTGTTCTTCCGGCAGTTTCTGCATCGCCACGGCCACCGATGCGCTCAGCTGATTGCGGGCGACCAGGTCCTCGATGGACTCCACCGGCCCCTGCTCCGCGGCCAGCTCGATGACGTCCACCCCCTCCGGCGCGGCCACGACGGGCGTGCGTTTCTGACGGCGAATCCAGTCGCGGCAGAGATTGAGCGCGATGCGGTACAGCCACGACGAGAACTTCGCCTGGCCCTTGAACCCCGGCAGCGCCCGGAAGGCTCGCAGGAAGGTCTCCTGGACCACGTCCCGGGCGTCCTCGTCCCGGCCGATGACCCGGTATGCCAGGGCATAGATCGGCCGTTCCCATCGAAGGATGAGCTGATTGAAGCTATCCGCATCGCCCGCGACCGATTTGGCCACGAGCTCTTCGTCCGTCCACGCCATGTGCGGGAGCACCCGGGTTTCTCTCGCCTATTGTCTAAGACGGTGGCCCCCGGTGGATAGTCGGCTCGAAGATGGCGATCCGCTTTCCTTTCGGGAGAAAAAACGGGTAAACTAGCGGACACTAGAGACACTTAGTGGCCACCAACTTCCCCAGCGACGAGATCTTTCTCACGACGGAAGAAGTCCTGGAATACCTCCAGGTGAACCTGCGGACAGTCTACCGGCTGATCAAGGCCGGCAAGATTCCCGCGGTGAGGGTGGGCCGCCAATGGCGATTCCGCAAGCGGGATATCGACGCCTGGCTGGACTCCCAGCGGCCGCGCAGCGATCGGCCGGTCGCGATGCCGAGCGAGAAGCCGCTGCCGCGGACCGGGCGCCCACGGATCCTGGTGGTGGACGACGAGTCCAGCATCCGGGAACTTCTCTCGAAGACGCTCGCGTTGGCCGAGTACGACGTGGACACCGCGCCCGATGGGCGCGCCGGCGTCGAGCGCCTGCGCCTTGGCCACTACGACCTGCTCATCGCCGATCTGAAGATGCCGGGGATGGACGGCCTCCAGTTGATACGCGAAGCCAAGCGCCTGAAGGCCGACCTGCCCGTGATCATCATCACCGGCTTCTCAACCGAGTCGAGCGCCATCGAGGCGGTGAACCTCGGCGTGGCCGGCTACCTCACCAAGCCGTTCCGCGTCCCGCAGGTGCTGGCCGCCGCAGCAAAGGCGCTCGGCGAGTAAGATCGAACCAGCGGTGACACCCGGCCCGTGGCGAAGGCACCGCCATGCGGGGCCGACGCGCGCTCATCCGGGTCGCTCGAGACAACGGCTTCATGAGATCCCGGTGTTCTGAGCATCTGCGTCATCTGCGTTCTCTGCGTCATCTGCGTCATCTGCGTTCATGGTCCAGCTGCAATCCCTCACCAAAGCCTTCGGCGACCGCATCCTCCTCGACAACGTCACGTGGCAGATCGGCGATCGGGACCGGGTCGGGCTGTGCGGCCCGAACGGCGCCGGCAAGACGACGCTCCTGAAAATGCTGGCGGGGCTGGACGAGCCCGACGCCGGTGTCGTGCAGCGGCCGAACAACACGACGCTGGGATACCTGCCGCAGGACGGCCTGACCCACCGCGGGCGGACCATCGTGGACGAGGCGATGCAGGCCCTCAGGCCGCTGCTCGACATGAAGGCCGAGATGCACGCGCTCGAGGAGAAGCTCGCCGACGCCGCCGTCCCCGAAGCGGAGCACGAGGACATCCTGCACCGCTACTCCGACCTCCAGGACCGCTTCCGGATGGCCGACGGCTACCAGATGGACCTGAAGGTCGGCAACGTGCTGAACGGCCTGGGCTTCGAGTCCTCGCAGTTCCAGGACATGGCCGAGCACCTCTCCGGCGGCTGGCAGATGCGCCTGGCGCTGGCGAAGCTGCTGCTGCAGGCGCCGGACCTGCTGCTGCTGGACGAGCCCACGAACCACCTGGATCTCGACGCGCGCAACTGGCTCGAGGACTACCTCGTCGGCTATCCGCGCGCGGTCATCGTCGTGTCGCACGACCGCTACTTCCTGGATGCGGTCGTCACGCGCATCGCGGACCTGTCGCTCCGGACCATCACCGACTACCACTGCAACTACTCGAAGTACCTCGTCGAACGGGACGCGCGGCTCGAGCGGCTGCGCGAGGCCAAGCGCCGGCAGGACGAGGAGATCGAGCGCGTCCAGGCGTTCATCGACCGCTTCCGCTACCAGGCCACCAAGGCCGCCCAGGTGCAGAGCCGCATCAAGATGCTCGAGAAGGTCGAGCGCATCGAGGTGCCGCCCGAGCGCAGGCGCATCCACTTCCAGTTCCCGGCCGCCGCGAAGAGCGGCCGGGTCGTCCTGGAGCTGAAGCAGGCGCGGAAGGCCTACGGCGACAAGGTCGTGCTGAAGTCGGTGGACCTGCACATCGAGCGGGGCGACCGCATCGCTCTCGTCGGGCACAACGGGGCCGGCAAGTCGACGCTGATGCGCCTGCTCTCGGGCGCCGAAGCGCCCGACTCGGGCGAGCGCGTCGAAGGCCACCAGGTGGTCATGCAGTACTTCGCGCAGGACGAGGCGACCAGGCTGGACCCGGCGCTGACGGTCTACGAGACGCTGGCCGCGGGGTCCCCCAACACGATGATCCCGGCCATCCGCAACATCCTGGGCGGGTTCCTGTTCTCGGGCGACGACATCTACAAGAAGGCCGCCGTGCTCTCGGGCGGGGAACGCACGCGCCTGGCCGTCGCCCGGATGCTCCTCCGGCCCTCGAACACGCTGCTGCTGGACGAGCCCACCAACCACCTCGACATCGATTCGAAGGAGGTGCTGCTCGACGCCCTCGTGGACTACGGCGGCACGCTCATCTTCGTCTCGCACGATCGCTACTTCGTCGATCGGCTGGCGACGAAGGTCATCGACGTGGGGAACGGCCAGGCCCTGCTCTACCCGGGCGACTACGAGGCGTTCCTCTGGCGACAGAAGCAGGCCGCGCTGGCAGCCTCGGGCGCCCCGGCGCCCGCCCCGACGCCGGCCGCGGCGCCGGCGACACGTCCCGCGCCGGCCAAGCCCGCGCCCGGACCTGGTTTACCCTCCAAGCCGGCGGCGCCCGCCCCTGCCCGCGACTACGCGGCCAAGAAGCGGGACGACGCCGAGCAGCGGAAACGCGACAAGGCGCGAAAGGCGTTACAGGATCGCATCGCCGATCTCGAGACTCGTATCGCCGAGGCCGAGCGCGGCATCAAGGAACTCGAAGCCAGGCTTGCCGATCCCGCCTTCTACGGCCAGCCGGACGCCGCCAAACCCGTCATCGACGAGCACCAATCGCTCATGTGGAAGGTGGGGGAACTGCTTTCCCAGTGGGAGATGCTCACGGGAGAGCTGGAACAGAATCGTACGTGACTGACGATTTTGTAATCCACGGTCCGGCTGGGTAATAATCCAAATTCTGTAATCCCAAGCACTTAGAGCGTTCGGGCCCTCGTTTGAAGAGGGTACGGCGTTTGCGGTGCGTTGAGGAGGCTATGCGTACAGCCACCGATTCCCCGTCCCCGGCCAGGGCACCCGTGTCGGCCGAGTTCTTCCGGTGCCTCGTTGCCAACATGCGCAGCGGTGTGCTGGCCATCGACCGTGCCGGGGCGGTGGTCCTGATGAATGAGGAGGCCCTGCGGCTGTTCCGCCTGCCGGTCGGGGATTACTCCGGACAGCGGCTGGAGGCCGTGCTTGGCGAGCACCCCGACGTGCTGCGGGTGCTGAGCGGGGTGTTCGATCGGCCCACGCTGCCGAGCCGGGCCGAGATCCGGATGAAGTCCACCGACACGGTCGTGGGCTACAGCCTGTCCCTGGTCCAGAGCGAGTCGGGCGAGGTCATCGGCGCGACGATGTTCTTCAAGGACCTGACCTACGTCGAGCAGATGGAGGAACGCGAGCGGCTGCGCGACCGGCTGGCGGCCGTCGGCGAGATGGCGGCGGTGATGGCGCACGAGATCAAGAACCCGCTCGCCGGCATCGAGGTGCTCGCGGGCCTCGTGCGCCGCAAGACGCCGGACAACCCGGACGCGCAGGCGCTGGTGGCCGACATCATCAGCGAGGCGAAGATGGCCAACGCCATCGTGCAGCAGGTGCTCGACTTCGTGCGGCCGGTCCGGCTGCAGGTGGAGCACACGCGGGTGGCCGACGCCATTCAGAGCGCCCTGGCGCTCGCCGAGAGCCAGTCGCGGCGCGGGAATGCGGTCGTGCGGGTGGCGCTGCCCGACTCGCTTCCGCCGATTCGCGCGGACCAGAACCAGCTGACGCAGGTGTTCGCGAACCTGGTGATCAACGCCTTCCAGGCCCTCGAGGGGAAGGGCGAGGTGCGCATCGAGGCGCGGGAGGCGCTGACCGCGGAGGATGGCGCGCTGGTGCCCGACACGCAGCATGCCGTGCCGAGCGTGGTCATCGACGTGATCGACACCGGGCCGGGCATTCCGGCGGACCGCGTCGAGAAGATCTTCCAGCCGTTCTTCACCACCAAGCCCCAGGGATCGGGCCTGGGGCTGGCCATCGTGCGCAAGATCGTGGACGCGCACGAGGGCCGCATCGATCTCGCGCCGGGCGAGGGAGGCACGCGGTTCCGCGTGACGCTCCCCATCGCGCCGGCCTCGCACTGACGGGAAGGGCTGTCAATGGCACGGATTCTGGTCGCAGACGATCACGACGCGCTGAGGCGCGGGCTCGCGCTGGCGCTCTCGACGGCGGGCCACGAGGTGGAAGAGGCCTCGAACGGCAACGCCGCGCTCGAGCGCCTGCACGAGAGCTACTTCGACGTCGTGGTCAGCGACCTCAAGATGGGCGGCTCGGACGGGCTGGACGTGCTCCGCACGACCAAGTCGCTCCACCCCACGGTCTCGGTCATCCTGATGACGGCCTTCGGCACGGTGAACACCGCCGTCGAGGCGATGAAGCACGGCGCGTTCGACTACGTGCAGAAGCCCTTCGAGATCGAGGAGATGGAGGTGAAGATCGAGAAGGCGCTCGAGCTGAAGCGCCTGCGCCACGAGCTCGACTACCTGCGCAACGAGCAGCAGGAGAGCTACGACTTCGAGAAGATCGTCGGCAACAGCGAGGCGCTGCAGCGCGTGCTGGGCGTCGTGCGGAAGGTGGCCAAGAGCAATTCGACGGTGCTCATCAACGGCGAGACGGGGACGGGCAAGGAGCTCATCGCCGGGGCCATCCACCACAACTCGCTCCGCGCCGCGCGCAACTTCGTGAAGGTGAACTGCGCGGCCCTCCAGGAGAACCTGCTCGAGTCGGAGCTCTTCGGGCACGAGAAGGGCGCGTTCACCGGCGCCGACCGCCAGCGCATCGGGCGCTTCGAGCAGGCCGATGGCGGGACGCTGTTCCTGGACGAGATCGGCGACATGAGCCCGAGCACGCAGGCCAAGATCCTGCGCGTGCTGCAGGAGCACGAGTTCGAGCGGCTGGGCGGCACGCGCACGATCCGCGTGGACGTGCGCCTCATCGCGGCCACCAACCGCGACCTGCCGGCGATGGTGGCGGCCGGCAACGTCCGCGAGGACCTGGACTACCGCCTCAACGGCGTCTCCCTCCAGCCGCCGCCGCGGCGCGAGCGCAAGGAGGACATCCTGGCCCTGGCGATGTCGTTCCTGCGGCGGTACG
>JADZCN010000131.1 GCA_020851565.1 Acidobacteriota bacterium | reverse complement strand
GTTCGCACGCCTACGGACTGCTCCGCCAGGTCTACTTCGAGTGCGAGCGCTCTGCGGTCCTGCGTGCCGCGCTGCCGCGGCGCTCGGCGGCGAGACGCCTGGGCGCGAAGCTGTGGTCCCGCTGACCGGCCCGCCCCTGCGGGCGGCCTCCCGGCGGCATCAGCCCGGCACGACCAGGGGCATGGTGGCCGGCAGGAGCCGCCACGGGTCGGCTCAGCGCTCGTAGGTCCTCGCGGCGGCCGTGAACGCCGGGACGGGCGCGTGCGTCGGGAACCACTCCATCCGCAACCGGGTCGGCGTGTGCAGCTCGACGAGCATCGTCCCGGTCGGCCAGGACAGGTTCGGCCTCGCGTCCCGGCTGACGTTCCACAGCCTGATGGCGACCACGCCCGTGGCCGGCGTGATCGACTCCCAGTCCGGTGTGGCGTCGTCGGCCGCCACGACTCTGCCGGGAAATCCGTCCGGCCGGTCGCCCAGGCCCACGGCCTTCGTCTCTCTTCTCTCGGCCCACCGGCCGAACCACAGCTGGCGTGGCTCGCCGTCGTACCGCAGCGACACCTCGTGAGGGGTGCCCTCGAGGAACCAGGCGCCGGCCGCCGTGCCGGGTACGTCGAAGTCCAGGGTGCCGAACGGCTCGGACCGCGAGTTGCTCCGCGAGGCGAGTTCCGAGCGCAGCGACTCGGGGAACTGCTCGGCGGGGTG
This sequence comes from Acidobacteriota bacterium, assembly GCA_020851565.1. Classification (GTDB taxonomy): domain Bacteria; phylum Acidobacteriota; class Vicinamibacteria; order Vicinamibacterales; family UBA2999; genus VFZN01. The sequence goes on along the minus strand of JADZCN010000131.1, from coordinate 4,599 downwards.
CTGACCGTGCAGGTACTGGTCGGGGTACCGCGCGGGTGTCACGTACGGGTGGTGGACGCCGGCATTGGACAACCCGAAGTCGAAGCCGTGATCCGCGAACATCCGCGCCACGACCTGGCCTGCGCTCACGCGGCCGCCCGTCACCACCCCGGGTTCGGCCGTCACGTGGCCGAACGTCCACACCAGCCCGGGCGGTCCCTCGACACGGAGGAACCCGTCCGCGCCCGGGCCTGCGTCGCGAACCACGCCGTCGGCCGGAGCGCGGAGCGGCTGGCGCTCCCGGTGGCACGGCCTCGTACCCTGGAGGATCCAGTCGACGTCGCAGGTGAGCCAGTAGGTGTGGTCGTTCGGGATGACGGTGTTGTTGTAGCCCAGGGACGTGATGCGGGCGATGGTTTCGATGGGGAGGGGCAGCACCGAGAAGTTCGTCCCGGCGGGTGGAGGCGTCGGCACGGTCGGGGCCGTGGGCGAACCGCGGCTGCCGTCTCCGCTGCCGCCGCAGGCCGGCGCCGCGCCCATGGTCGCCAGCACGGTGAGGGCCGTCGCCAGCCGGGTCGGCAAGGTCGCGCGTGTGGTGAGCGGCATGGCGCCTCCTCTCGTGCTACCGATCCACCGTGATGCAGCCTTCAGGGTCAGCGCGGCAGTCCCCCGACCGGCCGGACGCGAGGCGCCTATTCGACCTCGAAGCCCGGCACCCGGCCACGGTCCTGCAGGACCCACGTCCCGCCGTCCAGCCGCCAGGTCACGAAGTACATCCGCACGTCGGACTGATCGGGGTGATCCGACGCGGGAAGGCGAATCAGGCGCCCCCAGAGTTGCTGGCCGTTCCGGGTGACCTGACGCCCCTCGCTCAGGATGGGAAACCAGTACTCGTCCATCGGTATCCCGTCGTGCGATGGGCGCTCGCGGAGCGTCTCATAGCGCAGGCCCTCGAAGCGTACGACGAAGCAGCGCCCCGGATTCGACTTCCGGCAATCCCACTGGACCGCCCACGGCAGCGGAACGAGCCACCGTGCGGCGCCGGCGGTCCCGGCGGCGGTATCCGCTCCCCCGGGCAGTTGCCCGAGGTCCTGCACGCACCGCTGCACGCCGATGGCGCCGCACTGCTGCAGGCACTGCAGGTGGCGGGTACGATCGCCGCGCCGCCCCAGGAACGCGCAGAGACGGTGTAACTCGCTGTTGAAGGCGGGTTTCTCCCTGCCCGATCGGCTGAGCTCGGCGGCCTTGTGGTAGTACGCCTCCGCCACGCCCATGTTTCCGTGGGCCTCGTGGATCCAGGCCGCACGGCCGTAGCTGATCTCATCGGCCTTGCCCGCACGCATCAGCGTTTCGAAGAGCGGCAACGCCGTGGCGAAATCGCCGGTGTCGTACGCCGCGAACGCGCGGCCGAACACGACCAGGTGATCCTGCGCCTGACCGGGCTGCGGCCGGAATTGGTCGAGAGACCGTCGGCGCTTGCGGTACTCCTCCTTCGTGACGGTCCCGCCGAGGGTGGCGGGAATGGCCACCGTGTAGCCCGGTGAGGCCAGCGAGGCCGTCTCCGGCGTGGCAGCCCTGAGCCGCGCCATGTTCTCATCGAGCTGGGTCAGGTACCAATCGCCGTCGACCTCGAGCGTGCCGGCATCTGGAACCACGAAGGACAACCTTGCCGGCTGATCGAAGAAGTACACCGGCAGCCTGTCCGACGTGGAGAGGTCGACCGTGATGAGGCTGCCCTCCACCGCTGTCACCCTGCCGAGAATCGGAGGCTGCACGAACTGGGCCGACACGCCGCCGATCCCGGCGGCGACAAGGGCCGCAACCGCCGTCCCCCGGATGCCGGTCATCGACGCACCTGCGGCCGGCTCAGGATCTCCACCGGGCCGGTGATTTCCGCCTGGAAGGACATGCTGGCCCGGCCGGCGGGCGCGATCCCCCCTGGGACCAGTGGTTCGTAGCGCTTCCACGACGAGAAGTCGTCCGACCACAGCAGATATTCACCAGGCGGCAGGTCGAGCGCCGCCGGTGCGGGCGGACGCGGGCGCGGGGGTGGCTCGTTTCCCGTGGCCGCGGTGCTGCGGTCTGCCGTCCACCGGACCGACGCAGGCTCGAACCCGCCGTACCGCGAGTGGAGGGTCCAGGACGGTCGTCCGTCGGTGCCAGCCACCAGCCGATAGATGAGCAACTGGGGGTGTGCACCCCGGTCCCGGTCCCACTGTGAGTCGTGTCCAAGCGACCCCCAGCGGAAGAAGACGCGTCCGGCGGCGGTGACCCGGAACGTCGGCTGCACGTACAGGTCGCCCCGCGGATTCCGGTTGTTGAGGCCGAGCGACCAATTGGAGAACGCCGCGATGTTGCCTGTCGCGGCGTTCGCGGTGGGCGCCCGCGCCGGGGCAGGCGGTGAAGGGACCGGGCCTGGCGACGGGCCAGCCGGCGGGGGTGGTGGGCTGACCGCGACGGTCATTGTCACGGTCGAGTCCGGCTGGACCCGGCTCCCGGCCCCGGGCTCCACCGAGACGACCCGGCCCGCGCCCGACGGGCTCGGCACCTCCACGACGGTGACGCGGAGCTGGGCCCCGCGGATCAGGCGTTCGGCGTCGGGGCGCGGCTGGCCGACGACCTCGGGCACGAAGGTGATCGGCGTGAATGGACCGAACAGGCGGACTCTCACACTCGCGCCGCGCGGCACGGGCGTTCCGGCTGCCGGCTCGGTGGAGGCGACGGTAAAGGCGAGTTCCGGACGATCGGGCGCCCCGCCGCCGGTCATCACGGGCGTCAGGCCGAGGGAGGCCAGCCGTTCCCGCGCGACCGCCATGGTCACGCGTCGCAGGTCGGGCACCACCGGCGCCGGCAACGGCAGCTTCAGCTCCGCGGTGTGCGGCTCGAACCCGTAGACGTAGACGGTGGATCGCCAGGTGATGCCAGCCGCCAGCGCCTCCGGCGATCGCCGGATCTCGTGTTCGATGGTGAACGTGCCGTTCCCCCGGTCGCGGCGGCGCCGCTGCTGCGCGCCGAAGTCGCTCAGCTCACCATCCTCGATGACGGGGAGTTCCGACATGAACGGCAGGGGGCTCAGCCCCTCAATCGCGTATGCCTGCTTCAGGGTGACGATCTGTGCCCCGTTGGGCGAGTCCGGGGCCGGCCGCACCGTCGCCTCCGGCTCGCGGAAGGTGATCCGCGCCTGCTCCACGGGAAAGCGGTTGTCGTTGATGCCCCCGGCGCGCGCCCGGCCGGTGGCATCGAAATCGTACTGCAACCACTGCTCGGCCGGCGGCGTCTCGTCGAACCACACGTCGGGGAACCTCGGGAGACGCCCTGCTTCACGGTCCGCCTCGAGCGCCCGTCTCACCACGTCCCACGATCGCTCCGGGACCGGCGAGCCGATGTGCTGCAAGTCGCTGAACGGGAATGGGAGCATCGGGGCGAGGCCCGGGTCGTAGAGCCGGGGATCCGCCACGGACGGGCGGGGGTTGGCTTCGATCATGCGGTCGAGCACGCGGCGGATCTTCGCCTCGTCGATCGGGCGCGCGGTGCCGCCGACGCGCGGCAGGAAATCCTGCAGCGCGGCGATGGTCCGCCGGGTCATCGTGAGGCTCAGGCTCGGACGCCACGACAGGAAGTCCGGGAGGTGCCCGTGGAACGCATGACCGCGGAGATTGTCGTAGGGCCCGTGCGCGAACGAGTCCTGCAGGAAATGAAAGAAGGCGCCCGGGTTGCCCTGCTCCAGCCCGATCTGCCACAGCCTGAGCTGGTGCGCCTCGCGCGTGGCCTGCACGTCCGGCACGAGGGCCACTTCATCCGGACTCGGCGCCAGCCGTGACAGCATCGGCCGGCCCGACCCGACGTACAACGTTTCGGCAAACGCGTGGATGCGACTCCACAGGTTGGTCACGTGGTTGCCGGTGGTGATCTCGACGCTGTCAGGATGCACGGCCCAGAGGATGAACATCCTGGCGAATGCCGCGGCCATCTGGGCCATGAGCGCGGGAGGCACGGCCGTCCCTGTCCCGATGGCGAGCCAGTCGTGCCAGCTCCGAGGCGACGGCACGACCTGAACGAGGCGCTCCTTGTCGCACACATCCGGAGGGCAGCGCACCGTGGTCGTCGCGCCGTAGATCAGGTCGGTCAGCTTCCCGTTGTCGACGGGGTTCGTGTCGACGTCGCCGTCGACACCGACGGTGGCGCTCGCAATCTGGAACGCCTGGCGTGGCGTGTACCCCACCTGCAGCGCGAGGTAGTACGTCCAGGCGTAGTGCACTTCGACGTCGAATGCCCTGACGGGGGTGCCGGCGAGCACCGCCGCGGCCGCCACGAGTGCTGCGACTCTGGAACGCATCCGACTGCTCGTCATGTGCCCGCTCTCCTGACGGACGGCATTGTAGCCCCGGATCCCGGTCGCCGGGCGAGGATGCCGAGGATGCCATCGGTCGCGGAGGAGATCGATGAGTCCGATCCCGGCGCCGCCGACACAGCGATGGGAGTAGAATCGGCACCGTGGCCAACATCGAATCCATCCTCGGCGCGGACGCCCGCGCGCTGCTCGATCACCGCTGCCAGACCATCCCGAAGGAGAGCCTGCACCTGCCGGGGCCCGACTTCGTCGAACGCCTGCACCTGTCG
>JADZCN010000130.1 GCA_020851565.1 Acidobacteriota bacterium | reverse complement strand
GCCCCGCGCAGGCCGAGCGCCTCCGCATCGTCCTCTCGCCGCTTGGCCACGACGCCGCGGCCATCGGGGCCGCGAGACTCGCCAGCGAGCCGCAATGATCGTCCTGGCGGGCGCCCGCGTGGTGCTGCCGGACCGTGTCCTCGAACAGGGCTCGGTCGTCATCCACGAAGACCGCATCGTCGAGGTCCGCGAAGGGGCCGTCGCCATCGCCGCGGGCGCGCGGGTCCTGCCAATGCCAGGTCGCGTCCTCGTGCCGGGCTTCATCGACGTGCACGTGCACGGCGTCGAAGGCAGGGACGTCCTCGACGGTGCCCTGGCCGTGGCGGATGTGGCGGCACGACTGCCGCGCTACGGGGTCACGGCGTTCTGCCCGACCTCCGTTGCCTGCGCGCCGGCCGACCTGGACATCTTCCTGGGCGCCGTGGCCGCGGCGCGTGCTGCGCCGCCGGCACGCGCGGCCCGGGTGTTGAAGGCCCATCTCGAGAGCAACTTCATCAACCCCGCGTGGAACGGCGCGCAACCGGCGCATTGCCTCCGCACACCCGCCGGCACGGGGCGGCTGTCGTCCGGCCCGGGTGAGTTCGCGGCCGACGACGTGCTCCGCACGATGGCCGCCCGCCAGGAGTCGATTGGCATCGTGACGACGGCGCCCGAGATCGAAGGCGGCCTTGACCTGGTCCGGCTGCTCCGCGGCCGCGGGCACGTCGTCTCCATCGGGCACAGCGGGGCCACATACGCGGAGGCACGCGACGCGATCGCGGCCGGCGTGACACACGCCACCCATCTCTTCAATCGCATGACGCCGCTCTCTCATCGAGAGCCGGGCGTTGTGGGGGCAGTCCTCGAGGCGCCCGGCGTTGGCGCCGAGGTGATCTGTGACGGTTACCATGTGCACCCCATCGTCGTGCGCCTGGCACTTCAGGTGAAGGCCGCCGCAGGCCTCATGGCCATCACGGACGGCACCGCCGCGTCGGGCCTGCCGGTCGGGTCGCGTGTCAGGCTCGGCGGCCGTGTCATCGTCGTGACGCCACGTTCGGCCGAGCTCGAGGACGGCACGCTGGCCGGCAGTGCCATCACGATGGACCGTGCCTTCCGCATGCTCGTCGAGGAGGTCGGCACGCCCCTGGAGACGGCTGCTCGCCTCTGCGCGACCACGGCGGCCGAGCGGCTGGGCCTGGCAGACCAGGGACGCATCGCGCCCGGCGCGCTGGCGGACCTGGTCGTGCTGGACGGCTCGCTCCGGGTGCAGGAGACGTGGATCGGCGGCCTGCGGCTCCGGAACACTGACCCCGGCCAGTCCGTCTACTGAGGCCATGAGCCAGCGACACTCCTACGCCAACGTGCAGGCAATGGCCGGGGCCGCGCTCGTCGCCGCGTGCGCCGTGGCGCTGGCGGCGTGCGAGGTCAACCTCAACACCGAGGGGCTCACCTCGAAGGAGACGAAGACCTTCACGGTGACCGGGCAACCCGACCTCACGGTGGAAACCTTCGACGGTTCCATCGAAATCCACTCATGGGATCGGAATGAGGTCGAGGTGGAGATCGAGAAGCGCGCGATGGAACAGGCGCTGATCGAACAGATGAAGGTCGAGGCCGAGCAGCAGGGCGACCGCATCGTCCTTCGTGTCACGGGGCCGGCGGATCGGGATCGGGAGTTCAGCGGCGTGACGGTGGGTGTCCACATCTCGCCGGCGGCGCGCCTTCGGGTCGCGGTCCCGCGGAAGCTGATGCTGCAGGCGCGTACCGAGGACGGATCGATACGCGCGGAGAACCTCGAGGGCCGCCTCACCCTGCGGACCGGCGACGGCAGCATCACGACGGATCGGGTGACCGGCGAAATCGAGGTCCGCACCGGCGATGGCGCGATCCGGATGGAGAAGGCCGAGGGCCGGCTGAACCTCGAGACCAACGACGGCAGTATCACGCTCTCCGCCAGGCCCACGGTCCTTCGCGCGAAGACGGGTGACGGGTCCATTCGCGTGCAGATCGAGCCGGACACCGCGATGGCGGACGCATGGGATCTGACGACCAGCGACGGCAGCGTGACCCTGACGCTTCCCCCCTCGTTCAATGCCGAGATCGACGCCGAGACGAGCGACGGATCGGTGCGCTCGTCCCACCCCGCGCTCAGCATCGAACGGGATGACGAGGAACGACGCGAGCGCCGCCGCGAGTTGCGGACCAAAATGGGCGAGGGCGGTCCGGTGCTCAGGATCCGCACCGGCGACGGGTCGATTCGCTTCGAGAGCTAGCCGCTAGCGCGGGGAGGAACCGGCGTAGGAGGCCGGATCCTCCAGCCCGAGCGCCGCGAAGGCGTCCCGCCGCTCGCGGCACTTGCTGCACTGGCCGCAGTGTTGCGGCACCCCGCCGGCATCGATCGGCTCGACCGGGTTCATGCACGACAGCGTCAGTTCCAGCGGAACGCCCAGCTCCAGGCCCAGCCGAATCACGTCTTCCTTGTGCATCTGCAGGAACGGCGCGCGGACTTCGAGCCGGTGATCGAGCCCGAGCGACAACGCCTGCTCCATGGCGGCGAAGAACGCCGGCCGCGCGTCGGGAAACGGGTTGCCCGCCAGCGGGCCGAGCGCAATGCGTAACGCTCCCCGCGAGGCAGCGACCACGCCGGCCTTCGCCAGCAGCACCAGGTTCCGCCCCGTGAGGTACACGTCCTCGTCGGGCGTGTCATAACCCGGCGGCGTGCCGCGAATGGCCCAGTGGGAGGGCGCGTACACGTCGCGCATGGTGAATTCCACGCGCTGCAGCGGGTCGACACGCGCGCGAAGCGACGGATGCGCGAGCAGTCGCTCGACCATGGCCCGTTCCAGCGGCTCCCAGGCCAGCCCGACGCTCACGTAGACAGGCACGACCGGGGCTCGCTGCGCCTCGTGCGCGACCAGGACCGCGCTGTCGAGGCCTCCAGACAACAGGACGAGCGTGGCACCGGGCGACGGCGCGGGTCGATCGGTCATGGACGTGGCCTGATGCAGCATACTTTGGACAGCCGGCGGCGGCTCCCATGATCGTCTTCGACCTCGACGGCACGCTCATCGATTCGGCCCGCGACCTGACAGAGGCCGCCTCGGAGCTCGTGCAGGACTACGGGGCCGAGCCGATCGGCGAGGAGGTCGTCGTCGGCATGGTCGGCGAGGGCGCACGAATCCTCGTGCAGCGCGCGCTCGGGCACGCGGGCCTGGACCCCGCCATGCCCGGCGCGCTCGAGCGCTTCATGGCCATCTACGATCGCCGCCTGCTGAACCACACTGCAGCCTACGACGGCATTCACGAAGTGCTGGCGATGCTCGTGCACGCCGGACCCCTTGCCGTGCTCACGAACAAGCCGGTGGCACCCGCCGAGCGGCTGCTCGAGGTGCTCGGCTTGCGTGGATTCTTCTCCGAGGTGCTCGGCGGGGATGGCGTTCATCCGCGAAAGCCTGACCCTGCGGCACTCCGGGCGCTGGCGGCCTCGGCCGGGGCGGCGACCGTGATGGTAGGGGATTCCCCTGTCGACGCGGCGACCGCCGAAGCCGCGGGCTGTCCGTTCGTGCTTGCGGCGTACGGGTTCGGCGCCTCGAAGTTCGGCGGGCACGCGCCGCCCGGGGCGCGCGTCGTGCATCACCCCCGCGAGCTGGCGTCGCTGGCCGACACGCGGACCTTCGACGCGGCCCGCATGCCGATCGTGATGCGCTGATCGGATCGGCCCTTCAATCGGACGCTGTCGGACACTTCATCACGCGCCTCCACCTCGATCGACTCGCCGGGCATCAGGTTGTGCTGCTCGATGAAGCGGAGGAATGGCGCCTCCTGATCCGTGACGCGCGTGACGGTGACCCGTTCGCCGAGCGGGCAGGTGAGCAGCGTGTCGAACTCGTGGCGAGCCACGTGGCCGTCGGCCTTCGGGATGGGATCGCCATGCGGGTCCACCTCGGGGCGGCCGAGCATCTCGTCGATGCGCTCGATGAGCCGATCCGACACGTGGTGCTCGAGCTGCTCGGCCTCGTCGTGCACCTCGTCCCAGCCGAGCCCCATCACCCGCACGAGGAACAGCTCGATCAGCCGGTGGCGCCTGAGGACCAGGGCCGCCAGCTTCTCGCCGGCGGCGCTGAGCCGCACGCCGTTGTAAGGCTCGTACTCCACCAGGCCGGATTCGGCCAGGGCCTTCACCATGGTGGTAGCTGTGCCCGGCGCGACGCCGAGCGCCGAGGCCAGCTGGCCCATCGGCACAAGGCGCTGGTCGTCGGCCAGGTGTCCCTCGCCCAGATAGATCGCCTTCAGGTAGTTCTCGACGGTGCTTGACGGAAGCATTGCAGAATCTTGAGTTTACCAAAGTTGTCCCAGCCGGGCTTTGACATTTTGCATACCGGTGTGATTTAATTTTGGATAGTCAAAATTATTCATGCCATGTCGGTCGCCTGGGTGATCCTTCTTCTCGTTCTCCTCATCGCCGGGCTCGCGCCAGAGGTGGGTGTGCTGGCACGGTGGCGGCGCAGGCAGGTGGCGCTGGGCCGGGAGCAGGCCGAGAACGCCCTGAAGCACCTGCTGAGCCAGGCCTCAGCGGGGCACGCGGCCTCGCTGTCGTCGCTGCAGGGCGCGCTTCGGGCCGGCGACCGCACCCTGTTGGCGCTGACCGAGCGCCTCGAGCGCGAGGGCCTCATCCGGACCGAGGGCACCGAGTTTCGGTTGACGAGTGAGGGGGAACGCGTGGCGCTGCAGGTGGTGCGCGCGCACCGGCTGTGGGAGCTGTACCTGGCCGACGAACTTGGCGTGCCCGTGGGCCAGGTGCACGCGAAAGCGGAGCGCGCCGAGCACCAGTTGAGCCCCGCGGACGTCGATCGCCTCTCGGCGGCGATGGGGCATCCCGACATCGACCCTCACGGCGACCCCATTCCCGGCCGCGACGGCGCGGTCGTCATGCCCGACCGGACGCCGCTCAGCGCGTGGCCGGTCGGGGCGCCGGGCCAAATCGTGCACCTCGAGGACGAGCCCCCACTGGCGTACGCGCAGCTCGCCGCACTGGGACTTCGCCTCGGGCAGGTCGTGCACATCGTCGATGCCACTGCTACGCGGATCGGGCTGAGCGACGGCGAGAACGAGTACGTGCTGGCACCGATGCTGGCCGGGAACGTCCACGTGGTGGCCGCGGCGGGCGTCGCGGCTCCCGCGGAGCCCGTTCTGCGGCTCTCGGACCTGCCGGCCGGCAGCCTTGCCGAGGTGGTCGCGCTCGATCCCGGCCTGCGCGGCTTCATGCGACGCCGGTTGCTGGACCTCGGCTTCACCCCCGGCGCCCGCATCCGCCCCGACCTCACGACCTTCTCCGGCGACCCCCGGGCGTATCGCCTGCGGGGAACCACCATCGCCCTTCGACGCGACCAGTCGGATCGCGTGCTCGTCCGCGCGGTTGCCTGACCCTGACGTGACGCCATGACGATGCCTGCCAACTGTGAGACCTGCCCGGTGCACGCCGAGATGGCGCGGTTGGGTGAAGCCGTGGGTGCGTTCGACCGTGTGGTCGCGCTCGCGGGCAATCCCAACACGGGCAAGTCCACGCTGTTCAACGCGCTCACCGGCCTCAGGCAGCACACGGGGAACTGGCCCGGCAAGACGGTGACGCGCGCCGAAGGGGCATTCCAGTTCGGCGGCCTTCGCTACAAGCTGGTGGACCTGCCCGGCACCTACTCGCTGCTCTCGGCCTCGCAGGACGAGGAGGTCGCGCGCAATTTCCTGCTCTTCGGCAAGCCGGACTGCACCGTCGTCGTCGTGGACGCCAGCGCGCTCGAACGGAACCTGTATCTCGTGCTGCAGGTTCTCGAGATCACGGATCGCGTAGTCGTCGCGGTGAACCTGATGGACGAGGCCCGGCGACGCGGCATCGAGGTGGACACGCGCAGCCTGGCGCGCGACCTGGGTGTGCCCGTGGTGCCCATCGTGGCCCGCGCCGGCGAGAACGTGATGGCGCTGCTCGCCGACGTCGCGGGTGTCGCCTCGGGTGAGACGGCCACAAGGCCCCTCCGCTCGCGCGGGACTCCCGAGTTCGAGCGGGCGGTGAGCCAGCTGGTGCCCATGATCGAGGCGGCGGCGCCGGGGGTGCCCAATGCGCGGTGGATTGCCATCCGGCTCCTCGACGGCGACGCCGCGGTCGAGGAAGCCCTCGCGACTGGACAGCTCGCCGACCTGGTGGCGCGCCAGCAGGCGCCCGACATGCGCTTCAGCCGGAAGATCGCGCTGCAGGGGGCCCAGTGAGCGAGGGCGCCGCCGTCTCTCCGGCCGACATCGTGCGCGAGGCGGCGAGCCTGCGCCGATCGCTCGAGGCCGGCTTCCGCGAGGAGGTCGTCACGTCGCTGTACGGCGAGGTGGAGCGCATCACCCGCCGCGCGGTGCGCGACGCGGGTGCGCAGCCCCTCGAGCTGGACCAGCGCATCGACCGCATCGTCACCTCGCGCGCGCTTGGCCTGCCGCTGATGCTGGCGATTCTCGCGGTGGTCTTCTGGTTGACCATCGTCGGCGCCAACGTCCCGTCGCAGATGCTGGCGACCGCGCTCTTCTGGGTGGAAGACCTCGGCGCCGGTGCCTTCGACGGGTTTGGCGCGCCCTGGTGGCTCACCGGGTTCGTCTGGCACGGCGTGTTCCGCGGCCTCGCCTGGGTGGTGAGCGTGATGCTGCCGCCCATGGCGATTTTCTTCCCGCTCTTCACGATCCTCGAGGACCTGGGCTATCTGCCGCGCGTGGCCTTCAACCTCGACTTCCTGTTCAAGCGGGCCGGCGCGCACGGCAAGCAGGCGCTGACGATGGCGATGGGCTTCGGGTGCAACGCGGCCGGGGTCATCGCGACGCGTGTCATCGACTCACCGCGCGAGCGCCTGGTGGCCATCCTCACCAACAACTTCGTGCCGTGCAATGGACGGTTCCCGACGCTCATCATGCTGGCCACGGTGTTCGTGGCCGCCGCCTTCCCGCCCGCGGTGGCGTCCCTCGTGGCAGCGGGGTCGGTCGTGGCGATCGTGCTCGTGGGCGTGCTCTTCACCCTCGTGGTGTCGTGGGCGCTGTCGCGCACGATCCTGCAGGGCGAGGCGTCCGCGTTCACCCTGGAACTGCCGCCGTACCGGCGCCCGGGCGTGCTGCGCATCCTCTACACGTCGCTCATCGATCGCACGCTGTTCGTCCTCTGGCGCGCGATCCTGACGGCTGCGCCTGCCGGCGCCGTCATCTGGATCCTCGGCAACATCGTCGTGGGCGGGGAGAGCCTCGCCACGCACGTCTCCCAGGCCCTCGACCCGCTGGGCCGCGCCATCGGCCTGGACGGCGTCATCCTCCTCGCGTACATCATCGCGATCCCCGCGAACGAGATTGTCGTGCCCACCATGCTGATGGTGTACATGGCCGAGGGGATGATGACCGACCTGCAGGGCTTCGATGCGCTGCGCGGGCTGCTCGTGGGCGAGCACGGCTGGACCCTGCTCACGGCCGCCAACCTCATGCTGTTCTCCCTGCTGCACAACCCGTGCGCCACGACCATCATCACGATCTACAAGGAGACGCTGAGCGCGAAATGGGCCTCGATCGGCGCCCTCATGCCGCTCGGCCTGGCCTTCCTCGTGACCTTCCTCACGGCGACCTTCGCGCGCGCGTTCCTCGGGTACTGACCCGTGGCGCTGGGGTCGGCGTTCGACTCGCCCGAGAGCAAGCGCCGCCACGTCGCGACGCTGTTTGCGACGATTGCCGACCGCTACGACCTGATCACGCGCGTGCTGTCATACGGCCAGGATCGCCGCTGGAAGGCGCGGCTCGCCCGGGAGGCCTGCGTCTCCTCGTCGGATGTGGCGCTCGACCTGGCCTGCGGGACCGGTGACATCGCGGCGCTCCTGGCGGGCCTCGGCGCGCGCCTGGTGATCGGGCTGGACCTGACACCGCGCATGCTGCACCTCGCCCGCCGCAAGGGCGGTGTCGTCCGCTACGTGGCCGGCGACATGGGCGCGCTGCCGGTGCCCGCTCGGTCGGTGGACCTGGTGACGACGGGATACGGGTTGAGGAACGTACCGGACCTTGACGTGGCGCTGGCGGAGATCGCACGCGTGCTGAGACCCGGCGGCCGCTTCCTGTCGCTCGACTTCTCACGCCCGGATGCGGCCATCGTCCGAGGAGTCTACCTTGGCTATCTCACGGCCGTTGGCGGTGCCCTCGGGTGGCTGCTGCACGGCGACCCCGACACGTACCGGTACATCCCGGCCTCAATCCGGCGCTACCCGGGGCCGCGTGGCGTTGCCGATCGTATCCGTGCGCACGGATTCACGGAAGTGCGCATCGTGCCGCTGCTCCTCGGCCTGATGAGCCTGCACGTGGCGCGGCGCTGACGCGCCCTATTGGCTGGTGCGCCAGGGGCCGATGAATTGGGTGGCAGTGGCTCTGGTCGATTCCCTCCTGACCGCGATGGTGCGCGCCAATGGCGACGCGCTGGTGATGCACGTGGGCGAGAAGCCCATCGTCGTCGCCCGCTCCCGTTCCATCGACCTCTCCAGCCATGGACTGAACCTGAACGCGATGGTCGGCATGCTCGCGCAGCTGCTTCCAGCCGACGCGCAGGCCTCGCTCGCCGAGTTCGGCGCCGTCGAGCATCGCCTTCCGCCCCGTGGCACCGATCACTTCACGGTGGTCGCGGCGCGGGGAGGCGACGACATCTGGATCGAGATCCGGCGCCGCCGCGAGGAATCCCGGCGAGAGCCACAGGCGACAGAAGGCTTGACCACCACGCCCGAGGCGATTTCGTCGGAGCCCGCCGCGCCTGAGCCCGCGCCAGCCGTGCCCGCCGTGGAGGAGTCGTCGGCCGAGGAGGAAGTTCCCGTGGCGGTGCAGGCCGGGCCGCCCGAGGAGGGTCCGTCGACCGTGGCCCTCGCGCCCGCCGCCGAAGAGGCGCCCGCGGAGCTTCAACCCTCCGCCCTGGAGGCGACGCCCCAGGTGGAAGCCCTGACCGTCGGGCACGCCGAGCCCGCCGAGCCCGTCGTCGGCGCAGAGCCCGCACCGGAGGCAGGGCCCATCCCGCCGTCCACGCCGGAGGCTGAGCGCGCTGCGGAGGCAGAGCGCCTGATCGCGGCCGAGGCGGTGGTCGAGTGCGAGCCAGTCGTCGAGCCCGTGCCCGTGGAGGAGCTGACGCCGTCGCCGTCGTCCGCCCTGGCCGAGTTCGAGCCCGAACCACGGAACCACGTACGCGGCCAGGACTCCGGGTCCGAGCCTCCGTCCGCGCAGGACGTGGTACTTGATTCCGACGGCCGTGACGAGGCATCGACAGCGCCCTCGCCGCGCGAGCCGGGCGCATCGGATGCCCAGGCGGCGTCGACGCCCTCGCAGGACGAGGAGCCGGTGATGGTGCGGGCGACCGCGCCTTCCCCGATCGAAGAACCCATCGCCGTGATGACGGCCAGGTCCGAGAGCGCGATGACCGAGGCTCTGCAGGCCGTACCACCAGCCGTGGAGCAGGAGGAAGCAGCCGTGATGCCCGACGCCGAGATCCCGAGACCGATGACCGAGGGCCTCATGGCCTCGCCACTGACGCCGGACGTCGCCATGAGCGAGGCCCACTTGCCTGGCGCCGCAGCCGCGGCGGGCGGGGCACGAACCCAGGCCGCGGCGGCCGCGAGTGTGCCGGGCGTGGGTGAGGCCTCCGATGCCGGTCCGGTCACCCGCACCGTGCGCATCGAGGTGCCGGCCCGATCATCGGCGCAGCGGACGCCGGGCGCCGAACGCCTGCTGCGTCTGGCGATCGAGCGCGGCGCAACCGAGCTCTTCCTGATGACGCAGGCGCGTCCCTACCTCCGCGTGGGCGGCGAGGTCCGCCTGCTGCAGGACGAGCCCGTCCTCTCGGCGGCCGATCTCGAGACCGTGCTCTCGGAGATCACACCCGAGCCCTCGCGTGATGCGGTCAGCCGTGGCGAGCGGGCTGAGTGGCTCGTCGAACTCGCCGACGTGGGGCGCGTGCGCTGCGCCAGTTTCCGGGACCACCGGGGCCCGGGCGCCGTGTTCCACCTTCTGTCGACGCGCGCGGCGACGGTCGAGCAGCTCGGCCTGGAGGCCGACGCGCGCTCGCTGGCCAGCGAGCCCGATGGCCTCGTGATCGTGGCGGGCCCTGCGGGCAGCGACAAGTCGGCCATCCTGGCGGCGTTCGTGGACGAGATCAACCGCCACCGCGCCGACTACATGATCACCATCGAGCCGTGCGTCTACCTGGTGCACGAGAGCGTGCAGGCGCTCGTGAGCCAGCGCGAGGTCGGGACCGACCCTGCGGGCGCCGCAGCGGCCACGCGCGCGGCGCTCAACGAGAACCCGGACGTCCTGGTTATCGACGATCTCGCCAGCGGCGACGTGGCGGCGCTGGCCGTGCAGGCCGCCACGCAGGGCCGGCTGGTGCTGGTGTCGCTCGATGCCGGGTCGACCGCCGAGGCGGTGCAGCGGCTCATCGAACTCGTGCCCGCGGAGAAGCGCAGCGCCACGCGCGAGGCGCTGGCGCGGACGTTCCGCGGCGCCATCGCGCAGCAGCTGCTGCGGAAGACCGCGGGTGGACGCGTCGCCGCCCGGGAGCTGCTGATAGGCACCGGCGCGGTGGCCCGCGTGCTCGCGGACGAGGCCCGCATGGATGTGGCCGCGGCCATCGAGGCGGCCTGTGGCGGCACGCCGCTCGCCGATGCAGTGGCCGGGTACGTGAAGTCCGGGGCCGTGGATGTGCGGGAGGCCTTCCGGAAAGCGCCGAACCGCGAGCGCCTCGTGGCGGCCCTCAGGGCCGCAGGGGTGAGCACGGCCAGCATCGACCGGCTGCAGTAGTCACGCCAGCCAGGGCGCGAGCTCCTCGATGAGCATGTCGAGGACGTCGTCCTCGGTGAGGGCGGCGACCGACCGGGTGCCTGACTTCACCTCGCGCTCGGCGTGCAGTACGCGGCCGCCGCGGCCCCGCGTGATGCTCACCATCGCCTGGGGAGGGTCGGCGGTCGCATCGAACGACAGCGCAATCGACTCGTCGCGGCGCCGGTCCGGCACCAGTCGGACCTCGCCCGACGGCGTCATCACCTCCCACGCGAGGCCCTCGGCCTTGAGCACGACCGCCATGGCCCGGAACGCCGGGATCGCCCGCGACTCCAGGAACTCGTCATAGGCCTTGCGGGCCTCGTTCACCTGGGCGCGCCGATCCGCGGCTTCGCGGCGCGCCTGTTCCATGGCCTTCTGGACCCGCTTGCGGAGGAGGGCGACGTCGGGCATCGCTCAGATGGCTCCCGCAGCCTTCAGGCTGTCAATCATCTGCCGATCGTAGCCCAGTTCCCCGAGCACCGCCTCGGTGTGCTGTCCGAGCGTCGGCGGTGGGGTGCGCACCGAGCCCGGAGTTCCAGACAACTTGATGGGCGTGCCCATGACGCGCGTGGTTCCGACGGTGGGATGCTCGAGCGTGGCTACCATCTCGCGCGCGGCCAGGTGGGGATCGCCGAGCACCTCGCCCACGTCCCGCACGGCGCCACAGGGCACGCTCGCCGCGTGGAACCTCTCGGTCCACTCGGCCCGCGTCCGCGAGCGGAGCGTGCGTTCGAGTTCGGGCCTCAGCCGGTCGTAGTGCGCCATGCGGTCCCGATTCGTACGAAACCGCGGGTCGTCGGCCAGGTCCGGCCGATCGATCGCGGGGCAGAACCGGCGCCAGATGCCGTCGTTTCCAACGGCGATGACGATCTCGCCATCGGAGGTCGGGAACGTCTCGTACGGCGCGATGGTGGGATGGCGGTTGCCCATGCGCACCGGCACCTGGCCTGTCGCGAAGTAGTTGCCCGCCTGATAGGTGAGCAGGGCCGCCGTGGCGTCCAGCATGCCGATGTCCACGCGCTGCCCCTGCCCGTCGCGCTCACGGGCGAAGAGCGCAGCCATGATGCCCTGCGCCGTGAACAACCCCGCGACGATGTCCGAGATGGCGACCCCCAGGCGGTAGGCTGGGCCGTCGGCATCGCCGGTGACGCTCATCAGGCCGCCCTCGGCCTGGATGACCGCGTCGTAGCCGGCTTCGCTGCGGCGGGGACCCGACTGGCCGTACCCGGAAATCGAGGCGTAAACCAGGCGCGGGTGGCGCGGGTGCACGGCCTCCCACCCGAGCCCGGCCCGCTCCATGGTGCCGGGCTTGAAGTTCTCCACGAGGACGTCGGCGCGGCCGATGAGGCGCTCGAGCACCTCGTGCCCCTGCGGGTGCTTGAAGTCGAGCGTCACGCTCTCCTTGTTGCGGTTGATGCTCAGGTAATACGCGCTCTCGTGGCCGACGAAGGGCGGCCCCCAGTGCCGCGTGTCGTCGCCCCGACCCGGGTGCTCGATCTTGATGACGCGGGCGCCGAGATCCGACAGCACCATCGTGCAGTACGGCCCCGACAGCACGCGCGTGAGGTCGAGCACCGTGATGCCCGTCAGTGGTCCCGTCATCGTGCGTCCCATTCCCTCAGTCTCTGGCTGATGCGCGACAGGTCGGTGACCAGCGCGTACGCCGTCTGCGTGAGCGTGCCCTCGCGCTGGACGATGCCGATCTCGCCGAGGAGATCGGTGATCAGGTAGAGGGCGTTCTCGGTGTCCTCGAGGTTGGCCAGCGGATCGCGGGCGGCGAGCATCTCGGGCTCGACCCGCGTCGTGATGCTCCCGCCCTGGCGCGTGGCCGAGGCCACCAGCCTGATGCGGCGGCCCCGGGCGATGGCGGCGGCGACATCGGCCGGCTTCACGTCTCCGATGCCGGTGCGCGCCACCTGGTGCGGCGTGATGGCGCCGGCCATCAGCACGTTGACGAGCGCGGCGGTCTTGGCGGCCGCATCCCACCCGTCGATGTCCAGCGACGGGTCGGCCTCCGCGATGCCCCTGGCCTGCATCTCGCGCACGGCGTCGTCGAACGGCTGCCCGCGCTCGAGCGCCGAGAGGACGAAGTTCGAGGTGGTGTTGATGACGCCGCGAAAGCCGTCGATCCTCACCGCGGGCAGGGTTTCCCGGACGAGGTTGAAGACCGGAATGCCGTCCATGACGGCCCCCTCGAAGAAGAAGACACGGTCCACGGCTTCGGCCAGCGCCTCGAGCTCGTGATAGGCGAACGCGGCCGGGCCCTTGTTCACGGTGACCACGTGCATCTGCGCCTCGAGCGCGGCGCGGACGTGCGAGGTTGCCGGCTCCCCGCGATCGATGTCGAGTACCGTGGACTCGAGGCAGACCAGGCGGCCTTCGGCGGCTTCGTCCGCCAGCGCCTGCGCGCTCTGGCGGATGACGTCGATGCCGCTGCGCTCCACCGGCTCGGCCTGCAGGCGGTCCAGCGAGTGGTTCTCCTCCACCAGGGCCGAGGCGCGGACGACGTCCACGCCGTCCGGATCCAGCACCGACCCGTGATGGCGCGTGGAGATGGCCACCACGCGCCAGTCGAAATCGAGCCGGTCGCCGATCTCGTTCAGCAGGCGGACGAAGCGCCGGCCGACGTGGCCGAACCCCACCAGCACCAGCGCCAGGTCGGGCGTCGTCATGCCGTCGGCGCGGCCACCCGGCCCGACGCGCCGAGCGATTCGAGCAGCTCGTGCAGCCGCGTGAGCCCGGTCGTCATGTACGCCAGCGGTTCCCCGAACCCGAGCCGCAGGTAGCGGTCCATCCCGAAGTGATCGCCGGGAACGACGAGCACGCTCTTCTCTTCGCGGAGGCGGGTGACGAGCTCCGTGGAGTTGACGGGGTGCGGGTAGCGGACGTAGCAGATGGCGCCGGCCTCGGGCCGGAGCCACTGGAACCCGTGCGCCCCCAACCAGTCCTCGAGCATCGGCAGGTTCGCGCGCAGGATGCCGCGCGTCCGCTCGAGGAGCGCGGCGCGCCGCGCCGGGGCCATCGCCACCCGCGCCAGGCGATCGGACAGGGCGCCCGGCGCGATGGTGGTGTAGTCGTGGTACGACCAGAACGACGCGACCGTCGGCGGCGGGCCCACGATCCAACCCACGCGCAGGCCCGGAAGGCCGTAGGCCTTCGACAGGCCGGCGGTGACGATGACCCTTTCCCCGCGGCCCCACATCGAGCGCGTCTCGACGCCGTCCAGTTCGGCGCCGCGGTAGATCTCGTCCGACAGGATCCACGCGCCGACGCGATCCGCCGCGCGCGCGATGGCGTCGAGCTCCTCCGCGGTGAGGCGCGCGCCCGTCGGGTTGTTCGGATTGCAGATGATGACGAGCTTCGTCCTCGGCGACATGAGCGCGTTCAGCTGATCGAGATCCACGCGCCAGCGGCCCGCAGCCGTGTCCTCGACCATGTGCCACTCGCGCACCGTGCCGCCGAAGGCGCGGGCGAGGCCCCAGGTCTGCATGTAGCAGGGCAGCAGCATCACGACTTCGTCGCCGGGCTCGACCAGGCGCCACGTGGCGATGTAGTTGGCCTCCGACCCGCCGTTGGTGACCTCGACGTGTTCCGCGGTGGCGCCGGGATACAGGGCGGCGATCAGGGCCCGCAGCTCGACGGTGCCGTTCGACTGCGTGTACACGAGCGGCTGATCGAGAAGCGCGTCGATGGCGGGCTGGTCGCCGAGGAGCTCGCGCGCCGAGAGGGGCCGCACCCCGCTCTCCGACAGGTTGTACTCCACCAGGTTCTCGTAGGTGGACTGCATCCGCTCCATCGCAAACTGTTCGAGCTTCATGGCCGGCAGTATACTTGCGGTTGGCCCGGCCTGAATGGGTGAGGAACTCGTACCCCGCTTCGTGCCGATCCCCGGTGGTCGGTTCATCATGGGATCGGACGACGGGAATGACGACGAGCGGCCCGCGCGTGACGTGCGCGTGGACGCGTTTCACGTTTCGGTCTATCCCGTCACCGTCGAGCAGTACGCGGAGTTCGTCCGCGACACGGGCCACCAGCCGCCCTCCCTGCGCGACCTCCCGCTCGTCGTCACCCCCCAGCACGAGCTGCCGTTCCGGGAGCTCGCGGCGACCTACGTGTGGCGGGGCGGCGAGCCGCCCCGGGATCGCGGACGGCATCCGGTGACGCTCGTGACCCACGCCGATGCCACCGCCTATTGCCGCTGGCTGAGCGGTCAGGTGGGCGCGCTGGTGCGGCTGCCGACCGAAGCCGAATGGGAGCGCGCCGCGCGTGGCGATCACGAGGGCAAGCGCTACCCCTGGGGCGACGACATCGACGCGTCGCGCGGCAACTTCCTCCCCGAGCCGGCCCTGAAACGCCACCGCGGCACCCGGCCCGTCGGCGGGTACCCGCCCAATGGCTTCGGCCTCTACGACATGGCCGGAAACGTCTGGGAGTGGGTGGCCGACTGGTACGCGGCGGACACCTATCGCACGGGCACGACCGATAACCCGCGCGGGCCCGCGCAGGGCGTGTTCCGGGTCGTGCGCGGCGGCTCGTGGGTGAGCCACGACATCGACCAGCTGCGCTGTGCGCACCGTCACAAGGTGCCGCCGGACACCTACGCGTACAGCATCGGCTTCCGCGTGGTGTACTCGGGTTAGCGGGCCCCGAAACGGCCCGGGGAGCTCGACCATGGAGACCTTGTTCATCGCCTGCCTCGGAAGTCTCGTCCTCGGCGCGTCAATGGCATCGGCGCAGGACACGCCGGCCGTGGACCCACCGGTGGTCGTCGTCCAGGGCGAGGGCATCGTGCGGGTGGCGCCCGACCAGGCCTTCGTGCGCATCGGCGCCGAGTCGCGCGCGCGCAATCCGAAGGACGCGCAGGCCGCCAACGCCGAGGCGATGACGGCTGTCCAGCAGCGCATCGCGGCGGCCGGCGTGCCGAAGGACGCCGTGCGGACGGTGGCCATCTCGCTGCAGCAGGAGTTCGACTACGCGGGAGGGCGGCAGACACCCCGCGGCTACGTCGCCCGCAATGTCATCGAGGTGCGCGTGGACGACCTGGGCCGGCTGGGCGAGGTGATGGACGCGTCGGTGGGATCGGGGGCGACGTCCATCCACGGCCTGCACTTCGACCTGAAGCAGCGGGATGCGACCGAGCGCGAGGCGCTGAAACTCGCCGTGGCCGATGCGATGCTGCGGGCGGAAGCCGCGGCGAGCGGCGCGAAGCGGACGGTGGATCGCGTCGTGCGCATCGCCGAGGGCGCACCGGTCAGCATCGTCCGGCCCGAGGCTGCCGCCTTTCGCGTGGCTGCTGATCAGCCGGCGCCAACGCCGGTGGCCGAAGGCGAAATCGAGATCCGCGCCCAGGTGACGGTGACCGCCGTCATCAAGTAGCCAGCCCGGAGGGGCGACGCCGGCATCGATCAGGGTATGGGCGCACCGCTGACCGCCATCGCCATCGGTCCCAGCCCACTGCTGGATCTTGCCGGGCGAACCCCGCTCATACGGCTGAGCCGTATCGAGCGCGACTGCCCGGGCGTCGAGCTGTACGGCAAGGCCGAGTTCCACAACCCCGGTGGGTCGGTGAAGGATCGCCCCGCTCGCCGGATGCTGCTCGAGGGCCTGGCCAGCGGCCAGCTCCGGCCGGGCAAGGTGATCCTGGACGCCACCTCGGGCAATACGGGGATTGCCTACGCCATGTTCGGTGCGGCGCTGGGCTACCCCGTGTCGCTGTGCGTGCCCGCCAACGTGACGCCCGAGCGGAAGCGGATGCTCATGGCGTACGGAGTGGACCTGGTGCTCACCGATCCGCTCGAAGGGTCTGATGGGGCGATCCGCGAGGCACGTCGCCGATATCAGGCGGATCCGGAGCGGTACTTCTACCCCGACCAGTACAACAACGATTTCAACTGGCGGGCGCACTACGAGACGACGGCGCCGGAAATTCTCGAGCAGACCGGGGGACGGCTCACGCACTTCGTGGCCGGGTTGGGCACGAGCGGGACGTTCATGGGCGTCGGGCGACGGCTCCGCGAGTGGAAGCCCGACGTCGTGCTGGCGTCGGTTCAGCCAGACGGGCCGCTCCACGGGCTGGAGGGCCTCAAGCACATGTCGACGGCCATCGTGCCCGGCATCTACGATCCGGGGCTGGCCGACGTGGATATCCAGGTGGAGACGGAGGAAGCGTTTGCGATGACGCGACGCCTGGCGCGCGAAGAGGGCCTGCTCGTCGGCATCTCGTCGGGCGCCAACGTTGTCGCGGCAACCCGACTGGCCCGGCCTCCGGCCGTGGTCGTGACGGTGCTCTGCGACACGGGAAGCCGCTACCTGTCCGAGCGGTTCTGGGAGGCATCGTGACGAGCCGGTTGACGCTCGGCCCGGGAGTGGCCGATGCGATACGGGCCCATGGGCGCGAGGCGTATCCGCACGAATGCTGTGGTGCGATGCTGGGCCGCGACGGCGAGGTGATCGAGGCCTGGGCGCTGCCGAACACGACGGAGGAAGGCCCCCGCCGCCGGTTCCTGGTGCGGCCGGCCGACTATCGCGCGGCCGAGGAACGGGCCCGCCGCCACGGTGTCGAGCTCCTCGGGTTCTACCACTCGCATCCGGATCACCCGGCCCGGCCCTCGCAGTACGATCTGGATCACGCGTGGCCCGTGTTCTCCTACGTGATCCTGTCGGTGCTCGATGGGAGACCCGGGGAGATGACGTCGTGGCGCCTCAGCGATGATCGCGACCGGTTCGAGGAGGAGATACTGGACGGAGAGGTCTTGAGGTCTTGAGGTCTTGGGACTTGGGGCTTGGGGCTTGGGGCCGTGGGGCCTCGGGCCCGAACGACGAGTGATGACGACTATGGCGACGAAGATATTGATTCCAACACCGCTGCGCCCGTTCACCGACAAGCAGGATGCGGTGGAACTGGACGGCCGGACGGTGGGCGAGTTGCTGCAGGGGCTGATTACGAGGTACGCGGCGCTCGGAAATCACCTGTACACGGCCGACGGGAAGCTCCGCAGCTTCGTGAACATCTACGTCAACGACGAGGATATCCGCTACCTCCAGAAGGAGGCCACGCCGCTCAACGCGGGCGACGTGGTAAGCATCATCCCGTCGGTCGCGGGCGGGAGTGGTGCCGTCGAGACGTCGTCGCCGCCGACCCTCTCACCGGACGAAGTGCGGCGCTACAGCCGGCACCTGATCCTCCCGGAAGTGGGCATGGACGGGCAGCGTGCGCTGAAGGCGGCAAAGGTGTTGTGTATCGGCGCGGGCGGCCTGGGATCGCCAGCCGCCATGTACCTGGCCGCGGCCGGCGTGGGCACCATCGGCGTCGTGGACTTCGACGTCGTGGACATGAGCAACCTGCAGCGCCAGCTGCTGCACACCACGCCGGACGTGGGGCGCCCGAAGCTCGCTTCCGCGAAGGACAAGATCAACGCGCTCAACCCGAACGTTCACGTCGAGACCTACGACACGGCGCTCAATTCGTCCAACGCGCTCGACATCTTCGCACCCTACGACGTCATCCTCGACGGGACCGACAACTTCCCGACGCGGTACCTCGTCAACGATGCGTGCGTGCTGCTCGGCAAGCCCAACGCCTACGGCAGCATCTTCCGCTTCGAGGGGCAGGCGTCGGTGTTCGCCACGAAGGGCGGCCCGTGCTACCGGTGCCTGTACCCCGAGCCGCCGCCGCCCGGGCTCGTGCCCAGCTGTGCCGAGGCCGGCGTGCTGGGCGTGCTGCCTGGCATCATCGGTACCATCCAGGCCACCGAGGCCATCAAGCTGATCCTCGGCACGGGCGAGCCGCTCATTGGCCGCTTCCTCATCTACGATGCGCTCCGGATGAAATTCCGTGAGTTGAAGCTCCGCCGCGACCCCGAGTGCCCGGTGTGCGGTGACCACCCGACCGTCCGCGAGCTGATCGACTACGAGCAGTTCTGTGGGATCACGGGCGGCGTGACGGCAGGGCCAGGCACGATCACCCCGGGAAACGATTCGATTTCTGACATGACAGACATCACACCGAGAGAATTGAAGGCGGCCATGGACCGGGGCGACTCCCTGGTCATTGTGGACGTCCGCGAACCGCAGGAGTACCAGATCGCGCGAATCGAAGGGGCGGTCCTCATCCCCCTGGGCGAGATTCCCCAGCGGCACGCCGAGATCGATCGCAACCTCCTGGTCGTCTGCCAGTGCCGTTCCGGCGTGCGCAGCGCCAAGGCGGCCTCGTACCTGCGCAGCGTCGGCTTCCCCCGGGTGCTCAACCTGACGGGGGGCATCCTGCGGTGGAGCGACGAAGTCGATCCGAGCCAGCCGAAGTACTAGGGGGCCTCGCCGCTCAGGCGGCTCGGTAGGCGGCCTGGCGGCCGTGCGATTTCCCACATGCCGCAGGCGGCCTACGCGGCGCAGGCGCGCCCACCCGAAGGGCCCACCGGTGAGCCTACGGTGGGCGGCCCTTTGCGCCATGGGCCGTTGGTGGGAGAGTCCCACCCGCCGCACGTGGGCCCACGCGGCCTTTGGCCGCGCCCACCGCGAATCGGCCTATACCCCCCCCGATCCCCGACTTGCCAGGTCCGAGATTGCGGACTAATATAGGACTTCGGCGGTCGGATATCGCTGGCGTCTATGTTGAGGTTCTCCAAGAAATCGGACTACGCCCTCATCGCGATGAAGCACCTGGCGGTGCGGCAGGATAGCGGCGACTCGTCGAGCGCGAGGGAGATCTCCGAGGCCTACGCGATTCCGCTCGAGCTGCTTGCGAAGATCCTGCAGCGCCTCGTGAGGGCCAGGCTGCTCGTCTCGGTGCAGGGAACCCGCGGCGGCTACCGGCTGGGGCGCCCAGCGGCGGGCATCAGCGTGGCCGATGTCATCCAGGCCGTGGACGGCCCGGTGACCGTGACCGCCTGTTCGCCTGACGACCACGCCTGCGAGCAGTTCGGGACGTGCAGCATTCGAGACCCGCTCTGGAAGATCAAGAGCCGAATCGTGGACACGCTGAGCACCGTGTCAGTCGCCGAGCTGGCGGCGGACGCCGAAACCCCTGTCCGCCAGGCCGTGAAGGTGTCGCCCCTGGTGTTCGTTTCGCCGGTGGGGGAGTCGTAGGTGGTGGGGCCGATCGGCAGGTCGACGGTGATTTACCTCGATCATCACGCGACGACACCCGTGGACGCTCGCGTGCTCGAGGCGATGCTGCCGTATTTCACCGCCACGTTCGGCAACCCGGCGAGCCGCACGCATCGCTTTGGCTGGGAGGCGAACGAAGGCGTGGAGCGGGCGAGAAGGCAGGTGGCGGCGCTCGTGGGGGCCGGCGCGCGCGAGATGGTGTTCACGAGCGGCGCGACGGAGGCCAACCACCTGGCCATCGCGGGCGTGGCGGCAGCCTCCCCGGCCGGTCGCAGGCATATCGTGACCGTTGCCACTGAGCACAAGGCCGTGCTCGACCCGTGCCGCCCGCTGGTGTCCTCCGGCTGGACGGTGACCGAGTTGCCAGTGGAGGCAACGGGCCTGGTCGACCTCGATGCCGCGGCGCGGGCGATCACGCCCGGCACGGCGCTGGTCAGCGTGATGCTGGCGAACAACGAGATCGGCGTCCTGCAACCGCTGGCCGACATTGCGCGACTCGCGCACGCCCAGGGCGCCCTGATGCACACGGATGCCGTCCAGGCGCTCGGCAAGGTGCCGGTGGACGTGGCTGCGCTCGACGTGGACCTGGCGTCGTTCAGCGCGCACAAGCTGTACGGGCCGAAAGGCGTGGGCGCGCTCTACGTGAAGCGCGGTGTGGAGAAGAGGCTGGCCGCGCCGGTTCGCGGCGGCGGGCAGGAGCGAGGGCTCCGGGGGGGCACGTTGAACGTGCCGGGCATCGTCGGGTTCGGTGCGGCGTGCGAGGTGGCGGGGCGCGAGATGCCTGAAGAGGCGCGTCGCATGGGCGGGCTGCGAGACCGCCTGTGGCAGCTGCTGCAGGAGCGGGTCGGCGGCGTATCGATGAACGGGGCCGAGGCACCGCGGTTGCCGGGGAACCTGAATGTGCGCTTCGAGGGCATCGAGGGCGAATCGCTGCTCGTCGGGCTCACCGAGATCGCCGTGTCCTCCGGGGCGGCCTGCACGAGCGCGGAGCCGTCGCACGTGCTGATGGCGCTGGGCATGGGCAGGGTCGAGGCGCTGGCCTCGTTGCGCTTCGGGCTGGGACGCGGAACGACGGCTGAAGACATCGACCGCGCGGCCTCGCACGTGGCGGACGTCGTGGGGCACCTGCGACGAACCTCACCGGTGGCTCGGTTGGCGGCGGCCGGCGCGAGCCGGTAGGGAGCACGAGATGTACTCCGCGGCGGTGCTCGAGCGCGTGCGCAATCCGCGCCGGGTGGGCGAGTGGCCCGAGGGGCGCGAGGATGTCGGAACCGGCCAGGCGGGGACGCTGGACGAAGGCACGACGGTGCGGATCCAGGTCCGCGGTGACGCGGGACGAATCGTCGAGGCCCGATTCAAGGTCTTTGGATGCAGCGCGGCCATCGCCTCGGCGGGCCTGGTGGCCGAATGGCTGGAAGGGACCGCGTTGGACGAGGTCCGGCGCATCACGCCGGAGCGCGTGGTCGACGCCCTCGCGCTGCCGGCCGAGCGCGCGCACGTCGCGCGCCTGGTGGTGGACGCGGCCCGACAGGCCCTGGACGATGTGATGGAGAAGGCAGGCAGACGGCCATGATTGAAATCACCGAGAGCGCGGCGCGCGTCATCGCGCGGCAGCTGGCAAAGCACCATCACGACGCGGGCGGCCTGCGCATCGCCATCAAGGCCGGCGGCTGCTCTGGCTACGCCTACACCTTCGCGTTCGACGAAGCGCCACGGGCCACCGACCAGGTGTTCGAAGGGCCCGGCGGCGCAAAGGTGTTCGTCGACCCCCGCAGCCTGAAGCTGCTGGACGGCACGGTGCTCGACTTCGACGAGCACAACCTGATGGCCACGAACTTCACGTTGAGGAACCCGCACGCGAAGAGCACGTGCGGCTGCGGCGAGTCGTTCTCGGCCTGAACCCGAGAACCCGAGAACCCGAGAACCCGAGAACCCCGAAACCGACCATGTCGACATCGACCGAAGTCATCGAGCAACTGGCGAACACCGAGTACAAGTACGGGTTCGTCACCGACATCGAGCAGGACATCGCTCCCAAGGGGCTGAACGAGGACATCATCCGCCTCATCTCGGCCAAGAAGGACGAGCCCGAGTGGCTGCTCGAATGGCGCCTGAAGGCGTACCACACGTGGCTCAAGATGACCGAGCCCACGTGGCAGAACGTGACGTATGACAAGGTGGACTACCAGGCCATCTCGTACTACGCGGCACCGAAAGAGAAGAAGAAGCTGAACAGCATGGACGAAGTGGACCCGGAGATCCGGGCGACCTTCGACAAGCTGGGCATCCCGCTGGTGGAGCAGCAGATCCTGGCGGGCGTGGCCGTGGACGCGGTGTTCGACTCCGTGTCGGTGGCCACCACGTTCCGCAAGAAGCTGGCGGAGCTGGGCATCATCTTCTGCTCCTTCTCCGAGGCGGTGAAGGAGCACCCGGATCTGGTGCGGCAGTATCTCGGCTCGGTGGTGCCGCACACGGACAACTTCTTCGCGGCGCTCAACTCGGCGGTGTTCAGCGACGGCAGCTTCGTCTTCGTGCCGAAGGGCGTGAAGTGCCCGATGGAGCTCTCCACCTACTTCCGCATCAATGCGAAGGAGACCGGGCAGTTCGAGCGGACGCTGATCGTCTGCGAGGAGGGCGCCTCGGTGAGCTACCTCGCGGGCTGCACGGCGCCCAAGCGCGACGAGAACCAGCTGCACGCGGCGGTGGTGGAGCTGGTGGCGCTGGACCGCGCCACTATCAAGTACTCGACGGTGCAGAACTGGTACCCGGGCGACAAGAACGGCATTGGCGGCATCTACAACTTCGTGACCAAGCGCGGCCTCTGCAAGGGCCGGGGCAGCAAGATCACGTGGACGCAGGTCGAGACCGGCTCGGCGGTGACCTGGAAGTACCCCAGCTGCATCCTGCAGGGGGACGACTCGGTGGGCGAGTTCTACTCGGTGGCGGT
>JADZCN010000129.1 GCA_020851565.1 Acidobacteriota bacterium | reverse complement strand
ATCTTCGTGAAGATGCCCCCCGCGATGCGCAGCGCCGCCGCGCCCAGCGACTCGCCGATGGCGAAGCCGAGGAAGCAGACACCCGCGTACTCACCAGGGATGAAGAGGAGGATGGCGAGCATGAAGAGCAGCTCCACCGAGATGAGCATCATGCCCACGCTCATGCCGGCGCGGAGCGGGATGTCGCACACGGGGAAGGCCTCGCCCTTCAACCCGGCGAAGGCCGTGCGCGAGTTCGCCAGCGTGTTGATGCGGATGCCGTACCACGCCACGCCGTAGCTGCCCGCGATGCCGATGAGGCTGAAGAGCAGCACGATGGCGATCTTGTAGGCCTCGAGGCCAATCAGCGCGAAGTAGGCAATCATGATCGCGCCGATGAACAGCTCGAGGATCAGCAGGAACTTGCCCTGCTGGATCAGGTAGGCCTTGCACGTCTCGTAGATCAGGTCCGAGACCTCGGCCATCGACCGGTGCACGGGCAGGTTCTTGACGCCCACGTACACCCAGGCGCCGAACAGCAGGCCGAGCACGCAGACGACCAGGCCCGTCAGCAGGATCTGGTGGCCGGTCATGCCGAGGAAGTCGCCCTGGTTCAGGTCGGGCAGCTGGATGTTGATCTCGCCCCCCGGCTGATGGCCGCCTGTATGGGCCGCCGCCGGTTCCGGCTGCGCGGCCGCGGCCGCCGGCGCGGCCACGATCGCCAGGGCCAGAGCCAGTGCGGCCACCCCCGCCGCCCGGCGCCACATCACGTGCTCGCTAAGTCTCGTCAGCATGTTCTCCTGTCCTCGTTAAGCCCGACCACCCTCGCCACCGTCCCGGCCTGCAATCCCGCCAGGCACGGCACGCGCATCCACCAGGCCCCGCACCTTCTCCGGCAGCGCCATGCCGCCCGTGAGGAAGATCCGGATGCCATCCTCCACCGTCAAGTCCGGGTACAGCACCTGATCGCGCGGATAGACCACCACGTCACCGAGATACAGGTGATTCGTCGGCACGTAGATGGCCACCAGCGCTTCCGGCCCCTGCCCGCGGTCCAGCGTGAACTCGCGGGTGAGGAACCCCATCAGCATCCCGCGACGGGGATCCGCCACCAGGACCACCTTCTTGAAGCCCGCGTCGTTGTCGGGCGAGAAGGCCGTCACCAGCTGCTTCACCGGCGCGTAGATTGTCTTGAAGACGGGCACGTGGAGCAACCAGCTTTCGGCCCGCTGCAGCACCCGCCGTCCGAACACGTTGGTGGCGGTCACCCCCACCAGCAGCACCACCAGCGCGGTGATGAGGACGCCCAGCCCAGGCACTTCCCGCCCCAGGACCTGCGTGGATACCGGCCTCGCCACCCCGTCCACGAATCGGAAGATCCAGACGAGCGTCACGAGGCTCACGATGAGCGGCACCGTGACGACGATGCCCGTCAGGAACGTGCGGCGGAGCCAGGCCACCACCCTCTTATCCCCCGTGGACCGCCAGCCAGGCCAGCGTCACGGCCGCCAGCACCAGCCGGTAGGCCGCGAACCCGTGCAGCGAATGACCTGCCAGGTAGCGGATGAAGTACTTCACCGTGACGTACCCGACCACCCCCGACACCACCAGGCCGACCAGGAACATCGTCACGGGCAACCCCTCGACGCCGGCCTTCGTGAACTCGAGCGTTTCCTTGCCCGCGGCCGCCAGCACCGCCGGCAGGCTGAGGAGGAACACGAACCTGGCCGCGGCCTCGCGCCTCAGGCCCAGCAGCATCGCCAGCGTCAGCGTGGCGCCGGATCGCGAGATGCCCGGGACGAGCGCCGAGGCCTGCGCCACCCCGATCGCGAAGGCCTCCCCGTACCCGATCGTCTCGTCCCCGCGGCGCTTCGAACCGAACAACTCACCCGCGATGAGCCCGACGCCGCCAACCGCCAGCGCCACGGCCACCACCGCCGGCGAGCGCAGGGTGGTCTCGATCGCGTCGGCGAAGAGCAGCCCCACGATCACCACGGGCACGGTGCCGATCACGATGAGGCGCCCCAGCCGCTCCCACGAGCCGTCTCTTCCGGCCAGCGCCCCCGGCGCCGCGACCGCGAGCCGCAGGATCTCCCCGCGGAAATAGGCGACCACCGCCAGCAGGGTGCCCACGTGGCAGGCCACGTCGAAGGCCAGCCCGAAGCGACCGGCGTCCCAGCCGAAGAACTCCCGCGCGAGAATGAGATGGCCCGAGCTGGACACCGGCAGGAACTCGGTGAGCCCCTGGACCACGCCGAGCAGGGCCGCCGCGACGAGATCCACGCGTGCCTACGAGGCCTTGCGCGCCGTCTGCGGCCGTCCCTGGGCCTGCTTGCCGCTCAGGAGGATGGCGATGGCCGCAGCGATGAAGATCGTGGAGTACGTGCCGCTGACGATGCCCACCAGCATCGTGAACGCGAACCCCTCGAGCACCTCGCCCCCGAAGAGATAGAGCGAGAGCACCGCCATGAAGGTGGTGCCGGCCGTGATGAGGGTACGGCTGAGCGTCTGGTTCACGCTGGTGTTCACCACCGTCTCCAGCGGCTCGCGCCGCTTGCTGCGCAGGTTCTCGCGCACGCGGTCGAAGATGACGATGGTGTCGTTCACCGAGTAGCCGGTGATGGTGAGGATGGCCGCCACGATGTTCAGCGACAGGTCGTAGCCGAAGAACATGAGGAAGGCGAGCGTGACCAGGATGTCGTGGAGCGTGGCGGCGATGGCGCCCAGGGCGAACGCGAACCGGAAGCGGACGCCGATGTAGATGGTGATGCCGACGATGGACGCGAGCGTGGCGTAGATGCCCTTGCGCTGCAGGTCGGCGCCGACGATCGGGCCCACGATCTCCTGGCTGATCACCTCGTACTGCCCGAGGTTCGCCTTCGTCACGGCATCGGTCACCGCGCGCGCCCCCTGCTCGAGGCTGGTGCCCTGCTCGGTGGTGAGCTCGGGCAGCCGGACGAGCCACTCGTTCGCGCCGGCCTCGCCGTACTGCTGCACCACCTTCTCGCCCGGCACGGCGTCGAGCGCGCCACGCAGCGCGTCTTCGCCGACGGGCTGCTGGAACTTCAGGACGACGATCGTGCCGCCCGAGAAGTCGATGCCGAGCGGCAGCCCTCGCGTCGCCATCGTGCCGATGCCGGCCAGGATGACGAGGACCGACAGCGCGATGGCATGCCACCGCCACTGGATGAAGTTGTAGTTCGCGTTCTCGAAGATGCGCATACGGCTAGATGCTCAGTTTGGCCACCTGCCGCCGCGACAGCACCAGCTCGAACATGGTGCGCGACACGAACACGGCGGTGAAGACGTTCGACAGCAGGCCGATGGTCAGCGTGGTCGCGAACCCGCGGATCGGGCCCGTGCCGAACTGGAACAGGAAGGCCGCGGCGATGAGCGACGCGACGTGAGTGTCGAGAATCGTGAGGAACACG
Organism: Acidobacteriota bacterium; assembly: GCA_020851565.1. Lineage (GTDB taxonomy): Bacteria > Acidobacteriota > Vicinamibacteria > Vicinamibacterales > UBA2999 > VFZN01. Next base: position 54 of record JADZCN010000129.1, on the reverse strand, counting down.
CGGTCGAAGCCCGCGGCCACGGCCTGCTTGACGCCCTTCGACGTCGCGAGCTCT
>JADZCN010000128.1 GCA_020851565.1 Acidobacteriota bacterium | reverse complement strand
GATGTCGACGCCGTTGCTCCACAGGTTCTCGATGGCACGCAGCTTCACGTCGAACAGGTTGCCGACGAGTCGATGGCTGTTGGCGGCGTTGCCGATGCCGTCGAACTGCAGGTAGGCATAGCGCAGGCCGGCCTCGGCCGCCGCGCGCGCGAACTCGGGGCTCTTGGCGAACTCGATGCCGTTGGTCGCCGCCTGCACGCTGTTGTAGCCCACCTTCTTCGCGTAGCGGACCGCGTCGAGGAAGTACGGCGAGAGCGTCGGTTCGCCGCCCGAGAACTGCACCGACATCTGCCGCTTCGGCTTGATCGAGATGGCGTTGTCGAGCAGCGTCTTGATGTCCTCGAAGCTCAGCTCGTGGACGAACCCGACCTGGTTGGCGTCCATGAAGCAGGGATCGCACATCATGTTGCAACGGTTCGTCAGGTCGATGGTGAGCACCGCCCCGCGGCCGTACTTGATGGTGGACGAGCCGTGGTTGTGCAGCTTCTCGTCGGCGTGCGACAGGATGTCCGACCCCGGGAAGCTGTCCTCGAGGTGCTTGAAGAACGCCGTGTCGATGGCCATGACGTCCTCGAAGTGGCCATGGATGGGGCAGTCCTTCACCATCAGGATCTTGCCGTCGCGCTCGAGGATCGTCGCCTTGATCTCGCCGATCTTCTCGGTGAGCAGCTCCTTGTAGTCGCGCTTGCCGTCGACAATCTCCTGCCGGGCCTCGCGCACGCAGACCGGGCAGAGCGAGTCGGTCTGGCGCGGCCAGCCGAGCGGCGGCTTCACCTTCTGGTAGGACTTGAGGAGCGGCTTCTCGGACCAGGCAGGCGTGAAGGCCTGGTTCGGCCTGATGCTGTTCAACGCGTCGAATACCTGCCACGCGCCCTTGGCGATATAGGTGAGTCCCTTTTCGACGTACTTGACTGGCTTGTGCATAGGCCTCCCCCGGCTGCGGGCGGGCTCAACGTGCCGCCGGGCCGGATCTCCAGCATTTGGCTGGGGTTGTGGACCGGCAGTATAACCGCTGGGCCTGCACGGGACCTCTCAGGATGTCCCGAACGGGCAGAATCGAGGGGCGAACTGGATCGCAGGGACGCAGAGTGGCCACGCCCAGCTCATCCGTTATCGCCCGACTGGCCCTCCCGTACAATGCCCCCGTGTCCAGCACGCTCCGGTTGCTTGCGAACCAGGCGTTCTCGCGGACGGCCGGCGCGCCGCTGGTCGCCGGCAACCGTGTCCGGCTGCTCCGCGACGCCCGCGAGAACTACCCCGCCTGGCTGGACGCCATCGCCAGCGCCCGGCGGTGGATCCACTTCGAGAGCTACATCCTCTACAGCGACCGTGCCGGGCGCATGTTCGCCGAAGCACTGGCCGAGCGGGCTCGCGCCGGCGTCCAGGTCCGGGTGCTCTGCGACTGGCTCGGCAGCCTCAACAAGACGTCGCGGGCCTACTGGCGGGGCCTGCAGGAGGCCGGCATCGAGGCCCGCCTCTTCAATCCCCTGAGGCTGGCGGCGCCGCTGGCCGCCCTCTCGCGCGATCACCGGAAGATGATCGCCATCGACGGCCACACCGCGTTCGTGGCCGGGCTGTGCGTGGGGGACCAGTGGGTCGGCGATCCCGGCCGCGACATCGAGCCCTGGCGCGATACCGGCGTGGGTATTGAGGGGCCAGCCGTGGCCGACATCGAAGCCGCGTTTGCCGACGCCTGGGCGCACGCCGGCCCGCCCCTCCCCGACGAGGAACGGCAGGTCGGGCCGGCGCCGCCTGCCGGCGACGTCGCCCTGCGGGTGGTGGCATCGATGCCGTCGATGGGCGGCGTCCTGCGCCTGGATCAGCTGGTCGCCGCTGTCGCCCGGCATCGCCTGTGGGTGAGCGATGCCTACTTCGTCGGCGGCCCGCTGTACGTCGAGGCGCTCCTCGGCGCCGCGCGCGACGGCGTGGACGTCCGGTTGCTCGTGCCGGGAAGCGGCACCGACCTCGCCGCCGTACAACGGCTGACCCGCGCCGGGTACCGGGTACTGCTCGAAGGCGGCGTCCGCGTCTTCGAATGGAACGGGACGATGATGCACGCCAAGACGGCCGTGGCGGACGGCCGCTGGGCACGAGTCGGGTCCACGAACCTCAACCTGCAGAGCTGGCTGGGCAACTGGGAGTTGGACGTGGCCGTCGAGGACGATCGGTTCGGCGCGGAGATGGAGGCCCTGTACGAGGCGGACCTGGCCAACACCACCGAGATCGTCCTGAGCCACCGTCGCGTGCGTCCCACCAGGGCCGATTTCCCGGGCCGCAAGCGCCGGCGCGGCAGTGGCAGCACGTCCCGCGCGGCGGCCGGCGCCCTCCGCATCGGCAACACCTTTGGCGCCGTCCTGACGGCCAAGCGTCCGGTCGGTCCGGCCGAGGCCGTCATGCTGCTCTACGGCGCCGGCCTCGCCCTGGGGGTGGCGACCCTGGCCCTGGTCGTGCCCGCCCTGGTCGCCATTCCGCTGGGCCTGTTCGTCGCGTGGCTGGGGCTGTCCTGGGGGTGGCAGTCATGGAAGCTCTTCCGGGCAGGCCGCCGGGAGCCCAGGGGGCCACGACCGGAGCCGGAGGGCCCCAGGGAGGCAGCCGGCTGATATACTGGGGTGTTTTCACCAGCCGCCGGTAAGTGGACGACGAGCCACGGGATGCACCCGCGGGCCCGTCCCGGATCCGGCACCGAAGGGATTGACGACATGAAGCCTGGCATCCACCCCGAGTACCACGAGGTCACCGTTCACTGCGCCTGCGGCGCGGAATGGAAGACCCGTTCCACGAAGAAGGACCTGCATCTCGAGATCTGCAACAACTGCCACCCGTTCTTCACGGGCCGGCAGAAGCTGATCGACACCGAGGGCCGCGTGGATCGCTTCACCAAGAAGTTCGGCGCACAGACCGTCGAGGCGCGCAAGGCCGCGGCCAGGGAGGCCAAGGCAAAGAAGGCGTCCCCGAAGAAAGCCAACTGAGGCATGGGGCTCCAGCCTCCCGGCTGGAGCCCTCGCCAGTTCCGCCCCCATTTTGTCGGGGCTTCCCGCCCTCACTGCCGGCCGAATCTCGACCGCAGGACGTTCTCGAACGCATAGCGCCCCAACTCGGTGCACACACCGAAGCTCGCTGTGTGATCGAAGCCGAAGTGGATCCCGCCGTAGATGCGGCTGTCCGCCTCCTCGTTCGCCAGCGCGCGGAAGCCCGGATACGATCGGGTCACGTCCGCCTGGTTGATGCCCGCCCACGTCACGGAAAACGGCACATCGTCCTGGCCCCAGAGCCCGGCGAACAAAGCCGACGACGAGGCACCGATGCAGGCCATGTTGCCCGGATAGCTCGGATATGGCGGCGTCCCGAGGAGCGACACGAAGGTCGGGTCGGGCTCGGTGTCGGGGTTGCCGTCCCGGTCCGCCTCGCGGATGGCCAGCGCGGGGCGCCACAGCCCGTACATGAACTTGCCCGAGAACGACGTCATCAGTGCGTCGTGATGGGTCATGGCCAGCAGCGCGTACACCCGCGCGGTGTCGAGCCCGTCCAGCCCGCGGGCCCGAGCGAGGTCGCGCCCGATGTGGTACCAGACGTTCCACGCATTCGTGGAAAACCCGACGCCGGCCCAGAGCCGCGCCGTCTGGGTCTGCTCGGCGGTGCGAGCCGTGCTCGTGGTTCCGCCCAGCCGCTTCACCTCGTTGAAGTCGTTCGTGTAACGCTCGGATGTCAGAGCGGGCGGGGCCGCCGGCAGGAAGCGCAGGCGATGTGGCAGGAAGAACGGCGTGACGTCCTGGTAGTGCACGAGCGCCGCCGGGGCCTCCTGAGGCGGTGTCGGCCGCCAGTTGCCGGGAAGGTTCGGCAGCGCGTAGCTCTGCGCGGGCCGGTTCCATCCGTCATCGCTCCTCGCGTCGAGGACGGCCCGGGCCACGGCGGCGCCCACGCGCGCGCCCTCGGTGGCGTCGTCACCGGAGAACTGCGCCAGGGTGGCGGCCAGCGCCGCGTCGAACGTGGCCGCCTGGGACGGGATCATGGCCACCATCACGTCGTGGGCGGCCTGGGCGGCTGCCACTTCGCGCGAGGCCGCCTCGGTGGCCCGCACCCGCACGGCGTAGGGGTGGTAACGGTGGTCGATCGAGTTCAGCGCGTCGAAGATGGCGACGTGCAGCATCGCATATGGCCGCGTGAAGAACACGGTGGGTGGCGTGGCGCCCGGCACGCGGAGCGCATCCTGCAGGACGCGATTCCACTCGATGACGACCTCCGTGGTGTTCTGGGCGGCCACGCCGCGCGAGACGCCGACGACCAGCCCGACAACCAGCACCAGCACGACTGCGCGCCTGTGAGGACCCATGGCGAACCTCCGGTTTCGAGGAACGATCTGCCGACGAGGCACGACGATGACGTGTTGGACGGACGCGGGTGGAAAACGGGACGGCGAGCCGTGAGCCGGGCTCGACGGTCGGGCTAGGGCTCGCGCTCGGGCCAGAGGCTGGCCAGCGACCGGGCGCGACCCATCTTCCGCTCGATGCGGCGCAGCCGGTGCTCGGCCTCGTCACGTCGCCGCCCCGAAGGCTGCTCGACCAGCAGCCTCTCCGCATGCGCCCGCGCGGCGGCGAGATCGTGAGCGCGATGCTCGTGGAAGATGGCCAGGGCCTCGCGGGCCTCGCGCCTGAGCCCGGCCGGGCAGCGTGGCAGGTCGGCGAGCTGTTGCCACGCCGCGGCCGCCTCATGCGTGCGGCCCGAGCGGCGACGGCAGTAGGCCAGCCGCCGCAACGCCTCGCCGGTGGCCTCGGGATCCCGGCCGACCCGGAGCAGCATCTCAACGGCGCGCACGTACGCCGCCTCCGCCTCCTCCAGCGTGCCCGCGCGATCGTAGAGGCGCGCCAGGCCCAGGCACTCGTACGCGTCGCGCGCCGCGCCCGGTCCGCGATCGACGAGCGTGAGCGCCCGTGCCATCACCAGCGCCAGCGACACGAGGTCCAGCCGGTTGTGCTCGAGCACGGCCTCGAGCGGCCTCGCGTCGCCGTCGCGCACGAACTGGAAGTAGCGCGACGGGATCTCGAAGCCCGGCACGTCGCCCACGCGATGCACGCCGGCCAGCAGGCGCTCGAGCGTGCCGAGCGAGCAGCTCGCCTCGCCGCTGCCGTCCAGCGTGCCGCGCGCCCGCCAGAGCCGGCGTGCCGGGTGCAGCATGTCCACGTGCGGCACGCCCTCAAGCGGGAACGGCACGCGATGGAAGAGATACCGGGTCTCGATGAGCGGAACGTCGAACGACTTGCCATTGAACGTGACGATTGCGCCTCGCTCCGCCGCCCAGTCGCCGACCTCGGCCAGCAAGGCGCGCTCGTGCTCGTAGCCGGGCAGCAGGAACTGGCGCACCGACACGCCGTCACGCGAGACGCAGGCGCAGCCGACCAGGAACGCCTGCGTGCCGGCGCCGCCGGCCAGGCCGGTCGTCTCGAGATCGAGGAACCAGAGGCCAGAGGGCTCTCGGGAGTCGGGAGTCGGGAACCGCGAGTCGGGCTCGCGCCGGGACTGACGGTCTCGCGGCAAGGTGGGCTCGACTACCGACGCGCCAGGGCAACCGGCCCTCCCAGGCCCTGACGCGGAGGGGGGCCAGGCCCGCGCCAGCAGCGCGCGCGCGTCGTGCAGGTCGAGCAGCGTGTCAACGATGTCGCCGATCGTGACGCGGCCGTAGCGGTCCGAGGAAGCGTAGTGGCGATCGACGGTGATGATGGCACCCGTCCGGGCCGCGACGACCTGCCCACCGAGCACCTCCGCGGCGCGCGCCATCGCGGGCTCGCGCAGGCTGGCCGAACGTGCAACGGCCGTGTCGGTCGCGACAGGAGTGGCCTCGCCCGGCGGCATCAGCTCCGGCGAGAGCCGCGGGACGGCCCCGCCCACGATGCCACGCAGTCGATCGGTGAGGCTGGCCACGGCTAGAACGGCACGTCGTCGGGCGTATCGCCGGGAGTGGAGTCCCGGCGCTCCGTCCCACTCTCCAGTGACGGGGCGCCCGCCCCTCCCAGCATCGGGCCGTCTGCGGCACGGAGCGCCGGGGCTTCAGCCCCGGCATCCCCAATGACGTGCTGCAGCAGCCTGAGCGCCACCGTCTTCGCGAGCGGCCCGGTCTCGCCCACCGGGCCCACGCACGTCGGGCAGCCGTTCTCGCACTCGCAGCCCTCGATGAGCACGCGCGTGCGCGCCAGCAGCTCGTCGTGCATCCCGTAGAGCGGCGCGCTGAAGCCGATGCCGCCCGGGTAGGCGTCGTAGAGGAAGATCCGCGGCGCGTCCTGCCCCGGCGCGACTGCTGGACCGGCCACCACTTCGTCGCCGGCGTTCACCGACAGCCCGACATCGCGCTGGTCGCACATCAGCAGTAGCTGCGCCACGTTCTTCATGGCGTACGCGAGCCCTCGGATGCCGTCGCGCCGGTCGTCCACCGCGTAGGGCAGCGCCGCCAGCACGGGGCCGGGCACCTCGAGCCAGTACGAGGTCGTGTGCATCTGGTGCTCGGGCAGATCCAGCTCGCCCGAGCCCACGTTCTCGTTCGTGTGGAACTTGATCTTCTTGAAGCCCACCACGCGCGACACGACGTGCACTTCGCCATGGTGCGCCACCGCCGCGGCATCGCGCGCGAACGTGTCGAGGATGGTGACCTTCGTGTAGTCGATGGCGGTCGTGTAGTAGTCGCAGTCCACCGAGCGCACGTACGCCTTCCGGCCCTCGAAGTCCAGCTTCTCCACTTGGAACAGCCGGCCCTCCACGATGTAGATGGCCTTCGGGTGCAGCATCGACAGCGCGCTGGTGAAGTCCGTCTCCGCGATCACCTTCGGCTCGCCGGTCTGATCCACGACGACGAAGTTGTCCGACGACACCGAGCGCAGGCTCACGGCGTCCGCCGGGTACGACTCGCTCGTCCAGTGCCACTGCCCCGACGTCTCGTCGTCGGGGTCCGCGCCCGAGAGGTGCACGAGCCCCGCCTCCTGGAGGACGCCCAGGACTTCCTGGACGTTCACGCGCCCGTACTCCTCCACGGCGGTGAACGGCAGCTCGAAGGCGGCGCACTTCACGTGGTTGACGAGGATGTTGAGGTTGTCGGGGTTGACGAGCGCGTGCTCGGGTGAGGCGTCGAAGAAATAGGAGGGATGCCGGACGACGAACTGATCGATCGGCGCGCTCGAGGCCACCATCACCGCGGCCGATCGGGCCGCACGCCGGCCCGCGCGCCCCGCGCGCTGCCACGTCGCCGCGATGGTGCCCGGGTAGCCGGCCATGATCGACACGTCCAGCGCGCCGATATCGATGCCCAGCTCGAGGGCGTTGGTGGAGACCACGCCGCGCACCTGGCCCTCGCGCAGGCCCTTCTCGATCTCGCGGCGGCGCAGCGGCAGATACCCGCCCCGGTAGCCGCGGATCTTCTCCGGCATGCCGGGCACATCCTCGAAGTCGTCCTTGAGGTAAGTCGTAAGGATCTCCGTGGCGAGTCGGCTCTGCGCGAAGAGGATCACCTGCAGGTTGCGCCGGAGGAACTCCCCCGCCACGCGCCTCGACTCGTTCAGGTACGACCGCCGGATGCCGAGCTCGCGGTTCACCACCGGCGGGTTCACGAAGACGAAGAACTTCTCCCCCCGCGGGGCGCCGCTCTTCTCGACGAGCGCGAACGGCCGCTCCGCCAGCCGCTCGGCCAGCTCGGCGGGGTTTGCGATCGTGGCCGACGAGCAGATGAACTGGGGATCCGACCCGTAGTGCCGGCAGACGCGCCGCAGGCGGCGCAGCACGTTGGCCAGGTGGCTGCCGAACACGCCTCGGTACGCGTGCAGCTCGTCGATGACGACGAAGCGGAGGTTCTCGAAGAGCTTCGCCCACTTCGGGTGGTGCGGCAAGATCCCGGAGTGCAGCATGTCGGGGTTGCTCAACACGACGTGCGCGCGCGTGCGGATGGTGCGGCGCGCGTCCTGCGGCGTGTCGCCGTCGTAGGTGTGCACCCCGATCTCGTCGCCGCCCTCGTCGCTGATCGTCCCGGCGATCTCGTGCAACTCGGCCATCTGGTCCTGGGCGAGCGCCTTGGTCGGAAACAGGTACAGTGCACGCGTGGCCGGGTTCTTCAGCACCGCGTCCAGCACCGGCAGGTTGTAGCAGAGCGTCTTGCCCGAGGCCGTGGGCGTGGTGACGACGATGTTCCGTCCCGCTGCGATGTGGGCGAAAGCCGCGGCCTGGTGCGTGTAGAGCTCGGTGGCGCCGCGCGCGGCCAGCGCCTTCAGCAGGCGTGGATCCAGCCCCTCCGGAAACGGCGCGAAGCTGGCGGGCGTGGCCGGGAGGCGGCGGACTGCGGTGACCACTCCGTCCGGCGTGTCGGGCCGATCCGCGGCCGGGCCGGGCGCGAGCACCTGCAGTGCGCCCTGCAGGGCCACCTCTTTCTTTTCCTGGGTCCGGAGGGCCGACACCTGAGCACTGGATTGCGCCGCCATGGGTAATCGCGTGTAGACGATGCTACACGAAAAACGGGCGAAACCTCGCGCTCGCGTTCGAAGGGTCGGGAACCGGGTCGGTCAGGACACGGGTTGGAGTTCTGTCGAGTAGATTCGCGTGCCGGCGGTGTTGACCAGGGACACCGTGAGGACCCTTGCCGTCGGGTCCGCTTCGAGCAGGCCGAAGAACTGCAACCCGGCACTCGGTGGACGGTTCGGCGGCAGGTCCCCGGGGACACCGGAGAAGCGAACTTCCGGACCGAACGTGGCGTCGAGCGGCGGCGGCGCGAACGTGCCCGCGTGCGCGGGGCCGGCGACGAACTCCCAGAACGGGTCGAAGTCGGGCGCCTTCGCGCGTGCGGGGTCGTAGTGGTGCGCGGCGCAGTAGTGCACATCCGCGGTCACCCACACCACGTTGCGCACGCGGCGCTCCTTGAGGGTCCTGAGCAGCCCGGCGATCTCCAGCTCACGCCCGAGCGGCGGCCCGCCGTCGCCGTTGGCGACGGCCTCGTGGAACCCGGGCTGATGGCCCACAACGAGTCCCAGCGGCATGTCGGCGGCGACGACCTTCCACGTCGCCTCGGACTTCGCCAGCGCGTCGGCCAGCCAGCGCACCTGCTCCGCGCCCAGGAACGCCGCGTCGGGGCTCATCGCGGTCTGGCGGTTCTCGCTGTTCGGACCGCGGTAGCTGCGCATGTCGAGCGCGAAGACCTCGACGAGCGGGCCGTACGGTGCGGTGCGATAGATGCGCGTCTCGCCCTGTGAGGCCAGCGCGATCGGGTAGTGCTCGAGGAAGGCCTGTCGCGCGCGGGCCGCGAGCACCGCCACGCGCTTCTCCTGGTACGGCGCGCGCTCGCCCAGCAGCTGCGTCGGGTACCAGTTGTCGCGCACCTCGTGGTCGTCCCACATCGCCACCTGGCCGACCTCGGCGGAGAAACGGCGATAGTGCTCGTCCAGGCGGTTGTAGAGGTGACAGCCGCGAAACTCGTCCAGCGTCTCCGCCACTTTCGCCTTCGACGGCGTCACCAGGTTGCGCCAGAGGCTGCCGTCCTCGAGCGTGACGGTCTCGCGCAGGGGCTGGTCCGCGTAGATGGTATCGCCGACGTTGAGGAACAGGTCGGGATCCGCGGCGCGCATCGTCTCGAAGAGGCGCATGCCGCCTCGCGCGGTGTCGATGCCCCAACCCTGGCCGCAGGTGTCGGCGGACCAGGCGATGCGAACGGGCCGCCCCGGACCAGGAGCGGTCCGGAAGCGTCCCACCTCCGGCGCGCTGACGATGCGCGGGTCCGAGGGATCCTCAAAACGGACACGATAGAAGACGGTCTGGCCGGCCGGCAGATCGCCGATAGAGACGCGGGCGGTCAGACCGGAGTCTGGCGTGGCGGCAGGGCCCGTCACCCTCCTCGCGTTGGCAAACGACTCGGTCGTGGCGTACTCCACCACCATCCGCGACGGCCGGTCCACGTGCGCCCAGACAATGGCGCGGCCGGGCGCGATGTCGCCTGCGGCCACGCCGTAGTCGATGCGCGGCCGCACGCGGTCCGAGGTGATCACGCCGGGCGCCTGCGCGACGAGGGCGGCACCGAAGGTCCGCTCGAGGAATTGGCGGCGGGAAGGAAGCGTCGCAGGTGCAGGGGTGCAAGGGTGCATGGGTGCAGGGGTGCGCGGTGCAGGCGTGCGCGGTGCAGAGGTGCCAGGTGCACCCGGCACCCGTGCACCTTTGCACCCCTGCACCCCGCACCCTGCTAGAAGCTGTACTTGATCGCCAGCTGCATCACGCGCCCGTCCTCGGACGTCGTGATCTGCCCGAAGTTCGCCGCGCCGAAGACGCCGGCCGGCTGGCCGAACCGCTCCTGGTTGAACAGGTTGAACGTCTCGACGCGCACCTGGATGCGGTGACGGTTCGCGAAGTCGAAGTTCTTGAAGATCGACAGGTCCGTCCGCTGGTAGCCGGGCCCGCGCACGCTGTTGCGGCCCGCGTTGCCCGGTCGCTCGCCCGTCTGCGCCAGCGTGAGCGGCGTGAAGCAGCTGGTGTCGAAGTATTGCTGTGTGGTCTTGGGCCCGTTGTTCGGATCGCAGGTCACATCCGGCCGGTTCGTCATGTACCGGATGTCGAGCACCGAGCCCATCGTGACCGAGAACGGGAAGCCGCTCTGCGCCTGGTAGATGCCGTTCAGCTGCCACCCGCCGGCGACATAGCGCAGGAGCGCACCCTTGTCCTCGAGCCGCGGCAACTCGTAGCCGAAGCTGAGGACGAAGCGATGCCGCGCGTCGAAGAGCGCCGGCCCCTTCTCATACTCGAGCGCGCGCTCGAGGCTGGCCTCGTCACCCTGCACGACCGGCAGGACCGGGCGCGCCTCGCCGCCGATGTTCAGGCCGGAGACATGGTCGGTGGCCTTGCCCAGCGTGTACGACGCCAGGAAGTTCAGCCCGCGCGTCGGCAGCATGCGCACGCTGGCCTGCAGCGAGTCGAACCACGACTTCGCGGCCGAGAACGTGGGTCGCACCAGTGAGAACGCCGGCATGAGGCGGGCGCCGCGAGCGGTCTGGCCAGGCACGTAGACGCCGGGGTTCACCTCCATGAAGATCGGCAGGTTGAACCCGCGTGAGCCCACGTAGGCCACTTCGGTCCCGATCCGTGATCCGAGCTGGCGCTGCACGCCGACGTTGAAGTGGTAGGCATACGGCGACTTGAACTGGTCGCCCCAGCCGATGATGGTGAGGTTCGGCGGGAACGGGTTCGGCGGCCCGGCCACCGCGGCCAGCGGGTCGGCCAGGGTAATGGGCGTCGGCGTGTTCAGCTCGACCAGCGGGGTGAACGGCGGCGACAGCACGCCGCTCTGGAAGAAGTCGCCCTGGCCGGCCAGCGCGTCGTAGAACACGCCGAAGGCAGAGCGGATGCTCGTCTTGCCGTCGCCGAACGGATCCCACGCCATCGAGAACCGGGGCGCGAAGTTGTTCTTGTCGGTCGGCACGACGCCGCGCGGCACGCCCGGGTCGCCCGGATAGACGAGGCCCGCGGGCGCGTTCGGATACACCTGCGACTGCACGCCGGTCCGGAAGCCCGTGATGGCGTCGTTCTTGTCGATGAACGGGGTGGGCAGCTCGTAGCGCAGGCCGAAGTTGAGCGTCAGGCTCGGCGTCACGCGGAACTCGTCCTGGACGTAGCCGGCGAAGAGCCAGCCGTAGCCGTCCTGGATGGCCTGCGTGGTGGTCGCGCGCACCTGCGCGGGCAGGCCGAGCAGGAAGTCGGCCGCCGCGTTTCCGGTGATCCCGCCACTGAAGGTGAGGTCGCCGTTCGGACGGTTGATGAAGGCGATCGTCATCGCCTCCCGGCGGACGTCGAGGCCGGCCTTCATCGAGTGCCGCCCGCGGATCCAGGTGAGGTCGTTGGCCACCTGCCAGACATGGTTCGTCCGGTCCACGAACGGCTGCTGCGGATCGCCCAGGGCCGAGGTGCCGCCGCCGAACAAGCCCTGGATGGCGAACGACGGGAGGCCGACCGCCGCCGGGTTCGTGCTGGCCAGGTTGATGCCGTACTCGAGCGGCGTGAGTCCGCTCGTCACCGCCGGGTTCGCCGTGATGCGGTTGATGGAGAAGCGCGCCTGGTTGATCACGTTGTTGCTGATGACGTAGTTGTGCGACACCATGAAGTCCTGCAGGGTCGCCAGCGATTTCTGGTCCACCGCGGCGATCACGCGCGGCGTCGTGCGCTCCGTGTCACTCCGCATGTAGCGGCCCAACAGCGACTGGTTGCTCCCCAGCTGGTAGTCGAAGCGCAGGCCGAACTGGTCGCGCACGTCGTTCACCGTGGGCGACACGATGTAGCGGTTCCCCGCCGAGTTCGGCAGGGGCACGAAGTCGCTCAGCAGCCGCGAGGCAATCGGGGAGATGCGGTTGGCCGGGATGACGTTGCCGGGGAACGGCTGGCCCGTCAGCGGGTCGCGGATGGGCGTGGAGATGGCCGAGAAATCACCGCGCCGCTGCGCCTCCGAGAGCACGACCACGTTGTTCGTGATGCCGCTGTCGTTGCGGTACCCCTCGTAATACCCGAAACCGAACAGTCTGTTCCGGACGAGGGGACCGCCCAGCGCCCCACCGAACTGGTTCTGCTTCAGTTCCGGCTTGGCCTGGGTGGCCGGCGCGAAATAGTTCCGCGTCATCAACGCATCGTCGCGGTTGAATTCCCACAGCGCGCCCGACACCGTGTTGCTGCCCGACTTGGTCACCACGTTGACCACCGAGCCGGCGTTGCGGCCGTACTCCGCGCCGAACGCGTGCGTGAGAATCTTGAACTCCTCGATGGCGTCCGGGGGCGGCCGCAGCACGAAGCCCGTGTTGAACGTGTCGTTGTTGGTGGCGCCATCCAGCAGGAAGTTGTTGGACTGGTTCCGCATGCCATTGACGTTGAAGCCGCCGGTCACGTTGCCGAAACCGCCCGGCGTGGCATCGCCCGACTGGCCGCCGAGCCCCGAGGGCGGCGCCACGACGCCGGGGATGAGCGTGCCGAGCTGCGTGAAGTTGCGGCCGTTCAGCGGCAGGTCCACCACCTTGTCCTCGGTGATGACGATGCCGTGGGTGGCGTTGCTGGTTTCCACCAGGGTGGCATCCGCCGTCACCGTGATGGTCTCGGTGAGCTGGCCCACCTCCATCTCGAAGGTGACGCGCGCCGTTTCCGCGACGGTCACGCGGACGTTCTCGCGCAGGGCGGTGCGGAAGCCCGACAGGGTCGCCTTCACGTCGTAGTCACCGGGCTGGACCAGCGGGACCGTGAACAACCCGTCTGCGCCGGTCACGGCCGTCCGCATCGCGCCGGTGGCGCGGTTGGTGACCTCGATGGTCACGCCGGGCAGCACGCCGCCCGAGGTGTCCGTGACCACGCCATTGATCTGGCCCGTCGCCTGGGCCCATGCCGGTGAGGGTAGAACAAGGGCCAGCAGCGCCAGGCCCGCACACGCCAACAACCTTCGCGTCATTATCGACTCCTTGAGTTCCGTTCTCTCATCGCGAGCCTATCAGACGGCTGCAACGATGGCTTGCATCATGTCCCGCGTCGTCGCCGTGCCGCCGAGATCCGGCGTCCGTACCACCGCGGCCGACAGCACCTGCTCGATGGCGCCCACCACCCGATCGTGCAGATCCCGGTGTCCCAGGTGATCCAGCATCAAGGCGCCGGCCCAGATGGCGCCAACTGGGTTGGCGATGCCCTTGCCGGCGATGTCCGGGGCCGACCCGTGAATGGGCTCGAACATCGACGGGTGTGCGCGCTCGGGGTTCAGGTTCGCGCCGGGCGCGACGCCAAGGCTTCCCGACACCGCCGCGCCCAGGTCGGTCAGGATGTCGCCGAACAGGTTGGACGCCACCATCACGTCGAGCGTCTGCGGATGCGTCACCATGCGGGCCGCCAGCGCGTCCACATGGTACTTCCGGACGGCCACATCCGGGTACTCCGGCGCGAGCTGCTCGACCACCTCGTCCCACAGCACCATCGAGTGCTGCAGGGCGTTCGACTTCGTGGCGCTCGCCAGCATTCTCCGCGGGCGCGACTGTGCGAGGCGAAAGGCGTAGCGGACCACCCGCTCGATGCCGGCACGCGTGAAGACGCCGGTCTGCTCGGCCACCTCGTGCGGTGTGCCGCGGTGGACGCGCCCGCCGACGCCGGCGTACTCGCCCTCGCTGTTCTCGCGGACGCACACCATGTCGATGTCGGCGGGGCCCCGGCCGGCCAGCGGGCAGGATACGCCGGGCAGGAGGCGCATCGGCCGCAGGTTCACGTACTGCTCGAAGCGCTGCCGGATCGGCAGGATGAGCTCCCACACCGAGACGTGGTCCGGCACCGACGGATGGCCGATGGCGCCGAGGTAGATGGCATCGGCCTCGCGGAGCCGCTCGAGCGCATCGGGCGCCATCATGCGGCCCGTCTCGCGGTAGTAGTCGCACCCCCAGGGATGCTCGACCGTCTCGAGCGTGAGTCCCGCTCGGCGGGCCACCACGCCCAGCACGTCCAGTGCCGCGGGCGTGACCTCCTGGCCGATCCCGTCTCCGGGGATGACCGCAATGCGGTATCGCGGACCAGCCATGGCCTACATCCCCGGCGGCGTGAAGCGGCCGTCGGCTGCCAGCCAGCCGCCGTCGGCGTAGATGATGGTCCCGGTCACGTAGCTGGCCGCATCCGAGAGCAGGAACACCGTGGGGCCGGCCATCTCGGCCGGCTGGGCCCAGCGCTGCAGCGGGGTCTTCATGGCGTACGCGCTGTACCACTCGGCGTTGGCCTTGATGGGCGCCGTCAGCGGCGTCTCCACCACCCCGGGCCCAACGGCATTCACGCGCACGCCGAGCGGGCCCCATTCGACGGCCGCGGTCCGGGCCAGCTGCACGATGCCCGCCTTGGTCATCGAGTACACCGACTGCCCGGGCTCGGTGGCAACCGAGCGGATGGAGGAAAAGAGCACGATGCTGCCGGACTTCTGCGCCGTCATGATGCGGCCCGCCGTCATCAGCGCGGCGAAGTTGCCACGCAGGTTCAGGCCCACGACCTTGTCGAACTCCGCCAGGGTGTACTTGAGAATGGGCTTCCGCACGTTGATCGCCGGCGTGCAGACCAGCCCGTCGAACCGGCCGTGCTTCTGCGCCAGGCCATCGAAGACAGCGATGATCTGGGCCTCGTCGCCGAGATCCAGCAGGCCGGCCGCGGCCTTCCCCCCAGCAGCCGTGATCCTCTCCGCGACCGCCGCGGCACTCCCGGCATTGAGGTCAAGGCAGGTCACGTGGGCCCCTTGCGCGCCCGCCGCCAGAGCCACGCTCTCGCCGATGCCACTGCCGGCGCCTACGACTGCCACGAACTTCCCGTCGAGCCTGAACATGTCCACGTGCGTGATTCCCTTGATGGATTGCGCGGATTTGGGATCTGGTTGATCCGCAGATTACGCGGATTGCGCGGATTGAAGGAGGCCGGCGGGCGGAAGCCCGACCGTCCTCAACCTGGCCGAGGGACGGCCACCGGGCTCCCCCGGATCCCATCCGCGTGATCTGCGCGTTCTGCGGATCGTTCCCTCCGCGACATCCGGCGCGTCATCGCCTCTGCTTCATCCCTCTCACCGCCATCACGGCCAGGAACGCCAGCGCAGCCGCTGTCAATCCTCCCACGTTCGGGTTGGTCCACACCGCGCGACCCGCCTGCCCCGAGAACTGCACGGCCAGCACGAACGACACGCCGGCCACGATGGCGGCAAGCGCCTCGGGCATGCCGGCGCGCCGGACGTACAGGCCCGCCAGGACCGGCACGAAGAGGCTCACGCCCAGCAGCGTGTAGAAGATGCTGAGCGCGCCGATGACCGTCGGCAGCTGGATGGCGAGTACGACACCGATGGCGCCGCCCGCGACGGCGGCCAGTCGGGCCACCAGCAGGATCGTACGGTCGTCGGCCTTCGGGTTCACGAACTGCCGATACAAATCCTGCGACAGCGACGTCGCCAGCATGAAGAGAATGGCGTCGCACGTGCTGACCTCGGCCGAGAACACGGCCGCCAGGGCCAGGGCGCCCAACCAGACGGGCAGCGCCTCGACGAGCACGGTGGGGAGCACCAGGTTCGGGCTCACCACGTCCGGCGCTATCACGCGCGCCGACATGCCGAGCAGCACGGGAATGAAGGCGAACAGCCCCAGCGCCAGGGCCTGCACCCCCACGCCGGCGCGGACCGCGCGCGGGTTCTGAGCGCCATAGACCTTCTGGAGCAGTCCCGGTGAGATGATGAACGCGGGGCCCAGCATCGCCAGCAGCGTGATCCCCGAGCCGGGGCCCGTCGTGTGCCAGAAGTCCCAGTAGTGCGGCGGTGCAGCCGCCGCAATGCCCGCGAGCCCGCCGGCCTTCGAGAGGACCATGGGCACCGCGACGAGCAGGCCGACCAGCAGCACGACCAGCTGCACGGCGTTCACCCACGCCGAGCTCAGCAGGCCGCCGGCGACGAAATACACCAGCATGGCCGCGGCGCCGATGGCCGTCCCCCACGCCCGCGGCACGCCCGCCACGACCTCGAGCACGGCGGCGCCAGCGATGAGCTGTCCTGCGAGGATGGCCAGCGTGCCGACCCAGATGAGCGCCGACACCACGCCCCGCACCGGCCGGCCGTACCGGTGCTCGAGGAAGTCGCCGACCGTGTAGAAGCCGTGCCGCTCCGCCAGGCTCCAGATGCGGGGCCCCACCCACCACGCGAGGGCGATCGAGCCGATGGCGGCCGAGCCGTTCCACCACCAGGCGCTGATGCCATCGCCGTAGGCGAGCCCGGCCGCGCCGACCGTGGACCCCGCCCCGATGTTCGAGGCCAGGACCGTCGAGAAGAGCAGCGGCGCCGTGAGCGACCGACCCGCGACGAAGAAGTCGCTGCTGCCACGGACGAGGCGCGCAATCCACAGGCCCACGCCGGTCAGGACGACCGCGTAGGCCACGAGCAACACGACGTAGACGTTCACGTGCCGTTACTTCTTCAGGTCCCGCGCGGCCGGGATGTTGGGAATCCCCGTCGCCTCGGTGGCCCCGCGGACGATGGCGCGTGCCATCACGTCGGCCGCGAGCGCCCCGATCTGCGAGATGTCCACCTCCCCGTCCCACTGCCCGGTCGCGAGGGAGAACACCGTATCGCCGTCGCCCTGCGTGTGCGCCGGGAAGATGGCGCGCGCGAACCCATCGTCGGCCATCAGGGCCATGCGGCTCACCTGCGCCTTGGTGAGCTTCGCGTTGGTGGCGACCAGGCCGATGGTCGTGTTCTCCGCGGCACGCGGGCGCGGGCCGGTCTGGCCCGTGCGCAGCAACGTACGCGCGTCGGCGAAGCTCCCGTCGGGGTTGCGCACACCGGCCACCACCTTCCCGGAGTCGGGGTCGATGATGTCGCCGACGGCGTTCACGGCGACGATGGCGCCTACGCTCAGGCCATTGGGCAAGGTGATGCTGTAGCTGCCGAGGCCACCCTTCATCGAGCGGCCCGGCCCACCGCTCTTCCCGACCGTCGCGCCCGCTCCCGCGCCGACCGACCCCTCCGGCACCGGGGCCGATGACGCGATGCCAGCCGCGCGGTACCCGCAGTCGGCGGTCGGGCGAATCTTCGGATTGCCGCCGACCGGCAGGTCGAACAGGATGGCGGCGGGGACGATGGGGACCTTCGCGATGCGGACGTCCCAGCCGATGTCGTGCTCCTCGAGCCAGCGGACGGTGCCCGTGGCGGCCTCCAGGCCGAAGGCGCTGCCCCCCGACAGCACGACCGCGTTCACCTTGTCCACCATGTTGCCGGGATCGAGCAGGTCGGTCTCGCGGGTGCCGGGCGCCCCGCCGCGCTGCGACACGCCGCCAACGGCGCCCTGGCCATCCACGAGGATGACCGTGCAGCCCGTGGGCCGCTCGGTGAGCGTGTGGTGCCCGACCTTGATGCCGGGAACCGCCGTGAGCGTGTGATTCGTCCCAGCCGCCGGTGCGGTCGAGGCCGCCTGCGTCGAGGCCGGGGGCGCCGGCGCCTGGCCGTTCACACAGGCCACGGCAATCAGGGAAAGGAGGCCGAGAGTCGCGGGCACGCGCATGACCGGAGATCATAACCGCAGAACCGTCGAGGATTGACCCGGACACGCGTTCCGGTCACGATGGCTTGTTGTGCCTGCATCGTCATCACACCTGATCGATCGCGTCCTCGTCGAGGTGGAGCGCGCCACGGATGAGATCGTGGCGTTCACCGCCGACATGGTACGCATCCCCACCGTCAACCCTCCCGGCGAGCACTACGAGGACTGCGCGCGCTTCATCGGCGACACGCTGGCCCGCCTCGGCTTCGACGTCGAGTACTTCGCCGCCGAGGGAAGGCCCGAGCATACCGCCCGCCACCCCCGGCTGAACGTCGTCGGCACGCGCACCGGACTGGCGGCGCGGCCCACGGTCCATTTGAACGGCCACTTCGACGTCGTCCCGGCCGGCGAGGGGTGGACGCTCGATCCGTTCGGAGGCGTCGTCAGAAACGGCCGGATCTACGGGCGCGGCTCGTGCGACATGAAGGCGGGCATCGCGGCCGCGGCCTTCGCATCCGAGGCCATCCGTCGTGCAGGGGTGCCGGTGCCCGGTACCATCGAGGTGAGCGGCACGGTGGACGAAGAGAGCGGCGGGTTCGCCGGCGTGGCCTGGCTGGCCGAGCACGGCCGCATCTCGTCCACGCGAACGGACTACTGCATCATCCCGGAGCCGCTGAACGTGGACCGGGTGTGCGTCGGGCACCGCGGCGTCTACTGGTTCGAGGTGGCGGCCCGCGGGCACATCGCGCACGGCAGCATGCCGTTCCTCGGCGTGAACGCCATCGACGGCATGGGCCACCTGCTGCAGGCGATTCGCGAGGAGGTGCTGCCGGCGCTGGCCGCCAGGCGGACGGAGGTGCCCGTCGTCCCGGAGGGCGCCCGCCAGGCGACCATCAACATCAACGGCATCTTTGGCGGCCAGCCCGTGGACGGCATCCAGACCCCGTGCGTGGCCGACGTGTGCCGGGCCGTCTTCGACCGTCGATTCCTGCTCGAAGAGGGCTTCGAGCAGACGAAGCGGGAGGTGGAAGCGGTGCTGGACCGGGTGCGCGCGCGCGTCCCGCGCGTCGACTACGCGCTGCGCGACCTGATGGTCGTGCACCCCACGCGCACCCCGGACGATTCCCCCGTCATCGCGGCCATCGAGGCGGGCGTGGGCCGCGTCCTCGGCCGGAAAGCCACGCGCGTCGCGAGCCCCGGCACCTACGACCACAAGCACGTCGCGCGCATCGCCGGCGTCCCGCACTGCGTGGCCTACGGCCCGGGCGAGCTCGAACAGGCACACCAGCCGGACGAGTACTGCCGCGTGGACGACCTGGTCGCTTCCACGAAGGTGCTGGCGCTGGCCATCCTCACGCTGACCGGGGCTACGTCTTGAGGTCCTGGGGTCTTGGGGTCTTGGGGTCTTGGGTCGTGAAGGATGAAGCCCGAGGTGCTCTCGCCGGGGCTCGAAGCCCTTGGGCGTGCACAGCTGAGATGCGCCAGGACTCAGGGCCTCAAGACCTCAAGACCCCAGGACCTCAAGACCAAGCGCTTCCCTGACGCCATCGAAGTCAGGGTCCCGTGGCAGGCGCCAGCGCGTGTACGGGCCGAGCTCGGCGAGCGGGCGCTCCAGGTGCTTTCGCGCCTGCTCGGCGTCACCGCGCATGGCACACAGCGCGGCCATGTAGTAGCGCGTGTACGGGTCGTCGGCGCCGCCGGCGAGGCGCTGGTCGAAGGCCCTCACGGCGCGGTCGAAGTGGAGTTGCGCGTTTTCCGCGTCGCCCATCCGCTGGTACGCCGCCGCGAGCTTCTGTGAGAGCTCGATCGTCGTCCGCTCCCGGAGCGCGTGATCGCTCATCGACACGAAGTCGAGCTCCCGGCGGTACTCGCGAATGGCCTCCTCGTACTGGCCGCGCCGGTAGAAGACGTAGCCGAGGCGCGAGCGGGCGCCGACGATCAACAGCCCGCGCGTGCCCGACATGGCCTGCTCCTGCAGGACCACCGCCGCGCGCGCCTCGCGCTCGGCATCGTCCAGGTCGCCGCGGTAGGCATGGAGCAGGGCCAGCTGCAGGTGCGTGTAGCCCGCGTCGGGGTTGAGCGCGAGAGTGCGCCTGAAGTGCGCGATGGCCAGGTCGATATCGCCCTTCCCCATCCAGTAGTTCCGCGCCAGGCTGGCGTGGGCCTCGGGGTTGTCGGGCGAGAGCCGCAGACCCTCGTGCATCTCCGCGATGCTCTCGTCCACCTGGCCGAGGTCCGAGAGCGTCTCGCCGAGGCGGATGTGCGCCTCGGCCGAGTCGGGGCGGAGCGCGACGGCCTGCCGCAACAGGGCCAGGCTGCGCTCGGGCAGCTCCGGCATCGAGAGGAACGCGCCCTTCAGGTTGAGGGCGCTTCCCAGGGCGATCATCGCGTCCACGTAGCCGGGCGAGAGATCCAGCGCCCGCTCGAAGAGGCCGATGGCCCGATCGACCGAATCGCGGCTGGCCATGCGCAGGTTGAGCATGCCGCGTGAGAACGCCTCGAAGGCCTCGACCGACACGTCGGTGTCGCCCTCGATGGCCTGCAATTCCGCGGTCCCGAGATCGCGCTCCATGCCCGTGCGCGCCAGCTCCTGCACGAGCTGATCCTGCAGCTCGAAAATCTGGTCGATCGTGCCATCCAGCTTGACGGTGGCCGCCGACCGCCCGGTCGGCACCTCGATCACCTGCGCCGTGATGCGCACGCGATCCCGCAGGCGCTGGTAGGCGCCGGTCACGACGAACGCCGCCTCGAGCCGGCGTCCGAGGTCCAGCGACTGGCGCTCGTCGGCGCCGCGGCCGCCGACCCCGAGGTTCCGCTGCAGCTCGAAGACGTGCTCGCGCGGGATCACGGTGAGGCCGCCAATCTTCGCGAAGTCGGCGGTGAGCGATTCGGCGATGCCCTGTCCGATCCACTCGTCCGCCGCGTCGCCCGTGATGTTCGTGAACGCCAGGACGGCCACCGACCGCGCCCCGCCGACCTGGCCGGCCTGCAGCACCGGGAGTGCCGATGCCGGGTCGGAGAAGTCGAGCGGGCCGCGCCACGCAGACGAGGCCGCGAACGGCTGGTCGCGCTGGCGGCGGCGCGCGTTCGCCAGGTCCACGTAGAACTCGCGCGCGGACTGGTAGCGGAAGTCGGGATCCTTCTCCAGCGCCTTGCGGACGATCGTCTCCACGTCGGAGGGGACGCTGTACGTGTAGCGCCCGATGGCCTCGGGCTCCCGGTTGAGGATGCGATCCGCGACATCGGCCATCGACTCGCCGGCGAACGGCAGGTGGCCGGTGAGCATCTCGTAGAGAACCACGCCGAGCGAGAACAGGTCCGCGCGGTGGTCCACCAGCCCTCCCCTCAACTGCTCCGGGGGCATGTAGTTCAGCGTGCCCACGACCATTCCGGCCATCGTCAGGGAGGCCTGCGTGACGTGCGCGTCGCGCGAGGGCACGTTCTTGGCGAGGCCGAAATCGAGGACCTTCACCAGCTGACGGGACGTGATCATCAGGTTCGCGCTCTTGATGTCGCGATGGACGATGCCGAGCTGGTGGGCCTCGTCCAGGGCATCGGCCACCTGCATGGCGATGTCGAGGCTGTCGGCCGCGGAGAGCGGGCCGCGGGCGATGCGCGCGGAGAGGAGCTCGCCCTCCACGTACTCCATGGCGATGAAGAGGCCCCGGTCGTGCTCGACCAGGTCGTACGCCACGGCGATGTGCGGCGAGCGCAGCTGCGCGGCCACCTGTGCCTCGCGGACGAGCCGCGCGCGCGACTCGGGATTGGCGCCGAGCGCGGGGGCGAGGAACTTCAGCGCGACGCGCCGGCCGAGGCGCGTGTCTTCCGCGAGGTACACCTGGCCCATGCCCCCGCTGCCCAGGCGGTCGACCACGCGGTACTGAAGGATGGAGGCTCCCTGAAGGTCTGCGCCGTCAGGCACCTCCCGATTATAGTGCGCGCCCGCAGCCCCCTCGCACCGGCCCGCACCCGCCCGCACCCGGGTGCACCTGCTCGCACCCCTCTAGAACATCCGTGACTGGCAGCCGTCCACGACGACGGTGGTGCCACTGATCCAGCTGGCGCGGGGAGAGGAGAGAAACGCCACGACGTTGCCCACCTCTTCGGGTGTGCCGAATCGCCCGAATGGCAGCTCGCGTGCGATGAAATCGGCGATGCCCTTCGGATCCTCCTGCTGGCGCTTCCACCACGATCCGCCCTCGAACAGGATGGATCCGGGCGCCACGCCAACGACGCGGATGCCGTCCGGCGCGAGCTGCTGGGCCAACGACTTGGTGAGGCTGATCTCGGCCGCCTTCACGACGTTGTAGGTCATGCGGCCGCCCGCCTCCCGCCCGTAGATGGACGAGATGATGACGATGACACCGCCGCCCCGCTGCCGCATGTGCGGCAGGGCCAGCTGCGAGCAGCGGATGGCCGGAAACAGCGTGTGATCGAAGGCCTCGCGCCACTCCGCGTCGGAGGTGCGCTCGAGCGTGCTGCCGCGGCCGACGCCGACGTTGTTCACCAGCACGTCCACGCCGCCGCACTCCACGACCGCCGACTCGATGAGGTGATCCACGCCCTCGGTCGTGGACACGTCGCAGGTGACGGCGAGCACCTTCGTCCCGCGGCCGTGGCGTGCACGAATCTGGTCGGCCGCCTCCGTCAGCTGGGCGAGGCCGCGCGCGCCGATCACCACCCGGCACCCCTCCGCCGCCAGCGCATGTGCCGCCGCCAGCCCCAGCCCCCGGCTGCCGCCCGTGACGACCGCCACCTTCCCACTCAACCCGAGATCCATCTGTGCTTTGAACCTTCGTGTTTCGAACCTTCGTGTTTCGAACCTTCGTGTTTCGAACCTTCGTGCTTCGAACCTTCGTGCTTCGAACCTTCGTGCTTCGAACCTTCGTGCTTCGAACCTTCGTGCTTCGACCCCCGCGCCCTACCTCCGTGTGAGGTCGTTCAGTCGCCAGTCGAAGTCGTGGAAGGCCACCCGGAACCGGTTCCCCTTCAGGAACTCCGCCTCCGATCGCACGACCACCGGCGCGATGAGGCCGAGGACAGCGCGCTCCAGCGGGCTGCGCGCAGCGAATTCCGGGGCCGCCCTGCCGGCGAATGCGTCGACGAAGGCTGGCTCGCGCCACGAGAACATCGGGTTCACGCTGATCACCGCGTTCTGCTGGTCCACGAAGACCATCTCGCGCCGGTCGACGACCTCGCGCACCATCGCGTCGAGCTGCTCGTCCAGACGATCGGCCGTGTAAGCCTCGCTCTTGAGGCGGCCGCCACCCAGCGCGCCGCGGCCGAGGGCCAGCAACGCCCGGGCGTCGCCCAGGGGGACGATGATGTCCTTCTCGATCTGATCGAGGGTAACCATGCGGCGGCCGGCGCGGAATTGCCGGCGCTCGAACGCCCCGGGCACCTGGCGGATGCTGTTGGGCGGATACGTTGGTGCGCGGCCGCGGATCGGATAGTGATCGATGACCGTGCGCAGCACGAACGCGTTGTAGGCGTTGATCCAGAAGGCCAGCCGGCGCTGCGGCCCCCAGCTGTCGGGGACTTCGGTCTCGCCGAGGCTCGCCACGTACCGATCGAAGCGCGCGCGCTCGAGCTTGAGCGCCTGGTAGTACACCAGCCCGTCGCGCACGTAGATATCGAGGATGCCGTCGAACGCGCGGTGCAGCGGATCCACGGAAGGCGGCGGCGCGTCCTGCGCGCCCGTGCCGGACGCCAGGACGAGCACGGCGAGCACCGCCGGGATCAACGTCTTCATGAGAGTGAGGCCAGGAACGCGACCAGTGCGGCGTTGAACGGCCCCGGCTGTTCGAGGTTCGCGAGGTGCCCGGCCAGCGGGATGATCTCCAGGCGCGCGCCCGGGATAGCCGCCGCGATCCGCCGCGACTCCTCCACTGGCGTCAGCTCGTCTTCCTCCCCGACCAGGACCAGCGCGGGAACCTTCAGTGACGATACCGTGGGCGTCGAATCGGGCCGGTCCATCATCCGCTGGATGGCCCCGCGAATGCCCTCGGGCGACTGCTGCTTGATCAGGCGTCGGACCGTGGATTCCACCGTCGTGTCCGTCTCGCGCGTCGTGCGGCCCAGGAGCTTTGGCATCATCTCGCGAGCCACGCCCGATGCCCCTTCCCGATCCACGAGCGCCAGCATGCTGCGCCGGTTCGCGCGCCCCTCGAGCGAGTCCGCGCCCGCCCGCGTGTCGGCCAGCACGACCGCCTCGACCATCTCGGGCGCCTTCCGGATGACGGCAAACGTCGCGTAGCCGCCCATCGAGCATCCGCCGACCACGGCTCGGCTGATGCCGAGCGCGCCCAGCAGGTCGATGACGTCCCGGGCGTAGTCGTCCATCGAGGGCGAGGGCCCCCCCGCTTCCGAGGTGCCGCCGAACCCGCTGAGGTCCGGCGTGATCAATCGCCACCCCTTGGGAATGCTGCGAATCTGCGGTTCCCACATGCCCGCGCCCAGCGGGAATGCGTGCAGCAGGACGATGGTGCGGAGGTCCGAGGCGCCGGGAACCGAGTCGAGGTACGCGATCGTGCGCGAGCCAACATGGCAGTACTGCCTGGTCATGGGGTGAGTGAGGCAATTGTATATCGCCCCTCACCCCGCCCGCGATGGCGCTACGACTCCCGCAGGGCCTCGACCGGATCGACGCGCGCCGCGCGACGCGCGGGGAGCGCGCTGGCCACGAGGGCCACGCCCGCAAAGCCCGCGCCGGCCGCAAGGAACGTGACGGGGTCGAAGGGCTCCACGCCGAACAGCAGGCCCCGCATGAGCCGTCCGGTCGCCATGGCCCCCGCCATGCCCATCGCCAGACCCCCGACGGCCATCGTCATCGCCTGCCCGACGACCATGCGGAGCACCGTCCCCCGCTCCGCCCCGAGCGCGATTCTCAGGCCGATTTCACGCGTGCGCTGACTCACGGCGTGAGCCATCACGCCGTAGATGCCGACCGCCGCTAGCAGCACGGCCGCGATCGCGAACACCGCCAGCAGCATCAGGAACAGCCGTGGCTGCGCCACAGCGTCCCTGGCGAGTTGATCCATGGTGCGCACCCGGTAGAGGGGCAGATTGGGATCAAGGGTGGCCACGATACCGTTCAAGGTCGGCACCAGCGGGCCCGGGTCGGAGCGCGCCTTCACCACGATGGTGACGAAGTCCACGGGCCGCTGCGCGTGCGCCAGGTACACCGTCGGGCGAACGGCGCGGGCCGGCCCGAAATCCCGCACGTCGCCCACCACACCGACGACGGTTCCACCCGCGCGCGTCTCCCTGTGGCCCAGGCGTGTGCCCATCGCGAAGGAGTGGCCGAGCGGATCCTGGCCAGGCCACAGTCGTGCGGCTGCCGTCTCGTTGACCAGCACGGCCGGTGGTGCCCCCAGGCGGTCCGCGTCACCGAATGCCCGGCCGCGGCGGATCGGAATCCCCATCGCCCTGAAGTAGTCCGGCGTCACCACCCGCACCTGGAGGGAGCGCTCCATGGATTCCTTGTCGTCCAGCGTCCGCTCGTCGAGCGTGGACATCGAGATGACGTAGCCGAAATTGGTGAGCGGCAGCCCGAAGATGGCGGCTGCCGCCTCCACTTCGGGATGCGCGCGCACGCGGGACAGCAGCGTGTCGACCACGGCCGCTCGGGCCGGCGGCGTCGGATACGTGAGCTCGGGCAGCGAGAGGTTGAACGTTTGCACGCGCTCGCGCGAGAAACCGAGATCGACGGCGACGAGGCCGAGGAAGCTGCGCATCAGGAGGCCCGCGCCCACCAGCAGCACGACGGCCAGCGCGGCCTCCACGACGATGAGCGCGCCGCGCAGGCGCTGCCTGGAGCCAGCGCCCGTGGTGCCGCCGCCCTCTTCGCGGATGCCAACTGCCACGTCCAGGCCCTTCGAAGCCTGCCAGGCCGGGAGCGTCCCGAACGCCGCGGCGGCCAATCCGGACACCGCAAGGGTGAAGAGGGCAACCGTCCCGTCCACGCGCGTTTGATCGAGGAGCGGAATGGCCACGCTGCCCTCGAGCGCCGCGATCAGCCTCGTGACCCACATCGCCACCACCAGCCCGGCGAGCCCACCCACGACGGCGAGCAGCCCGCTCTCGGCCAGCAGCCCCCGCACCAGGCGTGCCCGGCCTGCGCCGAGCGCCGTGCGAACGGCCCACTCGCGGCGGCGCCCGACCGCGCGCGTCAGCACGAGGTTCGCCACGTTCACGCAGACGATGAGGAGCACGAGGCCCACCGCGCCCAGCATCAGGAACATGGCGGCACGCACATCCCCCACCAGCGCCTCGCGCATGGGATGCAGGGCGATGGTGCGGTCGTTGTTGGTGCGAGGGTGCACTTCCGCAAGGCGGCGCGCGAAGGCCCGCATCTCGTCCCGCGCCTGCAGCAGCGTCACGCCGGGCGCGAGCCTCGCGATGACGTCGAGATACTGGGCTCCTCGCTGGGTCCGCAGCTCCTCGTCCGAAAAACGCTGCGGGATCCAGAGGTCTGCACCGAGGGGATACGCGAAGCCCGCGGGCATGACGCCCACCACCTGGAACGGGCGACTGTCGAGGGTAATCGTGGAACCGACGATGTCGCGGCGGCCGCCGTATCGGCGCTGCCAGAGTGCGTGCCCCAGCACCGCGACATCGGGCGCGCCCACGGGATCGTCCGCCGGCTCCAGCGCGCGGCCGTAGAGCGCCGGGACGCCGAGCACGCCGAAGAACCCACCCGTGACACTCGCGCTGGGGACCTGCTCGGCGGGACCGTCCCCCGTCAGCGCGCTCGCGCCCGCGATGACGGCGGCCATCTCGACGAACCCCCGGAGGTCACGCCGCCAATCGGTGAAGTCGGGCGGGGAGCTCGCTCCCCCCGCCGCGTCCGGTCTCTCCATCGTCGTGGTGGACACGGCCACCAGCTCCTCGGGACTCGAAAACGGGAGGGGCCGCAGCAGCACGGCGCGCACGGCGCCGAAGATGGCGGCGTTGGCGCCGATGCCAACGGCAAGGCTGAGCACGGCTACCACCGTGAATCCGGGGTGTTTTCGCAGGGAGCGAGCGGCGTACTTGAGGTCGTTCCAGATCACGTCCCACCTCCAGCGGTCCCACCTGAGCCAACAGGCGTGCACCACGGCGCCAACGGCCCTCGCGGCGCGGGCGGTCCCGCCGCGGCCCCGACCGTGATCGAAGGCGAGTTCGGCCTCCCACTCTCGTTTCCAGTCGCGGCGGATGTCGTCGGGCACGACGGGCGCGGCCAGCCGGACGATGGCGAGGTCGAGGCGCGGCACGCGTCAGGCTCGGCCCCGGGCGGGCATTCTTCCGAGCGCCGGGAGCAGGGCCCGGTAGTGGCGGGTCGTCTCGGCCAGCGCGCGCACACCGGGCGCCGTCAGCTGGTAGTTACGTCGGGCCGGACGGCCCTCCGCTCGCGCGTCGTCCTCGTCCTCCCAGGTGGACTTGACATAGCCATCGCGCTCGAGCCGGCTCAGCGCGGGATAGACCGTCCCGCTGGGAAGACCCGTCCGATCGATGATGTCGAACCCGTAGACACCGCCATCCACGATGGCCTGCAGGATGCTGGCGGCGGTCAGGCTCAGGCGTCGCATGGCTGTGTAGTATTACTACATAGCCTTGGACGATCAAGGTTCCCGATCGGTTGGCGGGGACCGGTCCCGTCCCAGTGCAGGACGGCGTCGCCCGGCCCGCCGTTTGTCACAGGGCGGTTGACGCGGTGGCCGTCCGGGGACATCGTGCGTGCATGCCAAGCACCGCTTCCCGAATCCTGCGGGGGTTCCTGCCTCTCGCCTTGCTCGTCGTCGCCGCGCCGGCCGCCGCCGATCCGATGACGGCCGGCGACCGCCAACGCCTCGTGTCGCATCTCGAGATGACCGAGAGCTGGCTCGTGAGCGAGCTGGCGGGCCTGTCGGATGCCCAGCTTTCCTTCAGGCCATCCCCCACGGCCTGGTCCATCAAGGACGTGGTCGAGCACCTGGGCATCGCCGAGCCGCAGTACTGGAAGCAGCTGGAGGACTCGCTGCAGGCGCCGGCGGCCGCCTACAAGGCCGAGACCACCGATGCGGCAATCTTGTGGTACGGGATCGATCGCACGAACCGCACGACCACCGGCGACGCTCGCGTGCCCGACGGGCGCTTCAAGACTGCCGCCGAGGCGCTGGCGTCGTTCAGGACCCTTCGCGCCACGATGCTGGAGAAGGCTCGCGTCTCGCAGGACGACTTCCGCGGGCGCAAGCTGATCAGCGGGAACATGGATGTCTACCAGTGGTTCCTGATGATCTCGTCACACGCGCAGCGGCACATCCTTCAGATCCGAGAGGTCAAAGCCGGACATGGATTCCCGGCGACACCGACAGGATCCGCAGAGGAACGCAGATGACGCAGAGGGCCGCAGAGGAACGCAGAGGAACGTAGAAAACGCAGAGAACGCAGAGGACGCAGAGAACGCAGAGGACGCAGAGAACGCAAGGGACGCAGAGAACGCAGAGGAACGCAGATAACACAGAGGAACGCAGATGAGGTAGAGGAACGCAGAATCGCGGGTGACCGCGCAGGCAGACTCAAGCAGATACCGTTCAAGGAACTCGGCGGCCGATCCTCTCGCTCCAGGGCCACCGACCCTTGATGTCTTGATCTGCGCATCTGCGTGTCATCTGCGGCCTCTCCGTTATCTGCATTACCTGCGGCCTCTGCGACTCTGCGGCCCCGCGCTGTCTGCGGCCTCGGCGTCGCGCTCACTCGGCGTTCAGATCTCGATCGCCCCGCCCATCGATTTCAGGTGCGCGCGGAACGTGACCTCGGGATCGGCGTCGCGCTTCTGGAGATAGTCAGCCAGGCGCAGTTGATCGCGCAAGGGCTCCCCCGCCAGCAAACGGGCGGCCTGCGCCTGCTCCCGCGCGGCGATGTCACGGGCCGCCGCGATCACGCGCTCGCACTCGGCCAGCGCCACGAAGACCACGCCGTCCTCGTCCGCAAACACCGCGTCCTCGCGGGTGACCGTCGTCGGTCCGCAGGTGGCGGCTTCGAGCGCCGTGGCATGGCGTCGCCTCAGCTCGAGCGGGCCGGACGGCGAGGTGCCGCGTGACCAGACTGGGATGCCCATCGCGCGGATCGCGGCGCTATCGCGATGCGCGCCGTCTACGACCAATCCCGCCAGTCCACTGAAGAAGGCCTCGCCCGCGACGAGGTCCCCGATGCACCCCTCGTCCAGCCGTCCGTTGTTGTCGATGACCAGCACGTCGCCGCGCGCCGCGAGGGCGATGGCCTCGAGGAATACGTCCGTGCTGCCCGCATGCACGGCTGGCGCGACCCGCCCGGCCACGCGGGATCCGGGGATGAGCGGCCTCAGCCCCGGCCGCCCCAGCCGCACGGGCAGCTGCAGCAGCACACAGGCGTCCGCGATGAAGGGAGTGGTCCAGTCGAAGCCGTCGAGTGAGGCGAGGGGAGCGGTCATGCTGACAGTGTAGCGCCGGGAGGCGGCACATCTTCGGGAGGGACTTCCGGTCGGGAGGGATGTCGCGCCGGGACGACGATCCCGTCGCGGTTCACTCCCGACGCCATGCCCTCCCGTCGCAGTTCCCTCCCGTCGCAGCTCAGCTCCCAACTCCCGTCGCAGGTCGGTCCCCCACTCCAGACGCAATCACCGCGAGCACCGCCGCCCCGAGATCCTCCGCCTTCCGCGTGCCCACGCCGTACACGTGCCGGAGCGCCTCCGCCGTCGTCGGCTTGATGCGCGCCAGCTCGCGCAGGGTGGTGTCGTGGAAGATCACGTAGGGCGGCACGCCGCGCTGCCGGGCGATGCGCAGGCGCAGCGCGCGAAGCTCCTCGAAGAGCGCGCGATCTACGCCCTCCCACGACTCGGCCTCCGCCTTCGATCGCCTGGGCGCGCGGCCCTTCTCCGGCTTCCGCTGGCGCGCGAGCGACAGCGTCCCGGCGGCCGCGGGATCCCGCAGCAGCGCGGCGCCCTCCGTCGTGAGGTGGAGCACAGGGTATTGATCCCCGGCCTGCTGCAGGAAGCCGTGTGCAATGAGCTGATCGATGTACCCGCGGATCTCGTCCACCGAGGCGTCCTTCAGCAGGCCGAACACCGACAGCGTGTCGTGCCCCCGCGAGCGCACCTGCTCGCTCGCGTGTCCCCGGAGGATGCTCCCGACGTGCGCGGCGCCGAACCGCTGCCCCACGCGCGCCACGGCCGAGAGGATCTTCCGCGCCAGCGTCGCCGGGTGCGCCACCGTCTCGAGCTCGCCCAGGCAGTAGTCGCACGCGCCGCAGTCGTCCTTCGCGTACACTTCGCCGAAGTAGCCCACCAGCCGCTTGTGCCGGCAGCCGACGCTGGCGGCGTAGCGCTCCATGTCGCGCAGCAGCGCCTGCCGGGCCTCGGTGAGCTCCCCCCCCTTCGAGAGGATCTCGCGCCAGCGCAGGAAGTCGGCTGACGAGGCGATGAGCACGCACTCGGCCTCGAGCCCATCCCGCCCTGCCCGCCCTGCCTCCTGCTGGTAGTGCTCCAGGGATTGCGGCGCCCCGGCATGGATGACGAAGCGCACATCGGATCGGTCGATGCCCATCCCGAACGCCACGGTGGCCACGACGATGTCGGTGGACTCGTTCAGGAACGCGTCCTGGTTGGCGTGGCGCTCCTCGTCACTGAGGCCCGCGTGATACGGCCGCACGCGAAAGCCTTCCTCCCGGAGCCATGCCGACGTGTCGTCCACCTCGCGTCGCGTCGGGCAGTAGATGATGCCCGCCTCTCCCAGATGACGGGACATCACCTGCAGGATCTGCGCCTTGATGGTCGCGCGCGGCAGCACGCGGTACAGCAGGTTGGGCCGGTCGAACGACCCGACCAGCGTGATCGCGTCCTTCAGGCCCAGCTGCTGGACGATGTCCTGCCGCACACGCGCCGTGGCCGTGGCGGTGTAGGCATGGAAGCTGACCTGCGGGAACTGTGCACGGAGCGTCCCAAGCTGCCGGTACTCCGGCCGGAAGTCGTGGCCCCAGTGGCTGATGCAGTGGGCTTCGTCGATGGCCACGAAACTGATGGGACAGGTGCTCAGCAGCCACGAGAACCACCCGCCGCCCTCGCCCGCGATGCGCTCGGGCGCCACGTAGAGGAGGCGGTAACGGCCCTCACGGAGGCCTACCGTCACCGCCGCCCGCTCGTCCGCCGCCATCGCGCTGTTCAGGCACGCCGCTGGCACCCCGTTGGCGACCAGCGTGTCCACCTGGTCCTTCATCAGCGAGATGAGCGGCGAGATGACCAGCGCCAGCCCGTCACGGACGAGCGCCGGCGCCTGAAAACACAGCGACTTTCCGCCGCCGGTGGGCAGCACGAGCAGCGAATCCCGTCCCTGGACGACGGCCTCCATGGCCTCGCGCTGGAGCGGGCGAAACGAGGAGTAGCCCCAGTAGCGTTCGAGGATCGCGAGCAGGGAATCGGAGGAGGCAGCCGGCGCGGGCATCGGGATGACGTCCCATCCTGACACACCCCGGCACGCGTCGGGAGAATCCTGTGTTGGGGCCAGCTGTCAGGCGCAGCGACACCGCCTTCGGCATACCGTCACGGGTCGCGGAGTTTCGAACGGACGAAAAAGGGGCCGGGCATATCGCACCGGCCCTGGACGCAGCAACGCCGGGACTGAAGGCCCGGCGCTCCATGCTCACCCTTCTCTTCTTCTTGTCCTCTTCGTGCGTCCTTCGTGTCCTTCGTGACTTCGTGGTTTCGTGGACACCAGGCGCACCCGCGTGCCGCCCCTCGACGAGCTCAGGGCAGGAACCCCGTCAGGCACAGCCTGAGGTGGTTCCGCAGTTGCTGCACTTGTAGCAGGAGCCGCTCCGCACCATGATGGACCCGCACGTCGTGCACGGCGGCGCGTCCTCCTGGTTCTGCATCGCGGCGAACGACGACGACGGGTTCGGCACGACGGCGCCGGTGGCGCTCACCGCGGCTGTCGGTGACGGTGCGGCCTTCGGTGCCGGCACCACGACCGGCTTGCCCTCGGCCGCCTCGTCGCGGTTGTTGACGCCGGCGCGGTACTGCGCCTCCGGCGACAGGAACTTCGACGCCATCCACCGGAAGATGTAGTCCACGATGGACTTGGCGAAGCGCACGTCGGGGTTCTTCGTCATGCCCGACGGCTCGAAGCGGACGTGGCTGAACTTGTCCACCAGCGCCTGCAGCGGCACGCCGTACTGGAGCGCGTAGCTGATGGCCTGCGCGAACGCGTCGGCAAAGCCCGAGATGGTGGAGCCTTCCTTGGCCATGACCAGGAAGATCTCTCCCGGCATCCCGTCCTCGAAGAGGCCGACGGTGATGTAGCCCTCGTGGCCCGAGATGTCGAACTTGTGGGTGATGGCCTGCCGCTCGTCGGGCAGCTTCCGGCGCATCGGCGCGCGGCTGGCCAGCG
>JADZCN010000127.1 GCA_020851565.1 Acidobacteriota bacterium | reverse complement strand
GGCCGCCTGCACACCGCCCGCAGCCGCAACGACATCGACATGACGATGTATCGCATCCGGCAGCGGGAGTTCGTCGCGGCCGTGGTGGCGGGGGTCCTGGAGCTCAGGTCCGCGCTGCTGAACCTGGCCGAGCGGCACCGCGAGACGGTCTACGGTGCGCACACGCACACGCAGCCCGCGCAGCCCACCACCATGGCGCACTACCTGCTGGCGGTGGTGGAGCAGCTCGAGCGCGACACGACGCGGCTGGCGGCGGCCTACGAGTCCACGAACCAGAACCCGCTCGGGGCCTGCGCCATCACCGGCACCGGGTTCGCCATCGATCGTCGCCGCACGAGCGAACTGCTGGGCTTTTCGGGGCCGACCGGGAACACCTACGGCAGCATCGCCACGGTGGACTACCTGCTCGAGAGCGTGTCGGCGACCAGCGTGCTCCTCATCGGCCTCGGCCGCGTCATCCAGGACTTCCTGCTCTGGTGCACGATGGAGTTCGGGTACCTGCGCCTGGGCGAGGGCTTCGTGCAGGGCAGCAGCATCATGCCGCAGAAGCGCAACCCCGTCGCCCTGGAGCACGCGCGGGCCATTGCCAGCAAGGCGGTGGGGCAGGCGCAGGCCATCGCGACGGCGGTCCACAACACGCCGTTCGGCGACATCGTGGACACCGAGGACGACCTGCAGCCGCTCGTGGCGTCGATGTTCCGCGACGCCACGCGCGCGGTGACCCTGGTGGCCGCGGCCATGCGCGGCGCGGACTTCGACGTCGAACGCCTGGCCGCCCGGGCCGGCGAGGGCGGCACGACGCTCACCGAGCTGGCCGACACGCTCGTGCGCGACCACGGGCTGCCGTTCAGGTCCGCGCACGCCATCGCTGCGCTGCTGCTGAAAGCGCGCACCGAGGACCCGCAGGCCGCGCTCTCCGTGGCGCTCGCCGCGGCGTCGCAGGCCATCCTCGGCCGAACGATCACGTACACCGAGGAGCAGCTCCAGACCGTCATGAGCCCCCGGCACTTCGTCGAGGTACGGACCACCCTGGGAGGCCCCGCGCCGAGCGAGACGCTCCGCGCGCTGACGCAGTCGGCCGACGCGTTGGCGCGTGACCGCGCGGCCTGGCAGGCCCGCCGCGACCAGCTGGCCGCCGCCGAGCGGCTGCTGCGCGAACGAGTCAACGCCCTGTGAGACCCACATGACCCGCGCCTACGTCCGCGTGCTCATCGTCTGGGTGGTGACCCTGGCGGCCCTCTACGTCTTCCAGCGCGCGTTCTCCTGATCCCTGATCCCTGACCCCTGATCCCTGACCCCTGACCCCTGCCCCCTACTCCCTGACCCCTGCCCATGCACTGGATCGACTGGACGATCATCGCGGCCTACCTGACCTGGATCGTCTGGGACGGATTGCGGCTGACGAAAAAGTCCCACAACATCGAGGGCTATTTCCTCGCGAGTCGGAGCATTCCGTGGTGGGCCGTCGGGCTCTCGGTGATGGCCACCCAGCTCTCGGCCATCACCATGATCGGCACGACCGGGCAGGGCTACGTGTTCGGGATGAGCCTGCTGCAGTACTACTACGCGCTCCCGATCGCGATGATCCTCGTGTCGCTCACCTTCGTGCCGTTCTTCCACAACGCACGGGTGTTCACGGCCTACGAGTACCTGGAGCGCCGGTTCGACCCGAAGACGCGCACGCTGACAGCCCTGCTGTTTCTGCTCTCGCGCGGCGCGTCCACCGGCGCCGTCATCGCCGCCCCGGCGGTCGTGCTGTCGGTGATGCTGGGGGTGGACGTCACCACCACGTGCCTCCTGATCGGCTTGCCCACGGCGGTATACACGATGTTCGGCGGCGTGCAGGCCGTCACGTGGACCGACGTCAAGCAGATGTTCCTCATCGTCTTCGGGCTGGTGGCCACGGTGATCGCGCTCTTCCTGGGGTTGCCCGACTCGGTCGGCATCGGCGAGGCCCTCAGCCTCGCTGGCGCGACCGGCCGCCTCCAGACGATGGACTTCCGGATGGACCCGACCATCACCTACACGTTCTGGTCCGGCACGCTCGGCGCGCTGTTCCTCTTCCTGTCGTACTTCGGCACCGACCAGAGCCAGGTGCAGCGGTACCTGACGGCGAGGTCGGTGGACGACGCGCGGACCTCGCTGCTGATGAGCGCCTACTGGAAGATTCCCCTCCAGGCACTGGTGCTCGTCATCGGCGTGTTCATGTTCCTGTTCTACCTCTTCACGCCGCCGCCGATGCTCTTCAACCCGGTGCACGACCGGCAGGTGCGCGAGAGCGCCAGGGCGGGGGAGTACGCGGTGCTCGAGCAGCGGTTCACCGCGTCGATCGAGGAGCGCCGAAAGGCCGCCGACGCGGCCGCGGCGATGGACCGGGGCGGCGACGCGGTGGCGCGCGCCCTGTCGCAGGCGGCGTTCCTGAGCGCGGACGAGCGGGTGAAGCAGGTGCGCGCCGAGGCGGTCGAGCTCGTGCGCGAGGTCTCGGGCGACCGCACCTACAACGACGTGAACTACGTCTTCCCGACCTTCGTGATGACCCACCTGCCCATCGGGCTCGTCGGGCTGCTGATGGCGGCCATCTTCGCCGCGGCCATGTCCACCATCTCGGCGGAGCTGGCATCGCTGTCCACGGCCAGCGTGATCGACTTCTACCGCCGCTTCGGCGGCGGGAGCACGGCCGACGATCGGAAGCTCCTCCTCGTGTCGAGGCTGGCCACGGGCGCCTGGGCGGTGTTTGCCTCGGTCGTCGCCATCTACGCCGTGGAGATGGGGTCGCTCATCGAGGTGGTGAACCGCTTCGGGTCGTTCTTCTACGGCTCGATCCTCGGCGTGTTCCTGCTGGCCATCGGCTGGCCGCGCGCCAACGGCACGGGCGCTTCCGTCGGCCTGCTGGCGGGCATGGCCACGGTCGGCTACGTGGCGACCACGACATCCATCGGCTTCCTCTGGCACAACCTCATCGGCGCGGTGGCCGTGTGCGTCGTGGGGGCGATGGTCAGCGCCCTGACCGGCGGGCGTCCCACGCCCCCCGCCGAGGCGCGCTGATGGGCGGCCGGCCGCTGCTGCTGGCGCTCATCGCCGTCATCGCCGTGGTGTTCATCTCCTGGACGCTCGGGGAGTTGCTGCGCCAGCGCCGCAAATGAACGGCACGTCCATTGGCGATTGCCAATCGCCAATCGGGTGATTCATTGGGTGGTTGATGATTGCGGCATTGGTGGCATTCGATCGGGTGATTGAGCGAATGGCGCAATGCGGCATTGCCGCAGTCGCGCCATCCAAATGCCCCGATGCGGCAATCGCCAATCCCCCAATGAATCACCCGATCGCCAATCACCAATTGGGCGCGGTTCACAGGCGGTCCAGCTCCTCCTTGCCGATGACGACGTTCCACGGCAGCATCTCGTACTGGGCGACGCCCTGCTGGTAGAACGGGTCGCCGTCGCGGATGGCGTCGAGCGCCGCCTGCGGGCTCTCGTCGGGGACCTTCAACAGGAACAGGCCGCCGAAGCGCGGATCCTGGGGTCCGGCGGCGAGCAGCGTCCCCTCGGCCTTCAGCTGGCGCAGGTAGGCGCGGTGCGGTTCCTGGTGCACGATGACTTCGTCGAGCGGTCGGCGATAGCGGACAATGGCGATGGCATACATGGCGATTCGTATTTTCGTCACCGGCGGGACGTTCGACAAGGAATATGACGAGATCCACGGGCGGCTGTTCTTCAAGGACACGCACGTCGGCGAGATGCTGAAGCTGGGGCGCTCGCGCGTGGAGGTGAGCGTCCGCACACTGATGATGGTGGACAGCCTCGACATGACGGTCGCCGACCGCCAGCTGATCGTGTCGAACTGCGGCCAGGCGGCCGAGCCGCGCATCGTCATCACGCACGGGACCGACACCATGGTGGAAACCGCGCGGGCGCTGGCCGAGGCGGCGCTGGAGAAGACCATCGTGCTCACGGGCGCGATGATCCCGTATGCCTTCGGCAGCTCGGACGGGCTCTTCAACCTGGGCAGCGCCCTGTCGTTCGCGCAGGTGCTCCCGGCGGGCGTCTACGTCGCGATGAACGGGATGGCCTTCCCCTGGGACCGCGTGCGGAAGAACCGGCAGACGGGGTTCTTCGAAGGAACGTGACCGCCGAACGACTCATCCGTCCTCGAAAGGGCATATCGACGCCGCCCACGAACAGGCGTATCCTCCCGGGGTTCCCCCGCGGTGGTTCAACCTTCCTCGGAGATACGGCCATGAGTCACAAGAGGCTGGCAGCAAGAATCACGCTGATCGCTTATGTGTTCGCCTTCGTGCTCCCGGAATTCGCAACCGCGCGGTTGACGGCTGCCGAACAGGACACGCCGACCGCGGCCCAGGTCGCCCGGGCTCTGGGGATTGCGCCGGCGCCGGCCCCCAAGGCCGACAGCCTGGACGTGCCGGACCAGCCGAGCCTGGCGGGACAGCCTGCCGTCCTCGACGGCCGGTCGCCGCTGTCGGCTGCCGTCATGACCGCGCTGAGCGGCCGAGGCGCCCTCTACAGCGAAGTGGGCCTGCTGGCGGACTGGGACGGTCGTGAGGATCTGGCCGCCGATCGCAGCCAGAAGGTGGACGAGCGGACCGCCACGTCGCCAGCCGACATCGGCGCCGTCGTCACCCGCGTTGCCGTCTCGGAGCACACCGTCGCCAACGGGTTCAACGAGAACGTCTACTACCACGGGGACTCGGTTGGGAACCTGACGATCGGCGTGGACACCGATCCCGGCCCGAGCAGCTCGGCCGCGCCGACCATCGACACTCGGACGGTGATCAACCTGCCCACGGCCATGAACGCCTTCGGTTCGTTGTCGAGCGACTCGCGGGTCGTCATCACCGGCGTCTGCATCAGCCCGGTGGTGGACCTCAGCTCGTGGGCGAACGTGAACCCTGCGTTCGCGCCATTCGCTGGCCAGATTGGTGAAGCGGTGATCGTCACCTACAACGACTTCGGGGGCGGCCTTCGCCTCTCGTCGAACAACATCGTGGTCAAGAGCGGCGTGCTGGCGTTTCCCATCGCGGACGGTGTGAGCCCGGCACAGAGCCTGCCGGCCATCCAGAGCGTCGCAGGGTTCCCGGTGACGGTGGGCGGGGCGTTCGGCGTGGCCTTCTCGGCTTTCGCCAACCTCGCCGGCTGCGCCGTCGATGACGATGGCAACCTCTACTTCCAGCAGGTGGATCTGCAGCAGTTCGGCGGCGCGAACATCGTGAAGGTGACCGACATCGGGTCGGATCAGGATCGCTCTCCCGCCGTGAGCGGCATCCTCACGCTGACCACCCTGAACCCCACCAACGGCGTATGGGGTATCGCCAGCGGGCCTGTGTCACAGTCCAACCGGTTCACCAACTTCGCCGGGACGTCGAGCACCTGGGGGAACATCACCGCGCTGGCCGCGGGCGCGAACAACACGCTCTATGCCGCCGTCGCGCAGTCGCACGTCGACGGCCAGCCGTGGACCGGCTTCTTCGGCAACAGCGCCGCCCTTGGTCCGACGCCGTCGATGGTCATCAGCTTCGCGGACGTGGTGGGCGTCCACACGCCGTCGGCCGCGCTGTCCGTGCCCGACGGCTTTGCCGACGCGGCGGGTCCGGGAGCCGCCACCCCCGGCGTGAACAACTTCCGGGCATTCGCCCTCGGGAGCGGGCCGGATCCGCGGGGCACCAACATCCCGGTGTTCGGCACGCTGTCCGACACGCTGAAGACCGATTTCCAGATCGACTACACCATCTACTCTGGCCTTGCGGTCAACGAGGCGCGCGAGGTGTTCGTCATCTCCGGCGGCACGCCGGCCGCCGTGGGCCTTGATCCCTCGCCCTCGTTCGGCGAGATCCAGGTGTACACGGACAGCAGCCCGGCCGATCGGCGCGCCGACTACGTGGATCTGCGCGGGAACACCTTCCCGAACCCGCCGTTGAGCGGGGGCAACGTGGGCGACGGCGATTCGGATCGCTTCGACCACATCTTCAGCATGGCGCCGCGCGACGGCGTCTCGATGACCCCGGCGGGCCTGGCGGGCCTGGCGACCGGCTTCCTGCGCTACACCAACCGCCTGGCGCCGAATCCCATCAGCGCGGGTCTGACGCTGGGGGTGGCAAATCGCACGCAAGGCGATGACGAGAGCACGGGCCCGATCTTCTTCGACAGCCTGGATCCCGGCCACCAGGTTGCGGGCGGGGACGACCAGAACACGCCGTTCAGGGGCGACGACTCCGACGGTGGGGGGTTCCCGACCCTGCCCGGCGCGCTCAATGGCGGCTTCGAATACAGTTTCGGGTCCAACGTCGGCGGCATCTGCACGGCGCCGTGGAACGCGTTCTACCTGAACTCGAACGGCAACATCTCGTTCAGTGCAACTGACACCAGCTGGCCGTCGGGTGGCGCCGCCACGGATCAGATGCTGACGGGCGCCCCGAAGATCGCCCCCGCGTGGCGCGACTGGAACCCGAACACCCGCGCGGGCGACGTGGCGACCTTCCCGGTTCAGGCCCTTGGATTCGCCGGCGTGAATCGGTTCAAGGTCCGCTGGATCAACGTCCAGAGGTTCGCCGCGACCGGAACGCCCTCTCGCAACAGCTTCTCCGTGACGTTGTTCGATGACGGCACGGGCGTGGATGAGAACTCGAACCAGGCGTTGAACCCTGCGAATCCGATCGGCAACAATGCCGTGCCCTTCGACCTTCAGGAGGGTCCTGCCGACCTGCGCTGGGTCGCCGGGCCGGCGAGCATTGTCGGCCAGCCCAGCCGGGCGGATGGTTCGGGGGCCTTCACATTCGACTACGGCTGGATGGATTCCTCGGCCGACCTGCTGGCCAACGGTCGCGTGGTGACCGGGTACTCGGCGGGCGCGCTCGCCGCGGGCTCGATCGTCGAGGTCAACCTGAGCGAGCTGGGGCGGACGGCGCTGATCGGCACGGGCGCTGGTTTCCAGACGGCCATCTTCGAGGTGTTCGCCGACAACGACTTCGACCTGAGGCCCGAGGGCAACGACGCGGCCGCCGCCACGCCCGCGGGGCAGCCGAACGTGAACCGGGGCATCCTCGACTTCTTCGGCCGCGCCTGCGCGGCACCGGCCCTGCGGCTCACTGTGGCGATCACGGGAAGCGGCGGGGTCACGGGTCCCAACATCGCCTGTCCGGGCGACTGCGAGGAGTTCCTGCCCTCTGGCACCGTGGCCGTCCTCACCGCCACGCCCGCGGCCGGGTTCAGCTTCAGCAACTGGGTGGGGTGCGACGCGCCGTCCGGTGCCACGTGTTCGATGACGATGAACGCGTTCAAGCTGGTCACCGCGCAGTTCACCCAGGCGCCGCCTCCCCCGCAACCGCTCCAGGGCACGCTCAACCAGTCCGCGTACTCGACCGGGCAGAACCTTCAGCTGACAGTGACCATGGACCCGGCCATCGCGGGGCCCGGGCCCGTTGATGCCTACATCGTGTTCGATCTGCCCGGCGGGGCCGGCAGCTACTCACTGCTGCTGCCGCTGGGCGCCAATACGCTGGTGCCGGGGCAGGTGCCCATCGCGACCGGGTTCACACCGTTTGCGTTCTCCGGCGTCGTGCTGAATGTGTCGATGGTGGGGATCCCGGCCGGGGCCTACCAGCTGCGCACGTTCCTCACGCAGTCGGGCACGCTCAACGTGATCGGCTCGGTGGACGTGACGCCGTTCACGTTCACGCCGTAGTGAAACGACGGGCGCCGGGGCTTCGGCCCCGGCGCTCCGTGCGTCCGTGACCGTGGGCAGATCGGCGCCGCGGGTTCCTACTCGATCTCGAACGACAGGAACAGCAGTTGGCCCTCGCGCTGCACCTGCAGCGCGCACGCGGCGTTGGCCGGCAGGCGGCCCACGAGGCTGCGCAGGTCGGCCAGGCTCTTCACAGGCGTGCCGTTCACCGAGAGGATGACGTCGGCCACCTCGAGCCCGTACTCGGCGCCGGTGTTGAGCGCCCGCGCCGCCACGAGGACGCCGCCCGCGCCGCGCACGCCGCCCACCGCGCCCGCCAGCATCGCGTCGACGTCCAGGCCGAGGATGCCGAGGCGCTCCACCAGGTTGCGCTCCGGCGTTACCAGGTCCGAGAACTTCGTCGGGTCGCCCTCGCGCTCGGCGATGGCCACGGGCACCTTCATGAGCTTCGCTCCGCGCAGCACCTCGAGCACCGCGGTGTCGCCGGCGGCGCGCCGGTAGAGGTTCACGTCGAACTGGCGCCCGTTCTCCATGGGCTTGCCGTCCAGCGTGGACACGATGTCGCCCACGCGCAGGCCCGCGGCAGCGCCGGGCTCCTCGGGGAAGACGTCCGCGAGAATCACGCCCGAGTCCCGTGGCAGCTTCAGTGCCTCCGCGAGCGTCGGCGTGATGGTCTGGGCAGCCACGCCGATGGTGCCGCGCTTCACGCGGCCCCATTGCCGGATCTGCTCGAACACGGCGCGCACGATGTTGCTGGGCGCCGCAAAGCCCAGCCCCTCGTTGCCGCCGCCCTGCGACAGGATGAGCGTGTTGATGCCGACGACGCGTCCCTGCACGTCGACGAGCGCGCCTCCGCTGTTGCCGGGATTGATCGGCGCGTCGGTCTGGATGTACACCATCGGATCGTCCGCGGCCAGCTGCCGCCCCACCGCGCTCACCACCCCCATCGTCATCGAGTTCTCGAGGCCGAGCGGGCTGCCGAAGGCGCAGACGATTTGCCCGGCCCGCAGGA
The DNA here is from genome assembly GCA_020851565.1 of Acidobacteriota bacterium. Classification (GTDB taxonomy): domain Bacteria; phylum Acidobacteriota; class Vicinamibacteria; order Vicinamibacterales; family UBA2999; genus VFZN01. The sequence goes on along the minus strand of JADZCN010000127.1, from coordinate 60,922 downwards.
GATCAGAGTCGCCGAACGTAGCGGCTGGCAGGCCCGTGGCGTTCACCTTCAGGACGGCGAGGTCCGTTTCCTCGTCCACGCCGACGATGGTGGCGTCCAGCGTGCGGCCGCGGGGCCGGACGATCGAGCTGTCGGCGCGGGTGCCATCGACGGGCGGCAGGACGACCTGCACGCGACGGGCACCGGACACCACGTGGAAGTTGGTGACGATGAAGCCGCCGGCGTCGACGATGAGGCCCGACCCCGTGCTCCGCTGGCGTTCGAGCAGCGTATCGGCGGTGCTGGACCCCGCAGCGTCGGCCAGGGCGTAGCCCGAGACGTTGATCTGCACCACGCTCGGCCCGACCTTCTGGACCAGGCCCTGCAGCTCGCTGCTGAACGCCGCCAGGGACGGAGTCTGGCCACTGGCGCTGGCCGTGGAGAACGCGAGAGCGATGACGATCGATAGGGACAGGAGCCGAGACATTGGGAGACGGGGACAGTCCCTGTGACAATTGTTAACGACGGGGGACCGACGATCCAGCAGGGTAGCAGATTCTAGTACGATGCTTGGCCAATGGCGTCCCTGACCTTCCTCGGTGCCGCAGGCACCGTCACCGGCTCGCAGTACCTTCTCGAAGTCGATCATCACCGGATCCTCATAGACTGCGGGATGTTCCAGGGCCTGAAGCCGCTCCGCCTTCGGAACTGGGCCAAGCTGCCGGTGCACCCGGGATCCGTACAGTCCGTGGTGTTGACGCATGCGCACCTCGACCACACGGGCCTGCTGCCGCGCCTCGTGTCCAACGGCTTCGGTGGCCGTGCCTTCTGCACGGCGGGAACGGCGGACCTCTGCAAGCTCGTGCTGCCCGACGCCGCGCGGCTGCAGGAAGAGGACGCCCGGCGCGCCAACCAGGGCCGCTACGCGAAACACACCCCGGCCCTGCCGCTCTTCACCGAGAACGACGCGGCCGAGGCGCTCAGCCGGCTGCAGCCCTTCGGGTTCAACCGTCCGGCCCCCGTCGCGCCGGGCATCGAGGCGGAGTTCATCAACGCGGGGCACCTGCTGGGTTCGGCATACGTTCGTGTGCGGCGCAGCAACGCCACCGGCGGCACGCTGCTCTTTGGCGGCGACCTCGGGCGTTACAGCCGTCCCGTCCTGCCCGACCCCTCGCCCGGCGTCGCGTGCGACGTCCTGCTCGTGGAATCCACCTACGGAGACCGCGAGCATCCGCCCGAGGATCACGGCGCCGAGCTCGCGCGCATCGTCAGGGAAACGGCCGATCGCAAGGGCAAGCTCATCATCCCCTCCTTCTCGATCGGGCGCGTTGAGGAGGTGCTCTACTGGCTGAAGAAGCTGGAAGACGAGCAGGCCATTCCGGTCCTGCCTGTCTACGTAGACAGCCCCATGGCCGTGCAGGCGCTCGAGTACTACCGCCGCCACGCGGCGGAGCTGGATCCGGACGCGCGGCCCGCGCGCGGTGAGGTGTGTGCCTTCTGCACCGAGCGATTCTCACCGGTGGGGTCGGCCCGGGAATCGCAGCAGGTGGTGGATGCCAAAGGCCCGTCCATCGTCATATCGGCCAGCGGCATGGCGGTTGGCGGGAGGGTGCTGCACCACCTGGCGGCCGGCCTGCCCGATCCGAAGAACACCGTGCTCTTCGTCGGGTTCCAGGCCGCCGGCACGCGGGGCAGGGACCTCATCGAGGGCGCGCACCAGGTGAAGATGTTCGGCCAGTGGGTACCCGTGCACGCGCGGATCGAGAAGCTGAACGCCATGTCCGCGCACGCGGACGCCGGCGAGGTGATCCGCTGGCTGCGCACGTTCCCGAAAGCGCCCGGCATCACCTACCTCGTCCACGGCGAGCCGCCGGCCCAGGTGGCGTTGAAGGCGCGCATCGAGCGGGAACTGGGATGGAACGTCCACATCCCGGAGTACCTCGAGAAGGTGGACGTGGCACTCTAGAGAACTGGGATCTGGGATCAGGGATCAGGGATCAGGGATCAGGGATCGGGATCAGGGATCAAGGATCAGGGATCAGGACCAGACCCTCAGAACCGTCAGAACCCTCAGAACCGTCAGAACCCTCAGAACCCGAAAAGCCGAGAACCCGAGAACCCCAGAACCTCAGAACCCCAGAACCTCAGAACCCCGAGAACCCGAGAAGCCGAGAACCCGTGCCAGATCTCCTGACCCCTCCCGACACCCGGCCTTACCTGCTCGAACAGGTCGACGACGCGGCCGTTGTACAGCTGTACGCCGACGGCTTCCATGCGCTGCCGCTCGGTGAGAAGGTGCTCGTCTGGCACCTCTACCAGGCGGCCCTGGCCGGACGCGACATCTATTACGACCAGCGCTACCGCCACAACCTGGCCATGCGGGCCATCCTCGAGGCCGTCCTCACGCATCCCGACGGAATACCCGAGGACGTGCTGGCGGAGATCACGCGCTACACGAAGCTGTTCTGGCTGAATACGGGCCCCTACAACAACCTGACAGCCCGCAAGTTCGTACTGCGCCTCGCGCCCCGCACTCTTGCCGACGCAGTTGCACGCGCGGCCGCGAACGGCGCGGCCTTGCCGCTCCAGCCTGGCGAGTCGGCCGAGGACATGGTGGCGCGCTTCGCGCCCATGTTCTTCGACCCGGCGTTCGAACCGATGGTGACGCACAAGACTCCCGGGGGCGGGCGCGATATCCTCGAGGCCAGCGCGAACAACCTGTACGACGGCGTGACCATGGCCGACTTCGAGGGCTTCACGGAACGTCACCCGCTGAACTCGCGCCTCGTGAAGCGTGAAGGGCGCCTGGTCGAGGAGGTCTACCGTGTCGGCGGCCGCTACCACGATCAGATCGTGCGCATCATCGGGCATCTGCGCGACGCCGCCGCGGTGGCGCCGTCGGGCTTGCGCGCCGCGCTCGAGGCGCTCGTCCGGTTGTACGAGACCGGCAGCGAGGCGGACCGGGCGGCATTCGATATTGCCTGGGTCGAGAACCACGACACCACCGTGGACACGATGAACGGCTTCATCGAGGTCTACATGGATGCGCGTGGCATCAAGGGCTCGTGGGAGGGCATCGTCTACTACACCAATCCGGAGAAGACGGGGAAGATTCGGACCCTGGCGGCCCACGCGCAGTGGTTCGAGGATCACATGCCCATCGACCCGCGATTCCGGAAGCCGGTCGTGCAGGGCGTCACGGCGATGGCCATCGAAGTGGTGGTGGAAGTGGGGGACTCGGGCCCCGTCACGCCCATCGGCGTCAACCTTCCGAACGACCAGCGCATTCGCGAGCAGTACGGCAGCAAGTCCGTCACCCTCTCGAACGTTCTCGAGGCCTACGACAGGTCGCAGCCCGAGAGCTTTCGCCACGAGTTCACGTGGGACGATGCGGAAGCCGAGCGGGCGCGCGACTGGGCGCCGTTTGCCAGCGAGCTGACCACGGAGATCCACGAGGTGCTCGGTCACGGCTCGGGCCGCATGGCCGACGGCGTGACGGCGCAGCCGCAGGAGCTCCTGAAGGAGCAGTACTCGGCGCTCGAGGAGACGCGCGCGGACCTCGTGGCCTTGTACTTCGTCGCGGATCCCTACCTGGCTACCCTGGGCCTGGTGCCGGCCGACGAGCAGGCCACCATCGTGCGCGCCGAGTACGAGGCCTACGCACGGAATGCGCTCGTGCAGCTGCGCCGCGTGCGCGAGGGCAACTCGATCGAAGAAGATCACATGCGCAACCGCCAGGCCATCGTGCACTGGCTGATGGCCAACACCCGTGCCATCGAGCGGCGCCTCCGCGACGGGAAGACCTATTACGTCGTCGTGGATACGAGGGCGTTCCACGAAGGGGTCGCGGGCCTGCTGCGCGAAGTGCAGCGGATGAAGTCGGAGGGGGACTACGAGGCGGCGAAGGTGTTCTTCGAGCGGTACGGCGTGCACTTCGACCCGGTGCTCAGGGACGAGGTGGTCGCGCGGGTGGACCGGCTCAAGCTTCCGTCGTACACGGGTTTCGTCATGCCGCGGCTGGAACCGGTGCGGAACGAGGCGGGCGCCATCGTGGACGTGGCGATTTCATATCCGTGCGACCTGGCCCGGCAAATGCTGGAGTATCGGGGACAGTCCCTGTGACAATTGTAAAGCGACAGCCGAGGTTGCTGACCCTGGCGCTCTGCGCATCCATGGTCCTGGTCCCGGCGGTGGCCGTGGCACAGCCCGGCATATCCGCCCAGGCGCAGTCGGCCGCGCTGGAGAAGATCATCCAGGGCGAGGACGCGCGCAACGCGGAGGCGATCCGCGAGGCCATGCAGGGCGGCGCGCAGCGGCGCGCGGGCATCCGCGCGCTCGGCCGCCTCGAACAGCCGGACCAGATCCGCTACGTGGCGCCAGCGCTTGGGGATGGCGTAGGCATCCGCGCCGAGGCCGCGTGGGCGCTGGCGCAGCTGGCCCGCACGCCCGAGGCGGTTGCGCAGGTCCAGGGCCTGCTCATCGAGCGAGCGGCCATCGACGCCGAAGCCAGCCTCTGGGAGGTGTGGGGTGAACTCGCCGCAGCGCTCGGCCGCCTGCCGTACACCAGCGCGGAACAGGTGGCGCGCACCGAGGCTGTGCTCGTGGAACAGCTGCCTTCGCCCGAGTCGTTCGCCGAGCCCGAAACGCCCGCCATCGCCGGCGCCGTGCGCGGCCTCGAGGCGCTCGCCCGGATCAGTCGGAAGGTTGGCGTGCTCCAGCCCCGTACGTGGGACCGCCTGCGATGGTCCGCGACAGCGCAGCGGCCTCCGGCCGATCCGCGGTCGGCGTGGATCAGGCGGCTGGCCATGGCGGCGCTCGTCACCGGAAACGAGGCGACCCCATCCGTCATCGAGCGCGCGCTGGGCGATCGCGACAGCGAGGTGCGCCGGCTCGGCGCAGTTGCCGCCGGCGCGGACGTGACGCTCACCGATCGCGAGTCGCTGCTGCGCGCCGCGCTGAAGGACGCCGACGCGCCGGTGCGACTCGAGGCGCTCCGCTCCTGGGGCCGGCGACTGCAGGCCACGTCGTGCCAGCCCATCCGCACGGCCTTGAAGGACCCCAATCCCCACGTGATGCTCCAGGCCATCGACCTGCTGGGCACCCCGTGTCCGGCGGGCGAGAGCGCCGCCACCGATCTCGTGACCATCGTCGAGGGACTGTCGGATCGCCCACGCGAGTGGCACGCGCCCGCGCACGCGCTGGTCGCCCTGGCGCGCCAGGACGCGGCCCGGGCCAGGACGACGCTGCCGCGCTTCGCGACGCACCCCACCTGGCAGGTGCGGATGTACGCGGCCCGCGCCGCGGGCGTGCTCGCCGCGGTGGACGTCCTGACGACGCTCGGCGCCGACGCGCATCACAACGTGCGAGAGGCGGCGCTCGATGCGCTCATCGAGGTGAAGCGCCCCGAGGCGGTGGCCGTCGCGCTGTCTGCCCTGAGCAGCGACGACCACCAGTTGGTTCTCACCGCCACGCGGGCCTTTGGGGATCCCGCAACGGCAGCCAGGGCCGTGCCCGCCCTGGTCGCTGCGCTCGGCCGGCTCACGAAGCAGGGCAAGGACACATCGCGTGACCCGCGCATGGCCCTCCTCGAGCGGTTGCAGTCGCTGGACGCGCGCGAGCGGTCCTCGGATCTCGAGCCGTATCTCGCGGACTACGACGCGCGCATTGCGGCGAAGGTGGCCGAGATGCTCACCACCTGGATGGGGCGGGCCAGAGCGGCAGCGCCCCGGCCGCTGCAGGCCCCCGTCGTGAGGCTTGCGGAGGTCCAGGCCCTGCGTGGCAGGCGCCTGCGGGTGACGATGACGGGTCGTGGCGCCTTCGACATCTCGCTGGATCCGGATTTCGCGCCACTGTCGTCGGTTCGCATCGCGCGCCGCGCCTCCGAGGGCTACTACAACGGGCTCACGTTCCACCGCGTGGCCCCCAACTTCGTCATCCAGGGCGGAAGCCCCGGCGCGAACGAGTACGCCGGCGACGCCCTTTTCATGAGGGACGAAGTGGGCATCCACCGGCGTGGCACCGTGGGGATCTCGACCCGCGGGCGCGACACGGGTGACGCCCAGATCTTCGTGAACCTGGTGGATTCGCCGCGCCTGGATCACCAGTACACGGTGTTCGGCACGGTGGTGTCCGGCATGGACGTGGTGGACGGCATCCTCGAAGGCGACGTCATCGAGCGCATCGAGCTGGTGGGGCCGTGACGCCCGCGCGCCCCGCATGATCTCGTCGCGCCTGCCGCGGGACCTGTCCCCGAACGCCGTGTCGCGCGCGCTGGCGGCGCGGCGCGCCACCGGGGGACCCCTCGTCGATCTCACGGAGACGAATCCGACGCGCGTCGGCATCACGTACCCGGCGGACCTGCTGGCCCCGCTCGCGGATGCAGCGGCGCTCACCTACGATCCCCAGCCGCTGGGGCTGCCCGCGGCCCGCGAGGCCGTCGCCCGCGAGTACGCTCGCCAGGGCCGGGTCATCAGCCCGTCGAGGATCGCGCTCACATCGAGCACCAGCGAAGCCTACGCGCTGCTCTTCAAGCTGTTCTGCGACCCCGGCGACGAGGTACTGGTGCCGCAGCCCAGCTATCCGCTGTTCGATCACCTCACGCGCCTGGAGGGCGTTGCAGCGGCGCCGTATCAGCTCGAGTACCACGGCACGTGGCGCATCGACCTTCCCTCGGTGAGGCAGGCCATCACGCCGCGCTCGCGCGCGCTGCTCGTGGTGTCGCCCAACAACCCGACCGGGTCGTTCCTGCACCGGGAGGATCTGGCGACCCTTATCGAATGGTGCGCCGCGCACGAGCTGGTGCTCGTCGGCGACGAGGTGTTCTTCGACTACCCGCTCGAGCCCGCACCCGAGGCCGTGTCGGTGCTTGACCAGGCCGAAGTGCTGACGTGCACGCTCGGCGGGCTGTCGAAGTCCGGCGGGCTGCCGCAGGCGAAACTCGGCTGGATTGCATGGGGCGGGCCTGAGGGTCGCGTGGCCGAGGCGCTGCACGCCTATGAGATCATCGCCGACAGCTATCTGTCGGTCTCGACTCCCGTACAGGTGGCCGCGCCCGCGCTCCTGCCAGCCGTCGCGGTGGTCCGCGAGCGCATTCACGAACGGATCCGGCGAAACCTGCACGCGCTGGGCGAGGCCTGTGCGAGCCGGCCGGCGGTGACGCGGCTGCGGGTGGAGGGGGGATGGTCCGCGGTCCTGCAGGTGCCGGCGTTGATGCCCGAACAAGAGTTGATCGCCAGGCTCATAAGCGAGGACGGCGTGCTCGTCCACCCTGGATACTTCTTCGACTTCGCCCGCGAGGCGTTTCTCGTCCTCAGCCTCATCGTCGAGCCGGCGGTGTTCGATCGCGGCATCGGCCTGACGCTGGCGCGCGCCGGCGGGGATGAAGCATGACGCGCACGAGCGGCATCTCCGTGCCGCTGTTCTCGCTGGTGTCGTCCCGCAGCTGGGGCGTGGGTGAGTTCCCCGACTTTGCGGAGATGGCGCGCTGGGCTGCCGACGCGGGGCAGGCGGTGGTCCAGATCCTGCCCATCCTGGAACTGCCCGACGACGAGCGCTCGCCGTACTCGGCGCTGACGTCGTTTGCCCTCGACCCGACCTGCATTGCCCTGCCCGCCCTGCTCGATTTCGAGGCCATCGGCGGCGAGCTCGCCTTCGACTTCGAGGATCGCCTCAGCCTGGACGAAGTCATGGGTGCGCCACGCGTGATGTACCGCGAAGTGCGGCGGCTGAAGCACAAGTGGCTGCGCCGCGCCTGGCAGCGGTTCGTCGATCTGGAAATCGCCCGCGGCACGCCGCGTGCCAGGCAGTTCGAGCTCTTCTGCGCGCGCGAGGCCTGGTGGCTGGACGAGTACGCCACGTTTCGTGCCGTCCTCCAGGCGGAGCGTAATCGCGGCTGGTGGGAATGGGATCCTGAACTTCGACCGGGGTCCACCGACGTGATGGCGCGAGCGGCAGCCGAGCACCAGGCCGAGGTCGCGTACCGGAAGTACCTCCAGTGGGTGGCGGATGCGCAGTGGTCCGAGGCGCGCCGCCTGGCTTGGCCCACGAGGGTCTTTGGGGACCTGCCGTTCATGATCAGCGCGAACAGCGCCGACGTCTGGCGCCGGCAGGAGCAATTCCGGCTCGACGCCACCGTGGGGGCGCCGCCCGACGCCTTCGCGCCGGAGGGCCAGGACTGGGGCCTGCCGCCCTGGCGCTGGCGGGCGCTCGCGGAGACGAACTACAAATGGATGCGGCTGCGCGCGCGCCGCTATGCGGATCTCTTCGACGGATTCCGCATCGACCACCTGGTGGGCCTCTATCGGACGTGGGTGCGGCCGCTGGACAAGGCGATCGCGCCGCACTTCGAGCCTTCGGATGAAGCCGATCAGCGCGCGCTGGGGGGGGCGCTGGTTGGCGTATTCGTGGGAAGCGGCGCCGAAGTCGTGGCCGAGGACCTCGGTACCGTGCCTGCCTTCGTCCGCGAGTCCATCACCGCGCTCGGCGTGCCCGGGTTCAAGGTGATGCGCTGGGAGCGGCACTGGGACCAGCCAGGCGAGCCTTTCATCGACCCGAAGTCCTACCCGGAGCTCTCGGTGGCCACCACGGGCACGCACGACATCGACCCGCTGGCCGTGGAGCTGGGCCCGGAGGCTGTCGAAGAGGCCGTCCGCGCGCTGCTGGACTCCGGCTCGTATCTTTCCCTGATTCCGCTGCAGGATGTCTTCGGGTGGACGGACCGCATCAACACCCCGAGTGTCGTCAACGAGACGAACTGGACCTGGCGGGTGCCGCGTCCGGTGGATACCTGGTCCACCTGGCCCGAGGGCGTCGCCCGCCGCGAGCGGTTGCGCACCATGACACGTGCAGCCGGCCGGTAACGGTCCCCGTCGCACCCGTTCGCACCTGCCGGCACCCGTTCGCACCTGCCCGCACCCGGTTGGGGTCCTTTCCGCCCTGCGTCCGTCTAAACCTTCGGAGTAAAATTGCCGGTCATGTTCCGCCGCGCCGTCCCCATCCTAGGCGGCCTGCTCGTGTTGTTCCACGCCTGGCTGTTCGGAAGCCAGTGGTGGGATGGCCAGCTGGCGGAACCCGGGCTCACCTTCCGGTGGCTGATCGCCGCTGGCCTCGTCACCGCCCTGGCCGGCCTCCGCCGCCGCGGCGTCTCGATCTTCCATGGGCGCAAGGCGGTGGCCATCTGGCTGCTCGCCGCCCTGCTGCACGGTCCGGCCATGTCCGCTCGCGCCGACCACCCCGAGTCGCCCGCGCTGCCCGAGGCGGCCACCGTTCTGGTCCAGTTGACCGCCCTTTCCACCGCGCTCGGTCTCGGGCTGCTGCTCATGGCGGCTCTGTCCGGCCGCAGCCGGGCGCGCACCTGGCGCGTCTCGTGGCTGGCCCCCTCATGCCTGGCCTGCGCGTTCGAGTCCCGACGGGCCTTCCGCTTCGCCCCACGACCCCCGCCCTTCGCCCCATCGCTCGTGTGTTCGTAGACAGCCGGGTGCCACCGTGTGCCCGGCTCGTGCCTGTTCCCCCACGGTGAGGTGTCGTGTTTGCGCGCCGATTGCGCGCGCCGCCCGCTCATGCGACGTGAGCGAGCGTCCTGCAGGACGGAGTGAAGGTGATGGCAATTCGAACTGGAATCGTGATGGTGGCGATGGTGCTGACGTGCGGGTTGCCGGCCTTCGCCGCCATCATTCGCGGGGTCGTGACCGACACGAGCGGCGCTCCGGTCGCGGGCACCCGCGTGGTGTTGCGCGACGTGGCCACCCGCCAGGAGGTGGTGGTCGAGACGGGAGCCGATGGCCGGTACGAAGTGGAGGCGCCCACGCCGGGTACCTACCTGGTCAGCGTAACCCGCGAAGGCTTCGCCGAGGCCGCGCAGACGGTGATTGTCGAGAGCGCCGAGCAGCAGCTCGACGTGCCGCTCAGCCTCGAAGTCGGTTCGGTGACGGCAGCCGTGGTCGTGACGGCCGCGCGGGCCGAGCGCGACACGAAGCAGATCCCGCTGCACGTGGACACCATCACGAAGGCGGCGGTCGAGCAGACCAACCAGACCTCGACGGGCGATGCGCTGACGATGGCGGCCAATATCACGCCGGTGGGGAACGGGCCCTTCGGCGTGCGGCCGCGCCTGCGCGGGCTCGATTCGACCCGCCTGCTCGTCCTCGTGGACGGCGAGCGCCTGAACACGGCACGGCAGGCCACCGAACGCACGGGCGCCGAAGTCGGGCTCGTCTCACCGGACGCCGTCAGCCGCCTCGAGGTCGTGAACGGCGCCGGCACCCTGATGTACGGGTCGGACGCGCTGGCCGGCACCATCAACATCATCACCAACGAGTCGAACTTCACGCCGGACACGGAGTTCCTGTACGGGTTCAACGGCTTCTACAGCTCGAACGAGAACGGGATGCGGGGGACGGGCACCGTCGGGTTCACCTCGCCCATCGTCACCCTGCGCGTGCAGGCGGGTGCCGAGGACTACGACAGCTACAGGGCCGGCGCGCTGGACGTGGAGGACACCCGCCCGTTCTTCGAATCGGGCGCGCTCGACCGGGCCGACACCATCGACGACAACTTCGGCTTCCGGTTCAACGCGTTTCCCGACCCCTTCAACGCGCCCTATGTCCGCACCGACAACGAAATCGGGAATTCGCAGGCGCGGGGCAACTTCGTGAACGCGTCGAGCCTCATCAAGGTGGGCGACCGCCGCTCGGTCCGGATCCGGTACCAGCGCCGGCGGATGGAGAACATCGGCTTCCCGGACTTCGCCGATCCCTACTTCTTCAACGCCACGTCGTTGCCGCACAGCAACCTGGACCGCGTCTCGGCGCGCTACGAGGCGCAGGCCGTGACGCCCTGGCTCGCCAACCTGTCGCTGACCGCGTACTACCAGCGCACGGAGCGGCTGCTGAAGAACCTGCTCCCCGTGCAGTTCCCGGCCCCGACTCCGACGGTGTTCTTCCCGATCGCCGTGATGCGCCTCGACGTGCTGTCGGAAACCGAGCAGCGCGTGTGGACGCCGGGCGTGGATCTCCAGGCCGTGCTCGTGCCCGCGCGCAATCATCTCCTGACCACCGGCTTCACGTTCTATCGTGATCGCAGCAGCGACCGACGGATGACGACCACGACCACGTCGATGGTGGGCCAGGTGGTGATGGGGCAGCGGGGGCCGGCTCCGGTCGTCTTCCCGTCGCCTGTGCAGTTGGGACCGCCCTCCGTCGCCAACCCCGTTCGCGTGCCCAACGCCGCCCTCAGGGACGTGGCCGTCTTCGCGCAGGACGAGTGGCGGATCCGGCCGTACGTGTCGGTCATTGCCGGCCTGCGCGGCGACTTCTTCAACGTGACGACGGAGAACACGCCGGGCTACGAGGTGGCCTCGCTCGTGGCGGGTGCGCGGCCCGCGATCGATCCGTCCACGCTTCCAGACCCCGCCGGCGACACGTACGCGCGGCGGTCGCTGACCGGTGACATCGGCCTGGTCGCCAACCAGGGCGGTGCCATCAGCCCGTTCATCCGCTTCGGGCGGAGCTACCGCCATCCCAATCTCGAGGAGATGCTCTTCGCCGGTCCCGCCACCGTCGGCAGCATTGTCCCGAACGTGAAGGTGAAGCCCGAGACGGGCAACAACTTCGACACCGGCGCGAAGTTCGCGGTGGGCCGCGTGTCCGGGGGCGTGTACTTCTTCGTGAACCAGTACCACGACTTCATCGCCCAGGATCTCGTCGTCGCCACCTCGCCGGCCGGCGAGGCGCTGGCACAGACGACCAACTACGCCGATGTGCGGATCACCGGCGTGGAGTTCTCGGCCGACGCGCCCATCGTGCTCGGACGCGGCGTGCTGACGCTGTCGACGTCCGGCGCGCTCACGCGCGGGACCATCACCGACGGCACCAACCCGCTCAACGGCGAGGCCCTGGACGACACGCCCGCCGACAACATCACGCCGTCTCGGGTGTTCGCCGCGGCACGCTACACCGAGCCGAGCGGGCGGTGGTGGGTGGAATACGGCATCCGTGCCCAGGGGGAGGTCTCGCGAGTGGCCCAGGCGCTGCTCGACTCGCCGTTCCTCATCGCGCAGGACCTGCTGGCACTCGACGGCTTCGCCGTGCAGCGCATCGGATGGGGCGTGAACCTGTCGCGAGGGCGGGAGCGGCTCGGGCTGAACTTTGCCGTCGAGAACCTGACCAACAAGTACTACCGCGAGCACTTCCAGTTCGCGCCGGCGCGCGGCCGCAGCTTCACCATCGGTCTGAACGTCGGGGCGTTCTGAGCAGGCCCAAGGCAGAAAGCGGAAGGCACGGGGCAGAAGGTGGAGGGAACGATGCGGCCGGGCTTCGTGCACTACATCCCGATCGTCACCACGTTGCTGGCGGTCCCGTTCGCGTGGGAGATCTTCCGGCGCTGGCGTGCGTTTCCGGAGCGGCTGCACCTGTTGTGGTGGGCCATCGGCGTGGCCACCTACGGCGCCGGGACGTTCACCGAGGCCTGGACGACGCTGTTTGGCTGGAACCCGGTGGTCTTCCGAAGCTGGTACATCACCGGCGCGCTGCTTGGTGGTGCGCCGCTGGCTCAGGGCTCGGTTTACCTGTTGTTGAAACGGACGACGGCACATACGTTGACGGCGCTGCTCGTCCTGTATGTGATCGGCGCGGCGATTGCCGTGACCCTGGCCCCTATCGACTACGCGGCAGTAGAGCCGCACCGGCTGACGGGCCGCGTGTTCGAATGGGGTTGGGTGCGGCTGTTCAGCCCGGTCGTGAACCTCTACGCGGTGATCTTCCTGATTGGCGGTGCCGTGCTGTCGGCGGTGCGCTACAGCGCCGATCCGTCGACGCGACACCGGATGTGGGCCAACGTGCTCATCGCGATCGGGGCGATCCTGCCCGGCATCGGCGGGACCGCCACGCGCATGGGGTACACCGAGGTGCTGTACGTCACCGAGTTGATCGGCCTGCTGCTCATCTGGGCGGGCTATCGCATCAGCGTGCGCCCCATCGCGCCGGCCGCGGCGCCGCTCACCGCGGCACGCTGACCCCAGAACCCCAGAACCCCAGAACCCCAGAACCTGAGAACCCGAGAACCCTACCGCACCACCCGGACGCCGGGCAGGTTCGTCCCGCCCGCAAGCAGGCCGGATGGACGGCCCCGCAGCTCCTGGTCGAAGAACTCCCGCACGATCTGGCGTGTCGCGGTGATGGTGTCGTTGCCCGGGCGCTTTCCGAAGATGGGCCGCCCGGCGAGCGGCCCGCCCCAGAGCACCATGTCGCTGAAATCGTTGTGCAGCGTGTCGGCCACGTCGACGCGGATGTAGGGCTTCGCCGCGCGGCTGTAGATGACGTCGCTGGCGCCCAGGCGCCCCTCGCGGCCCGAGTACACCATGAGGAACGGCCGGTTGATCGGCGTGTCGATCATCGGGCCGTACTGCGGGATGCCGTCGAGGTTCAGCCCCGCGCGGCAGCGCTGGTCCTCCACGCAGAACTGGGCCGCGGTGACGCCGCCCATCGAGTGGCCGAAGGCGCCGACGCGCGACAGGTCCAGGCCCGTGGCCATCCGCGAGGCGGGCCCCGCTGACAGGCTCGGCAGCCGGTTCAGCACGAGCGCGGTGTCCTTCACCCAGCGCTCGAGCGCATTGCCGGTGATGGTGAGGGTGGACAGGTAGCCGCGCAACAGCCGCAGCCGCTCCGCCTCGTTTGCGGCCTTCGTCACGGCGGCCATCGTCTCGTCCTCCTTCTCCCATTCACCCAGTACGTCGCGGATGCCCTGGCGCATCTGCTTCCCGGCGTCCAGCATCGTGACGATGCGGCCGTCGGCGAGCGTGGCGGCCATGGCCTCGTACGGGTGGACGATGGACAGCACGGTGTAGCCATGGCTCGCGAGGTCCTCGAGCAGCGCGGTGTACGAGGAGGCGATCGCCGTGTAGCCGTGAGAGAAGAGAAGCACGGGTGAGCGATAGCCCTGTCGCGGCGGTGCATCGACCATCGCGTGCGTTTCCACGCGGGCCAGGTAGTCGAACGCGTCCTCGGGCCGTCGCATCAGCTCCGCGAACGTCCGGCCCTCGGCAAGCCCGGCGCGAAGGTAGAGCGCGGCCGCCCCGGTGGCACCCTCGGCCGCCGGGTACCACGCGATTACCTGCACCTGCCGCTTCTCCGGCGTGGCCACGAAACTCTCGGTCCGCGTGTCGTCGACCACGTGAAATGACGTCGTGCCGACGGGGAAGGGCCCGGTCGGCCCAGGCAGGTTCGGCGGCGACGCTGGCTGTGCCGCTACCTGAACGCCGAGGGCGAGAACACAGATGGCAGAGACGTACCCAGGGCCGCAGAAGGACGCAGATGGCACAGGCACCTCCCGAAGTGTGAACCCCAGAACCCCAGAACCCCAGAACCCCAGAACCCCAGAACCTTACACCCCCCGCCTCTTCACCATGATCAGATCCCGCTGCGGGTCGCGGCCCACCCAGAAGATATGCGACCCGGCCACGGTGAAGCCGTGCTTACGGTAGAAGGCCTGCGCGCGCGTGTTGCGCTCCCAGACGCCCAGCCAGAGTGTCCGGGCGCCACGCGCGCGGGCGGCGTCCTCCACGGCCGCCATCAATGGGGCTGCCACGCCGCGGCCGTGCCAGGGGTGGTCCACGTAGAAGCGCCACAGCTCCACGGGACGAGGCCCTTCCACGCCGTCACCGATTCCGGGCCGAAGCTGCGCGAAGGCCGCAAGAACGCTGTCCTGTTCGAGGAGCAGCGTGTCCATGGCGGGGTCGGAGATCTCCGCCTGCTGGCGCTCCTCGGTGTAGGCACTGTCGAGGTACGCCGCCAGGTCCTCCGCGTTGGTCTGCGGCGCGAACGTCGCGTGATACACGCGTCGTCCGAACGACGTGAGCGCCGCGACGTCGGAGAGAGTGGCCCTGCGCACGGTCATGTGGGCTAGCATGGCGCGCCAGGGGGTGTGCCTGCCCTCACCATGACGTAATACGGAGATGACGCGCCGGAGGCTTACCGGGTGCCCTTCGCGCGCTTCGTTCCCCTGACAGGAGCCTGGCCGTGGCGGTATCGAGCCATCTCAAGATTGCATTGAACGAATACGACGCGCGTATCCGCACGTTCATCCCGGACTACGAGCCGATGCTCGACGCCGCGGCCGCGGCACTCGTCGCGGCGCGGCGCCCGGTCAGGACCGTTGTGGATCTCGGCACCGGTACCGGGGCGCTTGCGGCGCGGGTCGCCAGGGCCGTGCCCGGGGTCGAGCTCATCGGCATCGATGAGGACCAAGGAATGCTGGGCATGGCCGCGCGCCGGTTGAGGAAGCACCGTGCGACCCTGACCGCCGCCAACTTCGTGCAGGCCGCTCTTCCCCGATGTGACGCGATGACCGCCTCGTTCGCCCTTCATCACATCGAACGGCACCGCGTGAAGAAGGCCTTGTACGCCCGCGCCAGGGCTGCCCTTCGGGCCGGCGGCGCGCTCGTGAGCGCGGACTGCCACCCCGCATCGAACAGGGCCCTGGCTGCGGCGGGGCGCGACGCCTGGCTTGCGCACCTGGCGAGGAGCTATGGGCCGCGCAAGGCCGAGGCGTTCCTGCGCGCGTGGGCACACGAGGACTTCTACGTGCCGCTCGACGTGGAGCTGACGCTGCTCCAGTCCGCCGGCTTCACCGCAGACGTCGTCTGGCGCCGCGGCAGCTTCGCCGTCATCGCGGCCGTGGCCGGCCGCGCGCGCTAACGCGCCAACAGACACCACGAAGACACGAAGACCCCGACGTCCCCACACGAAGAACGTCGAGGTTCGCTTCGTGTCGGTCGTCGTGAACTTCGTGCCCTCGTGGTCTCCTCTTGTCCTGCAGGTCGGGTGTTACCCGCAGCTATCGTGCTGCCGCTGGACCCCTCAGCACGCGCCCGGGCCTGGCACCGGTGTGCGCGCCGTTGTCGATGACCACGGTGCCGTTCACCAGCACGTAGCGCACGCCCTCCGAGTAGTGATGAGGATCGGTGAAGGTGGATCGGTCGATGACGGTGGCAGGGTCGAAGATGGTGACATCGGCGGCCATGCCCTCGCGGAGCAGCCCGCGGTCGGTGAGCCCGAGGCGCGCGGCGGGGAAGGAGGTCATCTTCCGGATGGCTTCTTCGAGCGCGAGGACCTTCCGTTCGCGCACGTAGCGCCCCAGCACGCGCGGGTAGGTGCCGAATGCGCGGGGATGCGGCGCGCCGTCGCCCACCTTCGTCAGGCTGCCGTCCGACCCGATCATGCCGAAGGGCGCGCGCATCAGGCGCTCCACGTCAGGCTCGTCATACGCGTGGAAGATGGCACTGCAGCCGCCCTTCAGCTGCAGGTCGATGACGACGTCGGCAGTCGCCGACTGCGTGAGCGGCTGACCGGCAGCCTTTAACAGGTCGGCAATGGTCTTGCCCGAGAGCGAGGGATCGAAGCCGCAGCGCACGAGCTGGATGCGCGCCGGATCGTCCCCGAAGCGCTCGTCGATGAAGTCGAGCATCCCGTTCTTCACCTCGCCGCGCCCCTTCGGGTCGGCCAGCCGCGCGTTCAGCCCATCATCGGCCAGCGCCCAGCGCGGGAAGATGAGGCTCAAGCCGGTCTGGGACGCGGTATAGGGATACTGGTCGAACGTCACGTCGATGCCGCGGCCACGGGCGGATTCGATGAGTGCGAGCGACTGCACGCTCTGGCCGAACTGTCGGCGCCCGCCCACCTTGTGGTGGCTGATCTGCACCGGGATCCGCGCCTCCTCACCAATCCGGATGGTCTCGCGGACCGAGTCGAGCACGCCGCCGCCCTCGTCGCGCATGTGCGACACATAGATGCCGCCGTGCTCGCGCGTTACCACCGACAGGGCGATCAGCTCCTCGGTGGTGGCGTAGTTGCCGGGGATATATGCCAGGCCAGTCGAGAGCCCGATGGCGCCATCCCGCATCGCCTGGCGCACCAGCGCCTTCATCTGGTCCAGCTCGGCGGGCGATGCCCGCCGGTTGGCCGTGCCCATCACCTGTTCGCGAATCGTGCCGTGACCGGCGAAGAGCGCAAGGTTGGGCGAGAAGCGGGCGGCCTCGGCCTTGGCCAGGTATGGGGCGAGCGGCAGGGGAGAGCTGCCGTCGTTGCCATCGACCACCGTGGTGATGCCCTGCAGCAGGTAGCCCTCGGCCGTCGGCAGCTCGAACAGGCGCTCGCGCGCGTGCGCGTGCGGATCGACGAACCCCGGCGACACGATCAACCCCGTGGCATCGATTCGCCGTGCAGCCTCTGCCCCCGCCAGGCGTCCGATGCGCGTGATCCGCCCGTTGGTGATGCCGATGTCACCCGCAAACCACGGCGAGCCGCTGCCATCGACGATGCGCCCGCCGGTGATGACGACGTCGAAGGCGGGCTGCGCCTGCTCCGCTGGCATGCCCGCGGACGCCCAGAGCAGGGAGGCGGCGACCAGAAGCCAGGCGACGCCGGGGCTGAAGCCCCGGCGCTCCTTGAACCACGAAGACCTCAAGACCTCAAGACCTCAAGACCCCAGGACCTACTTCATCCTCGCCAGGTCCGCCTCGGCCGCGATGTACCCGAACGCGTTCCATCCGCCGCCGGAGACCACCTTCTCGAAGACCTCCTTCGCCCGGGCCGTATCACCGTTGACGAAGTAGTAGTTGCCCACGCCGTACCCCTGCGTGGCGATGGTCGTGTCGTCGGCCGTGGCGGTGTCGAGCAGCGTCTCGGGCTTCTCGAGGCCCTTGTACATGAGGAGTCGACGGTGGTACGACTGGTTCTCCAGGATGTCCATCTTCGGCGTGATGCGCTCCAGGACCTTCGCGGCCTCGGCCTTACGGTCCAGGCGCATCAGCGTCATCCACATCCAGTCGGACGTCGCCACGATCGAGTCGTCGTTCTTCGACACCTTCATGCACTCCACCCACGCGTTGTAGGCGTCGTCGTACTCGCCCTGCAGGTAGTGAGCGAGCGCCAGGTGATACCAGATGTTGAACTGCAACGTGCTGCGGGGGAGGCCGGCCGGGTTCGGCGCGCCGTCGGGCTCCACCTCATCGGGCTTGCCCTTGATGAGCGACACGGCCTTCTCGAAGTCCGCCTGCGCCTTGTCGAACTGCCGGGTCGAGATATAGCGGTGGCCGCGGTGGCGGTAGAACTTCGGGTTGTCCGGATACTGCTCGATTCCCTTCGTGAACGTGGCGATGGCGTCCTGGTAGCGCCACAGGTACGCCTGGCGGCGCCCCAGCCAGATGAGCGCCTCGGGATCCCCCGGCGCCGCGGCGAGCGCCTTCTCGGCCTGCGCCAGATCGGCTTCGAGCTTTTCCCGGTTGCCGATGGTCTCCGGCGGGAAGAGCGGCTTCCCGGAGAGCGACGTGGCCTCGGGCGTGCGAGCGGGCTGGGCAGGCGGCGCCGCAGGAGTCGGTTCGGCAGGCGGCGCGGGTTGGGAACACGCCGCGCACGCGGCAAGGAGGATCAGGCTCAGCAGTCGATTCATAGAGTCTCCGGCCGAACTCTAGCATGCGCGCGCCAACGGTCTGGGGACAGTCCCTGTCACGAAATGTCACCGGGGACAGTCCCTGTCACGAGATGTCACCGGGGACTGTCCCCGGCCGGCCCTACGAGCGCTCCACCGTGTCCGGCACGGGCTCCGCCGGCTCGAGCAGATCCGGCTGCGTCGCGCTCTGCAGCTTCCTCGGCGCGGTATCCACCGTGGCCAGCGGCTTGATCTCGTCACCCGTCGACGCGCCCAGTTCCTTGAACTTGCGCATCGAGACCATCACTCGCGCGTCGTAGGCCCCAACCGCGTCGTTGAACGCGCGCACCGTGGCGTCGAGCCGGCTGCCCACGGTCTCCAGCCGATCGGTGAAGCTGCGGGCGCGGTCGTACAGCTCACGGCCGAGCCGGCTGATCTCCTCTGAATTGATCGCCAGGCGCTCCTGCCGCCAGCCAAGCGCCGCCGACCTCAGCAGGGCAATCAGCGTCAGCGGGCTGGCGATGAGCACGCGCTGCTTCACCCCGTAGTCGATGAGGTGCGCGTCCTGCTCGAGCGCGGCCATGAAGATGGCCTCGGCGGGCAGGAACAGGACGACGAAGTCGGGAGAGGAGGGGAACTGATCCCAGTACGCCTTGGCACCGAGCTTCGTCACGTGTTCCTTCACCTGCCGCACGTGGTCCGCCAGCCGGCCCGATCGCACGCCATCGTCACTGGCCATCTGCGCGTCGAGGAACGCCTCGAGCGGCACCTTGGCGTCCACGACGATGGTGTGCTGGCCGGGCAGCTTGACGACGAGGTCCGGCCGGAGGCGACCGGCGTCGCGCGTGGTGGTCGGCTGCTCCTCGAAGTCACAGTGCTCGAGCATGCCGGCGAGCTCGACCACCTTCCGGAGCTGCACCTCGCCCCACCGCCCGCGCACCCCGGGCGAGCGCAGCGCGCGGACCAGCGTCTGCGTCTCCTGCTGCAACTGCTGCTGCGTCTGCCCGACGGCGCCGAGCAAGGCGCGCAGGCTGGCCGCGTCGTGGACGCGAAGCCTGTCCGACTCGGCGAGTGCGGCCGCCACCTGTGTCAGCGTGTCGCGGATGGGAGCCACCAGTGCGTCGAGCGCCTGCTGACGCTGGCCAAGCTCGGCCGCGGCTGTCCTGTGGACGTTGCCGATCTTCTGGTCCGCCAGCTCGAGGAACTGCCGGGTGCTGGCGTTCAGCGCGCCGGCCGCCAGCGCCTCGAACGAGTCCCGGAGCTGCCCCTCCATCTGCTCGATGAGCGCGAGCTTCTCCGGAATCACCTGGTCGCGGTGCGAGACCTCGGCGGCAAGCCGCGCGTTCTCCGCGCGAAGCGCCGCAGTCGCCTCCGCGGCCTTCGCCCGCGCGACAAGCCACCCGAAGAGGGCGCCCAGCGCGAGCGCCACGAGCCCGGTGCCGGCGATCAGCGCGACGGTGTCATTCAACATCCCCTGCCCGGATCACTCTGTCCTCTTCGTGATTCCCTCGTGCCTTCGTGGTTTCTCTTCATCTCGGCTGCGTCGTCGGCGCCGGCTTCGGCGGCTTCGGCAGCGCGCGCCGCGGCAGCATCTGTTCACGGTTCGCCGCGTGATACACGAACGACGCGGTGATCACCGCGTTCTTCATCAAGTCGCCGGCGATCAGTTGATCGTAGACGTCGAGGTTCGAGTGGTGCGTGCGGCTGGAGTACTGCACGGGATCCTGGATGAACTGGAACCCCGGCAGGCCGACCGCGTGATACGCCAGGTGGTCTGTGCCCCCGGTGTTGCGGATGGTCAGGTCCGTCATGCCGATGTTCTCGAACGGGGCCATCCACGCGCGGAAGATGGGCGCCACGGCCTCGTTCCCCTGGAGGTACACGCCGCGATAGGCGCCGGTGCCGTTGTCCATGTTGAAATACGCGGCGAGCTTCGCGTGCTCCGGTGTCAGCTCCATCGTCTCCGGGTCGCCGAAGTGCGCCTTGACGTATGCGCGAGAGCCAAGGAGGCCCTGCTCCTCACCCGTCCAGAGCGCCAGGCGGACCGTCCGGCGGAGGCGCACGCCCGACTGCTTGAGAATGCGCATGGCCTCCATCATCACGGACGACCCCGACGCGTTGTCCACAGCCCCGGTCCCCGCGTGCCACGAGTCGAAGTGCGCGCCGAGCATCACCACTTCATCCGCCTTGTCGGTCCCGGGGATCTCCGCGACGATGTTGAACATCCCGAGGTCGGCGTCGTGGAACGTGTTGCGGACGTCCAGCTCCATCGTGACGGCCTGGCCGCGGGCGACCAGCCGCGCCAGGCGGTTGTAGTGCTCGGTCGCCACCGACAGCTGCGTCGGGGCCGGCGGGTCCTTGGGATTGCGCGAGCCGCCCCCTCCGGTCAGCACGCTGCCGCTGTCGCCGCGGCCGTTGCCGGGCTCGAGCACCGCGCGCACGCCCTCGGCCACGAGGAAGGCATTGCGCTTCGCGGCGAAGGCCTGTGCCTGCGCGAAATTCCCCTGCGGGCGAGGCGGGGCGACGGGCTGCTCGCGCATCTCCTCCAGCTGTTGGGGGGTGAACCGGCGCGCCGGCGCCGCCCACAGCGGCTCCACTTCGCGGGCCTCCTGGAGCAGGACGATCCGACCCTTCAGCTTTCCACGGTACTTGTCGAAGTCCGCCTCGGTCGCCATCGGCGCCAGCACGAGATCCGCGGTGACGGGCCCGCCCGTGCCGGGCGTCCAGGCGCGGGCGTACGCCAGGACCGGCCACGGCGTGGGCTTCACCACCTGGACGACGGTGCGCTCGTTGCTCCAGCCACGCCCGAACTCCTGGCCCCAGGGTTCCTGCTTCACGTTGGCGAGGCCCCACTCGGACAGCCGCTTCGCGGCCCAGTCTGCCGCCGCGCGCATCTGGGGGGAGTTGGTGAGCCGGGGTCCGTGCACCTCGGTCAGCCACCAGGCGGTGTCCATCACCTGCGAGCGCTCGAAGCCCTCCTCCTTGAGCCGCTGGATGGCTTCGAGGTCTACCGGGTCGGCGACCTGGGCCGATAGACCCAACACACCCAGGCCCATGAGCAGCGCGCAGACGACCGGCAACATGGTGGAATGCTTCAACACAATCGGCCTCCTCATCATTCTCGAGGCAGTGTAATGCAGGTCTGTGCACGCTGCCCGGATCCGGGCTCCAGCCCCGCGATTACAATGATGTCGCCTCCCCGGGTACGGATTCCTCATGACTGATGGGCTTGGGCGCCGAGTCGCCGCGACCGACGCCGCTACGGGTGAACCCGTCGAGCACCTGGAACTGGCTCCAGCCCTGGTGCTGCACACGGGGTTCGCCACCGCGCTCGGCGAGCGTGTGGCGCGCTTCGCTGCGGTACGCCACGCTTCCTACGTGCACGTCCTTCGCGTGGACCGCCCTGCCATCGACCAGCTGGTGGTGGTCTCCGACGCGACACGCGGCACTCGCCTCTCCGACCTGCTCGATGCGGCCGAGGCCGCCGGTGTGCGCCCGGAGATCGACGCCGTCGTGGCGCTCGTCCGGCAGCTGCTGCCGGCCGTGGCCCTCTTCTCGCGCCACAACAGGGACAACGCCATCGGCACCATCGCGCCGGAGCGCCTGTTCATCGCGCCTCCTGCTCGAGTCGTCATCGCCGAAGCGGTGTTCGGGCCGGCCTTCGACCAGCTCGGGCTCACGCGCGTCGAAGCCTGGCAGCGCTACAGGGTGGCCGCGCCGCCATCCGAAGGGGCGGTCACCTGCACCCCCCGGGGCGACGCGATGGCACTCGGCGTGGTCGCCCTCTCGATGTTGCTGGGCCGGAGGCTGAAGGACAACGAGTTTCCCGACCAGCTGCCCGCCCTGGTCTCGGCCGCGCGCGAGCGTCACGGAGATGACGACCACCCGCTCTCGGCGGTGTTCGCCCGCTGGCTGCGGCGCGCGCTCCAGCTCGAGGGCAGCGGCTTCGAGTCACCTCATGCCGCGCAAATCGCCTTCGAAGAGGTCCTCGCGAGTAACCGACGGTACGTGACGGGGACCGGCGCCCTCGAGCAGTGGAGCGAGGAGCACGGAGGGTTGAAGCACGAGGGGCCAGGGCACGGGGGGGCGAAGCACGAGGGTTCGAAGCTCGAGGGTTCGAAGCTCGAGGGTTCACAGCACGACAGTCCGCGCGATCTGGAACCGGCGGGTATTGACACCGGCGGTGACGGGCCACCCGAGGTCGTGCCGCTGTCCGCCAGGGTCGGCGTCGATGCCGAGCGGCGCTTCCTTGGCCTGCGGCCGCTGTGGGCGGCAGTGGTCGTCGGCGTGCTGTTGATGCAGGCGGCGGTCATCGGGTGGTACTGGACGCGCCCGGTGGAAGGGCCGGTCGAGGGGGAAGGCGAGCTGGTGGTCACCTCGCGGCCCGACGGGGCGCGCGTGGTGGTCGATGGCAGCGACCGCGGCGCCACGCCGCTCACCATCACGTTGCCGGTGGGCGCGCACGTGATCGAGGTGCGAGCGGGCGCGGGTGAGCCGCGCGTGATCCCGCTCATGATCCGCGCCAACATGCAGACGGCGCAGTATGTCGAGCTGCAGCAGGCGGCGCCGCCGCCGGCGGTCGAGCGCGGCGTGCCGGCATCCAAGACGCCGCCACGCCGGTGATGGAGCCTGGCGGTGCGGAATTCCTCTGGCGCCATCGCGTTCCGAGCTGGTAGCATGTCGCGTCTTCCTGCTGACACGATGCGCCGGCTTTTCTTCTTCGGTCTCGTCCTTGGTGTCGCCGTGTGCGGCACGACTGCCTGCCAGGTCGCCGAGGCGCAGTCCCTCGCGGATCCTGCCGGGCCCCGGCGTACGACCGACATCGAGCTCGTGGCCGACTCGGAGCTCATCGCCGGCTCGATTCAGCCCGGCCTGACGCTCGACGCCATGTTCGCTCGATACGATGTCGCCGAGGGCGACCGCCAGGCGCTCGTCGCCGCGGTAAGAACCGTGTTCGACGTACGGCGCATGCGCGTGGGTCAGCCCTTCGTCATGGATCGGCTGCTCGATGGCCACGTCCGCAGCTTCGAGTACGAAATCGACGGCGACCGGCGCCTGCGCGTCGCCGCGGACGCATCGCAGGCCTTCACGGCCGTCATCGAGCTCATCGCCAAGGAAGTGACGGTCGCCGCCGTGGAGGGCCAGATCTCGAGGGAGACGCCCTCGCTGACCCAGGCGCTCGACGCCGTTGGCGAGCGACTGGACCTGGCGCTGGCCCTCGCCGACGTCTTCTCCGGCGAGCTCGACTTCTCGTCCGAACTGCAGCCGGGCGACGAGTTCCGCCTGGTCGTCGAGCGGAAGACGCGCGAGGGCGCCTTCGCCGGGTACGGCGCCATCCTGGCCGCGGAATTCGTGGCGAGCGGCCGCGCACTGCGCGCCTACCGCTACGCTCCGAAGGGCAACCGGCCGGCGTACTACGACGAGGACGGGCGCTCGCTGAAGCGCTTCTTCCTGAAGTCGCCGCTCAAGTTCGAGCCGCGCATCACGTCTCGGTTCTCGTCCGCGCGCCGGCACCCGATTCTGAAGTACACGAGAGCCCACAACGGCGTCGACTACTCGGCGCCGTCCGGCGCGCCGGTAGTGGCCGTGGCTCCGGGCACCGTCACGCTGGCGGGGTGGACACGGGGTGGCGGGCGTACCGTGCGCATCAGGCACAACAACGGCTACGAAAGCGAGTACCTCCACCTGTCGGCCATGCACGTTCGCGCCGGCACGCGCGTGTCGCAGGGCGACCTCGTGGGTAAGGTCGGCGCCACGGGCCTCGCGACAGGGCCGCACCTCCACTACGGCCTTCGCAAGAACGGCGCCTACGTCAACCCCGTCGTCGAGCACCGCAACATGCCGCCGGGCGAGCCGGTGCCCTCCGTCGAGCTTGCGGCGTTCGTCACCGAACGCACGCGCCTCTTCGGCCTGCTCCAGCCAACGGCCGCTCGCGCCGCAAACTAGGAAGCCCGCGTCCCAGGCTGGGTATGCGCAGCACGCGCCATCGTTGCCCGGGCGGCGACCTTCGCCGGCACGACTTCTGCTAGGAACCAACCGGAGGTTTTTCTATGCTGCCAATCCCGTATTGGATGGCTACTCGTGTGAAATTCTTACTCCCGGCATTCGTTGTTCTGGCATGGGCTACGCCCGCGGCCGCCCAGGGGCCCGGCGTGAGGGGCGGGGTGTCGGTGGATCCCGATCAGGTCTACTTCGGCGGCCACTATGAGACCTCGGCGCTGGTGGATCGCCTGCACTTCAAGCCGAACATCGAGCTCGGCCTCGGCGACGACCTGGTCACGACGGCTCTGAACATGGAGTTCGTCTACAAGTTCCCCACGCGGTCCTCGTGGGGCCTGTACGCCGGCGGCGGGCCCGCCATCAACTTCTACTCTTGGGACGACGACGGCCGCGGGCGGGGCGATGGCACGGAGACGGAAGGGGGCCTGAACATCCTCTTCGGTGCCGAGCACGCGGACGGCCTGTTCTTCGAGGTGAAGGTCGGCGCGATCGACTCGCCCGACGTGAAGTTCGGCGTGGGCTGGACTTTCAAATAGCAGCACCTGGGTGCAGGGTGCACGGGTGCACGGGTGCACGGGTGCACGGTGCACGGGTGCAAGGTGCATGGGTGCAAAGTGCATGGCTGCCAGCTGCCTGGCGCCGCGGCAGCACCCCGCACCCCTGCACCTCGGCACCTTGCACCCCTGCAGCCCTGCCCCCCGCACCCCTGCACCCGTGCACCCTGCACCCATCCCCCTATAATCCCCCCATGTCCCTCATCTACCCGTTTGCCGCGCTGCGGCCGGTGCCGGAGGTGGCGGCGCGCGTGGCGGCGGTGCCTTACGACGTCGTCAGCACCGACGAAGCGCGCGCGCTGGCGGCCGGCAACCCCCTGAGCTTCCTCCACGTCTCCCGCCCGGAGATCGACTTGCCGCCCGGCGCCGATCCACACGGCTCGGAAGTCTACGCTCGTGCCGCGGCGAATTTCGCGGCGTTGAAGCAGACCGCGCCACTGGTGATGGAGGAGGCCCCGAGCTTCTACGTCTACCGCCTCCACATGGGCGCGCACGTTCAGGCAGGCATCGCCGCGTGCTTCTCGGTGGACGAGTACGACCGCAACCTCATCCGAAAACACGAGAAGACGCGCCCCGACAAGGAGGACGACCGCACCAGACACATGCTGGCCATCGAGGCGCAGACCGGGCCCGTCTTCCTCACCTACAAGGCCTCGCCCGCCATCGATGCCGCGGTCGCCCGCGTCGTCGAGGCGGATCCGCTCTTCGACTTCACCGCCCCGGACGACGTCCGGCACGTGGTGTGGCGGGTGCCGGCATCCGAGCACGTCGCCATCGTCGATGGCTTCGCCGCCGTGCCGGTGCTCTACATCGCCGATGGCCACCACCGCGCGGCCAGCGCGGCGCGCGCCAGGCAGGCGCGAGCGAAGGACGGCCCCGGCGAATGGGACCGCGTGATGGCCGTGGCCTTCCCCGACAACCAGGTGCAGGTTCTGCCCTACAACCGCGTCGTCCGCGATCTCCACGGGCGCGGGCCAGAGGCGTTCCTCCAGGCCCTGGGCTCGAGGGTCACCGTGCGTGAAGGCGGCGCTCCTTCGCCGGAGCGAAAGGGGCTCATCGCGATGCGGCTGGCGGAACGCTGGTACACGCTCGACCTGGCGCGGTCTCGTGAAGGCGCCGCGACCGCCCTCGACGTGGATGTCCTCGAGCGCGAGGTGCTGGAGCCCCTGCTCGGGATCGTGGACGTGCGGACCGACAAGCGCATCGAGTTCGTGGGCGGCATCCGCGGCACCGACGAGCTCGAGCGCCTGGCGGGCTCCGGTGCGTTCGCCGTCGCGTTCTCGATGTATCCCGTGTCGCTGGACGACCTGATGCGCATCGCCGACGCCGGCGGCATCATGCCACCCAAGTCCACGTGGTTCGAGCCGAAGCTCCGCGACGGCCTCCTGTCACACGTGATTGCCTAGCCAGGAGACCACGAAGTCGCGAAGAGTTCGCGCTCCTTCGTGCCTTCGTGGTTTCTGTTTCTCTGAGGCGTCTATGACAGTCCTTGTTGCCGACAAGTTCGAGCAATCCGGCCTCGACGGCCTGAAGGCCTCCGGGTGCGAGGTGCTGTACCAGCCGGACCTGTCCGGCGACACGCTGGCCGAGGCGCTGCGATCGACGAGGGCCTCGGTCCTGGTCGTCCGCTCCACCCAGGTCACCGAGGCCGCGCTCGACGCCGGCGCCCTCTCGCTCATTGTCCGGGCGGGTGCAGGCGTGAACACCATCGATCTGGCTGGCGCCTCCAGGCGCGGCATCTACGTGTCGAACTGTCCGGGGAAGAACGCGGTGGCGGTGGCCGAGCTCACCATGGGCCTGCTGCTCGCGCTCGATCGGCGCATACCCGACAACGTCGCCGACCTTCGCGCGGGCACGTGGAACAAGAAGGAGTATTCGAAGGCCAGGGGCCTGTACGGCCGCACCCTGGGGTTGCTGGGGTTCGGCAACATCGGGCAGGAGGTTGCGCGCCGGGCGCGCGCGTTCGGGATGCCCGTGCTGGTCTGGAGCCGACGGCTCGCTGGCGATGCCGAGGCCCGTCGCCAGGTGGCCGAGACCCACGACGTGGAGGCCGTGGCGACCGCCGCCGAGCTCGTCTCGCGCGCCGATGTCGTCAGCGTGCACCTGGCCCTGGGGAAGGACACGCGCGGGTTCGTCGATGCCGATCTGCTGGCCCATGCGCGGCCCGGGACCTTCTTCATCAACACCGCGCGCGGCGAGGTCGTGGACGCGGCCGCCCTCGAGGCGGCGGTGAAGGACAAGGGGCTCCGCGTGGGCCTGGACGTGTTCGCTGCCGAGCCACCCTCCGCCACCGGCCCCTTTGCGGACCCGCTCGTGGCGCTGCCCGGGGTGTACGGCACGCACCATATCGGCGCCTCCACCGATCAGGCCCAGGAGGCGATCGCCGCCGAAACCGTGCGCATCGTCCGCACGTTCAAGGACACCGGGCGGGTGCCCAACGTGGTGAACCTCGCGAAGCAGACGCCCGCCACGCACATGCTCGTCGTGCGCCATCGCGATCGCCCCGGCGTGCTGGCGCACGTGCTCGACCAGCTCAGGGCCGCGCACCTGAACGTGCAGGAAATGGAGAACATCATCTTCGACGGCGCCCAGGCCGCGGTGGCGCGCATCAATCTCGACGGGCCGCCGCCGGACGCCACGCTCGGCGCGATCCGCACGGGCCACGACGACATCCTGGATCTCCAGGTGATCGCACGGGCCTGAACCCGGATGGCGCCAGCGCGTTAGAATAGGAGGTTCAAAGGTACTCATCCATGTCCAAGACAGCAGTTCATCGCGTGTTCAATTTCTCTGCCGGTCCCGCCGTGCTGCCGCTCCCCGTGCTCGAAGAGGCGCAGCGTGACCTCGTGGCGCTTCCCGGCGTCGGGATGTCGGTCCTCGAGATCAGCCACCGTTCGAAGACCTTCGAGGAGATCCTCGCGCGCACCGAGGCGGACGTGCGGGCCCTCGCCAGCATTCCGTCGAACTACAAGGTGCTCTTCCTGCAGGGTGGCGCATCGCTGCAGTTCTCGATGGTCCCCCTCAACCTGATGATCGAAGGCCAGCCGGCCGACTACGTCATCACCGGTGGCTGGTCACAGAAGGCGTTGAAGGAAGCGAAGCGCGTGGGCCCGGTCAACATCGCCGGCTCCACGGAGAGCGAGAACTTCGCCCGCATTCCGCGGCAGGACGAGCTGACACTCGATCCGAACGCAGCCTACGTGCACATCACGACGAACAACACGCTGTTCGGGACCGAATGGAAGGCGGAGCCCGAGGTCGGGAGCGTCCCGCTCGTCGCCGACACGTCGTCGGACATGTTCAGCCGTCCCATCGACGTGTCGAAGTACGGCCTCATCTACGCCGGCGCGCAGAAGAACCTGGGACCCTCCGGGGTCACGCTGGTCATCATCCGCGAGGACCTGCTGGCGCGCTCGTCGAAGTCGCTGCACACGATGCTCAACTATGCCGTGCACGCCGAGAACGGCTCGATGTACAACACGCCGCCCTGCTTCGGCATCTACCTGATGGGGCTGGTGATGAAGTGGGCGCTGGCCCAGGGCGGGCTGGATGCCGTTGCCGCTCGCAACGCGCACAAGGCGGGCAAGCTCTACGCGGAGATCGACCTCAGCGGCTTCTACGTCGGCACCGCCGACAAGGAGAGCCGCTCGATGATGAACGTCACCTTCCGGCTCCCCTCCGAGGAGCTCGAGAAGAAGTTCGTGAAGGAAGCCACCGCCGCTGGCCTCGACGGCCTCAAGGGGCACCGCTCGGTGGGCGGCATCCGTGCGTCCCTCTACAACGCTTTCCCTGAGGAAGGCGTCGACGCACTCGTGGAGTTCATGCAGGCGTTCGAAGCGAAGAACGGCTAGCCGTCAGCTTTCCCTCGGACGGCGATACCGTCCCCCACGCCGGCGGCCGCCTCGGCGGCGCCGGCGGCGCGGGGCATCGCCTGTTCCCGCCGCGCCCTCTTCCTCTCCCGCCGGCACTGGCTGCGCACCTAGAGCCTCGATGAAACCGCGCCAGTGCTCCACGATCTCCGGCGCGTGGCCGTGTATCTCCAGCCAGGTCAGTGCGTCCTGGAAGGGTCCCCGGTGCATCAGCGCCCGTTTCGCCCGCGCGGACGATTCGAGATCGCGCAGCCGTCCCTGAAGCGCGAGCACCTGGCGCAACCGCTCCGAGTCGCGCCGCGCGATTGGCAGCAGGCCGATCTTCAGTACCGGCGGCTTTGGCCTCCGCTCGCGCCGGTCGGCCGACCACGACCGGCCCCGCGGGCGCCGCCGAGCGGCGATCTCCTCGTCGGCCTCTGCCGCATCAGCCTCGAGCTCGGCCTCGGTGAGCGGCTCATGGGCCCGGGGCATCACGCCGATGGGCAGCAGCAGCGACCCCAGCAGCAGCGGATTGGTCAGCAGGGCCGGCGTCTCGGTGAAACGTTGCCGGTAGGTGTCGAGCGCCCGCAGCGATTCCCAGAGCGGCTCGTGCACGGCCCGCCGCTGCAGCTCGGGCGTGACCGGCTCCAGCAGCCCGTGCTCCGCCAACCCGCGGAAGGTCCGCTCCGCGGCGCCCGAGCGCAGGATCTTGTAGTACTCCTCGATCATCCGCGCCGGCGATGCCAGCGCCATCAGGTGCCTCTGCCGCCGGATTGCCTCGACAATGGGCGGATCGAGCGTGAAGTCGAGGCGCGAGGCGAACGAGACCGCACGGAGCATCCGGACCGGGTCCTCCTCGAAGCGCTGGACGGGATCCCCGATCGATCGGATGACGCGGCGGCGCAGGTCCTCGAGCCCTCCCACGTAGTCGATGATCGAGAACGTGGCGATGTCGTAGAAGAGCGCGTTGATGGTGAAGTCCCGCCGAAAGGCATCCTCTTCCGGCGTGCCGAAGGTGTTGTCGTGGCGGCCCACGCTGTCGGGCGATCCCGGTTCCCTGGGCGGTTCCGCGGTGGGCAAGTCGGGCTGCGCGGCCTGGTCGCTGCCCTCGACGCTCTCGTCCGCCGCCACATGGCGCCGGAAGGTCGCCACCTCGATGGTCTTGAGGCCGAAACGCACGTGAGCCAGGCGGAACCGGCGGCCGATGATCCAGCAGTTCCGGAACAGCTTCTTGATCTGGTAGGGGTGGGCGTCGGTGCCCACGTCGAAGTCCTTCGGCTGCCGGCCCAGCAGCAGGTCGCGCACGCCGCCGCCCACCAGATACGCCGTGTAGTTGAAGTCGCGGAGGCGATACAGGACCTTGAGCGCGTCCGGGTCGATGTCTCGGCGGGAAATCGGGTGCTCGGCGCGGGGCACGATCACGGGAGCGGCCATGCAGCCCGTCATTGTACCAGCGTGCTACGATGCCCCTCTGGACCCCGTGGTGAAATCCCTCGTCTTCCTGTGGCGGGCGGCGCTTGGCGCGGTGCTTCCCATGGCGGCCCTGCTCGTCACGGCCGGGCCGGCCCTGGCAAGCCGGGCGGATCTGGCTCGGGCCCTGGCGCTCTACAACGAGCGGAAGTTCGACCAGGCCATTGAGGCGGCCACCGCTGCCCGGAAGACCCCTGACACGCAGGATGCGGCCGCTGTCGTCCTGGCGCGCGCGCACCTCGAACGCTACCGTGAGGGCGTGGACCCGGCCGACCTGGGCGCCGCGCGCGAGGCGCTGGGGGCCGTCCGGACCGGGGTGCTCGAGCCCCGCGTCCGCATCGAGTACCTGCTGGCCGTGGGCCAGGCACTCTTCCTGGAAGACGAGTTCGGCGCCGCCGCGGCCCTCTTCGCCAGTGGCGTGGCCCCGGCCAGGGACGCGGATCCCGCCCTGGGCGAAGCCATGCTCGACTGGTGGGGCAGCGCCATGGAACGGCAGGCCGACCTGAGCGCCCCCGAGCGGCGGAAGGACCTGTTCTCGGCCCTGGTGAAGGACATGCGCCTCGAGCTGTCCCGGAACCCCGAGTCGGCGGCGGCTTCCTACTGGGTTGCCGCCGGGCTCCGCGGGTCGGGCGATTCGCTGGCGGCCTGGGAGGCGGCCACGGCGGGCTGGGTGCGGGCGCGGCTGGCCGGTTCGCAATCGGCCGCCCTTCGCGCCGATCTCGACAAGCTCGTGCTGCAGGGCATCATCCCCGATCGCGTGCGGGCCCTGCAGGCCGCCGACCGCGCCGCCACGGCGTCACAGCTCAGGGCCGACTGGGAGCTCGTGAAGCAGCGCTGGCGCTGATCCGGCGACGGCTAGGCCTTCGCGTCCTTCCAGTTCGCCCCGATTCCCACGTCCACGTCCAGCGGCACCCGCAGCGGCACGGCCGCCGCCATAATCGCCTTCACGAGCGCGGCCACCTCGGAGGACTCGCCTTCGGGCGCCTCGAACAGCAGCTCGTCGTGCACGGTCAGGATCATCCGCGCGCGCGGGTGGGCCCGCGCGAGGGCCGCGTCCACGTCGATCATCGCCCGCTTCAGGATGTCCGCCGCCGTACCCTGGATGGGCATGTTCACGGCGACGCGCTCGGCCGCCGCGCGGATCTGCCCGTTGCGGCTGGTCACCTCCGGCACGGCCCGCCGCCGCCCGAACATCGTCTTCACGACGCCCGTGCGGCGGGCATCCTCGAGCGTCTGGTCGATGAACCCGCGCACGCGCGGGAAGCCGGTGAAGTAGGCGTCGATGAACTGCTGTGCCGCCGCCTGCGACACCCCGATGTCCTTCGCCAGCGTGAAGGCCGTCTTGCCGTAGAGGAGGGCGTAGTTGATGATCTTCGCCCGCCGGCGGAGCTCGTGCGGGTCGAGCGTGGTGTCGGGCCCGAACACCTTCAGCGCCGTCTGGTCGTGGATGTCCTCGCCGCGCTCGAACGCCGCGATCAGCGACTCGTCGCCGGAGAGGTGAGCCAGCACGCGCAG
Source organism: Acidobacteriota bacterium (assembly GCA_020851565.1). GTDB lineage: Bacteria > Acidobacteriota > Vicinamibacteria > Vicinamibacterales > UBA2999 > VFZN01. Next base: position 29,136 of record JADZCN010000127.1, on the reverse strand, counting down.
CTCGATTTGCGAGTAGTCGGCCGAGACGAGCACGAAGCCGGGCTCGGCGACGAACGCGCGCCGGATCTCGCGGCCGATCTCGGTCCGGATCGGGATGTTCTGGAGGTTCGGGTCGCTGCTGCTCAGCCGACCGGTGGCGGCCACGGCCTGGTTGAACTGCGTGTGCACGCGCCCCGTCGCGGGGTTCACGAGGGCGGGCAGCGCGTCGATGTAGGTGCCCTTCAGCTTCGCCAGGCCGCGCCAGTCGAGGATCATGCGCGGCAGGTCGTGCGATTGCGCGAGCTCCTCGAGCACCTCGACGGCGGTTGACGCCGTACGCGCGGTTCCGGTCCGCTTCAGGACCGGCAGCTTGAGCTTCTCGAACAGCACCTCGGCCAGCTGCTTCGGCGAGGCGATGTTGAACGTCTCGCCCGCCTGGCGGTAGATCTCGGCCTCCAGCTCGGCCAGCTCACGATCGACGCGGGTGGCCTGTGCGGCCAGCACCTCGACATCCACTCGGACGCCGGTGCGCTCGAGCGCCGCGAGGATCGGCACGAGCGGCAGCTCGAGCTCGTGGTAGACCGATGCCAGCGACTCGCGCTCGAGCGCGGGAGCGAACACGTCGGCCAGCTGCAGCGCGAGGTCGGCGCGCTCGCCCGCATAATCCAGCACGGCGTCGGCTGGCAGCTCCGCAAACGGCAACGCCTTCGCGCCCTTGCCCCGAATCGCCTCCTCGCCCACGGCCTTGTAGCCCACCTGCTCGAGCGCCAGGGGCTCGATGGCCTGGCTCGATCGGTTGGCGTCCAGCAGGTATGCCGCGAGCATGGTGTCGAGGTCCAGGCCCTCGAGCCGCACGCCGTGGCGCCCCAGGACGATGAGGTCGGCCTTGATGTCATGGCCGATCTTCCGGATCGCGGCGTCGGCGAGGACTGGTGCAAGCGCGGCCAGCGCCCTGTCGCGGTCCAGGGAGCCATCTCCCATGAAGCTCCGGTGCCCGACCGGGACGTAGCGTGCCTGGCGCGGGGCGGTAGACACCGCGATGCCCGCCACGGTGGCCCGTACCGGCGCCGTGCCATCCGTGACGAGCCGGAGCGCGAGCCGCGGCGCGCGCGCCAGGTCGGCTACGAGCGCGTCGAGCTCGTCGAACGAGGCGACCAACCGGTAGTCCCTCGCGATCGATTCCGCCGTTGGCGCGAACTCGGTGACCAGTGTGCGGAACCCCAGCGACGAGAAGAGCGCGTAGCACCGCTCGCGCGAAGCGCCGAGGTACCGGAAACGCTCGGGGTCGAACGGCACGTCCACGTCGGTGTGAATCGTGACCAGCTCGCGGCTCTGCCGCGCCTGATCCGCGTGGGTGGTTAGCGCCTCCCGGTACTTCTTCTGCGGCACCTCGCCGGCGCGCGCCAGCAGGGCGTCGAGTGACCCGTAGGTCGAGATGAGGTCCCGGGCACCCTTTTCGCCGATGCCGGGCACGCCCTTCACGTTGTCCGACGTATCACCCATCAGTGCGAGGACGTCCACGACCTGGCCGGGCCGCACGCCGAACTTCTCGGCCACGCCCGCCTCGTCGTACCATGCGCCCTCGTCCCGGGGGTTGTAGACCCTGATACCGTCGCCCACCAGCTGGAAGAAATCCTTGTCGCCCGTGACGATGGCGGCCTCGAAGCCGGCGGCGGCGGCCTTCCGCGCCAGCGTGCCGATGACATCGTCGGCCTCGAACCCCTCCGAGGTGAAGATGGGGACGCCCATGGCTTCGCACGCTTCGTGAATCCAGGGGATCTGTTCCTTGAGATCCTCGGGCATGGCCGTGCGCGTGGCCTTGTAGTCGGCCGCGAGCTTCTCGCGGAAGGTCGCGGTCGGCAAATCGAACGACGCGGCGATGTACTCGGGCTGGTGATCGGCGATCAGCTTCCGCAGCATGGTCACGAAGCCGTAGACGGCGTTGGTGGACCGGCCATCCGGCCCGGTCAGGCCGCGGATGGCGTGATAGGCCCGGTACATCTGGTTGCTGCCGTCGATGAGGAACAGGGTGGGACGCGCCATGGAAGCGCACCCAAGGTATCACCTGGGCCCGGAGGCCGGAAGCGGGGCGCGGGTGCCGGCAGGGTATGATCGGGGATCGTGATCGCTCGTTGGAGGCGCCTCGTCCGGCCCGCGGCGCGCCGCGCGTCGGCGGCCGGGATCGCCCTGCTGCTGGCGGCTGCGTGCGGCGTCAACCCGCTGTCCCGGAAGTACGAGTACGAAGAAGAGGTCTACGTCGATCTCGACGGCTCGGCGACGGTGTACGTGAACGCCTCGGTCCCCGCGCTGGTGACGCTTCGCGGTGTGGACCTTCCCGTGGATCCGGCTGCGCGGCTGGATCGCCAGGACGTCCGGGCGTTCTTCGAGTCGCCGGTCACCAGCGTGGCCAACGTCACCACCTCGCGCCGCGACGGCCGCCGGTACGTCCACGTCCGGATCGAGGTGGATGACATCCGCCGGATGGGCGAGGCGCCTGCGTTCGCCTGGTCGTCCTACCGGCTGACGGCGGGTGACGCGTCCGTCGAGTACCGTCAGGCGGTCGGGCCCGCCGCGGGCCGCGGCGTCGCCGACGTCGGATGGCAGGGGAGCGAGCTCGTGGCCTTCCGCCTGCACCTGCCGAGCCGCGTCACGTTCCACAATTCGCCGACGCGCGAGATCCGCCGCGGCAACATCATCGTCTGGGAACAGTTGCTGGCCGAGCGCCAGAAGGGCGTGCCGATCGAGATCGACGTCCGGATGGACAGCGAGTCGATCCTCGCCAGCACGCTGCTGCTGTTCGGCACGATGATCGTCCTCGTGGCGATCACGTTCGTGCTCTTCATCTGGTTCATCAAGCGGCGGGGCGAGCCCGTGACCCCCGCCTAGCACGAGGTCAGACATGGCTATTTCGACGTTTGGCGCCAAGCCCACCGTCCTGCGGTGCTCGCGGTGCGGGCGTTTCGTGGACTGGGAGGAGGCGCGGCTGCAGATCATCTGCGGGTGCAGGCCGCACCTGGAGCTGCCGCCCGTCCTGGTGCGCGAGGCCACCGACGCGGACCGGCCCGCGGTGCTCGCGCTCTTCGAGCGCGACTTCGGCCGGACCCGGCTGATCACCTTTGGCGAAGAGATCCACCTCGACACGATGCCGACGGTGGTGGCGGAGCTGGAAGGGGAGATCGCTGGCGCGCTGGCCTACATGGAACGGCAGGGCACGCTGCACATCATCGCGCTCGCGACCGATCCCTCGTGGCAGCGCTCGGGCGTGGGCGGCCACCTCGTCGCGGAGGCCGAGCTCATCGCGCGCGGCAACCGCCTCGCCAGGGTGCTGGTGGCCGCGACCAACGACAACCTGCCGTCCCTCTACTTCTACCAGCGCAAGGGCTATCGCATCAGGCAGGTCGTGCCTGGAGCCATGGCCGGCGGGCGTGGGGATGCGCCGCCCACCGGCTTCGGCGGCATCCCCATCCGCGACGAGATTCACCTGGTGAAGGACATCACCTAGCTGGTCGAGAGCAGCTCTCGTACTTCCGCGTCGGTGCGCAGCAGGCTGGTCACATCGAGCGCGCCGAAGCCGGTGGCGAGCGACCGCGCCAGCATGCGCTCCACGTTGTTGTTCACCACGCCCTCGAGCGTCACGCGCCCGCGGTTCACGATGATGTGGATGGGCGGGTTCGCCATCGACGCGTAGTGCCAGAACGAGGAGTTGCTGTAGATGGCCCGCGCGATGCGGAACCGCAGCTCGTCGTCGAACTGCGAGACCGGCAGCACGCCGATGCCGTTCTCGACTGCGGTGACGCCGTCCACGCGCCGTACTCGCCGCTCGATGTCGTCGCGTTTGTAGGGCATCGTCACCCAGCCCGAGAGCACCACGCGCCCGCCCTCCACCGACGCCGACACGCTGTCGAACACCGTCAGCTGCGTGTAGCGCTCCACCTGGTCGGAGATGTGCTGGAACAGCCGACGGTCCTGGGGATCCATCTGCGCCGAGGCCAGGGCCGGGTAGGCCAGCAGGGCCAGCGCGCATAGCAGCATGGTGGCTCGCTTCGTCATGATCTCCACCTCTGGTGGCGAACAGTGCGAAGGTCGTGCCAGGGGGAAACGTCCTCCGGGGAGCTCACGGCGTAGCCACGTATCCCCGCCGCGCGCGCACGCGGAGCGACGGATCGCGAACCTCGACGCGGATGGTGTGCCAGCGCCCGTCCTTGTGCCCGGGGCTGGGGTACCCGATGTAGTACTGCTTGCTCAACTCGTCCGCGATGTTGGCCGTCGCCGGATCCAGGTCGCGCGGGTCGCGCACGATCTCGGTGCGGCCGCCGCTGTCGTCGGTGATCTCGCGGAGTGCGGCCACGTTCACGCGATCGGCCGAGCCGGAGGAGTACACGCCGCCGCCGCTCCCCGGAAACGGCGGCATCGGGTATCCGCCGCCACCGCGCCCGCTGCCGCCGGGCATGGGGAAGGGAATCGGCAGGCGGGGCCCGCCGCCGATGGGCGGCCGCGGCCGCGAGACAATCGTCGGCTGCCCCTGGCCGTCGATGCCGACGGCGTAGACGAGCACTTCCGTCTCACGCACGAGTTGCCGCACTTCCCCGGGGCCCACGCGGCTGCTCGTGTCGTTGCCATCCGAGATGATGACGACCGCCTTCTTGCGGTTGCGCCCCCCATGCGCCATCGGCACGGCCTCCGCGACGGCGTCGTACATCGCCGTGCCGCCGTTCGGGTTCACGCGGCCCAGGCTCCAGCTCACCGCGCGGCGATCACTGGTCCAGTCCTGCACCAGGTCCGCGCCGCCGCTGAACCGGTAGAGGAAGAAGTCGTCGTCGGGATCCGTGAGCTGCTCCAGGAAACGATCGATCGCGTCACGGGCGGCGGCCCATTTCTCGCCCTGCATGCTGCCGCTGGTGTCCAGGACGATCCCGAGGCTCACCGGCGACCGCTCGGCGGAGAAGTGCGTGATCTCCATCGGCTGGTTGTCCTCGTAGACGACGAAGTCGTCCTTCGTCAGGCCCGGGAGGAACCGCCCGCTCCGGTCGGTGACCGTGGCCGTGACGTTGATGAGCTCCACGCCGCTCCGGAACCGGAAACCGTCCTGCCCCGCCACCGGCGCCGTGGCCTGCAGCCCCAGCAGCCCGGTGAGCGCGAGCACGACCGCCGTTGGACGCCGAGATGGGTGACACATGACTGGACCCTCGACCCTTGAACTCTCGTGACTTCGAACTCTCGAGAACTGCAAACCTCGAACCCGGGCTGATTCAGGGCTGCGCCAGCGCCACCGGCGTGGCCGCCGGCGGCTCGCCCCGTCGATCGACGTGTGGCAGCGTGCCGTCGTCAGTACGGAAGCTCACGCGGTAGCGCGCCACTGCCTGCGGCGCCTGCATCTTCACGACGAAGGGCGACTCGTCGCCCGTCGTCAACTTCACGAAATCGATCGGCGCCCTGGCGCTCGACACGAACGTGCCCTGCTGGTCGAAGAGAAACACGATAGCGGACACGCGCTCGACATTCGTGCCCGCGGGTGGGTTGCGCACCAGCCCGGCCACCGACAGCATCGCGCCTTCGCGCTCGTGCCGCAGGGACAGCAGCTCGAGGGGCGCTGGCGCCGCCCCGGCGCTGTCGGCCGCCTCCGTGCCGCCGCCGATGCGCATGAAGGCGAACGCGCCGATGAGCACCGCGAGCACCGCGGCCGCCGCGGCCAGGCCGCGCTGGCGTCCCGTGCCCTCGCGTGCGGGGGTGTCGGCACCCAGGAAGCCCGAATGTACGGGAACCTCCGGGGTACCCGCCTCGGTACCGAACGCCTCGAGCGATTCTGGCTGCGAGATCGACGCCGGCTTCCATGGCCGCGCCGTCGCACCAGCGGGTGTGGGTTCCGGAAGGGGTACGATGGCGACCGGCCGAGGTGCGACCTCCTCGCCCCGCGCCGCGGCTGACAGCGCCGCCACACGCGCCGCCGCCCTGCGCCGCTCTTCCTGGGACGCCCGCCGGGCCACCACGCCCAACGCGAGCGCGGCACCCAACGAAGCCACCGTGATTGCGATCAGGAGTGTGTCCATACGCCCTCTACCGTCTGCGCCATCTGCGGCCCTGCGCCATCTGCGTCCCGCTCAGCGTCTCATCTGAGTCGGAACTCCACGTCGACCTCGACCACGACGTCGACCGGTGTGCCCTTCATCCGTGCCGGTGCGAACCGCCACTGGCGCACGGCTTTCACGGCCTGTTCGTTCAGGTTGAGCCCCAGGCCCTTCAGGACTCGAACGTCGCCGACGCTGCCGTCCCGGCGGACGACGATCTCCAGGACCACCACGCCCTCCAGGTTGGCGCGGCGCGCCGCATCCGAATACTCCGCCCTGACCTCGCGCAGGAGGCGTGGCGGGTCCACACCGCTGCCGGGCCTGTACGGCCCACCGCCGGTGCCGCCGCCCGATCCGTCGCCGATGCCCGATCCCTCGCCTTCGCCGAGCCCGGTGCCGCGGCCAGTACCCACGCCGCCGCCGGCGCCAGGGCCGGCGCTCGGCTCGGGCTGCTCGGCTTTCGCCATCACGCCCTCGCGGTCGCGCGTGTCGGCCGGAGCGGTGACCACCGGTGCCATCACGGGTGGGAGCGTCTTGGCCTCGAGCGGTGCCGGCGGCGGCTCGACCACCCGAGGTTTCGCCTCGAGCGGCGGTGGCAGACGCCGCACGGGAATCGGGCTGTTCACGGTCATGCTGCCCTTGCGCTCCGCCTTCGGCGGCGGTGTCTTCATCCGGAGCCCGCCGCCGCCACCTCCGCCTCCCGGGCCGGGCGTGGCCAGGAAGACGAGACGCACTGGCGGGTCAGGGGCCTTGAGCGGTTCGGTTGGCTCGCTCGCCGACGCAAGGCCCAGGCTGGCGATGAACAGGACGCTGGCCGCCACCAGGCCATGAAGGCTCGTGGACACGACAAGCGGGACGGTCGCGGGACGCCCGTGGCGCGGCGCCTCGCCGAAGAGCTCCCTGCCGAGCACGCCAGCGGCCGATGGCAGAGCTACGGGCAGCCCGGCTGCCAGGGCCCGAACGGCCCGGACGGCTTCCTCGTGCGGCACGTAACGCGCCAGGTCTGGATCGAGCGGAGTGCCTGCCGGCAGCAGAGCGGCAACCGAGCGAATCTCGCCGCGGGCCAGCAGGTGCTCGACCCATGCTTCGGGAACCCTGGCGGCGGCGGCGATGTCCGTGGCGGTGTAGACGTCGGGCTGCATGGCTGGCTCGACTGCCGATATCGCAAAACCCTTGCCGTCCATCAGACGCCTCCCTGCTCACCGGGTCAAGACGAATCGGGCCTGAATCCGCCCTGATCCGATGGACTCCCCTCGCCAACCGGCATCCCCACCGGCTTTCCGTCGTCCTCAGGCGATACCACCGTCCACTTGCGGCCACAGCCTTGTGCCCGCCGGGGCTTTCCTGCTAAATGAGGCGCTCATGTCACGAGCCCTGCTTGCCTTTGCCGTCTTCATCGCCGCCGCTCTCCCCGTTGGCACCCAATCCCAGAAGCTGAAGGTGCACATCTCCGTCGACATGGAGGGCATCGCGGGCGTGGTCACCGGCGACCAGATCGGACCCTCAGGCTTCGAGTACGGACGGTTCCGCGAGTTCATGACCCGCGAGGCGATGGCGGCCGTGACCGCGGCCAGGGAGGCCGGCGCCACCGAGATCGTCGTCGCCGACTCGCACGGCAACGGCGAGAACCTCCTCATCGAGCAGTTCCCGCCCGACGTCCGCATCGTCCGGTCGTGGCCGCGGCGGCTGCAGATGATGGCCGGCATCGACGAGACGTTCGATGCCGCCGTGTTCATCGGCTATCACTCGTCCACGACCAACCCGGCGGGTGTGCGCGCGCACACGTTCTCGAGCGCCACGCTCACGCGCGTGGCCCTCAACGGCGTGGAGATGACCGAAGGTGCCTGGAACGCCGCCATCGCCGGACACTTCGGCGTGCCGGTTGTGATGATCTCCGGCGACGATGCGGCGGTCGCCGAGGTGCGGAAGGTGGTCGGCCCCATCGAAGGCGCGGAGACGAAGAGGAGCCTCGGGTTCCACTCCGCGCTGACCTTGACGCCGCAGGCGGCGATCGACCTGATTGGCCCGCGGGTGAAAGCCGGGCTGGCCCGCCGCGCCGAGCTGAAGCCGTATCGCCCTCAGGGGCCGGTTACCGTCGAGGTGAGCTTCAAGCACTACATGCCGGCTGAGGTGCTGGCCTACCTGCCGATGTTCGAGCGAACCGCCTCCCACACGGTCCGCTTCCGCGCGAAGGACATGGTCGAGGCCTCGTCGGTGATGGAGTTCGTCGGGGAGTACCGGCCGGACCTGGCTCCCTGACAATCTCCGTCACGCAGGGCGCGCCTTCAGCACCCCCAACTGCATGAGCATGCTCGTGAAGTCGTAGACCCGCCGCTCCCGGATGATGAGGCCGTCGCGCAGCGTGAAGAGGTACGCCATCGTCCGCTCGATCCGGCGGCCCGTGGCCGGCATCCCGAAGACCTCGCCGGCGTGCGTGGACTGCACGGTCCAGACGATGACGGCGCGCGCCGGATCGCTGTTGCAGGCGATGGTGTCGTCCATGCGGACGGTGGGGCTGGCGAAGGCCTTGAACAGGTCGGTGTAGGACTTCTCGACCTGGGCCCGGCCCTTCAATCTGCCGAAGATGGGACTGACGATCTCGCAGTCGTCCGCGTAACAGGCGCTGAGCGCCGTGATGTCCTGGCGCTCCCATGCATGCACGAACCGGTCGAGGAACGCACGGATCTCGTCGCTCGTCATGGCGGAGCCTCCTGCCTGAGCCGGACCGCCATCTTACCGCGCACGGGCGTCCCTCGCTCAGGGCAATGTGGTGACGGAGGCGCCCTTCAGCCCCTCCACGAACCGGACCCCTTCCTTCTCCGCGAGCATCCGCACAGGCTTGAACCCGGCTGCGGCCAGGTCGTTCTCCACCAGGTACCCTTCGGGCCGAGTGATGTGCCCGCCCAGCAGGCCCTTCGTCGATACGCGCTCGACCACCTCGACCCGCCCGCCGCTCCGCAGCACGCGGAGCGCTTCCCCGAGGGCCGCGCGGCGGTCCGAGTCCGGCAACCGCGCGAAGGTGCCGCGCGTGTCGTCCACCACCACCATGTCCACGCTGTCGCTGTCGAGGCCAAACGCGCCTGACGGCACGATCCGGACGTCGATGAGCGCGCCCACGCCGGCACCGACCTTCCGCGCGCGCGCCGCGGCCTCCTCGTCGAACGCCACCACCGCGCAGGCTCCGCTCAGCCCCACCTTGGCCGCGAGGCCCCCCAGCAGCGCCTCGTCGTCGCACCCGACCTGCGCGAAGCGCTCGCCCATGCGGACGCCCGTCATCGTGACGTGCAGAGGGTCCATCTGGCGGTGCCGCCGCACGGTCCGGAGGAACTGGCCGATCATGGCCCCATGATAAGATCGTCAGGTTGTGAAGACGCCAATAAACATCGCTCCTGCACAGGGGAAACTGGGTGTCCTGCTCGTGGGTCTGGGTGCCGTCAGCACCACGACGATCGCGGGCGTGGCCGCCATCCGTAAAGGTCTTGCGCAGCCCATTGGATCGCTCACCCAGATGGGCACCATCCGGCTTGGCAAGCGCACCGACGCCCGGTCGCCGAGGATCAAGGACTTCGTGCCCCTGGCCGGCCTGGACGACATCGTCTTCGGCGGGTGGGACATCTTCGAGGAGGACTGCTACGCTGCCGCCCGCACCGCGGGCGTGCTCGAGCCGGCGCTCCTCGACAAGGTCCGCGGCGAGATGGAAGCCATCAAGCCCATGCCGGCCGTGTTCGACCAGCGCTACGTGAAGCGCCTGAACGGTCCCAACGTCAAGAAGGGCAGGAACAAGAAGGACCTGGCCGAACAGCTCATTGCCGACATCCGGGCCTTCAAGGAGAAGAACGGCTGCTCGCGCCTCGTGATGGTGTGGTGTGGCAGCACGGAAGTCTTCATGACGGAAGGCCCGGTGCACCAGTCGCTCGCCGCCCTCGAGAAGGGACTGGAGCAGAGTGACGATGCGATTCCTTCCAGCATGGTGTACGCGTACGCCGCGCTCAAGGAGGGCATCCCGTTCGCCAACGCGGCGCCCAACCTCACCGCCGACGTGCCCGCGATGCTGGAACTGGCCAATCAGACGAAGGCGCCCATCGCCGGCAACGACATGAAGACCGGGCAGACGCTCATCAAGACGGTGATTGCGCCCGGCCTGAAGGCGCGCCTGCTGGGCGTGCGGGGGTGGTACTCCACCAACATCCTCGGCAACCGCGACGGGGAGGTGCTGGACGACCCCGAGTCGTTCAAGACCAAGGAAGAGAGCAAGAAGTCGGCGCTCGACTACATCTTCCAGCCGCACCTGTATCCCGAGCTCTACAAGGACATCTCGCACGTCGTCCGGATCAACTACTACCCGCCGCGCGGCGACAACAAGGAAGGCTGGGACAACATCGATCTCGTGGGCTGGCTCGGCTACCCGATGCAGCTCAAGATCAACTTCCTGTGCCGCGACTCGATCCTGGCGGCGCCCATCGTTCTCGACTCGGCGCTGTTCCTCGACCTGGCGAAGCGAGCCGGGATGTTCGGCATCCAGGAGTGGCTGTCGTTCTATTTCAAGGCCCCGATGCACGCCAAAGAGGTGTACCCGGAGCACGACTTGTTCATCCAGCTGATGAAGCTGAAGAACACGCTCCGCTACATGAAGGGCGAGGAGCTGATCACGCACCTCGGGCTCGAGTACTACGACTAGCACGAAGGGTTCGGGGGTTCTGAGGTTCTGCAGTTCCGGGGTTCGCTGACGCAGAACCCCAGAACCCCAGAACCTCAGATAGAATCCCCCCCATGCTTCAGCCAGCCCTGCTCGGCGGCGTGGCCATGGGTGTTCTCTCGGCCCTGCCGGTCATCAACCTGGCGAACTGCTGCTGCGCCTGGATCCTGTTTGGCGGCGGGCTCGCCGCCTACCTCATGCAGCAGCAGCGGCCGGCGCCCATCACGGTGGGTGACGGCGCGCTGGTCGGGCTCATGGCCGGCGCCATCGGCGCGGTGGTATGGACCATCGTGGCCATTCCGCTGAATGCGGCCCTCCTGCCGTTCCAGGCGGGGATCATCGAGCAGGCGATGTCCAGCGACATGCCGCCCGAGGCGCGCGAGTTCCTCGAGGCGCTGAAGAGCGGCCCGGTCATGGGTGTGGCGGCGGTTGTCGGCTTCTTCATCACTCTCTGCGTGTGCAGCGTGTTCGGGATGGTTGGCGGACTGTTCGGGGCGCTCTTCTTCCGCAAGAACGAACCGCCTCCGCCGCCCGTGCCACCCCCGGCTCCCACGTTCACGCCGCCGACCTTCACGCCGCCCCCACCCCCGTTGTCGCCGCCCCCACCGCCGGACGGCACGGGGGCCTGAACCCGGGTGAGCCGCGAACTCCTGTAGTTCCCGGGTGGCCGGGCCGATAAGTGCAGTGGCATGCACTCCGGCTACGAGTCGTTCTTCGGGCTGTTCGAGCGCCCTTTCAGCCTGACCCCGGACGCCCGGTATCACTTCCGGAGCCGCGCTCATGCGCGGGCACTGGGCGGGCTCTCAACGGGCCTGGCCAGGCGTGCCCCCGTCCTGCTGCTGACCGGCGACCTGGGAACGGGCAAGTCCACGCTTTGCCGGACCCTCATCCGCACGTTCCAGCAGGAATCGCGCGTGGTCTACATCTCCAATGCGCTGCTGTCGCCCGGGGAGCTGTATCAGCGGCTGCTGCAGCAGCTGGGGGCGGCGCGGCAGGATGCGGCGGCCACGGACCGCCTGGTCGCGGCCGGACACGACGAGCTGAGCCGCTGGCTCGAGGACTGGCTGCGCACGAGCGGCGCGCCGCGACCGTTGATCCTCCTGGACGAGGCGCATCTCCTGCCCCAGGTGACCGTGGAGACCCTGCTCGGGCTCCTCTCGCTCGAGTCGGGTGAGGAGCCGTTGCTGCAGGTGGTGCTCTCCTCCCAGCCGCCGACGGTGGGGTCTCCGACGCTGCCGCGCGTCCTCGACGACGTGGTGCTCCACCGGGCTCGGCTGACGGCCCTCGATCGCGACGAGTGCGAGCCGTACATCCAGCATCGCCTGCACGTGGCCGGCGGGGCGCCGATCACCATCGGCCCGAAGGCCGTCGACGTCGTTCATGCCCTGTCGGGGGGACTGCCCCGTCTCGTCAACCTGCTGTGCGAGCGGGCGCTGCAGGAAGCCGCGGCGATCCGCGTCCGCAGGCTCGAGCCGTCGATGTTCGAGACGGCTGCGGCGTCGCTCGAACTGTTGCGGCTGAGGTCGAAGCGCTTCCGCTGGTACGGCACTCACCGCGTCGTCCCCGGAGTCCCGGTCTCCGCCGCCCACCGCTGAGAGACCCGGCGGTCCGCACACCCGTGCACCGGACACCGTGCACCCTGCACCCTTGCACCCGTGCACCCTGCACCTTGCACCTTGCACCTATAATCTCCCCATGTCCGAGATCGACGCGCTGCTCAGGGAAGACCGCACCTTCGAACCGTCCGCCGACTTTCGCGCGAAGGCTCACGTGAGCGATCCAGGGGTCTACGCCCGGGCCGCGGAGAACCCGGAGGCCTTCTGGGAGGGATTTGCCCACGAGCTCGAGTGGATCGAGCCCTGGTCTCGCGTGCTCGAGTGGAACCCGCCCCATGCGAAGTGGTTCGTCGGCGGGAAGCTCAATGTCAGCGCCAACTGCCTGGACCGCCACGTGCGCACCTGGCGCCGCAACAAGGCGGCCTTCATCTGGGAGGGCGAGCCAGGCGACCGCCGGACGCTGACCTACTTCGACCTCTATCGCCAGGTCTGCCAGTTCGCCAACGTGCTGAAAGGCCTCGGCATCCGCAAGGGTGACCGTGTGGCGCTCTACATGCCCCTCGTGCCCGAGCTGGCCGTTGCCATGCTGGCGTGCGCGCGCATCGGCGCCGTCCACTCGGTCGTGTTCGGCGGCTTCTCGGCCGAGTCGCTGCGGGACCGCATCAACGACGCCCAGGCGCGCCTGCTGGTCACCGCCGATGGCGGCTATCGGCGAGGCGGCATCATCCCGCTCAAGCAGATGGCGGACGAGGCGCTGGCCGAGACGCCGAGCATCGAGCACGTCGTCGTGGTGCGCCGGGGCTACTCCGACATTCCCGTGCACATGAAGGAAGGGCGCGATCGCTGGTACCACGAGCTGATGGATGGCGCGCCGTTCGAGTGCGCTCCGGAGCCGATGGACTCGGAGGACATGCTCTACATCCTCTATACCTCGGGAACGACCGGGAAGCCCAAGGGCATCGTCCACACCACGGCGGGATACCTGCTGGGCTGCTACGCGACCACGAAGTGGGTCTTCGACGTCAAGGACGACGACGTGTACTGGTGCTCGGCCGACATTGGCTGGGTGACTGGCCACAGCTACGTCGTCTACGGGCCACTCGCCAACGGCGCCACGGTGGTGATGTACGAAGGCGCGCCGGACTGGCCGCAGAAGGATCGGTTCTGGGAGATCATCGAGCGCTACGGCGTCACCATCTTCTATACGGCGCCCACGGCCATCCGCGCATTCATGCGCTGGGGCACGGACTGGCCCGCACGCCGCGACATGTCCACCCTGAGGCTGCTCGGTTCGGTGGGAGAGCCCATCAACCCCGAGGCCTGGGTCTGGTATCACCTGCACATCGGCCGCGAGCGCTGCCCGATTGTCGACACGTGGTGGCAGACGGAGACCGGGTCCATCCTCATCACGCCGCTCCCCGGGATCACGCGTACCAAGCCGGGTTCGGCGACGCAGCCCTTCCCCGGCATCAGCGCGAAGGTGCTCAACCACGCGGGTGAGGAAGTGCCCGTGGGCGGCGGCCTGCTCGCGCTCACGAAGCCGTGGCCCAGCATGCTCCGCGGCATCTATGGAGATCCGGACCGCTACGTGCAGCAGTACTGGAGCCGCTGGTCGAAGGACATCTACTTCACCGGCGACGGCGCGAAGCTGGACGACGACGGATACTACTGGCTGCTCGGCCGCGTCGACGACGTCCTGAACGTCGCCGGCCACCGCATCGGGACGATGGAAGTCGAGAGCGCGCTGGTGGACCACCCGAAGGTCGCCGAGTCGGCCGTGGTCGGGCGACCCCATCAGATCAAGGGGCACGCGCTGTGCGCTTTCGTCACCGTGAAGGAGGGTGTGTACCACTCGGAGGCGCTGGCCGACGAGCTGAAGAGCCACGTGGCGCACAAGATTGGGGCCATCGCCAGGCCCGACGACATCATCTTCGCGGCTGATCTGCCCAAGACCCGGTCAGGGAAGATCATGCGGCGCCTGCTCCGGGACATCGCGGAAGGGAAGACCCTGGGAGACACCACGACACTGGCCGACCCTTCCGTCGTGGCTCGGCTGCGGGAGCAATATCAGGAGGAGGCGTAGCGGTTCTTGTCGGGAGCCGGGCACGCACTGTGTCGGGACTTCAGAGCCGGGAACCCCATCCGCCCGAGTGACGTCCATGTAGACTGATCCCATGGCCCTCATCGAGACGCGCGACCTCTGGAAGACCTACGTCATGGGCGAGGAGGAGATTCACGCCTTGCGCGGGGTTTCCATCGCCATCGACAAGGGCGAGTACGTCGCCATCATGGGGCCGTCGGGGTCCGGCAAGTCCACGCTGATGAACCTCATCGGCTGCCTCGACACCCCGTCGAAGGGCACCTACCTCCTCAACGGCAACGAAGTGAGCCAGATGAACGACAACGAGCTGGCGCGGATTCGCAACGAGGAGATCGGGTTCGTCTTCCAGACCTTCAACCTGCTGCCGCGCGCCACCGCGCTCCACAACGTGGAGCTGCCGCTCGTCTACGCGGGGGTGTCGAAGAAGGACCGCCTGGAGCGCGCGAAGGCCGCGCTCGATCGGGTGGAGCTCACCCAGCGCATGAATCACCGGCCCAACGAGCTGTCGGGCGGCCAGCGGCAACGCGTGGCCATCGCGCGCGCGCTGGTGAACAACCCGTCCATCCTGCTCGCCGACGAGCCGACGGGCAACCTCGATTCGAAGACCGGCGTGGAGATCATGGCGCTGTTCGCCCGGCTGCACGAGGCCGGCAATACCATCATCCTGGTGACCCACGAGGCCGACATTGCGGCCTACGCGCACCGAGTGGTTTCGATCCGGGACGGCCAGGTGGAGAAGGACTACAAGCAGACCCCACACGGCCCCACTCATGCGGCTCCCGTGCCCGCCCAGACTCCGGCCTGAACCCCGAACGAGAACCCGGGAACCCTCGAGCCTGGAACCTGAGACCCCAGAACCCGAGAACCCGAGAACCCCAGAACCTAGACGGCCGCCCAGTGTCCGGTGGCGACGTCTCGCAACGGCGCATCCCGGTCGACACGAGACGCGTCCAGCTCGATCCGCCGGTTCGGCGCATCGGGATCGGTCACCGGCACGGCCGAGAGCAGCGCCTGCGTGTAGGGATGCCGCGGGTCCTCGAAGATGCGGTCGGTCGCGCCCATCTCGACGATGCGGCCGAGGTACATCACGGCCACGCGGTTCGAGATGTGCCGCACCAGCCGCAGGTCGTGCGCGATGAACAGGTAGGTGAGCTTCAGCTGCTGCTGGAGGTCCATCAACAGGTTGATCACCTGAGCCTGGATGGACACGTCGAGCGCCGACACCGGCTCGTCCGCGATGATGAACGACGGGTTGAGCGCAAGCGCCCGCGCCAGTCCGATGCGCTGGCGCTGGCCGCCGCTGAACTCGCGGGGGTACCGGTCGAGCTGGGCCGGATCCAGCCCCACCAGCCTGAACAGCTCGCTCACGCGGGCGCGGCGCTCGGCTCTCGAACCGATCCTGTGTATGACCAGCGGCTCCTCCACGATCGTGAACGCGCGCATCCGCGGGTTGAGCGACGAGTAGGGGTCCTGGAAGACCATCTGCATCTCGCGCCGCGCCGTACGCAGGCGGGCGCCGGAGAACGAGAGCACGTCCTCGCCTCGAAACCGCACTTCCCCTGAGGTCGGCTCGGTCAGCCGCAGCATGCATCGCCCGGTCGTGCTCTTGCCGCTCCCCGACTCGCCCACCAGGGCGAAGGTTTCGCCCTCGTCGATGTGGAAGCTGACATCGTCAACGGCCCGGACGACGGACTTCGGGCGGAAGAGGCCTCCGCCACGCGTGAAATGCTTCACCAGGTTGCGGACTTCGACGAGCGGTGGCATCAGGTTCCAGCTCCGTCGGGAATCGGGAGTCGGGAGTCGGGAGTCGGGTGCAGGTAGCAGCGCACGGAGTGCCCGGGGGCGAGCGTGGTGGCTTCGGGGAACGCGGCACTGCACGCCGGCATCCGCTCGCTGCAGCGCGGGGCGAAGGAGCAACCGGGCGGCAGCGACGCGAGGTTGGGTACCGTCCCCTCGATGGCGTGGAGCCTCGACCCGGCTGCGCCCCCCGGGATGGAGGCCAGCAGCCCACGCGTATACGGATGTGCAGGCCTCCTGAAGATGTCGCGAACCGGCGCCTGCTCGACGATGCGGCCGGCGTACATGATGGCGACGCGATCGGCTGTCTCGGCGACGACCCCGAGATCGTGCGTGATGAGCAGCAGGCTGATCCCGAACTCGCGCTTCATGTCCCTCAGCAGCTCGAGGATCTGCGCCTGCACCGTGACGTCCAGCGCCGTGGTGGGCTCGTCGGCGATCACGAGCGGCGGCCGGCAGGCGAGCGCGATGGCGATCATGACCCGCTGGCGCATGCCTCCCGAGAGCTGGTGCGGGTAGTCGTCCACCCGGCGCTCGGCATCGCCGATCCGGGCCGCGCGCAGCAGGTCGATGGCGCGCGCGCGCGCCTCGGTTCGCGTGGCCAGGCCGTGCACGCGCAGGGCCTCCACGATGTGTTCGCCGACGCGCATCACCGGGTTCAGGGCCGACATCGGCTCCTGGAAGACGAAGCCGATGCCGGCGCCGCGAACCTGCCGCATCTCGTCCTCGGGAAGCGAGAGGAGGTCGCGTCCCTGGAAGACCACACGCCCTGCCATGACGCGCCCGGGCGGCTGCACCAGCCGGATGATCGAGAAGGCCGTCACCGACTTGCCGCTCCCCGACTCGCCCACCAGGCCGAGGGTTTCGCCCCGGCAAATGTCGAACGACACTCCGTTGACGGCCGTGAGCGTACCCGCCCGGGTCTCGAAGGCGGTGGTCAGGCCCTCGACAGCGAGCAGGGCGTCAGACATCCAGGCCCGTTTCGCGGTGCTCGCCGAAGACGCGGCGCAGGGTGTCGGCGACCTCGCCGACCGTGGCGCGGGCCTCGACCGCCGCAATGATGGCCGGGACGAGGTTGTCGCGCCCGCGGGCGGCGGATTCGACGGCCGCGAGCGACGCCTGGCAGGCTGCCTGGTCTCGCGAGCGCCGTACCTCGCGCACGCGCTCCACCTGCTGGCGCTCGACCTCTGGGTCCAGCTGGAAGACCTCGACGCGCGAAGGTTCGTCGGTCTGGTACCGGTTCACGCCCACGACCACCGCCTCGCCGGCATCCACCGCCACCTGGGCCCTGTACGCCGATTCCTGGATCTGCCGCTGGATGTAGCCCGCGTCGATCGCCGCAAGTGTGCCGCCCAGCGCGTCTATCCGATCCAGCAGCTCGCGTGCGGCCCGCTCGATTTCGTTCGTCCGCCGCTCCACTTCGTACGAACCCGCCAGCGGATCGACCGTGTTGGTGACGCCGGTCTCCATGGCGATGATCTGCTGCGTGCGCAGCGCTATTCGCGCCGCCTCCTCGGTCGGCAGCGCCAGCGCCTCGTCCCTCCCGTTGGTGTGCAGCGACTGCGTGCCACCCAGGACGGCGGCCATCGCCTGCACGGCCACGCGGACGATGTTGTTGTCGGGCTGCTGGGCGGCAAGGGTGGAGCCCGCCGTCTGTGTGTGGAACCGCAGCTGCTGCGCTCGCGGGCTCGTGGCACCGAAGCGGTCGCGCATCAGGCGTGCCCAGAGGCGCCGCGCGGCGCGGAACTTCGCCACTTCCTCCAGGAAGTCGTTGTGCGCGTTGAAGAAGAACGACAGCCGCTGCCCGAGGGCGTTCACGTCGAGCCCCGCGTCAACGGCGGCCTGCACGTAGGCGATGGCGTTGGCGAACGTGAAGGCGACCTCCTGGACCGCCGTCGAGCCCGCTTCGCGGATGTGGTATCCGCTGATCGAGATGGTGTTCCACTGAGGCACCTCGCGCTCGCAGAACGCGAAGATGTCGGTGACGATCCGCAGCGAGTGGGCGGGAGGGTAGATGTAGGTCCCGCGCGCCACGTACTCCTTGAGGATGTCATTCTGCACGGTGCCTGCGAGCTGCTTCGGAGCCACGCCCTGGCGCCGGGCCACGGCAATGTACAGGGCCAGCAGGATGATGGCCGTGGCGTTGATCGTCATCGACGTGGACACCCGATCGAGCGGGATGCCGTCGAAGAGCAGCGCCATGTCCTCGACCGAGTCGATGGCGACACCCACGCGGCCAACCTCACCGGCTGCGAGCGGCGCGTCGGAGTCGTAGCCGATCTGCGTGGGCAGGTCGAACGCCACGCTGAGGCCGCTCACCCCCTGGGAGAGCAGATAGCGGTAGCGCTGGTTCGACTCCGCCGCGGTGCCGAAGCCGGCGTACTGCCGCATCGTCCAGAGCCGGCCCCGATACATCGTCGGCTGGATGCCGCGGGTGAAAGGAAAGGTGCCGGGGAAGCCCAGATCACGCTCGGTGTCGAATCCCGCAAGATCCGAGGCCACGGCAAAGGGGCGGAGGCCAGGAGCGGAGGACATGGCCGGCATTTTACTGCCCGTTGTCCAAGTCGCACAGTGGCCACAACTTATTGTGCTTTCCTCCTTGACACCTACTAGTGCCGTCCCTAGAATGAACGCCGAATCCCCAACATCGTCCCGCCCAATGACGACTTTGCGCCGACGCCAACCCGCCGCCCGGTGGGGAGCTGTCAGCAACCGCCTCCGGGGCCCAGCCGGTTGGCACCAGGGTGAGGAGGGGCCGTCCCATGGATGACGTGGTCAACCGGTTTGCCCGAGATCTGGCCGATGCGATTGCGGCCGCCGTGTCGAACAGCCCCGAGGTAGAGGCCTG
Source organism: Acidobacteriota bacterium (assembly GCA_020851565.1). GTDB lineage: Bacteria > Acidobacteriota > Vicinamibacteria > Vicinamibacterales > UBA2999 > VFZN01. Next base: position 10,094 of record JADZCN010000127.1, on the reverse strand, counting down.
CCGCGAGCGGGCCCGAGCGGCCGGTTATGAGATGAAGGTGAACCTCGAGGCGGTGGTCGGCTTCGTGAACCGGCCTCAGCCCGCCGACGCGCCCGCCGTTCCGGCGAAGGTGGGCGCCGTGGCTCGCGCCATGGCCGCCCGCAAGCCCTACGAGATGACGGTGAATGACCGCCGGTTTTTGCGGTCGCTGCGCATCGCGGCGGAAGAGACGAAGGTCGAGGAACCGAACTAGGCGAACAGGCGGCGAAGATCGCGCATTACCTCCCCGTGGCCTGGCTGGCAACCGCGGCGGCCGCTTTCCTTGCGGCGTCGGGATCGCCCAGGTAGTAATTCCGAATCGGTTTCAGCGACCCATCCAGCTCGTACACGAGGGGAATTCCGGTCGGGATGTTCAGCTCGACGATGTCCTGATCCGAGATGTTGTCGAGGTACTTGACGAGCGCGCGCAGCGAGTTGCCGTGCGCGGCAATCAGCACGCGCTGGCCGCCGGCGATAGCGGGAGCGATGGCTTCGTGCCAGTAGGGCAGGAAGCGCGCCACCGTGTCCTTCAGGGATTCGGTCAGCGGCAGCTCCGCCGGTGACAGGGAGGCATACCGCCGGTCGCGGGATGGATGGCGCTCGTCGTCTGGCGTGAGTGCCGGCGGGGCGATGTCGTAGGCGCGCCGCCAGATCTTGACCTGGGCCTCGCCGTGCTTCGCGGCCGTCTCGGCCTTGTTCAGCCCCTGCAGCGCCCCGTAGTGCCGCTCGTTCAGCCGCCAGCTGCGCTGCACCGGAATCCACAGTTCGCCCAGCTCGTCGAGCGCCATCCAGCACGTGCGGATCGCCCGCGTCAGTACGCTGGTGAACGCCAGGTCGAACGAGAAGCCCTCCTGCTTGAGCAGCTGGCCCGCGGACACCGCTTCCTCGCGGCCCTTCTCGGTCAGGTCGACGTCGGTCCAGCCGGTGAACCGGTTCTCCTTGTTCCAGGTGGATTCGCCGTGGCGGAGTAGGACGACTTTGTGCATGGTGATCCCTCGCAAAGGCAGCCACGAAGCCACGAAGACCACGAAGACGGCGCGAAAGGGTCTTGCCGGATCCTGGCGGGCTTCGTGCGCTTCGTGACTCGCGTCGTGACTTCGTGGTCTCTCTACGCCAGCTGCTTGATGGCGGCGCGGCCCGCGTACGTCGCGGCCACGCCCAGTTCCTCTTCGATGCGCAACAGCTGGTTGTACTTGGCCACGCGATCGCTGCGCGAGGCCGAGCCGGTCTTGATCTGTCCTGCGGCGGTGCCGACGGCGAGGTCGGCGATGGTCGAGTCCTCCGTCTCGCCCGAACGGTGCGAGATGACGCTGCGGTACCCGGCGGCGGCGGCCATCGCGATGGCGTCCAGCGTCTCGGTGACGGTGCCGATCTGGTTCAACTTCACCAGCAGTGCATTGGCGACGCCCTCGTCGATGCCCTTGCGCAGGATGGAGGGGTTGGTCACGAACACGTCGTCGCCCACCAGCTGGACTTTCGCGCCAATCTCCTTCGTCAGCATCGCCCAGCCGCGCCAGTCCTGCTCGGCGCAGCCGTCCTCGATGGAGATGATCGGGTACTGGCGGCACCAGTCGGCGTAGAGCGCGACCATCCCCTCGGAATCGCGGGCCGGCTCGCCCGACTTGTGGAACTCGTACATGCCGCCGCCTGCCCAGAACTCGCTCGATGCGACGTCGAGCGCGATGAACACGTTCTCCCCGGCCTTCGCGCCCGCCTTGCCGATGGCCTCGAGCACCACCTCCACGGCCTCGCGGTTCGACTTCAGGTTCGGCGCGAAGCCGCCCTCGTCGCCGACGCCGGTGGAGAGCCCGCGGCCCTTGAGGATGGAGCGCAGGGCATGGAAAATCTCCGCGCCGGCCCGCAGGGCCTCGCGGAACGACGCGAACCCCACGGGCATGACCATGAACTCCTGGAAGTCCACGTTCGAGTCCGCGTGCGCGCCGCCGTTGAGGATGTTCATCATGGGCACGGGCAGCGTGTAGCCGCTGCTCCCCGCCACCTCGGCGATGTGGGCGTAGAGGGGGCGGCCCGCCGACGCAGCCTCGGCCTTGAGCACCGCCATCGAGACCCCGAGGATGGCATTGGCGCCCAGGCGGCTCTTTGTCGGGGTTCCATCGAGCGCAATCAAGGCTTCGTCCAGCGCGCGAAGCGAATCGAACGGGCGGCCCACCACCGCGCTGGCGATCTCGCTGTTGACGTGCGACACCGCCTTCATGACGCCCTTGCCGAGGTAACGGCCCTTGTCGCCGTCCCGGAGTTCCAGCGCCTCGCGCTCACCCGTCGAGGCCCCCGAGGGCACCCCCGCGCGCCCCCGCGCCCCGCCTTCGAGCACCACGTCCACCTCGACCGTCGGGTTGCCCCGCGAGTCGAGTACCTCCCGCCCACGCACCTCGGTTATTGTCACGTCTGCCTCTATTCGAAAAGAAACCACGAAGACACGAAGGAGATCACGAAGGCCACGAAGACGCCTTCAGAATCTCGGGTCGCGGTCAATCAGTGTCCTGGCCGACAGGAAACGAGTCTCACGATCCCGTCTTCCCTGTCTTCGTGCGGCCTTCGTGTTCCTTCGTGTCTTCGTGGTCTCCTTGTTAGCCGCGGCGGTCTGCTTCCGCCTCGAGTTTCAGCGCCTCGTCAGCGATCGGGCCGATGAGCGGCTCCTCGCCGGCAGCCACCACGACGACGCCGCCCTCGCTGACGGTGTGGCGGCGTGCGTCCTCTTCGGCATCGTAGCCAATCTGCGCGCCGCGGGGAATGTGCACGTCGCGGTCGATGATCGCGCGCCGGATCCGCGCGTGGCGTCCGACGCGAACGCCCGGCATCAGGATCGAGGCCTCGATGGTGCAGAAGCTGTGCACGCGCACGTTCGGGCACAGGATGCTGCCGTGGATGCGGCTGCCCGAGACGATGCAGCCCTGCGAGATGAGCGAGTCCTGCGCCTCGCCCCGGCGCCAGTCCTCGGCGAAGACGAACTTCGCGGGTGGGGCCTGGGGCATGTAGGTACGGAGCGGCCACTCGGGGTCGTACAGGTTGAACTCGGGGTTCACCTGGCAGAGGTCCATGTTGGCCTCGAAGTACGCGTCCAGCGTGCCGATGTCCCGCCAGTACTTCGCCGCCTTCTTGTTCTCGTCGTAGAACGGGTAGGCGTACATGCGCCCGCCCGGGATGAGCGACGGGATGATGTTCTTGCCGAAGTCGTGCTGGCTCGCCGGATCGGCCGCGTCCGCCTCCAGCGCGCGCATCAGCACGTCGCTGTTGAACACGTAGATGCCCATCGACGCCAGGGCCATGTGCGGCTGCCCGGGCATGGCCGGGGGCTGGGCGGGCTTCTCGGCGAACCCGGTGACCCGATCGGTGTCGTCGATCGCGACGATGCCGAAGCGTCGGCCGTCCTCGATGGGCACCTCGATGGCGGCCAGGGTGACGGTCGCGTCCTTCTCCTGGTGGAACCGGAGCATCTTGAGGTAGTCCATCTTGTAGACGTGGTCGCCGGCCAGCACCACGACGTAGCGCGACTCCTCGCGCACGATGGAGTAGAGGTTCTGGTAGACGGCGTCAGCGGTCCCCTGGTACCACTGCTCGCCGACGCGCTTCTGCGGGGGCAGGATCTCGACGAACTCGCCGAGTTCCTCGGACACGATGCTCCAGCCCTGCCGGACATGACGGTTCAGCGAGAGCGACTTGTACTGCGTGGCGATGAAGACGCGCCGCAGGCCCGAGTTGATGCAGTTGCTCAGGACGAAGTCGATGATGCGGTACGGGCCGCCGAAGTACACGGCGGGCTTGGCCCGATCGCGGGTCAGTGGCGCGAGGCGTTCGCCTACGCCCCCGGCCAGCACGATGACGAGCACGTCCTCGGGCCTCATGTGCCCCTGATTATAGGCGGGTGGCATGACCCACGGACGGGCCGGGTCGGGCCTCTCCTTCGTGCCGGCGAGCCCGGCCATGGACGCCCTGACCGGCGATTGACTTCCCTCGGGCGCGGCTCCTATGATGGGGAATTCGTGGTACGTGGGGAATAGGCACGTTGAGGAGATCTTGAGAATGGCCATTCGTCGTGTTGTTGCACTTGCCGTCGCCGTTGCGTTCTCCGGCACTTTCGCGCTGGCGCAGTCGGCCAAGCCCGATACCAAGAAGCGCAGCAAGGAAGAGCAGCGGGAGATCGAGCAGGTCGTGAAGCTGGTGGACGGCGTCATGGCCGGACAGCCCGGGCCGACCGACATCGAGATGACGATGACGCCCTACTTCCTGAAGTCGCAGGAGGCGCGCACGTTCGTGCCCTTCGTCCTCGACGTGAAGGGAGCGCCCGCCGCCGACGTGGCCATGTACATCCGCGTGGTCAACCCGGCCCAGCAGCCGGACCCCAAGGACAAGAAGAAGCCGGAGTATCCATGGGACGACATCCACTTCGTCCCGGCGGCCCAGGTTTCAGCGGGCAAGCTGCACCGCGTCTTCATGGCCACGCCCGGCACCTACGACGTCTACGTCGCGATGAAGGAGCGGCTGCCCGAGAAGGCGCCGCGCGGCCAGGTCGCCAAGATGGGCCTGCTCAAGCAGCAGGTCGTGGTTCCCGACTTCCAGAACGGCGAGATCAGCACGAGCTCGGTCCTGGTCACCGACAAGGTGAACATGCTGAGTGCGCCGCTGAGCGCCGAGGAGTCGCGTGAGCGGCCCTTCGTCTTCGGCGCCCAGGAGCTGATGCCCGCGGCCGACATGTCCTTCGCCAAGAGCGAGGAGCTCTCCATCTTCTTCCAGGTCTACAACGCCGGCCTCGACCCGGCGGGCAAGCCGAACATCGTGATGGAGTACGAGTTCCACAAGAAGGAAGGCGACGGGGAGAAGTTCTTCAACAAGACCAACCCCCAGGCCATCAACGCCTCCAACTTGCCGCCCCAGTTCGACCCGGCCAAGTTCCCGGTGCCCGGCGGCATCACGGTGCCGCTGGCGAGCTTCGGCGAGGGCGACTATCGCCTGGCCGTGAAGATCAGCGACAAGGTTTCGGGCAAGGTCTTGACGCGGGACGTGAACTTCACGGTGAAAGCGTCGTAAACTGTCGGTAGTTCTCGGACCGCCCCCGACAGCGCCCGGGGGCGGTTTCCACAACCTATGGGCATCCCTGGTCGTCTGACCATCCCGGCGTTGGGCCTCTGCCTCCTGGCAGCTGGTTCGGGTTCCGCCTTCGCCCAGACTCCGCTCCGCCATCTCTCGCCCGTCACCGAGCTCGCCGCGGCCTCGCTGGGCCAGATCATCGGCCAGGTCGCCGACGACGCGGGCAATCCCCTCGACGGCGTTGTCGTCTCGGCACTCGGCTCGACCACTGCCTTCGCGGTGTCCGATCGGCTCGGACAGTTCTCGCTTCGGCAGCTCCCGCCGGGGCCCTATCTCCTGCGGGCCCACCGCCAGGGTTATCTGAGCGTTCGAGGCAGCATCGTCGAGGTGCGGCCTGCCGGCCGGACGCCCTCCTCGTTCACCCTGCGGCGGGAAGGCGAGCCCTCGGTACCCCGGGTGGCCGAGGCAGGCATGGGGGCCACCGCCATTGGCGCCGCGCCCACCGACTCGACCGACGAGCGAAGCGAAAGCGATCTCGCATGGCGCCTCCGCCGGTTGAAGCGCAGCATCCTGCGGGACACCACCATGGCCGGTGGCCTGCCCGCGGACGAGTCCTCGTTCGCCGATCCGTTCGAATTCCTCGGCCGGGCGTTCGAAACCTCGGCCCGGGCCGCCGGCGCCCTCTTCGCCGACATCTCGCTCGACGGGCAGGTGGATCTGCTGACGACCGGCGCCTTCGACAGCCCGGCCGAACTGCTGCAGATGGACCGCACCCGCAGCGTGGCGTTCTTCTCGGTCGGCTCGAACGTCGGAGATCACGGCGACTGGGCCGTGCGAGCCGCGATGAACCAGGGCGATCTGGACTCCTGGATCGTCGCCGGCAGCTATCAGGCGCGGGCCGGCTCGCCACATCGCTACCAGGCGGGCATGTCCTACAGCCTGCAGCGCTACTGGGGCGGGAACGCCGCGGCTCTGGCGGCGGTGCCCGACACGGCACGAAATGTCGGAGCGGTCTTCGCCTTCGACGAATGGACCATCAGGCCCGGCCTGAGCATCGGCGTCGGCGCCACCTACGCGCACTACGACTACCTGGTGGAGCCCTCACTGTTCAGCCCCCGGGTGAACGCCACCTACGCTTTGAACGCCGGGTGGCGCGTGCGTGGTCTGGCGTCCCGGCAGTTGTCGGCCCCCGGTGCCCAGGAGTTCCTGCCGCCGACGCGCGCCTCGTGGTTGCCACCGCAACGCACCTTCTCACCCCTCTCGCGGGAAGGCTTCAGGACCCAGGGGCTGGAGCATTACGAGGTCGGTCTGGAGCGCATCTGGAACGGCGCCACCCTGGGGGTGCGGGCCTTCCACCAGAACGTGGACGACCAGGCGATCACCATGTTCGGGCTTCGGAGCCCGGACGGCCCACCGGAGGCCATCGGGCATTACCGCGTCGGCACGGTTGGGGACGCCAGCATTCGTGGAGTCGGCGTGACGGTCACACACGCGCTTGCGCCCCACGTGCGCGGTTCGGTGGGGTACTCCCTTGCAAGCGCCCTCTGGACGGACGGGCCGCCTCCGGCCGACCTCGCCCGTCTCGTGCGCCTCGTGCCGGGCGCCGTCCACGGTGCCGAGCGCGAGCGCGTGCACGACGTCACGACGTCCGTTGAAACCGAGGTCCCTCAGACGGCCACCCGCATGGTGCTGTTCTACAGGGTCAGCAACGCCTTCATCCGGCCCGACGACCCCGACCGTCCGCGTGGGCTGGACGGCCGCTTCGAGCTGCAGGTGAACCAGGCGCTCCCCTTCATGAGCTTCCTGCGGTCCGAATGGGAGATGCTGCTCGCGGTCCGGAACATGTTCCACGAGGCCATGGCCGGAGCCTCGACCTACGACGAAATCCTGGTCGTCCGGCCGCCGAAGCGCATCGTCGGTGGCCTGACTGTCCGCTTCTAGTCGCCGGCCCGCGTCCGTGGGCTTGGATCGTCCGGACGAAGATTTGAATATTGTCTGGCTCTCCACGCGACTTTTGTCACAAACTGTATTCGTATCAACAATTTAGGGCACTCCGAGGCCCTGCGACAGTGGAATACGGTTTGCTGCCACTGAGTCCGGAAGACTCTGTCTTGAACGCCGAGACCCGGCTCTCCTACGAGCCGCCACGCGCCCCCGGCTCCGCTCGCTCTCAGGACTGGCGTCGGACCGCCATGCCCGTCGTGGTGACGGTGTGCCTGCTTGTGCTCGGCCTGGCCAACGTCGCATCGCGTGCCACATCCGCCGATGTCGAGGATGGCGTGCTCTGGGTGGAGCGCTCCGCCGGGGTGGTGGCAGCCGAGGTTGCGGTCCCCTCGGCCGCCGAACGTGCCGGGGTGAGGCCGGGCGACATCCTGCTGGCCATCGACGGCCAACCAGTCGAGGGCCGCGCGGATGTGTTCGCCGTTCAGCAGCGCGCCCGGGCGGGTGAGCAGCACGTCTACACGCTGCTGAGGCTGGGGTCGCGCGAGGTCGCCCAGGTCCAGCTGGCACCCCTCCCGAGCGGCGCGGGGCTGCTGTATTACCTGTTGGCGGCTGTGGGCATCTTCACGCTGCTCGTGGGCGCGGCGGTGCGGACGCGCCGCCCCGGCGACCAGGCCACGCTCCATTTCTTCTGGCTGTCGGTGGCCTTCTTCGGCGTCATGGCCTTCTCGTTCAGCGGCAGGCTCGACAAGGTCGACTGGGCCTTCTACTGGGCCGACGTCGTGGCGCTCTTGCTGCTGCCGCCGTTGTTCCTGCATTTCGCCCTGGTGTTCCCCGAGCGGCCGCACCACGCGGGTCATGCCGCACTGCTCAGGCGATGGCTCCCGGCGGTGTACCTGCCGGCCGCGGTCCTGGGCCTCACGCGTGTCCTGGCCCTGGTGAGGGCCGCCATCGACCCCGACTACTTCGTCAGGCTGGTGGCCCTGCTGGACCGTCTCGAGCTGCTCTACCTCGCCGTGTTCCTCACGTCCGGGCTGGCGGTCCTCCTGCGGGCGCTGGCACGGGCGCGTTCGGTCACGGTGAAGCGCCAGCTGCGCTGGATCGTCTGGGGCACGGCGCTCGGCGCCCTGCCGTTCGCGCTGGGCTACGCGCTGCCGTTCGCGTTCGGCGTGGACCCGTCCATCCCGATGGAGTTCTCCGCGGTGCCGCTCGGGTTCATCCCGCTGGCCTTCGCCTCGGCGATCGTGCGCTACCGCCTCATGGACGTCGAGATCATCCTGAAGCGCCTGCTGGTCTACACGTCGGCGGTCGCGGCGAGCGTCGTCATCTTCGTGCTCATCCTGCGGACCTCGGGCGGGTCCTTCATCCAGAGTGAAACCGACCAGCGGTGGGTCATCGCCTTCCTCGCAACGGTGATCGTCATCCTGCTGGCCCGGCCGGTGAAGGACGGGCTGCAGGGGGCTATCGACCGGGTGTTCTACCGGGATCGCTACGATTACCGACGAGCGCTGGTGGAATTCGCGCGCGACCTCAACACCGACCTCGTGCTCGACCGGCTGGCCGAGCGGCTGGTCACGCGGGTGCGAGAGACGATTGAAGCCGACGCCATGGCGTTCATGCTGGCGACCGATCGGGGCGATTTCGAGGCGTTGCACGTGGATGGGCTCGAGACCGGAGTGCCGCGCCTGGTGGCCTCGTCGGGCATCGGCGGCCGGGTGGCGGCGGGCCATCCCGTGCGGCTGGACGATCCCATGGCGGCGACGCGCTTCACGGTGGAGGAAATCGAGTTCTGGCGCGACGCCGGGATCTACTACTTCGTGCCGTGCGTCTCACAGGGCGCCACCGTGGCGGTGCTGGTGCTGGGGCGGCGGGAAAGCGGCGAGCCGTTGACGAGCGAGGATCTCGGCCTGGTGACGGCGGTGGCCGGACAGGCCGCCGTCGCCATCGAGAACGGCCGGCTCTACCGCCAGCTGCACCTGAAGGCCTCGGAGCTGGATCGGCTGCGGAGCTTCAACGAGAACATCCTCGAATCGCTCGACGACGGCCTGCTCGTGCTGGGCCTCGACGACCGTGTGGTCCGGTGGAACCAGGCGCTCGAGCGCCTGTACGGCCCGACGCGTCGCGAGGCCATGGGCCAGCGAATGGATCGGCTGTTCGACGCGGACGTCGTGGAGGTGCTGCGCTCGCAGCGGCGCGATCATCCGCAGGGGGCAGCCGCCTTCCGTGTGCCGCTGTCGGGCCGCGACAGACGCGAGGGCGCGAAGCTGCTCGTGAACATCACCACGGTACCGCTGCAGGCCCTGGGGGCGGGTGCGCCCGCGTCCGGGACCATCGTGATCTTCGAGGACGTCACGGAGCGGATGCAGCTCGAGGAGCAGCTGCGCATCTCCGAGAAGATGGCGTCGCTGGGCGTGCTGGCCGCGGGCGTGGCGCACGAGGTGAACACGCCGCTCACCGGCATCTCGAGCTACACGCAGATGCTGCTGGAGGGCCTGGACCCGGAGGACCCGCGGACGGCCGTGCTCGAGAAGATCGAGAAGCAGACGTTCCGGGCCGCGCGCATCGTCAACGGGTTGCTGCACCTCTCGAGGACCGGCACGGGCGACGCGTCGGAGCGCACCATCGTGGACGTCAACGCCGTGGTGTGCGACGTGCTGTCGCTGCTCGAGCACCAGTTCGAGAAGGGCCGCGTCAAGATCCGGCGTGAACTGTCGCCCGGCGCCGTGCCGGTCGTCGGCTTCGAGTTCAAGCTGCAGCAGGTCTTCCTGAACCTGTTCCTGAATGCCCGCGATGCCATGCCGAGCGGCGGCTGGCTGACCATCTCCACGCGCTGCGAGGGCGACGAGGCCGTGGCCGAGGTGTCGGACACCGGCGCCGGCATCGCGCCCGAGCACCTGGATCGCATCTACGATCCGTTCTTCACCACCAAGCCCATCGGCCAGGGCACGGGCCTGGGGCTGTCCATCACGTACGGCATCGTGCGCGAGCACGATGCCTCGATCCAGTGCCACAGCGCCCCTGGGCAGGGGACGCGGTTCACGCTGCGCTTCAAGCTGGCGCAGCCCGGAGCGCAGCTCGTGGCGATGTAG
>JADZCN010000126.1 GCA_020851565.1 Acidobacteriota bacterium | reverse complement strand
GGCGGGCATCCTGACGTCCACCGCGTGCTTGACCTGACCGCCCGCCGATCGCCTGAATGACTTTCTCTGAACGCTGATGAACGACGATCGACTTAACTAACCCGTCCACTGATTCGGATCAGGCCCAATACCTAGCTTCTCTGTAATGTGACCTGGCAGAGCCCAGTGCCGGCCGGCGGCAGTTGGATCCACCCCGCGCCACGGCCTCCCGCTATCCCCCTTGCGCGTTCCCGCACCCGTCAACGAAATGCCTTGAAAGGGCTTGCCGGTGGCCTCATCGATCTGGGTGAACTTCGATTCGATGTAGTCGGGGTCGTAACCGATTCGTGGGTCACCCCAGTAGTAGGCCGTCGTCTTCGCGTAGGTCAGGATGACGTCGTGAACGGGTCCGAACCGCTTTGCTGACCCGTGGGCCAGCGTGCGCTTCCAGATCACTTCGTTCAGGAAGTTCGCTGGCCCGAAGACTGCATCCATAAGGATCTTTAGGTAGTGGCTTGCCGTGGGATCACAGTGCAGATAGATGCTCCCGCTCGGCTTAAGGACGCGGCGCAGTTCGACAAGACGCGGGGCCATCATGGTCAGATAGGCCATCATGTCGTTCTCGCCCAGGAACGTCCGGAACGACTGCAGTACGGCAGACACTTTGCCGCCGGCCTCTACGGTTTCACGGTAGACGTGCTCGGCTGATTCGTCCCAGTGCCAGGTGTCCTCGAAAGCTTGAATCTGGGCCGCTGCCTGACTGCCGTCACGTTCCGCGAACAGAACGTTGTAGTCTTGGCTGCTGTTGAAAGGCGGGTCCAGATAGACCAGTTCTACGCTCTCGGTGGGAACGTGCAAACGCAGCACGTCAAGGTTGTCACCATAGAACAACTGGTTCTTCATCGGCGTTTGGCAGGGAAGCGAAGAGTCTGCCGCTGCTCAGTGAACGGACGAATCGTCGTCTCGTTCCGACTTCCCTACCGAACGAAGCGGCGTCGGCCTTGATGGCGCGGGATCAGCCGGCTGGGGGGCGGGCGGGGCCTCGATGAAGTCGCCTGTCAGGTTCCGCAGTTCCTGCCATTGCTCAGGCGTCAGGTCGATGCTCATGGTGCCGAAGGGGTCGTCAGCGTCACGCTCCGGGTCGGAAATCTCCACGCGCACTGTCTCCCGACCAGGCATCTCGCTGACTTCCAAGCATGCGCGCTCACCGTTGATCCGCACTGACCGAAGGATGTTCGGGTCCCTCATCACCACCACCTCCGTTGAACCCTGCTGATTCTACCGAATTCAGGCTGGCTGAACGTGGCGCGGATGCCCACCGATGCCAGTTGCGATGGCAGTTGAAGGGTCATGTCTGGAAAAGGCACGGGGATCCCTCGTCCGGGATCCCCGTAAGGTGTTGCAGCGTCATGGTGCCGGGGGTGGGAATCGAACCCACACGGCCCTTGCGGGCCTCGGGATTTTAAGTCCCGTGCGTCTGCCAGTTTCGCCACCCCGGCACAGAAGGCCGCGCTTCGCGCGGTGGGCCTTCCCTGCAGGATGGTGGGCCCGCCGTCGGCGGGCAGGCCGGCGCGCCGCTGGGCAGTAAGCACCGTCCCTCCCACCGTCTCGATGGAAGATCCCACCGCCATCAGGCGGCCCGCCACCCCGAAGGGGTGGCCCACCATCCGAAGGATGGCCCGATCACACCCTCCGCTCCTTCCACCAGCCCTGCCGGAAGATGATCGCACTGATCACCGCCAGGGTCGAGAAGGCAATTGTGATCGCGAGGTACACGCCGCGCGGCCCGAGTTCGAGTTCGAGCGCGAGCCACCACGCGAGCGGGATCTGCCAGACCCAGTAGCAGCCCAGGTTGATCCACGTCGGCGTCCACGTGTCACCGGCTCCATTGAACGCCTGCGTCAGCACCAGCCCGTAGGCGAACAGCAGGAAACCGGCGCTCACGATCCGCAGGCAGTCCACCGCATGCGCCGCCACGACCGCCTCGGTGGTGAACACCGACACGATCTCCGTGGCCCAGACGAAGAAGGCGACGCCGAGCAGCCCGAGGAAGACCGCGTTGTAGCGACCCGCCGTCCAGACCGCCTCCTCCGCGCGCCCCGGCTTCCCTGCCCCCAGCGCCTGCCCCACCATCGTGGCCGCCGCGTTGCTCAGGCCCCACGCCGGCAGGATGGCGAAGAGCACGGTCCGGATGCCGATGGTGTAGCCCGCGAGGGCGTCGGCGCCGAAGCTCGAGATGACCCGCACGAGCCCCACCCAGCTCGACGTGTCGATGACGATCTGCAGGAAACCGACGCCGCTCAGCCGGCACACCGTCCACATCACCGCGGGCGCGACCGAGAGCTGCCGCCTCGTGATGCGCACGCGGCTCCGCCCCGACATCAGCACCCACAGCTGCACCACCACCGCCGTACCGCGCCCGATGTTCGTGGCAACCGCCGCTCCCGTCACGCCCATTGCAGGGAACGGTCCCCACCCGAAGATGAGGCAGGGGTCGAGCACGATGTTGATGGCGTTCGACACCATCAGCATCCGCATCGCGATCGCCGCGTCGCCGGCGCCCCGGAAGATGGCGTTGGTCAGGAACAGCAGCGTCACCGTGGCATTGCCCGCCAGCATCACGCGCGCGTAGCCGAGGCTCGAATCCAGCATGCCTGGCGTGGCGCCCATCAGGGTCATGAGGTCCGCAGCCAGCACCCAGCCCGCCACGCCGATGGCCAGCGACACCGCCAGCCCCAGGCCGATGGCCTGCGCCGCGGCCTCTGCCGCACCGTCCTCGTCCTTCTCGCCGATGCGGCGCGCGACGATGGCGGTCGCGCCGATGCCCAGCCCCATCGCCACCGTGTAGACGATGGTGAGGATCGATTCGGTGAGGCCGACCATGGCCACCGGGTCGGCGCCGAGCCGTGAGACGAAGAAGACGTCCACCACCGCGAAGAGCGATTCCATCCCCATCTCCATGACCATGGGGATGGCAAGAAGGACGACCGCCTGGCCGACGTGACCGTCGGTGAAGTCGCGGGGCGAGCCGCGAAGGCTCTCGAGTGCGAGCTGCCAGAAGCGTTTCATGATCGATCCAGTTACCTTGCGAGGTCAGCACGAGCGGCCAGTGAGATGGCCGAATCCGGTCGCGCACGACGTACCCCGGCTACGCCGGGTCCGTCGGAGCGAACCGTCCGCTGGAAGCGCCGGACTGTTTGCGGGAACTAGCGGGTGACGAACGCCGAGCCGTCGACGGGACGGCAGTCGATCCCGCGCCCACCGGCAGGAGCCGGCACTGACTGCGGAGCGATGGCAGGAATTCGCTTCATCGGATCGACTCGTCGAAGAGGGAGAAGGCGGAAGTCTAGCGCCGGGCGCGGGCCGGCGTCAACTCACCGTCGCTCCGGGCGCATGGGTCGTCAGCCGCGGCAGGCCCTTCATCGCCGTCCGAGCGCCTTGATGATCTGGATCTGCCCTGCGTGGTAGAGGTCGTGCGCAGCGGCACCACGGACCAGTGCCGCATAGGTGAACGGGCTGCCCGGCGCCCGCTTCGGCCAGCGGGCCGGCGGCATCGCCCGCACCGCCGCCAGGAGCTTGCGGTGCTCGTCCACCAGCATCGCCACGTCGCGCTTCCACTCCGCCATGTCGCCCTCGCCGGGACGGGGCCAGAAGTTGCTCCCCTTCAGCGGGAAACTGCCGCGCTTCTCGCCCGTCAGCCGGCGACGAACCGCGTACTTCCAGTACGCCGCGTGCACGACGAGCTCCCAGATGTTGTGCCGTCCAGGACCCGGGCGCCACGCCGCCCGCTCGAGCGGCAGCCCGCGGATGGCCCCCCGCAGGTTGGTCCCATGCCACGACCGGTGGTCGAACGCCTCTTCGAGTCCTGCCAGCAGCGTACTGGTCATCGGGGTGGGCTCCTGGTGGCCGAATCAGTGCACCGTCGGCGAGGCCACGGGCATCTCGGGCGTGGCCAGGACGCGCGTGATCATTCCGCTCAGCGTCGCCTCGTCGATCGCGAACGGGCCGGCGCTGGCCGTACCCATCTGCATCTCGATGTGGACGACCACGCCCTCTCCGTCGGGGCTCACGATCCAGCTGAATCCGCGAAGGCTCACCGGGGGCGGGGTGCCGCCCGGGTTCTTCTGCCGCTCGATCTCCAGCAGCATCCCGCTCAGCAGGCGCCGCACATCGTCATCGGTCCACAGCGCCGCGTCCGCGGGGATGCCGGACAGGGTGCTCCGGTGTCCGTCCATCGTGCCGCGCACCCACACTTCCACGTCGACTGGCTTGCTCATCAGGGCCTCGGGCCTCCATCTTTTCACTGCGCGACGCGCTTGTCCATGCACGCCTTCGCTCAGGGCAGCGCCTCAGGATCGGTCACCGGCGCGTGGCACACGAAGTCGCGGCACACGTACGCCGTGGCCTGCCCGTTCAGCATGCGCATCTCCCCCACCCACGGCAGCATGGCGGCAATCGCCTGCTGCGGCTCACCCGGCTCCACGGGCATCATCACGGTGTAAGGTCGCAGGGCGCGCTGGGCCCGGCGCCACAGCGCACGCGTATCGTCGCGCTCACGCGGCCCGACGATGACGATCTGGGCGGAGGGCGCGAGGGCCGTGCCGAGGGCGGCCGCCATGAGCGGCACGCTCCGGCCCTGGGAAGCAAGCAGCCCACCGAAGCTCTCGATCGCCGCCACGGCGCGGTCTCTCCAGGCCCGGTCGCCGGTCAGGCTCGCCAGTGCCAGGGTGTTGAGCGCCGACACCGATGTCGCTGACGGCTCCGCGCCGTCGTACTGCTCACGCGCGCGCACCAGCACCGAAGGGTCCGCGCCCGTCGTCGAGAACCAGCCTCCGCGCGCGCCGTCCAGGAACAGCTCGTCCTGGCGGGACTGCAGATCGAGGACCCAGCGCAGCCAGCGTGCCTCGCCCGTGGACTGGAACAACTCGAGCACACCCCAGATGAGGTACGCGTAGTCCTCGGCGAACGCGTCGATGGCGGCGTGCCCGCGCCGATAGCGCCGGCGCAGCACGCGGCGCGCGGGATCCCAGAGCACGCGCTCGACGAATTCCGCGGCGCGGACCGCAGCCGCCAGGTGGCGCGGGCCGGCGTCGCGGCCTGGCATCACCTGCGCCAGCATCTCGCCCCCGTCGAGCACGCGCCCTGCCCGCGCGGCGGCGGCGATCATCAGGCCGTTCCACCCCGCCAGCACCTTGTCGTCCAGTTCCGGCCGCGGGCGCCCGCCGCGCACCCCGAAGAGCGTCACGCGCCCCTTCATGAGCTGCTCCGCAATCCTCACGGACTCGAGCGAGGTCTCGCGCGCGATGTCGGCGATGGACCGCGCGGTGTAGAGGATGTTCTTCCCCTCGAATTCGCGGTGCGGATCGAAGGGCGCGTTGCCGTTCGCCAGCACGCCGTAGCGGAGCTCGAAGGCGCGGCTATCCTCGCCCAGCTGCGAGCGGATCTCCCCCTGCGTCCACAGGTAGAAGGCCCCCTCCGTCTTCCGAGCGCCGGGCACGCCCGCGTGCTCCGGCGCAACGCTGTCGGCGTCTTCGGCCGAGTGGAACCCACCTGCCGCGTCGGTCAACTCGCGCTCGACGTACTGCAGCGTGTCCTCGGCAACCTGCGCGAAGAACGGATTGCCGGACGCTTGCGCACCCTCGAGGTACGCGATGACCAGCTGCGCCTGGTCGTACAACATCTTCTCGAAGTGCGGGACACGCCAGCTGCCGTCCACCGAGTAGCGGTGGAAGCCGCCGCCGATGTGGTCACGCATGCCGCCGAGGGCCATCGCGCGCAGCGTCTGCAGTACCATGTCGCGCGGCGCCGCCTCGCCTGTCCGGGCGTGTTCGCGCAGCAGGAACAGGAGCTCCGACGGCCGGGGGAACTTCGGCTGGTCGCCGAAGCCCCCCCGGCGGCGGTCGAACGCGCGCTCGAACTGTGCGCGGGTCTCATCCAGCCACCGTGCGTCCATCGACGCGCGCGTGTCCTGGCCACCGCTGATCGCGGCCAGGCGCTGGACGATCTGGGCCGCGGACTCGAGGATGCCCGGACGATCCTCCCGCCACGCCCGCGCGATCTCGCGCAGCACGTCCTTGAAGGCCGGCCGGCCGTACTGGCTGTCCGGGGGGAAGTACGTGCCACCGTAGAACGGCTGCAGCTCGGGCGTGAGCCACACGCTCATCGGCCAGCCGCCGGCGCCCGTCGTTGCCTGGACGAAGGCCATGTAGACGCGATCGACGTCGGGCCGCTCCTCACGGTCGACCTTGATGGGCACGAAGTCGCGGTTGAGGATGTCGGCCGTGGCCGGGTCCTCGAACGACTCGTGCTCCATCACATGGCACCAGTGACAGGTGGCGTACCCGATGGACAGGAAGATGGGCCGGCTGCTGCTGCGCGCCTCCGCGAAAGCCGGCTCACCCCACGGCCACCAGTCCACCGGGTTGCCGGCGTGCTGCAGCAGGTAGGGGCTTTGCTCGCCGGCCAGGCGGTTGGGCATCGGCCGATCATATCGGGAAGCGGAGCCGGGGCCGCAGACGTTCCGGGCCGCCGGAGTGCGGTACTATGATCGGATGCTGTTGTCGGGCGTGCGCGTCGCCATTCTCGTGGAAGACCTCTTCGAAGACACCGAGCTCACCTCTCCCCGCGACGCGCTGTCGGCGGCCGGGGCGAAAGTGACGCTGGTGGGCCCCATGGCCGGCAAGGCCTATACCGGCAAGCATGGGGCGGTCGTCACGGCCGACCTGGCCGCCGGTGCCGCCCGCGTGGACGATTTCGACGCGGTGGTCATCCCTGGCGGCTACGCGCCGGACAAGATGCGCCTCCGGCACGCCATGGTGGACCTGGTGCGCGACACCATCGCCGCAGGCAAGCCCGTGGCGGCCATCTGCCACGGGCCGTCGGTGCTGATCAATGCCAACGTGCTCAAGGGCAAGACCCTGACGTGCTGGCCGTCGATCGCCGTGGACGTCAAGAACGCGGGCGGGCGCTACGTGGACCGGCCCGTCGTCGAGGACGGCAACCTGATCACGTCGCGCAAGGTGGACGACCTGCCGGCGTTCAACGACGCCATCGTCCGCCAGCTCGAGTCGCGGTCGGAACGCTAGGCGGCCGGCTGGGGCCTGGCCGGCCGGCCCATCTGGCCCATCCGTAAGACGCGGCCACGTCCCACCATCTGGGCAGCGCGGCGTTCGCGATCCGCCAGGATCGCCTCATCCCGCCGGTTGCCTACTCGGCGCACCGGACCGCAGGCGCCCAGCAGCATGCGGGCGGTCTGGGCGGCATGGCGGTCCGCGATGACCGGGTTCCACGGGGTGACGTGACCGGCGTCCGAATCTCCGAACAACCAATCCAGGATCATGGGGGTGTCTGCTCCAGGCGGGCATCTCAGGCCCGCCTGCCGAGAAGGCTGCACGTCCCGTTCCAGCAGGAGGACCCGGGATCGACGACGGGCGGGCTCAGTAGACACCCCGCAGGCAGACTTTTCTCCGGTAGTCGGCTGGGCGCCCGATGGTACGGCGGCCCGACTACCCTTCCGGGGTGATCGCGGGGTGCCGGAGGGCGGCCTCCTGCAGGCGGGCGTAGGCCGCGGTCATCTCCACGCCGTACATGAGGATGACCGCGCTGACGTAGACCCACAGCATGAACACCACGACCGTGGTGACCGAGCCGTGGATGACGTTCCAGGACGCCAGGTCACGCGCGTACCACGAGAAGGCCGACAGCGCGCCCCGCCACAGCAGGCCGACAACGATCGCGCCGGGCCAGACGTCGCGAAACCGCACGCGCGCGTTCGGGATGAAATAGAAAATCAGCGCCACGCAGACGATGAGCAGTACCGTAGCCACCTGGTCCGCCGACACGCTCGAGAACCACTCCAGCCACGGCGACCGTGCTTCGATGGCGCCAAACCACCGCGTCTGGGCCAGCTTCGTCGTGCTGACGATCACGATCGCGATGACCAGGATGCCGCCCGCCGACAGGAACATCAGGAACCCGACGAGACGGTGCTTCAGGAAGCTGCGCTTCTTCTCCACGCCCCAGGCGTGATTGACCGCGGCGGTCACGGCGTTGAAGAAGCCCAGCGAGGCCCACACCAGGGCGACGATGCCGCCGATGCCGATGCGCACGGTGGACGCGCGGAACGCGTCGATCTGGCCGGTGATGAAGTCGAACTGGCGGGGGAAGTATTCGAAGATGAAGGCCACCACGCGATCGCGGTCGCCCGGGTCGGCGGTCACCGTGCCGAGCAGCCACAGCATCAGCAGCACGAACGGGAAGAGCGAGAACAGCGCGTAGTAGGCGATGGAGCTCGCGTGCGTGAGCCCGTCGCTGTTGTAGAGCTCGCCGACGCCACGCCACGCGGCCAGGCCCAGCAACCGGAGGCGCGACGCGGCCCTCACTCGCCCTCGGCCCTCGCCGCCGACCGCGGATCCCGGATGTCGTGCTTGCGCATCTTGCTGTAGAGCGTCGGCCGGTACAGGCCGAGGATGCCGGCCGCCTCCTGCTTGTTCCAGTTGGTGCGCTGCAGGGTCTGCAGGATGGTGAGCCGCTCGATCTCGGCCAGCGTGTGATGCGGCGGGACCGTGAAGTTGTTCGAGGGGGCCTCGTCGCGGATGGCTTCCGGCAGATCCTGCGGCTGCACCTCCTCGCCCTTGGCCACGAGCACGGCCCGCTCGATCGCGTTCTCGAGCTCGCGGACGTTGCCGGGCCAGCGGAAGCGGATGAGGCGCTGATACGCGGCCGGCGAGATGCCCTTCACGGACTTCTGGTATCGCTTGTTGAACTTCTGCAGGAAGTGCGAGCACAGCAGCGGGATGTCCTCCGCCCGCTCCCGGAGGGCAGGCACCCGCAGCGTGATGGTGTTGATGCGGAAGTACAGGTCTTCCCGCAGCCGCCCATCGGCCAGCGCGGCATCGAGATCGACGTTGGTCGCGCAGATGAGGCGGAAGTCCACCTGGACCCAGCGGTCGCTGCCGATGGGCCGGAACTCGCGCTCCTGCAGCACGCGCAGCAGCTTGGTCTGGAGGAGCACGGGCATCTCGCCGATCTCGTCCAGCATCAGCGACCCGCCCCCGGCGGTCTCGAGCAGGCCCACCTTGTCGGTCGTCGCGCCCGTGAACGAGCCCTTCTTGTAGCCGAACAGTTCGGACTCGATCAGGTCCTTCGGGAGCGCGGCGCAGTTGATCTTGATGAAGGGCCCCGAGGCCCGGTGGCTGCGATGGTGAATCGCGTTGGCGAACAGCTCCTTGCCGGTGCCGTTCTCGCCCTGGATGAGCACGTTGGCGTCGCTCTTGGCCACGGCGTCCACCAGCTCGAAGAGCGCCAGCATGGCCTTGCTCTTGCCCAGGATGTTGTCGAACGAGTCGCGGTCGCGCAGGCGGTCCTGGAGCCACTGGTGCTGCCGCCGCTCGTGCACGAGGTCCGTGGCACGGTCGAGCAGCTTCAGCAGGCCCCGGGGGTCGATGTCCGCCTTCTCGAGGAAGAAAAATGCGCCTGCCTGGCCGGCCTCGAGCGCCCGCTTGATCGTGCCCTGCCCACTGATCACGATCACCTCGAGGCCCTGGTCGATGGCCTTGAGGGCCCGCAGCACATCGATACCGTCGGCATCGGGCAGCATGAGGTCGAGCAGGACCACCGCGGGCCGGTAGGTCCGGCACGCCTGCTCGGCGCGGAACCCGGAGTTGGCCGTGGTCACCCGGTAGCGCGGGACGCGGGTCGACTGCGCGATGACGGTCTTCAGGAACTCGACCGCGGCCGGGTCGTCGTCCACCACGAGCACGGTCGGCTCCGTTGACTTCGTCAGCTCAGCGGCATAGCGATCGGTCATGGGCGGGGACTGTCAAAGTACGATACGAGTGTATCATTTCCCTGCATGCCCGATTCCAGCCCCCCGAAGCCTCCCGTCATCGTCACGCCGGTCGTCTCCGCCTTGAAGAGCCTGCCCGGTGCCGGGGCGGAGCCTGCGGCGAAGTGTGAGCGCTGCGGCGCGGAGATGTACCGGATGCACGCCGTGTGGCGATGCCCGCAGTGCCGGTTCAAGACGGATTGCTGCGGCTGGTAACGTCGAAAGCGGGATGGGGCAGATCCGGAACAGATGAGCCTGGGAGCCGCAGATGGACGCAGACAACGCCGATGGTCTCAGGGGATTCAGCTGGTTTCAGGGGGATTGGTAACAGGCTTTCGCCTTCGTGTTCCCTGAATCAACCCAGTCCGCATAATCTGCGTCATCTGCGTCATCTGCGTCCACCTTCTCTGCGGCATCTGCGTCCCGGGATTCGAGTCTGCGTTCCATGGATCAACTCATCACACACGTCGACATCACTTCATCTGAGTTCGAGGCGAACGATGCGCGCCTGCGCGCGTTGGTCCGCGAGTACCGCGAGCGCCTGGCCCGGGTGGCCCAGGGGGGCGGCCCGAAGTACGTGGAACGCCATCGGCAGCAGGGCAAGCTCCCCGTGCGCGAACGCATCGAGAAGCTGCTCGACCCCGGCACCGCCTTCCTCGAGCTCTCACCGCTGGCCGCCTGGGGGTTGTACGAGGACGAGGCGCCCGCCGCGGGCGTCATCACGGGGATTGGCCGCGTCTCCGGGCGCGACGTGATGATCGTCGCCAACGACGCCACGGTGAAGGGCGGCACGTACTACCCGCTGACGGTGAAGAAGCACGTGCGGGCGCAGGACGTGGCCCTGCAGAACCGCCTGCCTTGCGTCTACCTGGTGGATTCTGGCGGGGCCTTCCTGCCGCTGCAGGCGGACGTGTTTCCCGACCGCGACCACTTCGGGCGCATCTTCTTCAACCAGGCCCGGATGTCCGCCGAACGGATCCCCCAGGTAGCCGTGGTGATGGGCTCGTGCACGGCTGGCGGCGCCTACGTGCCCGCGATGTCGGACGAGACGGTCATCGTGAAGGGCACCGGCACCATCTTCCTCGGGGGCCCCCCACTCGTGAAGGCGGCCACGGGCGAAGAGGTGACCGCGGACGAGCTGGGCGGCGCCGATGTCCACACGCGACTCTCCGGCGTGGCCGACTACTTCGCCGACGACGACGAGC
>JADZCN010000125.1 GCA_020851565.1 Acidobacteriota bacterium | reverse complement strand
TCGCTGCCGGAAAGCCCGTTCCGCTTCATGGTGATCGACGATCCGGTCCAGTCCATGGACCCCTCGCGGGTGGACGGTCTCGCGCACGCGCTGCACGAGGCGGCGCGCACGCGGCAGGTGGTGGTGTTCACGCATGACGAGCGCCTACCTGAGGCCGTGCGTCACCTGCTCATTCCCGGGACCGTCATCGAGGTCACGCGGCGTTCCGGCTCGGTAGTGGAGGCCCGCGTGCAGAAGTCGGCGATCACGCGCTACTTCGACGATGCGATGGCGATCGTGCGGACGGACGACCTGCCGCACGAGGTGCAACGGAAACTGGTGCCCGGCTTCTGCCGCTCCGGCGTCGAGGCGGCGTGCGTGGACGTCGTCCGCCGGCGGCGGCTCCGGGCGGGCGAGGCGCACCACGCGATCGAGGCCCTCCTGGATGATGCGGACTCCCTGCGCGAGCGGCTGGCGCTGGCGCTGTTCGACGACAAGAAGAAGGCGGGGGACGTGGGGCGGAGTCTGGCGAACCGGTGGAAGGGTGCCGATGCCGTGGTGCGCGCCCTGAACGAGGGCGCGCACGGGGATTACGATGCCGGGTTGGAGCGCCTCACGCGCGACGCCGAACGGCTGGCCGCGGGGATCGGAGCCTTGTCGTGACGGCAGCGGAGCTGACCCAGGCCGCGCGGGCGATTCTTCATGGCGGTGCCGCAACCCTGACGGGCATCTGGCCGCGCGCCGTGGCGCTGCTCGGCCGCCAGGCGCTGGAACACGGGCTCGACGACTTGTGGCGCGCACTGGCGCCGCGCATGCGGGACGCGTCGCGGCACGCGCAGCTCGTGTGCCTCGGTGCATTCGTGCGCGACGAGGCGCTGGTGAGCGGCATCCGCCACGCGTGGCACGGCCTCAGCCGCGCGTGTCATCACCACGCCTATGAACTGCCACCCACAGCGGAGGAACTCGGGCGCTGGCTGGACGCGGTAGACCGACTCGTCGCATTCGACCCGCTCCGGTGAGGACACGGGAAGGCGGCAGCCCCACGGCCGGCCGCTGTCCCTTGAGGACGGCCGTGACCCAGACCGACAACCGAGCGGACGGACGCCACTGGGCCTGTTTGAGCCGGGCGAAGGCTGGCGAGTTGCCTGGGTGCTTGTGAAGCCGGCAGCGAGTTTGACCGGCCGTCCGAGCGGGACGGCGGCCGGCCGTGGGGCTGACGCCGGCCGATGGCTGGTCGACGGGACTGAAGTCCCGCCGACCGAGCCGTTGGTTACGCGCCGAGCACCTTCATCACGCTCTCGTCATCGTTCACCGGCGTGATGTCGAACTCCAGGTAGTCGGTCCACTCCTGCATCCACTTGCCGAGCGCCACCGAATCGCTGGTCTCGGCCAGCACGTAGCCGCCGTGGCCGCCGACGGCGTGCCAGCGTCCCAGCATCTTGACCCCTTCACCGGGGCCGCCCCCCGTCTTCTTGAACCGATCCTGAACGGTTTCGCGGGCGTCGGGGGCGAACGCGTAGGTGATCATGAACAGCATGGGGGAGTCCTCTCGGAGGGAGCGCCCGTCAGTGGACGCGGGCGCCCATCCTATCGCGATTGTCGTCCCCTCGCGTCCATGAGTTACGGCCGCAGCACGATGTTGTCGAGACCCACCGGGTTGGTGCAGCACGAAGGATTCGTCACCGCGATGACCAGCGTGTCGATCCACGCCAGCGGGAATGCGCTCGGCACAGTGGCCAGATTGCCGAACGTGTTGGGCACCGTGCCCGTCACGGTGAACACCATGGCGCCGTCGCGCATGCCGGTGAAGACATAGGGGATGGGCGTCACGCTCGAGTAGAGATCGACCGACGTGAAGCGGAACACGTCGCCGTCGGCGGTGACGCGAACCTCTCCGGTCGTCAGCGGATCCGCCGCCTGCCTGGTGAACTGGATGAACGGCCCGGGCCGCCCGTAGGCACCGATGACCCACGGGCCCGCCAGGGGCTCGACGAGGTATCCCGCCTCTGCATGGCTCACGAACGGATCGCCGGCCGGGGCAAGCCCGGTGAAGGTGACCGACGAGGTGCCCGGCGGCGGGGGCCCGACGGTCACCGCCAGCTCGTTCGAGGGCGCGCCGACGGTTGCGCCATCGAAGGCGCGCACGCGTACGTAGTACGTGCCCGATGGAACGCCTGGGACGCTGAAGCCGGTCGCCGGTGCGGCCACGGGCAGGATGGCCAGATCGGTCAGGCCCGGAGCCGAGCCGGCTTCGAGCAGGTACCCGGCCGGGGCCGGATCCGTCGGCGCCGGAGCCTCCCACCGGAACGTGACCGCGCCGCCGATGATGCTCGCCGCGAGGTTGCCGGGAGGCGCGGGCACGCCGACCGAAACGACGATGTCGTTGGACGGGGGCCCGAAGCCGCAGGCGTTGCGCTCCCTGACGCGGACGAAATAGAAGCCGGTGGGCGCGGTGGGCGTGACGGTGGTCGCCGTCCCCACGTCGCCGTTGAACAGGTCCGCGCGCCCGGGCGCCGAGCCCGCCTCGAGCTGGAACGATCCGCCCGCGCCGGTCCACTCCAGCGTCACGGACGTGCCCGCGACGGTGGCCGTGAGTCCCGTCGGCGCCGCGGGGAGCTGGCACGTCGCGCCCACCGCCACGATGACCTCGCTCGATGGGCCGCTCGTGCCGGCGGCGTTGCGCGCGCGGACGCGCACGAAGTAGTTGCCCGGGGGGACCGCGGTGGTCGCGAACGCTGGCGTCGTGCCACCGGTGGCAGCGTTGGCCAGGTTCGCCAGTCCCGGAGCAGAGCCGGCCTCGACGACGTAGGTCGTCGGGCTCCCGCTCGGCTGGATCCACGTCAGCGTGACGGTGTCGCCCGACACGTCGGCCGTGAGACCGATCGGCGGCGGCGGCACGGCCTGCGCCGCGGCCGGAGCCGCGAAGGCGAGAGCTGCGGGCACGAGAAGAGCGAGGACGAGGACGGGTCGGCAACTCGGCATGGGAACCTCGATGCTATGCGACGCGGTTGCGTGCAATGTCCGGTCCGGGGGCGAACGCGCACAGTCTGCCACAAGGCCCCAAGCCCCATCGCGCGATCGCAGTCGGTGTAGCATCAAACATTGCCCAGGTGCGCCGCCATGATTACTTCCGACCCGACCCGTCGTCAGACCATCCTCAACGAGATCCACGCCATCCTCGACGCCCGGGCACGGCCCGGGGACCGCGAGCTGCTGCGCGCGTTTGCGCCCATCGCCTTCCGCGAGATGCCGGACGCCATGGCCCTGGCGCTGCCGCCTGCCGCCCTCGCCGCCCGCATCGAGGGCTACTTCGCCTTCGTCGCCCGCACCATGCCGCCGCCGCACCAGCTCTACCGCGGCCTGCCGGGACTGCACGTGGCGGCCCGCAACCCCACCGAGCAGGAAACGGAGGCCACCGGCAGCACGCACGGCGGCCACTTCGACGTCACCATCGTCGAGACGCATACGCCTGACGCGCCCTTCATCTTCGAGAGCCTGAAGCACTTCTTTCAGAAGCAGGGCATCCGGGTGCTGTCGGCCGTGCACCCCATCTTCTCCGTCCGCCGGCAGTGGGAGCACATCGTCGGGATTGGCGACGCCCAGGCCGAGGGCGCGCGCGAGCTGCTCTGCCAGTTCCGCCTGGAGCGCATCGAGCAGCCCGAGCGGCTGCGCCGCATCGAGCACCAGGTGTACTCCCTCATCAAGACCGTGTTCCTGGGCGTGGAGGACTTCGCCGCCATGCGGCGCTTCCTGCAGGACCTGCGGACGCGCCTGCGCAGCCGGCCGGGGTTCCCCGAGGCGACCGACGCCGCCCAGGGCTTCCTGGACTGGCTCATCGCCGACAACTACGTGCTGATGGGCGTGCTGCGCTTCCGGCGGTCGCCGGATGGCTTCGAGCCCGACCTGGATTCCGCGCTGGGCGCCTTCCGCGAGCCGGACCTGCTGCGCGTGGTGTTCCCGGGCCTGATGGAGGAGGAGCGCCGCCACGCCGAGCCGCGGCCGGACGATGGGCGCATCCTGGACATCGACTACCGCGTGAACGCCAGCGCCATCCATCACGTGGACCCGGTGGACGACTTCGTGGTCCGCGAGTGGGGCCCGGACGGCGACCTGGCCGCCGCCACGCTGGTCCTGGGCCGGCTCGCCAAGAGCGCGTTCACCGAGCGGGCCGACGGCATCCCCATTCTCGAGCAGAAGCTGGAGTGGCTGTACCAGGCCTCGGGCGCGGCGGTCAACTCGCACACGTATCGCGAGTCGCGCGCCATCTTCAACCATTTCCCGAAGCGCGAGCTGCTCTACGCCGACGTCGCCCACCTGAAGCCCATCATCGACAAGATGGTGTACCTCTCGAGCGACGACGAGATTGCCGTGAACGTGCGGCCCGGTGAGGGCTATCAGGCGGTCTCGGTCGCCTTCTCGGGGCTCCACTACTCGAACAAGGCCGAGACCGATCTGGGCGACGCGCTGGCGCGCGAGTTCGGCCCGGTGGCATATCACACGTGGGCCGACTGCAACGGCACGGCGCTGCTGGTGTTCTACTTCGCCGAGGCGACGCTGGAGCACGAGCTGGATGTGGCCCGGGTGCGGGAGATTACGGCCAGGGTCATCTCCACGTGGGAGGACCAGGTGGCGACGGAGGTCGAGCGGAGCTTCGGCACGGCCGAGGGCCGGCGCCTCTTCAAGCGCTACGTCCGGCAGGAGAGCCGCAGCGGCCTCTACCGCGAGCTCACGCAACCGGCCGAGGTGCCCGACGACCTTCGGGTGTTCGAGGCGCTCGAAGGCCGGCTCGAGCTCGCCGTCCACGCCGACACGGCCGAGCGCGTCCTGCTGAAGCTGTTCTCGCCCTCCCCGATATCGCTGACCGACCTGCTGCGTACGCTGCAGAACTTCGGACTCAGGGTGGAGGAAGAAGTCAACATCCCGCTGCTGCTGCCGGAAGGCCAGCACGCCTGGCTCGAGCGGCTGCGCGTGGAGGCCGGGGCGAAGACCATCGCGGCCATCGAAGGCACGCCGGAGCGGCTGCGCGACGGCCTGCGCGCCATCCACGAGGAGCGCGGCACGGACGATCCGCTCAACGCGCTCGTCCTCCTGGCGGATCTCACCTGGCGTGAGGTGGAAGTGCTCCGCACGCTGCGCAACCACCTGCTGCAGATCCGGCCGGCCTACAACGCCGAGACGGTCACCGCCGTGCTGCTGCGCAATCATGCCGCGGCCGGGGCGCTCTTCCGGGCCTTCGATGCGAAGTTCTCACCGGCGCTTGAGGGCGATCGGGCCGCCGCCATGGCCCGGGCCGACGACGCCCTGCACGCCGCGCTCGGTGAGGTCACCAGCCTGTTCGACGACGAGATCCTGCGCGGGCTGCAGAGCCTGGTGGCGGCCGCGATCCGGACGAACTTCTACCAGCGGCCCGAGCGGCCGGTGGTGTCCATCAAGGTGGAGTCGACAAAGGTCGTCGGCATGGTCTCGCCGCGGCCGCTCTTCGAGATCTACGTCCACTCGCCCCTGCTCGAAGGCATCCACCTGCGCGGGGGGATGGTGGCGCGCGGCGGTATCCGCTGGAGCGATCGCCACGACGACTTCCGCACCGAGGTGCTGGGGCTGATGAAGACCCAGATGGTGAAGAACTCGGTTATCGTGCCCGTCGGGTCCAAGGGCGGCTTCGTCCTCAAGGGCAACGTGCCGCCGCGGCCGGCGCTGGACGCGTACCTCATCGATCGGTACCGCGAGTTCGTGTCCGGGCTGCTGGACGTGACCGACAACCTGGTGGACGGCCAGGTGCTGCACCCGCCCGACGTCGTGCGCCACGATGCGGACGATGCGTACCTGGTGGTGGCGGCGGACAAGGGCACGGCGCACCTCTCCGACACGGCCAACCGCGTGTCGGCGCAGTACGGCTTCTGGCTGGGCGATGCGTTCGCCTCGGGCGGCAGCCACGGCTACGACCATAAGAAGGAGGGCATCACGGCCCGCGGCGCCTGGGAGTGCGTGCGGCACCACTTCCGCAACCTGGGCATCGACGTGCAGACCGAGCCGTTCACGATGGCGGGCATCGGCGACCTGTCGGG
>JADZCN010000124.1 GCA_020851565.1 Acidobacteriota bacterium | reverse complement strand
GACCGGGATGCGGATGGTCCGCGCCTGGTCGGCGATGGCGCGCGTGATGGCCTGGCGGATCCACCACGTGGCGTAGGTGGAGAACTTGTAGCCGCGGCGGTACTCGAACTTGTCCACCGCCTTCATCAGGCCGATGTTGCCCTCCTGGATCAGGTCCAGGAACTGCAGCCCGCGGTTCGTGTACTTCTTCGCGATGGAGACCACGAGGCGGAGGTTCGCCTCGACCAGCTCCTTCTTCGCCTGCTCGGCCTGCGCCTCGCCGCGCATGATGACCTCGAGCGTGTGGCGCAGGTGATCCACGCTCTCCTCGAGGTCGTCGGTCCGCTGCTTGATCTCCGCGGCCAGGTCCTTCCGGCGCTTCTCGAGGGCCTTGCGCTCCTCTTCCTTCAGCTTGGGCCGCCGGGTCTTCGCCGCGAGCGTCTTCTTCAGGTGGTCGAGCTCGCGCTGCATCTTCGACACGCGCTCGACGATGTCCTTGACCTCCTCGACGAGGCGGCGCTTCACCGGCTCGGTGAACTCGATCTTGCGGATGAGGCGCGACAGCTCCACCTCGGCACGCATGGCCTTCCACTTCGCGCGGCGGTACTTCCGCTTCTCGGACTTCGGCACCGCGTCGAGCTTCTCGTGCAGCTTCTCGACGGCCACGCGCGCCTTGCGCACGCCCTCGACCTCGCGGAGGAACTTCTGCGCGCGCTCCTCGATGCGATCGTCGGTGATCTCCTCGTCGTTGAAGATGACCAGCTCGCGGATGGTACGCTCGCCGTTCTTGAGCGCCTCGCCCATGCGAATCACCGCCTTGGCGATGGCCGGCATCCGCGAGATGGACTTGATGACCGAGAGCTTGCCCTGCTCGATGCGCTTGGCGATGGCGACCTCGCCCTCGCGGGTGAGCAGCGGCACCGTGCCCATCTCGCGCAGGTACATGCGGACGGGATCGTTCGTCTTGTCGAGGGCGCCCGGCGTGAGGTCGAGCTCCATGCCCTCCTCGCCGGCGGCCGGCCCCTCGCCGCGCTCCATGCCCTCGCGCTCGCGGTAGCCCTTCTCGGAGTCCACCAGGTCGATGCCGGCGGCCCCGAACACGCTCATGAGCTCGTCCAGGTCTTCCGGTGAGGAGGTGAGATCCGCGGGCAGCAGATCGTTGACCTCGTCGTACAGGAGGTATCCCTTTTCCTTGCCGATGATGATGAGTTGTCGTACTTCGTCGAAACGATCTTCGAGGGACAAGGGTCCACCCTCCTGCGAGATGAATGCGCGCGCCCTGAAAAAGGCGAAGCTATTAATTGTAGCCCGGATCAGTTGTTCTCGGGGGCCAGCCGGCGGCCGAGCTCCAGCTTCCGCTGCAACAGCGCCAGCAGGTCGTCGCCACGCTCGCCGCGTTCCTGCAGGCGGTCGATCTCGCGCTGCACCGCCGCCAGCTGGCGCTCGTGCTTCAAGCGCTTCAGCGACCGGACTGACGACTCCGCGTCGAGGACCGGCGCGGAGGCTTCCGAAGCGATGGCCGCGAGGCGTTGGGCCTCCTCGGTACTTAGACGCTCCATCAGCACATTCGGGGCCTCGGAGGGATCGGCCACCGAGAGCCCCCGGGCCATCCGCAGCAGCTCGGACGAGCTAAGTCCTTCCAGGTCATCGTCTTCCAGCGTTCGAATCCACGGCAGCACCTCGGCCGGCTGGTGGATGAGGCCCCACAGCAGCCCGCGCTCGGCGCCCCGCACCTGGCCCGACAGGGTCGGAACCCGCGCGGCCGGGAGGTCGGTCTTCCTCGCGGCGGCGGCCTTCCGGATCTCCGCGCGCACCACTTCCTCCGTGACACGGGCCTTGTGCGCCAGGCGATCGGCGAACTGGTCCCGGGCGGCCGGGTCCGGAATGCGTGCCGCCACCCCGAGCATCTTGCGCAGGAATTCACGCCGCGGCTCGTCGCGGCTCAGGTCGTGCCCGGCCGCGGCCCGGTCCAGCAGGTAGTCGAGGTACGGCTTCGAGCGGCGCAGCTCCTCGACGAAGCCCTCGCGGCCGCGCTTCTGGACGAACGTGTCGGGATCGTCGCCGCCCGGCAGCTGGACCACGTTGACGTCGAAGCCCTCGGCCACGAGCAGCTCGGAGCTGCGTTCCGCCGCGGCCTGCCCGGCGCTGTCGGGGTCGTAGCAGAGGACCGCCTTCGGCGCGAAGCGGCGCAGCTGCTGGGCCTGCCCCTGCGTGAGGGCCGTCCCGCAGGTGGCCACCACCGGCAGGCCGCCCGCCTGGAAGACCTGCGCGAAGTCGAAGTAGCCCTCGACGAGGATGGTGAAGCCGGCCTTTCGGATGTCGGCCTTCGTGAGGTTGAGGCCGTACAGCGTGCGCCCCTTGGTGTAAATGGGCGTTTCGGGCGAGTTCAGGTACTTCGGGACCTGGTCCTTCTCCATGGCGCGGCCGCCGAAGGCCACCACCGACCCGCTGTCCCTCGCAATCGGCACCATCAGCCGGTTCCTGAACCGGTCCACTTCGCTCCCATCGTCCCGCCGGCTGACGAGGCCGCTGGCGAGGATCAGGCCTGGTGCGAAGCCCGCCTTGAGCAGCCGCTGCCGAAGGGCATCCCGGCCGGGCGGTGCGTAGCCGAGCTGCAGCCGATCCACCGTCTGATCGGTGAGGCCGCGGTCCTTCACGAGGTACTCGCGGATGCGCGCGGCCGGGGCAGAGGCGAGCTGCTCGCGGAAGTACCCGGTCGCCACCTCGTGGATCTTCAGGAGCGACTCGCGCTCGGCGGCGCTGTCGCGCTGATCGCCCGACTCCATCTCGGGAATCGGGATGCCGAAGCGCTGCGCCAGGTGCCGCACCGCGTCCTGGAAGCCGAGCTGCTCCTGCAGCTCGATGAACTTGAACACGTCGCCGCCGACGCCGCAGCCGAAGCAGTGGAAGAACCCGCGGTCGCGGTTGACGTTGAACGACGGGGTCTTCTCGCCGTGGAAGGGGCAGAGGCCCTTGTAGCTGGTCCCGGCCTTCCGGAGCGACACGTAGTCGGAGATGACGGTGACGATGTCTGCCGCGGAGCGGACTTCGTCGATGAAGGGCTGGGGAAATTTCACGGGCGAATCGATCGATCATACGCCCCGCGGTTGCAGACGGCCGATCGCGATTCCAGCGACCGGCCATCCCGTTCACCACCGACGCCTGACGCCCGCTCGTCACCGTGGCCTCAGGGCACCGAGACCGCCCAGCGTCCGTAAGTGTAGACGTTACCTTGGGCCGTGGCCTTGCTGATGATGCCGAACCCCACCGTGCTGGCCTGGTCATATTGCCCCGTCGCCGCGGACCACAACAGAACGCTGTCCGCGTTGCTGCGCACCTGTTCGTAGAGACAGACGTGCCCGGGAGCCGCCTGGGGATCAGCCACGGAGCCTGGACAGTTGGCCGTCGGAGGGCCGCCGACCGGGATCACATTGGCTGCCACTGCGGATGGCGCCGACGGCAGCTGGCGCGGAAACGAGATGGACGAGGTGCCCTCGCTCGATGCGAAGGCGGCCGGGAAGATCACCGACCACTCGCCTCTCATGGTCAGCTGCCTCGCAGGGGCGGACACCGGCAGCGGCGGGTTGAAGACGAAGGTCCCGCTGTTGCCCCAGTCGTCGGTCCACGTGCCGTTCAGGGTCGTGATATTCAGGCTCACCATGGCGTTGATGACCATGCTGTCGGGTCTGACCATCGCGAGGCTGAAGCCCACGGTTCCGCCTGCGTTGAGATGCGCGCTGCCATTGGCGGTGGCGGCGGGCGCCGCCCCGTTGCAGCCGTCCTCAGTCCCGGTCAGCTCGTAGACCGAGCCCTTCTGCTCCACGAGCACCGTGACGACGTTGCAGTAGGGTGCGAACTGCCAGCGAAACGTCCCCAGCACCTGCGCCGACGCGCTGCTGCACGCCGCCAGGATGCAGCCCAGGACCAGGATGTGTTGACAAGTGCCCTTCCCAGTCACCTCCCTTGAGAGTCAACCGGCGGATAGTGTATCCACGGCTCTCGGCGTTGCATACATGGAGGAGCGGCGGCTGGTGACCGGTTTCGTGGACGGCTGGCCCGCCCTTCGGGAGCGCCACTGGCCACCAAGGACGGCGGAACCCTTCAGGCCGCGACGCGCGGGTCAGTCCTTCAGCTCGCGTGCGAGAGGGCGGAGATATAATCGCGGCCCTCGCGGGGCTGGCCCGGCGCCCCCGGATCCCGGCACCCGACCATGGACGTCCGCCTCGGGACGACGATCGGCGACGCGCGTGCGGGCCGCGACCACATCACGGCGGTGGACGGGTTGCGTGCGGTCTCCGTCCTGGCGGTGTTGATCTACCACCTGGACCCCACGCGGTTGCCCGGCGGCTTCCTGGGCGTGGACGTCTTCTTCGCCATCTCGGGCTTCGTCGTGGCCCGGTCGATGGCGCGGTATGGCGATCTGCCGCTCGTGCCGTTCGCGATGCGCTTCTACCGCCGCCGCATCCTCCGCGTTGTCCCGGCGACGGCGTTGTTCGTCGTGGTCCTGATGACGCTCGGCACGCTGCTCCTGCCGGTGTCGGCCCTGAGCCGCGCCAACGACCTCGTCGGGTTCCTCGCCCTGCTCGGACTGGGCAACGCCGCGCTCTGGTACGTCGCCGGGGACTACTTCTCGCCGACGACGGCCTTCAATCCGTTCACGCACACCTGGTCGCTCGGCGTCGAGGAGCAGTTCTACGTGCTGTTTCCGCTGATGGGCCTCCTGCTCTTCCGGGCCTCGACGCTCAGGGCCGGGCTCGGGCTCTTCGTCATGCTCGGGGCGCTGTCGCTCGCGTCGAGTGCGGCGCTGATGGCGCAGGACCAGGCGTTTGCCTACTACATGCTGCCCGCGCGCCTGTGGGAGCCCCTGACGGGCGTCCTGCTCTTCGCCGCGCTCGGCGTGCCTGCCGTGCGCGCCGCGCTCAACCGCCTTGCCGTGCCGTGGGCCGGAGCCGGCGCGCTCCAGGCGGCCGCCGTGGCGATGCTGGCGCTGGCTTTCGCCCTGGGCCAACCAGCGCGTGTCCCGTTTCCGTGGGCGCTCGTGCCGGTGCTGGCGACGGTGATCCTGCTGGCACTGTTCGCGGTCGGTTCCGGCACGCTCGTGGATCGGGCGTTGTCCTGGCAGCCGCTGGTCTACATCGGGACCATCTCGTTCGGGCTCTACCTGTGGCACTTCGGGATCCTCGTGCTGATGCGCTGGACCGTGGGCATCGGGACCGCTGCCGAGCGGGCCGTTGCCGTGGCTGCCGCGTTCGCGCTTGCCGCCGTCAGCCATGCCCTCGTGGAGCGGCCCATTCGCTTCAGTGCCCGGCTGGCCTCCCGCCCGGACGAGGTCGTCATCGCCGGCGGGGTGCTCGGCATCGCCGCCGCCGCGGCGTTCATCGTTTCGCTCTACATCGCCCGCCCCTGGATCTCGTTGAGCGTCGTCACGCGCGAGGCGTCGGTGTGGGACTACCGGGCGCCCGACTGGCTCGACGAGGCCGGCTGCCGTGTCGAGCGCGTGCGCGAGGATCGCTACGGCGCCTACGTGGTGCGCTTCGCGCCGCGGGACTGCGCGGCGACGGGCTCGCCACGCAGGATGGCGGTCATCGGTGATTCGCACGGGACGGCCTACGAGACGCTCCTCCAGCACGTGGCGGCGCTCGACCGGAGGCCTGTGATCATCTTCCAGAAGCCGGGGTGCGAGTGGCTGAGCGTGGCCCGGGGCGTCTCGGATCAGGATCGGCGGGACTGCCCGCCGTTCCAGTCGGCCGCTCTCGCGGAGGTGAGCGCGGAGTTGGGTGCGGGCGACCTGCTCTTCCTGCCGGGGCTTCGAGTGCCCCGATTTCGCGACCAATGGGATGCGCCGGTCACCGAGAACAGCCATCTGGATCTCTCCCCGCGGCCCGGAGACATCGCGGAGGCGGAGGCCGCGCTCGCGGCGCTGACGCCCTTGATCCGGCGCGGGGCGCGCGTCGTGGTCGAGGCCCCCAAGCCGGTGTTCCGGACCGCGCCGTTCCGCTGCGCGGACTGGTTCACGCGCCACAATCCTTACTGTGCGCCCGGCTTCGAGGTGACACGGCGTGACATCGAGGCGCGCCGCGCGCGGCCGATGCGCGTCATCGAGGCGCTCCGGGCGATGTCGCCCGCCATCAGCGTCTGGGACCCGCTGCCGGTACTGTGTCCCCTTGACGTGTGCTCGGCCTTCCGGGGCCGGCGGCCGCTCTTCTTCGACGGCGATCACCTCAGCGGGTACGGCAACGACGTCCTCCTGCCCGACTTCAGGGCACACCTCGCACAAGGGGCGGACCCTCAGTTCCCGAGGTAGGCGCCATGCGAACGTGGCGGGCGTGGCTCGACGCGCCATGAGCCCGCCCCGCACCCGGAACGCCAACTTTCAGCTCAAAGTGGACGTTTTGGATCCATCACCAAAGCTACTTTGCCAAGTTGGTCAGTCCTGAGCGAGCATTGTCAGTACTGAATATGGGTCGACACGCCACTTTGGCCTTGAAGAGGGCGGTTTCGCCCGCTCCGGCCTCGCCGGATAGACGATTTTCCAGAAAAGCCGTCCGGCAGCGCTCCGCGCCGGCGCCGCAGAAGGCCGTGACATCGGGTGGCGACAAGGTCATCCAGTGCCTCGAGCGCGAGGGCGTCGAGGTGGTGTACGGCTATTCGGGCGGGGCGGCGATGCCCATCTTCGACGCGCTGGTGGACTCATCCATCAGGTTCGTCCTGGTCCGCCACGAGCAGGGCGCGACGCACATGGCCGACGGCTACGCCCGCGCCACGGGCAAGCCAGGGGTGGTGCTGGTCACCTCCGGCCCGGGCGCTACCAACTGTGTGACCGGCCTGCTGACGGCGCTGATGGACTCGGTGCCGATGATCGTCCTGACCGGCCAGACCATCACGTCGATGCTCGGCAAGGACGCGTTCCAGGAGGCCGACGTCACCGGCATCACGTACCCGGTCGTCAAGCACAGCTACCTGGTGAAGGACGCCGCCGACATCCCGCGCGTGATGCGAGAGGCCTTTCACATCGCGACCACGGGCCGGCCGGGCCCCGTGCTCATCGACCTGCCGAAAGACGTGACGCAGGGTCCGTGCACGGCACCGTTCGTCGACACGGTCCACCTGCCCGGCTATCACGTGCCGGGCCGGCCCGATGCCGGGCCCCTCGCCAGGGCCGCGGCGCTCTTGAAGAAGAGCCGGCGACCCGTGCTCTACGTCGGCCACGGTGCGGTTGTCTCCGGCGCCGGCCAGGCGATCCTGAAACTGGCCCGGACGCTCGGCGCGCCCATCGTCAACACGCTGCTGGGCAAGGGCGCCTGCACGGAGGATCACCCCCTGCATCTCGGCATGCTCGGGATGCACGGCACCGCCTACGCCAACCTCGCCGTGCAGCACTGCGACCTGATCATGGCCATCGGCGCGCGCTGGGACGATCGCATCACGGGCAAGCTCTCGGAGTTCTGCCCCGACGCGATGAAGATCCACGTGGACATCGACGTGGCCGAGTTCAACAAGGTGGTGCGGCCCGACGTGTGCCTGGCGGCGGACGCGCGCCTGGCCATCGAGGAACTGCTGCCCCTCGTGGAGAAGCTCGACACCGCCGACTGGCTCGAGCGGATTGCCGGCTGGCGCCGGCAGCATCCCCTCAAGTACCCGAAGAAGGGCGGCCTCCGCGCCCAGTACGTGGTGGACCGGCTCGACAAGCTGGGGGGGCGCGACTGCATCATCACCACCGACGTCGGCCAGCACCAGATGTGGGCGGCGCAATTCTGCCTGACGACGAAGAACCGCCACTGGATCTCGAGCGGCGGCGCGGGGACGATGGGCTTCGGGTTCCCGGCCGCCATCGGTGCCGCGATGGCGACCGGCAAGCCCACCTGGTGCGTGGTGGGTGATGGCGGCTTCCAGATGACGTTCGCGGAGCTCGCGACGGCGAAGCTGCAGAAGGTGCCGGTGAAGATTCTGGTCATCAACAACCACTACCTCGGCATGATCCGGCAATGGCAGGAGCTGTTCTTCGACAACCGCCTCTCCGGCGCGGACCTCGAGGGCAACCCCGACTTCGTCAAGATTGCCGCGGCGTACGACATTCCGGGGCGGCGGGTCACGCGCGCCGGCGACGTGGACAAGGTGCTCAAGTGGGCGATGGCCTACGACGAGGGTCCCTGCCTCGTCGAGGCCGAGGTGGTGAAGGAAGACAACGTGTTCCCGATGATTCCGGCGGGCGCGCCGTTGTCGGGGATGATCATCGATCGGCCGACGGCGAAGCTGGAGAAGCCGACGGGGTCGACGTAGGAAGGGCGCTCATGGCATCTACCATCGTTCATCGCGGCGCGGCCTTCGAGCAGGATCCGGGCCGGGCCCCGCGCCGCCACGTCGTGACCGATGTCGTCACGCCGCCGCTCCACACGATCTCGCTCCTGGTCCGGAACAAGCCGGGCGTGCTGGTGCGCGTCTCGCTGGTGTTCTCGCGCCGCGGCTACAACATGGAATCGCTGGTGGTCTCGCCCGCGCTCTCGATTGCCGGCCTCGGCGCCACGCCGGGCGAGTACTCGCGGATGACCATCACCTGCTCGGGCGATCCCGAGACGCTGGAACAGATCATCAAGCAGATGGAGAAGCTGGTCGACGTGGTCCACGCCATCGACCACACCGGGCAGCCGGTCATCGAGAGCGAGCTGGCGCTGGTGAAGATCAAGGTCGGCCTCAAGGAGCGCACCGAGATCCTGCAGATTGCCGAGAACTTCAAGGCCAAGGTCGTGGACTTCGGCGTCGAGTCGCTGATCCTGCGCTGCGCGGGGGAGACCGAGAAGCTCGATGCCTTCATCGGCCTGCTGAAGCCCTTTGGCATCATCGAGCTGGTGCGATCGGGCAAGATCCTGATGGTGAGGGGGCTGGAGGAGACCTAGCACCCCCAAAGCGGCGGGATGGCGTCATGGATGACGGTCAATCCTTCAGCTCGACCACGGTTGCCCCGCCGCCCCCCTGGTTCTCCGGCGCCTGCGCGTACTTGAGCACCAGGGGATGGTTCTTGAGGAACGCCTGAATCCCCTTGCGCAGCTGGCCGGTGCCGAAGCCGTGGACGATGCGGATCTCGCGGAGGTCGGTGACCATCGTGTCGTCGAGGAAGCGCGAGACGCGATCCACCGCCTCTTCCACCGTGCAGCCGATCACGTTGATCTCGCTGAGCAGCCCTTCGCGCGGTTTGAGGTCGACGTTCACGCGGACACGGGCCTGCGAAAGCGACGCCGCAGGCGAAGGCGGGCCGACCACGCGGACGTCCCGCGCTTTTGCGCGCATCCGCTTGCCGCGGACGTCCACCTCCACCTGTGAGCCCGAGATGGCGATCACCGTGCCTTCGAGGCCGAGACCGCCGACCGCCACCTTCGAGCCGACCGCAAGAGGCGCCACCGTGGCGGGGCCCGCTGGGGCAGAGCCGGCCGGCTCCGCCGCAGGTGCCGCGGGACTGCGCAGCGACTCCGCAATCCGCTCGATGGCGGCGCGGGCCTCGGCCCGTGCCGCGCCGGTTTCGCCGGTGTTGACCACCGCCCCGGCCACCCGCAGCGAGGCCTTCTCGACGATGGCCTCGGACTTCTCGCGCAGCTGATCGATCACCGCGTCGATGTCGCGGCGGGCCTGGCGCAGGCGGTCGTCCAGCTTCTCGTTCACGCGCCTCCTGAACGCCTCTTCGCGCTCGGCCAGCGCGCGCTCGCGCTTCTCCATCTCCGCGCGCTGCTCACTGAATGCACGCCGTTCGCGGTCCAGGCGGATCTTGTCGGCGTCCAGCGCCCGCGCCTGCGCGTCGATGCGATCCAGGTGGGCCTGCACGCGCTTCTGGTCGTCGCTCAGGAACCCGCGCGCGGCGGCCACCACGGCGACGGGCATGCCGAGGCGCTGTGCCATCTCGATGGCAAGGCTCCGACCGGGCGCGCCGTAGATGAGGCGATAGGTGGGCGCGTAGGTCTGCGGGTCGAAGGCGAAGCCGGCCACCGTCACGCCCTCGGTGGCCGTGCCCCACGTCTTCACCGCGTCGAAGTGCGTGGTGGCGATGAGGTGCGCGCCGCGCTGCTTGAAGTGGCTCACCAGCGCCGTGGCGAGCGCGCCGCCCTCGTTCGGGTCGGTGCCGGTCCCCACCTCGTCCAGCAGGACCAGCGCCGGCAGCTGCAGCGCGCGGTCCATCGCGACGAGGTTGGCGATGTGCCCGGAGAACGTGCTGAGGCTGGCGGCGATGGACTGCTCGTCGCCGATGTCGGCGAAGACCGACCGGAACACGGGCAGCCGCGCCGCTTTCGCGGGCACGTGCAGCCCCGACTGGGCCATCAGCGCGAAGAGCCCCGCCGTCTTGAGCGCCACGGTCTTGCCGCCCGTGTTCGGACCCGTGATGAGGAGGACGCGGCTCGGCGGGTCCAGGACGACGTCGATGGGCACGGCCTTCTCGAGCAGCGGGTGCCGCGCGCCGCGCAGCTCGAACGAGCGATCGGCCACGAAGGTCGGCTCGATGCCGCCGACCTGGGCGCTGTGGCGCGCGCGCGCCTGCAGCACGTCCAGGTCCGTCGCCACCTCCTCGATGGCGCGCAGGTCGCCCGGCCGCTGCCGGAAGCGATCCGTCAGCGCGAGCAGGATGCGGAAGATCTCCTCGCGCTCCCGCTCCTCGAGCTCCACGATGTCGTTGTTGATCTCGACGGTGGCGGCCGGCTCGAGGAAGAGGCTGGCGCCGCTCGCGGAGCTGCCATGGACGATGCCGGGCACGTTCGCGCGGTGCTCGGCCCGCACCAGGAGCACGAACCGGCCGTTGCGCTCGGTCACCACATCGTCCTGGAGGTACTTCGCGGTGTCCTTGCCGTGCGCGAACTGCTCCAGCGTCTGGCGCAGGCGCTGCCGCTTCTGTCGCAGCCGCTCGCGGATGCCGCGGAGCGCGGGGCTGGCCTCGTCGAGCACCTCGCCGGAGACGTCGATGGCGCGGCGCACGGCCTCCACCTCGCTGGAGAAGCTGGCCACGCGGCTGACGATGGCCTCGAGAATGGGGAAGGAGCCCGCGGCGGCATGGACGCCCGCGCGCGAGCGCTCGACAGAGTCGATGAACTCGGCCAGCGTGCGAAGGGCCAGCGGCTCCAGCGGCCGGCCCTCTACCCCGAGGCCGGCCAACGCTTCGGTGAGGCCCTGCCCGGCGCGCAGCGGGAACTGGGGATTCCGATCGAAGAAGCGGACCGTCTCGCTCGTCGCGCGTTGGAGCGTGGCGACGTCCTGCGCGTCGCCGACGGGCTTGACCGCCTCGAGCCGCGCGCGGCCGAGCGGCGTCAGCGCGAGGGCCGCGACGTCGGCGACGATGCGATCGAATTCAAGGGTGCGGGTGGCGAACATACAGGGCCGCGCTTCGCGCGGTGGGCCGGGGTGGGCCCCGCTTCGCTCGGTAAGGGCCGCGCTCGCGCGGTAGGCCTCGCTATGCTCGGTATGATCCTACCGCAGGCCGGCCCACGCCCCGAAGGGGCACCTACAAGTGATTGATCATACTCGCGATGCAGCCTGCGCCGAAGCCGTTGTCGATGTTCACCACCGACACGCCGTTGGCGCACGAGTTCAGCATGCCCAGCAGTGCCGCGATGCCCCCGAAGCTGGCGCCGTAACCGACGCTGGTTGGGACCGCGATGACGGGGACGTCCACCATCCCCGCGACCACGCTCGGCAGCGCGCCTTCCATCCCGGCCACGACGACGATGACCCGTGCCGATTCGAGGCGCTCGCGCTCGCGGAGGATGCGGTGGATGCCGGCGACGCCGACGTCGTACAGGCGGACCACGTCGTTGCCCATTAGCTCCGCCGTGATGGCCGCCTCCTCCGCCACCGGGATGTCGGAGGTCCCCGCCGAGGCCACGGCGACGGCGCCGCGTCCCCGCGGCACTTCGCGTTTCAGCGTGATGGCGCGGGCCTGCTGGTGGTACTCTGCCTCCGGCAGCAGGGCATGGACCGCCTGCCAGGCCGCCTCATCTGCGCGGGTGACCAGGAGCGGGTGGCCCCGCCCCGCGATGGCGGCGGCAATGGACGCGATCTGGTCCGGCGTCTTGCCGAGCCCCAGCACCACTTCGGGGAAGCCCTGGCGCGTGGCGCGGTGATGGTCGACCTTGGCGAAGCCGAGGTCGCCGAGCGGCGCGGCGCGCAGGGCGGCCACGAGCGCGCGGTGCGCCTCGGCGGTCGGCCGGGTGCCTTCGCGGACCTGGTCGAGGAGGATGCGAATCTCGTCTGGGCTCATGGGTCCTGTATCATCCGTGTTTTGTTGACTTTACGAGAACCAGGGATACAATGAGGGTTTGCGCTGGGTCGCCTGAACCGGGTCTAGCATGACGCCGATCGAAACTTTCATCCTCGCATCGTACTTCTTCGTACTGCTCATCCTCGCGGTCTACGGGTGGCACCGGTACTACCTGGTCTACCTGTACATGAAGCACAAGGACGACCAGCCGGTCCCGAAGGCCCGCTTCGACTCGCTCCCGCCGGTCACCATCCAGCTCCCGCTCTTCAACGAGATGTACGTCGTGGATCGGCTGGTGGACGCGGTCTGCCGGATCGACTACCCGCGGGAGCTGCTCGAAATCCAGGTCCTGGACGACTCGACGGACGAGACCCGGGAGATCGCGGAGTTGGCCGTGCGCCGGCACGCGGCGCAGGGCGTGGACATCAAGTACCTCCACCGGACGGATCGCACGGGCTTCAAGGCGGGCGCACTGGACGAGGGACTGAAGGTCGCCCGCGGGCGCTTCGTCGCCATTTTCGACGCCGACTTCATGCCCGAGCCGGACTTCCTGATGCGCACCGTGCACTACTTCACCGATCCGAAGGTGGCGATGGTGCAGGCGCGCTGGGGACACATCAACCAGGAGTACTCGCTCCTGACGAAGATCCAGAGCATCCTGCTCGACGCGCACTTCGTGCTGGAGCACGGCTCGCGCAACCGCGGCGGCTGCTTCTTCAACTTCAACGGCACGGCCGGCATCTGGCGCCGCGAGGCCATCGCCGACGGCGGCGGCTGGCAGCACGACACGCTCACCGAGGACCTGGATCTCAGCTACCGGACTCAGCTCAAGGGCTGGCAGTTCGTGTTCGTGGCGGATCACGTGGCCCCGGCCGAGCTGCCCGTGGAGATGAACGCGTTCAAGAGCCAGCAGCACCGCTGGGCGAAGGGCTCCATCCAGACCTTCCTCAAGCTCATGCCGCGCATCCTCCGGTCGAGCCAGCCGGCCAAGGTGAAGGCCGAGGCGTTCTTCCACCTGTCGGCCAACCTGAACTACCCGCTGATGTGCGTGCTGTCGGTGCTGATGGCGCCCTCGATGATCATCCGCTACAACATGGGGTGGTACGAGATGATGCTCATCGACATCCCGCTGTTCCTGGCGGCGACGGCGTCGGTGGCGAACTTCTACATGGTGTGCCAGCGGGAGCTCTACCCGCAGACGTGGACCGACCGGCTCAAGTACCTGCCGCTGCTCATGTCCATCGGCATCGGCCTGGCCGTGAACAACACGAAGGCCGTGTTCGAGGCGCTGTTCCACAAGCCGAGCGATTTCGCACGCACGCCGAAGTACGGCGTCGAAGGCCGCGCGGACGACTGGGCGACGAAGAAGTACCGCCAGTCGGTGGCCATCCAGCCGCTCATCGAGGTGGCGCTGGGCCTCTACTTCACGGCCACGCTCTTCTACGCGCTGGCCAACGGCATCTACGGAACGGTGCCGTTCCTGATGCTCTTCCAGGTGGGCTTCCTCTACACGGGCCTGCTCTCCCTCTTCCAGCAGTTCGGCGGCGACACGGTGGTGCCGGTGGCGCAGGGGAAGGAAGCGTAGGGATCGCGTCGGGGGTCGGGAACCGGGAGTCGGGAGTCGAGCGAGTACGGGACGGCATCGCGACGGGAACCAGGGCGGCCTTGCGGCCGCCCTTCTCATTTGTGCGCGCGGTCGCCGGCGAGCGGCCCCCGAACCCGAGAACCTTGGTTCTGGCCTGTTAAGATCCCCCCATGTCCCCCGATGCAAAGGCCAAGGCTGGCCTCGAAGACATCGTCGCCACCTCGTCGCGCATCTGCTTCCTCGATGGCGATCGCGGTGTCCTGGCCTACTGCGGCTACGACATCCACGACCTGGCGCGGCACGCGACCTTCGAGGAGACCTGCTTCCTCCTGTGGCACGGCCGGCTGCCGGGCCGCGCGGAGCTAGGCGACCTGCAGTCGCAGCTGGCGGCCGCGCGGCCGCTGCCCGAGTCGATCTTGCGGCTGATGAAGATGCTGCCGCCCTCCGACGGCATGGACGCGCTGCGGACGCTCACCTCGGCGCTGGGGCACTACGATCCGGACGCGCACGACAACTCGCCGGCGGCGTCCTACCGCAAGGCCGTCAGGCTCACGGGGCAGATCGCGAGCCTGGTGGCCACGTGGGGCCGCATGCAGCAGGGCGGCGGGCCCATCGCCCCGGACCCGGCGATGGGGCACGCGGCGAACTTCCTCTACATGCTCTTCGGCACGCGGCCCAACCCGACGGCG
The DNA here is from genome assembly GCA_020851565.1 of Acidobacteriota bacterium. Lineage (GTDB taxonomy): Bacteria > Acidobacteriota > Vicinamibacteria > Vicinamibacterales > UBA2999 > VFZN01. Next base: position 67,963 of record JADZCN010000124.1, on the reverse strand, counting down.
GTGCGGGCGATGGACATCGCGCTCACGCTGCACGCGGATCACGAGCTGAACGCCTCCACCTTCGCGGCCCGCGTGGCGGCCGCCACCCTCACCGACATCCACTCCGCCATCGTCGCCGGCATCGGCACGCTGAAGGGCCCGCTGCACGGCGGCGCCAATGCGGAGGTGATGAAGATGCTCATCGAGATCGGCCAGGACGCGCCGCCCGAGCGCATCGACGCCTACGTGAAGGGCAAGCTCGCGCGGAAGGAGAAGATCCCGGGGTTCGGCCACCGCGTGTACCACACCGAGGACCCGCGCGCCACGCACCTCCGGCAGATGTCGACGCAGCTCGGGCAGCAGGCGGGCAACACGCGGTGGTTCGAGATGTCCGAGCGCATCGAGGCGCTGGTGAAGGGGGAGAAGAAGCTCTTCCCGAACGTCGATTTCTACTCGGCGTCGACGTACTACACCATGGGCATCGCCATCGACCTCTACACGCCCATCTTCGCCGTGAGCCGCATTTCCGGGTGGACGGCGCACGTGCTCGAGCAGCTGTCCAACAACCGTCTCATCCGGCCGCGGGCCGAGTACACGGGGCCGGCCTATCCGCAGACGTGGATGCCCGTGGACCAGCGCTAGATGGCCACCGCTCCTGGCACCATGCTTCCGACCGGCGGGCCGACGCCACGGCTGCTGTGCATCGACGACGACCCGCTGCAGCACCGCGTGGTCGAGCACCTGGTCGGAGGCTTCCGCCACGCGTCCTACGTGTGCGAGTTCGCGGACACGTACGACGAGGGCCTGGCCAAGCTGACCAGCAACGGGTTCGCGGTCTGCCTGCTCGACCACAAGCTGGATCGTGGCACCGGCATCGACATGATCCGGGAGGCGCGGCGGCTCAGCATCGATACGCCCATCATCATGATGACGGTGGACGACAAGGAGGACGTCGACCTTGCCGCGGCCGAGGCCGGCGCGGCGGACTTCCTGCTGAAGTCGGAGCTCAACCCGCGGCTGCTCGAGCGCACCGTGCGCTACGCGGTGAAGCTGGGCACGACGCTCCGCCAGCTGCGCGAGGCGGCCCTGCGTGACGAGCTCACGGGCCTGCTGAACCGGCGCGAGCTGCAGAGCCTGCTGCAGAACGAGTGGCTGCGCGCGGTCCGGTTCAAGCGGCCCTTCTCGCTCGGGCTCGCGGACATCGATTACTTCAAGCGCGTGAACGACACGTACGGGCATCCCGTCGGGGACCAGGTGATCCGGCACGTCGGCCAGGTGCTCGAAGCCACCCTGCGCCGGCTGGACCGCGTGGCGCGTTTCGGCGGGGAGGAGTTCGCCATCCTGATGCCGGAAACCGGGCGCCGCGAGGCGGCCATCGCGATGGAGCGCGTCCGCGCGGCCCTCGCGAAGTCACCGTGCGTGGTCGCCGGACAGGACTTGCGGATCCCGGTGACGCTCAGCATCGGCGTGTCGGTGCCGATCGAGGACGCGGACACGCCCGACGCGTTAATCGCCGTTGCCGACCGGCGGCTCTATGCCGCCAAGCACGCCGGGCGGGACACGGTGCGGGTCGAGGACTGACGGGGCCTCGCGGCTGACGCCGCTCGGTGGGCCGCGCTTCGCGCGGTGGGCCCTGCCTGCGGCGGGGTGGGCCTCGCGGCTGGCGCCGCTCGGTGGGCCGCGCTCTCGCGCGGCGGGCGCGCCTCCGGCGCGTGTGCCCGGCTCGGGCGTGCGGAATCGCGTCCCACCGAAGACCCACGGCCCCGAAGGGGCTGCCATCGCGGCGAAGCCGCCCACGGTGCGAAGCACCGCCCACGCGAAGGGCCGCCTACCTTGCGGCCCCCGCCGCGCGCAGCTGCTCGATCTCGTCCTGGCTGAAGCCGGCGGCCGCCAGCACCTCGTCGGTGTGCTCGCCAAGCATCGGGGCGCGACGATGTGGATCCAGGGGCGTGGCTGACAGCTTGAGAGGTGTGCCGATGGCCCGCATCGGCCCAAGGATGGGGTGATCGACGCTCACGCTCATCTCGCGCGCTGCCGCCTGCGGGTGCGCGAAGGCTTCCGCGTAGTCCAGGATGGGGCCGCACGGCACGCCGGCCTGGTCGAGCCGCGCCAGCCACGTGGCCCGGGATTCCGTGCAGGTGACGGCCTCGATGAGCCCGGCGAGCGCGTCGCGGTTTGCCACCCGCGCGGTCGCGCTCCGGAATCGTTCGTCCGACGTCCAGTCGGCGTGCCCCAGCAGCCCGGCGAACCGCGCGAAGGTCCGGTCGTTGGCCGCGCCGACGTTGATGTAGCCATCCGCGCAGCGGAAGGCCTGGTACGGCGCCACCATCCGGTGCGCGGATCCCAGCCGCTGCGGGATACCGCGACCCGAGAAGTACTCCGTGGCCTCCCACACCGAGAGCGCGAGGCCCGCCTCGAAGAGCGACGTGTCGATGTGCTGGCCGCGGCCGGAGGTGTGCCGCCAGTGGAGCGCCGCCAGGATGCCCGCGAGCGCGAACAGGCCGGCACCCAGATCCGTCAGGGGCACGCCCGCCTTCACCGGCGGGCCCTCCGGCTCGCCGGTCACCGACATGATGCCGGACATGCCCTGCGCGACGAGATCGAAGCCGCCTTTCGACGCGAACGGTCCCGTCTGGCCGAAGCCGGAGATGGACGCATAGATGAGGCGCGGGTTCTCTGCCGACAGGCGCGGGTAGTCGAGCCCGAGCCTGGCCATCACGCCGGGCCGGAAGTTCTCGATCAGGACGTCCGAGGATCGGGCCAGGCGCGTGAAGACCTCGCGGCCCGCCTCCTGCGCCAGGTCGAGCACGACCCCGAGCTTGCCGCGGTTCACGGCGCCAAACGCGGCACTGTCACCGCCGCGCGCGCCCGCCATCGCCCGTGTGGAGTCGCCGTCCGGCGGCTCCACTTTGATGACCTGCGCGCCCATGTCGGCAAGTAACATCGCGCAGTAGGGCCCGGCCATCACCTGGGTCGCATCGAGAACGACTATGCCGTCGAGCAACGTAGCCTGGGACATCAGCGGACCAATCGGGATTCTCACGTTCACGCGCCCCGAGGCGCGCAACGCCCTGACGTGGGAGATGTACGACGCGCTCGAGCACGCCTGCCAGCAGGCGGACGCAGACGAGGGCATCCGAGCGCTCATCATACGCGGTTCGGGCGGCGCCTTCGCGGCCGGTACCGACATCGCGCAGTTCGCCGGGTTCTCGTCGGGAGACGATGGCGTGCGCTACGAGCACCGGCTCGACGCGCTGGTGGATCGCCTGGAGCGCGTGACGGTCCCGACCATCGCCGAGGTGGACGGCCCTGCTGTTGGTGGCGGCTGCCTCATCGCGCTTGCCTGCGACCTGCGCCTGTGCTCGGACCGCGCGCGCTTCGGCGTGCCCATGTCACGCACGCTGGGGAACTGCCTGTCGATGGCCAACCTCGCGCGGCTGGCCGACACGGTTGGCCCCGCCCGCGCGCGCGAGCTGCTCCTCACCGCGCGACTGGTGGATGCATCAGAGGCGCTGGCCATCGGCCTGGCGACGCGCGTGGTCCCGCACGACCAGCTCGCCGGCGAGGTGCTGACCCTCGCCGAGGAGCTGACCCGGCGCGCGTCCAGCACGGTCACCTCGACCAAGGCGATGCTCGCGCGCCTGCGCGAGCACCGCTGCCCGCCCCCGGGCGCCGCGGACGACCTCGTCGCCGCGTGCTACGCGAGCGCGGAGTTCCGCGAGGGCGTGCGAGCCTTCACGGAAGGCCGCCCCCCGAAGTTCGCGTGAGAAGACGAAACCACGAAGGCACGAAGGGCACGAAGACCTCACGAAGGAACACAGACCTCAAGACCTCAAGACCCCAAGACCCCAAGACCCCAAGACCCCAAGCCGCAAGCCCCTAGAACAACACCCAGCAGATGAGCGCACCGATGACGGTCATCGAGAGGCCCCAGGCCAGGAGCTGATTGAAGAGGCGCTTCGGGTCCTCGCTCGCGGGGAGCGCGGCGATGCAGAGCGCACCGATGGTGGAGAGCGGGGAGAGATCCACCAGGTGGCCGCCGACCATCATGGCCGACGCGATCCCCATGGCATCGCCGCCGCCCAGGCGCTCCACGAGGCCCGGCACCGTGGGCAGGAACGCCGGGAGCACCACGCCGGACGTGCTGCTGTACACCGAGACGATGCCGACGACGAGCGCGACGATGCCGGTGACCGTGGACGGCGAGGACACGCGCGCCAGCAGGTCCGAGAAAAGCGCCATGCCCTGCGTCTTCTCGAGCACGCCGATCAGCACCGTGACGCCGCACACCATCAGCACCACGCCCCAGGGCATCTTCCTGATGGCCTCTTTCTCGTCGGCCGCGTTCACGAGCGAGAGGAAGGCGGCGCCCGTGAGCGCCGCCATGCCCACCTGCAGGTCGAAGGCGACCACGCCTACGACAAGGGCGGCGAGCACCGCCAGCGTCAGCCAGTGCACGGCCTGGAACGGCTCGATCTTCGTGGCCTCGACATCCGCCACATGGTCGGCGTGCCGGCGGAACAGCTTCACGCCGCCGAAGATGAAGTACGCGATGAAGGTAATGGCAATGTGCGCCAGCAGGTTGTTGGCATAGGTGGTCCACTCCATGCCGCCCAGCCCGATGCGCTCCATGATGCCGTTCACGATGACGCCAGTCGGGGCGAAGGGTGAAAGCGCCCCGGCCTGGGCGCCGTTGCCCACCATCAGCGTCATCAGGAACGGCGAGATGCCCGCCTGCGCGCCCACCGCCATGCCCATCGGCGCGAGGATCGCGGCCGTCGAGATGTTGCCGGGCCCGATGGTCGAGAGCCCCAGCGCGATCGCAAAGAACATGAAGGGAATGAGCCCTGCGTTTCCACCGCAGATGTGCACCGCCCTCGCCGCCAGCCGTCCCAGCGTACCGTTGGCGTTGGCCATGCCGAAGAGCAGCGTCACGCCCGCCAGCGTCAGGAACAGCTGCACCGGGAACGTGCCGATCACCTGCCCGAGCGGCAGCCCGCCCAGGTAGACGCCGACGATCCAGGCGAAGGCCAGCGAGACGACGCCGACGTTCACCTTCGTGAACATGCTGAGCGTCACGGCAACGGCGAGCGCGATGAGCGAGATCCAGGCAAGGCTCATGCGGGAGGTTCCTCCAGGAGCGATCGAAGCAGGACGGCGGGATGCACGGCATCCACGCCAGTGAAGTGGGCCACCTGGTGGCGGCACGACGTGCCCGCGGCGGCCAGAACGGCGCCTGGGGCCATGGAACGAGCGGCGGGGAGGAGCTTGCGCTCGCCGATGGCCTGCGACACGTCGTAGTGCTCACGCGCATAGCCGAACGAGCCGGCCATGCCGCAACATCCGGCGTCGAGGTCGGTGACCGTCGCCCCGGGGATGCGCGACAGCAGGGCCGCGGCCGGGGCCGCGAGGCCCATCGACCGCTGGTGGCAGTGCACGTGCAGCAGCACGGACGAAGGGCCGGGCCCGAGCGCGAGCCGCGCGCGGCCGGCCGCGATCTCCCGCTCGAGGTGCTCCTCGAAGAGCACCGCCCGACCCGCGACAATCCGGGCCTTCTCCCGGAGCGATCCGCTCAGCAGGTCCGGCGCGTCCTCGCGGATGGCCGACAGGCACGAGGGCTCCACGAAGACGATGGCCTCGCCCCGGGCGGCGCGCGGATAGAGCGCGGCCACGTTGCGCGCCGCCAGCTCGCGCGCGTCGGCGAGCAGGCCCTTCGAGATGAGCGGCCGCCCGCAGCAGACGTGCGGCGCCAGGGCAGCGCCGATGCCGGCACGATCGAGCAGCTCGAAGGCGGCGACGCCAATGTCCGGCTCGACGTACGACGTGAAGGTATCGGCGAAGAGCACGGCCCGAGGCGCGCACGTGCGTGCGATCGCGCGGCCGAGGCGATCCCGCAGGGTCCGCCGGGCCCAGCGCGGCGGCTGGCGCCGCCGGTCGAGGCCCAGCAGCGCCTCGTTCACACGACGGCCCAGGGCGCTTCCGGCCAGCGCGTTGGCGATGGGCGCGAGGCGGCTGCCCCAGGGCGCCAGCTCGTGGAGGCGCCCGATCACCCGCGCCTCCAGCGGCACGCCGTGGCGCGCGTAGTAGCCGGCGAGGAACTCGCTCTTGTAGCGGGCCACGTCCACGCCGACGGGGCACTCGCTCCTGCACGCGCGGCACTCGAGGCACAGGTCCAGCACCTCGCGCACTTTCTCATCGTCCAGCCCCGCGTCGGCCATCCGGCCGCTCATGGCGAGGCGGAGCACGTTCGCCCTCCCGCGCGTGGAGTGCGCCTCGTCCCTCGTCGCCATGTACGACGGGCACATCGTCCCTGCCAGCGTCTTGCGGCAGGCGCCGACGCCGCTGCACATCTCCACCGCGCGGCCGAAGCCGCCGAACTCCGTGTAGTCGAAGACGGTGACCGGGTCTGGAGTCGCGTAGCCGGCGCCGAAGCGCAGGTGCGACGTGATGGGCGGCGTGTCCACGATGCGACCGGGGTTGAAGAGCGCCTGGGGATCGAAGGTCTGCTTCACCGCGCGGAAGGCCTGGTAGAGCTCCGAGCCGAACATCTTCTCGTTGAAGGCGCCGCGCACCAGGCCATCGCCGTGCTCGCCCGACAGCGCCCCGCCGAACTCGAGCACGAGGTCGGCCACTTCGTGAGCGATGGCCTCGAAGCGCGCCACGCCCTCGGCCGTCTTCAGGTCCACGACTGGACGCACGTGCAGGCATCCGACCGACGCGTGAGCGTAGATGCCGGCGGTGGTGCCGTGTCGCGCGATGATGCGCGAGAAGCGATCGATGTACTCGCGCAGGCGCTCGGGCGAGACGGCCGTGTCCTCGACGAAGGAGACGGCCTTGCCGTCGCCCTTCATCGCCATCGAGAGGCCGAGCGCGGCTTCGCGAAGGCTCCAGACGCGTGCCTGTGCCGCGGGATCGGTGATCGCGCGGGTGCGGCACGGGGCGCCGCTGGCCTGGAGGTCGCGCGCCAGCGCCTCCAGCCGGGGCGGCAGCTCGTCGGCGTGGTCGCCGTAGAGCTCGATGCAGAGCAGCGTCGAGCCGTCGCGTTCGACGATGCGGCGGCGCATGGCGTCGAGGGCGGCGTTGTCGCGCGTGTGGCTGAGGATGAAGTCGTCCATCACCTCCACGGCGGCGGGGTTGTGCCGGAGCGCGATGGGTGTGGCCCCAAGAGCGTCCAGCAGATGGTCGAACTCCGCGGTCAGCAGGGCCTTGGCGGCAGGCAGCGGGACGAGGCCGATGGTGGCTTCCACGACAAAGCCCAGCGTGCCCTCGGATCCAACCATGATGCGCGAGAGGTCCACGGGCCGGGCCGGATCCACGAACGCGTCGAGGTTGTAACCGCCCACCCGGCGGAGCACCTTCGGGAAGCGGCGAGCGATCTCCGCGGCATGCGCTTGCGCCAGCGTGGGAACGGTGCGGTAGGCGCGTGAGGCGACGCCGTCGCCCTGGCGGGCCGCTTCGAGCTCCTCGGGGGCGAGCGGCCGCAGGCGTTCGACGGCGCCGTCGGAGAGCACGACCTCCAGCTCGCGCACGTGGTCGATCGTCTTGCCGTAGATCACCGACCTGGCGCCGCTGGAGTTGTTGGCCGTCATGCCGCCGATGGTGGCGCGGCTGGAGGAGGACACGTCCGGCGCGAAGCGCAGGTTGTGGGGCTTGAGGGCGGCGTTCAGCTCGTCGAGGACGACGCCGGGCTGGACCCGGGCCGTGCGCGCATCAGGGTCGATGGCCAGGATGCGGTTCAGGTACTTCGACGTGTCGATCACGACGCCGGCGCCGATGGCCTGCCCGGCCTGGGAGGTGCCACCACCGCGCGGCGTCAGCGGCACCTCGTGGCGTGACGCGACCTTCACCGTCCTCACCACATCGTCCACTGAGCGTGGGATGACCACGCCGAGCGGCGTGATCTGATAGACGCTGGCGTCGGTGGCGTAGAGCGCGCGGGAGGCGGCGTCGAAGCGGACCTCACCGTCGAGGACGGCGTGCAGATCCTGATTCAAGGCGTCGGGCCGGGTGGACATGGAATGGGGGCGGGGCGGGTGCAGCGCGAGCCGATTGTAAGCCCGTTCCGCCTTCTGCCTCTTGCCTTCTGCTACCCGCCCAGCGCCTGCTTCACCTGCGCCAGCACTTCGGCCTCATCCGGGAAGCCGCGTTTGTCCTTGCTGGCCACCACCTGGCCGCCGACCCGGATGGAGAACTCGCCGCGCGCCCCCTCGATGACGTCGGGCTCGACGCCGGTGTCCCTGGCAATGAGCGCCGCCAACCTGGAGGCGCGAGGGTAGTAGTTTCAGACGCGGCAGTAGCGGATTTCAATGCGTGCCATCACGCCCACCTCCATTGCGCCAATCCGGCAATCCCATTGCGCCAATCCCATTGCGCCAATGCACAATCCCCAATCACCCAATGAATCACTCAATCACCAATCAGCAATCGCCAATGGGCGCCGCTCACTGGCTCTTGCCGCGCGCGGCGACGGCCCACGCCCCTTCGACGGTGTCGCCGCGCAGGGCGTGAATCACATCGTACAGGTTGACGGTAGGGTCGCAGTGCGGCGGCACGAACTCGATGCGGTCGCCGACCCGCACGTCGCGCTCGGCCTTCGAAAGATCCAGGCGGCCGTGCTCGTCGCCGGCCCACGCGTAGGTGACGCCGGGCAGGTCCACCGGCACGGGCGTGAACGGGCGATCGGTCGCGAAGGCCTTGTAGCCGCCGTCCACGATGGCCACGCCGGGCCGGCGCGAGACGACGGTGGTGACCACGGTGAGGGCCTGGGCGAAGTCGCGGTACTCCGTGCCGTCCGGGCCGCCAATCGCCGCGTACTCCATGTCCATGAACACGAAGCTGCCCGGCTGGATCTCGGTCACGCCCTCGATCTCCGAGTCGATACGGTAGGTGCCCGTGGAGCCGCCCGTGACCAGCGGGCACTCGATGCCGTCGCGCTCGATGAGGCGGCGAGTCTCCACGGCCTGCTTCATGCTGCCGCTGGTGCGCGTGCGCCGCGCGTCGAAGGGCGCGGTGTGAGCGGCGGCGCCGTCGTAGGACTGAAGCCCCGCGAAGCGCACGCGGGGCTGTTTGGTGATGAAGCGCGCCAGGTCGCAGGCGGACGCGCCCGGCGCGACGCCCGTGCGGCCGAAGTAGAGGTCCACCGCGAGGTTGAGCGTGACGCCGGGAACGCGGGCGGCCGCCTCGCTCAGCTCGCGCACGTTCTGCTCGGTCTCGACGACGAAGATGGTGTCCGGGGCCCGGGCGGCCAGCTCCACGGCACGCGCGATCTTCGGCGCGCCGATGACGGCGGTGGTGACCAGCAGGCCCGGGATGCCGTGATCGGCGAACACCTCCGCCTCGCTCAATCGCGCGGTGCACGCGCCCACGGCGCCGGCGGCAAGCAGACGCCGGGCGATCTCGGGGCACTTGTGGGTCTTCGCGTGGGGCCGGAAGGCCTTGCCCCGGTCGCGCAGGTGGGTGGCCATGCGCGTCACGTTGGCCTCGAAGCGACCGAGGTCGAGCAGCAGGGCCGGCGTGGGGATGTCGTCGCGCACGTGTCTACGCCCCGGCCGTGCGCACGTACTCGTCCACGTTCTTCGCCAGCACGTCCAGCGGCACGTTCCCGCCCAGGACAACGGTGTCGTTGAAGGCCTTCACGTCGAAGCGCGCACCGAGCGCCGTCTTCGCCCGCTCGCGCTGTCGGTTGATCTCGGTGTGCCCCACCTTGTAGCCGCACGCCTGCCCGGGCCAGGAGCAGTAGCGGTCCACTTCGCTGGCGACCTCCTCGTAGTTCGACCCGTTGACGTCCACGAAGAAGCGGATGCCCTGCTCGCGCGTCCATCGCTTGGCGTGGATGCCGGTGTCGACCACGAGGCGGCAGGCGCGGAACGCGATGGCCTGCAGGTAGCCGACGCGGCCGACCGGATCGTTCTCGTACGCGCCCAGCTCGTCGGCGAGCTGCTGCGCGTAGAGCGCCCAGCCCTCCGAATAGGCGTTGAACGCGAGCAGCTGGCGGATACGCGGCATCTCGTGCGTGTACTCCCCCTGCCAGATATGGCCCGGAATCGCCTCGTGGAACGTCAGGTCGGCGAGGCTGAACCTGCTGTGGAGGTCGGTTGTCCGCAGGTTGATCCAGTAGCGTCCCGGGATCTTGCCGTCGATGGATCCGGCGCCCCCGTACGCCGTGGGCGCGCCGGGCTCCTCTTCGGGCGGCAGGCGCTTCACCTCCATGTTCGGATCCACGAGCGTGTTGAACGCGCGCGGCAGCTGCGCGCGAATCCAGGTGAGCCGATCCTGGATGAACGCCACGATCTCGGCGCGGCCCTTGTCGCCTTCGGCGAACCGGTAGCGCGGATCCTTCGTCAGCGCCTGCATCCGCTCGCCGACCGTGCCCTTCGTGTAGCCGAGACCCTTCAGGATGGTGTCCATCTCGGCGTGAAGCTGCTGGAGCTCGGCCTGGCCGACGGCGTGGATCTCGTCCGGCGACATCGAGGTGGTGGTCGATGCCTTGAGGGCCCACCGGTAGAACTCCTCCCCCTGCGGCCTCGCCCACATCCCCGCATCGTCGGTGGCCACGGCCCGCTGGGCCTGCAGCTCCGCCACCTGCCGTTCCAGCGCCGGCGCCACCTCCTGCGCGGCAATCGCTCGTGCGCGGTCGGCCCAGGTGCCCGGCATGTCCTTCGTGCGCCGCACGAGCGACTCGACGAGCGATCCGCCTGCGCGCGCGTTCTTCACGGAAAGGCGCAGCTGCTCGAGCGCCTTGTCGATCAGGAACGCCGGCGGCACGAGTCCTTTCGAGCGCGCGTCCTTCAGCCGTTCGAGCTCGCCGTCGAGCTGCTTCGGATACGACTGCAGCCGCGCCAGGTACCCCTCCGCGTCCTCCGCGCTCTCAATCGGGTGCTCCGCGTCCAGGAAGCGCGGGATGTCGAGATAGGCGCCGACGTTCTGGATGACCACGTACGGCGTGTTGCGCCAGCTGCCGACGGTGATGTCGCCGTAGGGGAGCGCGAAGCCCTCCAGCGCCGTCTGGTAGGCGCTCCGCACGACCTCCACGCTCGTACGCGTAGGGTGCGTGAGCTTCGACGTGTCGACGGCCCTGACCTGCTCCAGGTCCGCGCGGATCTGGCTCGTCAGCCGCTTGCGTCCCTGGGGCGAACGGTCCGCCAGCTGGGAACGAAGCGCCGCCCTCGCACCCACGTCGATGCCGAGGGAGGTGGCGCTCTCCGGGAACAGGCGGAGGAGGTTCTCGGCCACGGCGTCGAGGACGGCCACGGCGTCGGTGTCGGGATTCCCTGAGGACGTCATGGACGGGGTCTCGGAGCCGCAACCGGCGACCAGCGGCAGGGCGGCAGAGGCGGCAAGGGCGGCGACAGCCTCCCGGCGATTCATCAGCATGCGGTCATTGTGACCCACATCCCGGCCGGCGGGCGAGAGCTGACCGTCAGCGCACCTTCGCGACCAGCGACTTCGCCAGGTTCACGACGCCCGGCTTCACCGATGCCATGTTGTCGTTCAGGCTTGTCTGCAGCGTCACCAGGTGCCTGCCGGACTTCACGTAGAGCTCGGCGTATCGATTGGCGTTGTTGTAGAAGTACGCCTCGTCGCCGACGCCGCTGATGGCCCCTCCTTCAGCTGTGCAGGTATCGGGGATTCTGCCACGGCTGCAGGAGCCGGAGTTTACGCGCCAGGCCACTGTTCCGTTAAGGGAAGCTGTAGTGAAGGGCAATACTCGGGCGGACGATGAACGCCCCACCATCCACAAGGGCGGCTCGGACCTCTGGGGCCACTGACAGCCGTCCTCCCAGGCGCAGGGAAACGCCGGCTCCCGCCTGGACGGCCCCGTTCAGTTGTGACGACAGTCTTGACGAGGAGCCCCACTCAACACGCGCAACGCCAAGCCCTGCAAGGAGGTAGAGCCCTCGGTCCGCAGCGTCCAAGAACCGGAGGGCGCTACCACTGAAGAGCATGACCCTGTTGCGGGCTCCAGCGCTCTCGACTTCTCCCGGAATCCAGGCTTCGAACTCCAATGCCCATCTTCGGGTCACGAACACGCCAACTGCGCCGCCCGCACCGAGTGACATGTCGCTGACCCCGTCCGGAACAACCTGCGCGTTCACTCCGAGACGACCCGACAGGAAGCCGGTTGTCCCTGGCGCCTGAGCGGAGAGCCTGACGGACGCAGGCAGGAGGGCCGTACACAACGCGACGCAAGCCGCGATACGGCCTGTTCGCATCACACGCCTCACTTCCGCCCCAATGCGCGCACCACCTCCATCCCCGACACCACGCGGCCTAACGCCGCGAAGCCCTGGCCGTCCGCCGCGCGCGCCGGCTCGAGCGCCACCTCGATCACTCCGGCCGACGTCTCGATGACCACCGTGACCGGCGTCTGCGCCCTCGCCGCGACCGGCAGGGCCAGGATTGCGACAAGGGCGACGGCGAGTTGGCGCGAGTGGGTCAACCGGGCTGGCCGGCTGCACGCCCTGCGGAATGCCCGCGCCAGCGATGCCGAAAAACCACGCGGAGGCGAGGGTCGCGCGTGGGGTTGGGGGCCCCCCACGCCTTGCAGAGTCAACGCGCCGCAGCGGGGTTTCTCCGGGCTTGGAGCCGGGCGTGCGGCCGGCGAGCCGGGTTGACCCACGGCCTTGGGCGAGGGCCAGGCCGAGGTTCCCGACGAGCGTGTGTGAGAACGCCGGGAGGCCAGCCCCGTGCGACGCTCGGGCGGGCCTGGAGCCGCGCTGGCGGGGCTGGGTCATAATGGGGAGATTATCCCCGGGACGACCTTGATACAGAGCACCATCCGGAACTTCTCCATCATCGCGCACATCGACCACGGCAAGTCCACGCTGGCCGACCGCTTCCTCGAGCTGACCGGCGCCCTCCAGGCCCGCGAGATGGAAGCCCAGGTGCTCGACAGCATGGACCTCGAGCGCGAGCGCGGCATCACCATCAAGGCGCACCCCGTCCGCCTCACCTACAAGGCGGACGATGGGCAGACCTATGTCCTGAACCTGATCGACACGCCCGGCCACGTGGATTTCGGCTACGAGGTCACGCGCTCGCTCGCGGCCTGCGAGGGGGCGCTGCTGCTCGTGGACGCCTCCCAGGGCGTGGAGGCGCAGACGCTGGCCAACGCCTACCTCGCGGTGGACAACAGCCTCGAGATCATCCCGGTCATCAACAAGATTGACCTCCCGAGCGCGCAGCCGGACGAGGCGCGCCGGCAGATCGAGGAGATTGTCGGGCTCGACGGCGCCGGCGCCATCCTGGCCAGCGCCAAGGAAGGCCGCGGCGTCAAGGACATCCTCGAGGCCATCGTCCAGCGGCTGCCGCCGCCAGAAGGTGACCCCGCCGCGCCGCTCAAGGCGCTGATCTTCGACTCCTGGTACGACGCGTATCGCGGCGTCGTCATCGTGGTGCGCGTGCTGGAAGGCACCATCCGCACCGGGATGAAGGTGACGCTGATGAACACGGCCCAGGACCACGAGGTGGAGCAGCTCGGCGTGTTCACGCCCAAGCCCGTGCCCATGGAGAGCCTCGGCCCCGGCGAGGTGGGCTTCGTGGCCTGCGGCATCAAGCGCGTGGCCGACGCGCAGATTGGCGACACGGTCACCGAGACCGGGCGGCCCACGGCGGAGCCCTTCCCCGGTTTCAAGGAGCTGAAGCCGATGGTCTTCGCCGGGCTCTACCCGGTGGAGAGCCACCAGTATTCCGAGCTTCGTGAGGCGCTCGAGAAGCTGCGGCTCAACGACTCGGCGTTCTTCTTCGAGCCCGAGACCTCGGTGGCGCTCGGCTTCGGCTTCCGCTGCGGCTTCCTCGGCCTGCTGCACATGGAGATCGTCCAGGAACGGCTCGAGCGCGAGTTCGACATGGACCTGGTGACCACCGCGCCGGGCGTGCTGTACCGCGTGACCACCACCGACGGCGAGGTGACCGAGATTGACAGCCCCGCCAAGCTGCCCGAGGCCGGCAGCATCGCGAAGATCGAGGAGCCGGTCATCACGGCCACCATCCTCACGCCGTCGGAGTTCGTCGGCGCCATCCTCCAGCTCTGCCAGGACAAGCGCGGCGTGCAGAAGGCGTTGGAGTTCAAGACCTCGGACCGCGTGCTCATCACCTACGAGCTGCCGTTCAACGAGGTCGTGCTGGACTTCTACGATCGCTTGAAGACCATCTCGCGCGGCTACGCGTCGCTGGACTACCACGTCACCGGCTACTGGGACTCGCCGCTCGTGAAGCTCGACATCCTGGTGAACGGCGAGCCGGTGGACGCGCTCTCGATCATCGTCCACCGCGATCGCGCCTACGACCGCGGGCGCATGCTGGCCTCGAAGATGCGCGAGCTCATCCCGAGGCAGATGTTCGAGGTGGCCATCCAGGCGGCCATTGGCAGCCGCATCATCGCCCGCGAGAGCGTAAAGGCGCTCCGGAAGAACGTGCTCGCCAAGTGCTACGGCGGCGACATCACGCGCAAGCGCAAGCTGCTCGAGAAGCAGAAGGAAGGCAAGAAGCGGATGAAGCGGGTGGGGAAGGTGGAGATCCCGCAGGAAGCGTTTCTCGCCGTCCTGAAAGTTGGTGAAGAATAGCGGGACGGGTGCAGGGGGCAAGGGTGCCCGGTGCAGGGGTGCAGGGTGCAGCCCAAGACCTCAGGACCCCAAGACCCCAGGACCTCAGGACTCAAGACCCAAGCCCCAAGCCCCAAGCCCCCTATGGCCGAAGCGACCTTCCGCAAGTCCACGTTCCGGGAGTACTTCGAGTCGCTCGTCGTCGCCGTCATCCTGGCGCTGTTCGTGCGGACGTTCGGGTTCCAGGCGTTCAAGATCCCCACCGGGTCGATGGAGCCGAACCTGCTGGTCGGGGATCACCTGCTGGTGAACAAGTTCATCTTCTCGCCAGCGGCGTCCGGCCTCGAGCGGGCGCTCCTGCCGATGCGGGACGTCGAGCGCGGCGAGGTACTCGTATTCAAGTTCCCCGAGGACCCGGAGCGCGACTTCATCAAGCGCGTCATCGGCCTGCCGGGCGAGACGCTGGAGCTGCGCGGCCAGACCGTCTTCATCAACGGCGCGCCGCTCGCCGAGCCGTACGCCCACTACATCCTGCCTGCGGCCGGCACGGGCGATCCGTCCGACGTCCGGCGGAAGTACGGCCCCGTCACCATCCCGGCCGGCCACTACTTCATGATGGGTGACAACCGCGACGACTCGCAGGACAGCCGCTACTGGGGTTTCCTGCCCGCCACCTACGTGAAGGGCCGCGCGCTCTTCATCTACTGGTCGTTCGGCGGCCCGCAGGGCACGCGGTGGGGCCGGCTCCTGCACCAGATTCACTAGCTTAGCGCGCGCTGAAGGGTAGAATCGGCGGCACCGTGTGCCGCATCACTCGACTTTCCCTTGTGCTCATCCCGGCCCTGGCCCTGGGTGCGTCCGCCTGTACGAGAACGCCCGTGCAGGCCGACGCCGGCTGGCCCATGCACGGCGGCGTGGACAACATCCGCTACTCGCCGCTCAGGGCGATCAACAAGGAGAACGTCAGTCGGCTGCAGGTGGCGTGGACCTACGACTCCGGCGACGCGTTTCCAGGCTCGGAGATGCAGAGCCACCCGGTGGTCGTGGACGGCACGGTCTACCTCACGACGCCCGGCATGAAGGTGGCCGCCATCGACGCGGCCACCGGGCAGGAGCGCTGGACCTTCGCCCTGGCGCCTCCCGATGCGCCGCGCACGCGCTTTCGTCACCGCGGCGTCACCGTGCACCGGGATCGGGTCTTCGTCACCTACCGCAACTTCCTCTACGCGCTGGACCGCGGCACCGGCAGGCCCATCGCGACGTTCGGCGAGGACGGGCGCATCGATCTCCGCGAAGGCCTTGGGCGACCCGTCGAGCGGGCCACGGTGAGCGCCAGCACGCCAGGCGCCATCTTCGACGACATGATCATCTTCGGGAGCAGCGTGCCCGAGACGCTGCCGGGGACGCCAGGCCACATCCGCGCGTTCGACGTGAACACCGGAGAGCTGCGATGGACGTTCCACACCATCCCGCGGCCGGGGGAGCCCGGGGCCGACACGTGGCCCGAGGGACCGACTCTCTCCGGCGGCGCAAACGCCTGGGCGGGTATCACCGTGGACCACACGAACGCGATGGTCTTCGCTGCCACCGGCTCGGCATCGTTCGACTGGTACGGCGTCAACCGCCACGGCGACAACCTGTACGCGGACTCCGTGCTGGCGCTCGACGCGCGGACGGGGAAGCGCGTCTGGCACTACCAGGTGATCAAGCACGACATCTGGGATTGGGACCTGCCCGCAGCGCCCAGCCTGGTCACCGTGACGCGTGAAGGCAAGCCGGTCGAGGCGGTCGCGCAGATCACCAAGCACGGCTACGTCTTCGTGCTGGACCGCAAGACCGGCACGCCGCTGTTCCCGGTGGAGGAGCGGTCCGCACCCGCGTCCGACGTGGACGGCGAGCGCGCGTCACCGACGCAGCGCCATCCCCTCGCGCCGCCGCCGTTCGTCCGCCAGTCGCTCACCGAGGACATGCTCACGCGACGGACGCCGGAGGCGCACGCGGCGGTGCTGGCCGAGTTCCGCCGCTACAGGAGCGGCCCGCTCTTCACCCCGCCGTCCCTGGATGGCCTCATCGTGTTTCCCGGCGTGGACGGCGGCGCGGAGTGGGGCGGCGCCGCCTTCGACCCCGACACCGGCCTGCTCTACGTCAACGCCAACGAGATGCCCTGGCTGATGCGGCTCATCCCCAACACCGACGCGGCGCTCTACGGCAGCAAGTGCGCGTCGTGCCACCGGTCCGACCGCACGGGCGGGCCGCAGGCGCCCTCCCTGGTGGACATCGGGAAGCGCATGTCGCGTGACGAGATCGCGGCCGTCATCCGCCAGGGGACCGGGCGCATGCCAGCCTTCCCCGACATGGGCGCGAAGAACATCGGCGACGTCGTCGACTTCCTCGTGACGGGGAAGGATCAGGCCAGCGACCCGGCCATCGCGAACGATCCGACGCGGCTGAAGTACCGCAACGACGGCGAGGTGCTCTGGCGGGATCCGGACGGGTATCCGCCCATCATGCCGCCGTGGGGAACGCTGAGCGCCATCGACTTGAACACGGGCACGATGCGGTGGCAGAAGCCGCTCGGCGAGTATCCCGAGCTCGTGGCGCAGGGCCTGAAGGACACTGGCAGCGACAATTACGGCGGTCCTCTCGTCACCGCCGGGGGGCTACTCTTCATTGCGGCCACGAACTTCGACCGGAAGCTCCGCGCGTTCGACAAGCTGACGGGCGAGCTGGCCTGGGAGACGACGCTGCCCTTTGCCGGCAACGCCACGCCATCCACGTACACGCTGGTGGCAAACAGTACATCGTGATCGCCTGCGGCGGCGGGAAGAACGGCGCGCCGTCCGGCAGCACCGTCGTCGCCTTTGCGTTGCCTTGAGACCGTAGTGGACGATGCCTCCAGCGCCCGATCACGCTCCGCTCGTCTCTGTCGTCGTGCCGGTGTTTCGGACCGAGGAATACCTGCCCGCATGCCTGGCATCGTTGCTCCGCCAGACGCTGCCCGACTTCGAGGTCATCGTCGTCGACGACGGGTCGCCTGGCGAGGTAGCCGGCGTGGTCGCGCGGGCCACCGCAGCCGATCCCCGGGTCAGGCTCGTGCGGCACGAGGAGAACAAGGGCGTCGCGCTCGCCCGTCTCACCGGGGCGAGAGCCGCCCGCGGCCGCCATCTCGCCATCGTCGATCCGGACGATGAGGTGCACGAGCAGTTTCTCGACGTGCTGCATGCCACGGCGTGTCGCCACGGCGCGGACCTCGTGCAGTGCGGCCTGGAAGTTCACGAGCCGGACGGCACGACCTTCGTCGTCAACAGGGGCGGCGAGCCGCACCAGCTGGAGGGTGAGGCCATCCTCCACGCCCTGCTGGCCGGGCGCATGAGCAACAGTCTGTCGAACAAGCTCATGGCTACCGATCTGTTCGTGTCGGTGATCGGCGGCCTGAAGGTGACGTGGGACCGCGTGCCCTTTGGCCAGGACCTGCTCGGACTGTTTGCTCTGGTCGGCCGTGCCCGCCGATTCGCGCACGTGCCGGATGCCCTCTACCGCTACCTGCTGCGCGCGGCCAGCCGGACGAAGACCAGCCAGTCCGAGCTGCTGGCCGCGAACATCCAGAGCCTCGGGGTCGTCTTCGATTTCGTTCGCGGGGAGCTCGGCCGGAACCCTGCGCCCGCCGCGCTGGTGCGCGAGTTCTTCGAGCGGGAGTTCGTTGTCCCCGTGGTCAACCACTTCTGGCGTGCGCGCGACGCGGGGCCTGGCGCGCCGGCGGGCCTGCCGGCCTCACCCGCGTCGCTGGGGCTGCTGGGGGCGCTGGTCGGGCGCGGCCTGTTCGTGGACGACGCGCCCGAGACAAGCCGGACATAGGAGCGCTCCGCTGTTGACGCCCCCGACCCTGACGCCCCCGCTCGTCTCTGTCGTCGTGCCGGTGTTTCGGACCGAGGAATACCTGCCCGCATGCCTGGCATCGTTGCTCCGGCAGACGCTGCCCGACTTCGAGGTCGTAGTCGTCGACGACGCCTCGCCGGGGGACGTGGCGGGAGTCGTCGCGAGGGCGGTCGCCGCGGATCCCCGGGTCAGGCTCGTGCGGCACGAGGAGAACCAGGGCGTCGGGCTGGCCCGCGTCACGGGTGCACGAGCCGCCCGCGGTCCTTTCCTTTCGTTCGTCGATTCAGACGACGCGGTGGACGAACGGTTCCTCGAGACGCTCCATGCCGCCGCCATCCACCACGGCGCGGATCTGGTGCAGTGCGGCATCGTCGTACACGAGCCGGACGGGACGACGTTCTGCGTCAACAGGGGCGGGGCGCAGCACGAGCTGCGAGGTGACGCTGTCGTTCGGGCGCTTCTGGGCGGGACCATGAGCAATACCCTCGGCAACAAGCTCGTTGCGGCCGGGACCTTCCTCTCGGGCATCGACGAACTGGTGACTTCCCTGAGGGGTGTCACCTTCGCCGAGGATCTCCTCACGCTCTTCGTGCTGGTCACCCGGGCCCGCTGCTTCGCCCACGTCCCCGACCCGCTCTACCGATACCTGCGGAGAACGACGAGCGTCACGCTCACCGAGGATGCGAGCGTGCTCGTCAGGAACGTGGAGAGCCTGGGGCGCGTGTACGACCACGTCCGCTCGGTGCTCGCGTGCCGCGCCGATCCTCCGCTCCTGGTTCACGATTTCTTCGAGCGGGAATTCGTCGTTCCGGCGGTCAACCACTTCTGGCGCGCACGCGAGGCGGGAACCGGTGCCCCGGCCGGCCTTCCGGCATCACCGGCCGCCCTGGGGTTGCTCGGCGCGCTCGTGGCGCACAGCCTGTTCGTGGACGACGCGCCGGCGAGCGCCTGAGCGCTGTCGGACGCATCGCGCCGCGCCACAGGCTCGGGAGATATCATGCGGGGGATGGGTGAGTCTCCTGGGGGCCCGGGCCGGCACCTCGACGCGCCGACCGTTGCACCGGCGGCCGGGGTCACGACGACCGCCACCATTGGCCCCTACCGATTGCTTGAGAAACTTGGCGAAGGCGGGATGGGCGAGGTGTGGCTGGCCGAGCAAACACGCCCGGTGCACCGCCAGGTCGCGCTGAAGGTCATCAAGGCCGGCATGGACACGGCGCGCGTCGTGGCGCGCTTCGACGCCGAGCGGCAGGCGCTCGCCCTCATGTCGCATCCGTCCATCGCGCAGGTGTTCGACGCCGGCGCCACGCCGGAAGGGCGCCCGTACTTCGCGATGGAGTACGTGCGCGGTGAGCCCATCACCGACTACTGCCAGCGCCACCGGCTGACCGTGCGGCAGCGCATCGACCTCTTCCTCGAGGTGTGCGACGCCGTCCAGCACGCCCACCAGAAGGGCATCATCCACCGGGACCTCAAGCCCTCCAACGTGCTCGTCACCATTCGCGACGACCGCCCCGTGCCGAAGGTGATCGACTTCGGCGTCGCCAAGGCGACCACGCAGCCGCTGACCGAGCGGACGATGTACACCGAGCGCGGCGTGCTGATCGGGACGCTGGAGTACATGAGCCCGGAGCAGGCCGAGATGTCCGGCCTGGACGTGGACACCCGTACGGACGTGTACGCGCTGGGCGTCATCCTCTACGAACTGCTGACCGGCGCGCTGCCGTTCGAGCCGAGGGAGCTGAGGAAGAAGCCGCTCGACGAGATCCGGCGCACGATCCGCGAGGTCGATCCGCCGCGCCCGAGCACCCGCGTGACCACGTCGCTCGGGGCCGCCACGACGGACACTGGCGCCCCGGCGCCGCCCATCGTCGTGCACGCGCACCAGCTGCGGGGCGACCTCGACTGGATCATCCTGCGCGCGCTCGAAAAGGACCGGACGCGGCGATACGGCTCGGCGTCGGACCTGGCGGCCGACCTGCGGCGGCACCTCCTCAACCTGCCCGTCCTCGCCTGCCCGCCGAGCCTGGCCTACCGGCTCGGCAAGTTCGTGCGGCGACACCGCGTCGCCGTGTCCGCGGCCGCCATCCTGGCGGTGATGGTCGTCGGCTTCGTCATCCTGATGGCGCTGCAGGCGCGGCAGATCGCGCGCGAGCGCGACCGCGCGCAGACCGCGCAGGCCACCGCCGAGCAGGTGACGGCGTTCCTGGTCCGCATGTTCGAGGCAAGCGATCCCAGCGAGTCGCGGGGCGACACCGTCACGGCGAGGCAGCTACTGGAAACCGGCGTGACGCGCGTTGGCGAGCTGGACGGGCAGCCGGAGGTGCAGGCCCGCCTGCTGGACCTGATGGGGCGCGTGTACCAGAGCCTCGGGAAGTACGAGGAGGCGCAGCCGCTGCTCGAGCGGTCACTCGAGGTGCGGCGTGCCGCGCTTGGCGCCGAACACCCCGCTGTCGCCGAATCGCTGTCGCACATCGGCGAGCTGTCGTCGCTGCGCGGTCGCTACGACGAGGCCGAAACCCGGTTGCGCGACGCGCTGGTCCTGCACGAGCGCACGGTCGGCCGGGAGAGCGCCGAGGCTGCCATGGATCTGCAGCTGCTGGGCGCGGTGATGGTTGACAAGGGCGACATCCCGCAGGGGAGGCAGCTGATCGAGGAGGCGCTGGCAATCCGGCGCCGCGTGCTTCCCCCGGGCCACTTGGACCTGGCGGAGAGCTACGCCGGCCTCGCCTATGCCGCCTCGCGCAGCGGCGATTTCGAGCAGATGGAGCACTGGCACCGGGAGTCGCTCACCCTGCTCCGCCAGGCCCTGGGCGAGAGCCACCCGCGCGTCGCGCTGGCCCTCAACAACCTGGCCGCGGCCATCGCCGAGCGAGGACGCTTTGCCGAGGCCGAGCAGCTGCATCGCGAGGCGCTGGCGATGCGGCGGCAGCTGTTCGGCGACGAGCATCCAGCGGTGGCGACCAGCCTGAACAACCTCGGCAACGTGCTCCTGGACCAGGGAAAACTGGCCGATGCCGAGGGGCTCTACCGGCAGGCCGTGGACCTGCGCAAGCGCCTCCTCGGCGTGGGGCACCCAAGCACCGGCACGTCGC
This sequence comes from Acidobacteriota bacterium, assembly GCA_020851565.1. Taxonomy (GTDB): domain Bacteria; phylum Acidobacteriota; class Vicinamibacteria; order Vicinamibacterales; family UBA2999; genus VFZN01. The sequence goes on along the minus strand of JADZCN010000124.1, from coordinate 46,470 downwards.
TGAACAACCTCGGCGTGCTGCTCTACCGCGCCGGGAAGCCGGCCGAGGCCGTGCCGGTGATGCAGGAGGCCCGGGTGTCGGCGGTCAGCCGGCTGCCAGAGGACCACACGCTCGTTCTCACCATCGACGGCAGCATTGCCACCATGATCGCGGCGCTGGGGAGGGACGCCGAGGCCGAGCCGCTCTTCCAGCGGACGCTGGCCACCCGCATCAAATCCCAGGGCGAAGACCATCCCGACGTGGCGACATCGCGCCTGATGTACGGACGGTTCCTCCGGGAGCGCCGCCGCTACGCCGAGGCCGAGCCGCTGCTGGTGCGGGCGTTCGAGGTGCGCCGCGACAAGCGAGGCGCCACGCACCCTGACACCGTGCGCGCCGTACAGGAGCTCGCCACCCTCTACCGCGCGACGGGCCGCGAGGTGCAGGCCGTCGCTACCGAGCAGGCCGTCAAGACGCGCTGACCGGGTGTCGCTAGGCGGCCGCCTTGTCCCGCGCCTTCTTCTCGGTCCACTCCACGGCGCCTTTGCCGTCGGGCACGAGTGCGGTCAGGGCGTTCGACACCCGATCGGTCGCCAGCTCGCGCGGGGTGGTGATGAAGTAGGACACCTCGTCCGGCGAAGCGCCGCGGAGCTCGTGCGTGCACTGGAAGCGCCCGAGCACCTGCTCGATGCGCGGACGGAGCGCCTGCGTGTCGTCGCCGAGCTTGAGCGTCAGCTCGAAGACGCGCGTCTGCGGCTCGAAGCTCTCGATGACCCAGAGCGCCAGCCCGATGAACAGCGTCCCGATGATGGCCAGCCCGTAGAGGCCGACGCCCGCGCACAGCCCGATCGACAGCGTGCAGAGCATCACGACCGCGTCCTTCGGGTCCTCGATCTTCGACCGGTACCGGATCAGGTTCGCCGCGCCGACGATGCCGAACGCGCGCGCCAGGCTCGCGCCGATCACCAGCATGATGAGCGCGCCCACCACGGCCAGGATGATCTGGGTCTGCACCACCGCGGGCTGCCGCACCGGGGTGCCGCGCCGCCGGGGCCGGAATGCGAGCGCCGTACCCAGCAGGGCGGCGAGGGGCAGGCGGACCAGCGACGCCATCACCTCGTCCCTCAGGTTGTCGGCGACGCCGGGCAGATCGACCTCTGCCTGTGCGGCTGGCGCCGGGGGCGCCGGCAGGCCCGGTCCCTGCGCGGGTGCTGCCGGATTCTGCACTACCTGGCTGAACACGGCCGGCACCGGCTCGGGTGCGGGCGACACCCGGGCGGGCAAGGCGGGCGTGGCCGGTGACCGGGGAACCGGCGCGGCCTGGACAGCCGCCGCCGGGGCGGCCTGGCCGGCCCATGTCGGAGCACTCGAGGCCACGATCACCAGAGCGCACGCCCCGACGGCTGCGGCGAGCCAGACCCGGTCGCGCATGCCGGAGGTCATCGCCCCTCCCGCGTGCCCGCCTGCAGGGCCAGGCCCTCGGCGATCTTCGACTTCAGCTTCGTGCGGAAGCGCGCCGCCACCTCGGGATCGTACGTGGCGCCGCGGAAGACGTCGGCCCATTGCCGATCCGTGATGCGATCCAGCAGCCCGCACGCCCACGCCACGTCCGCCGGGGTGATGTCCGCGAGCAGGTCGTTGTGGCGGGCGCTGAAGTCGAACCTCACCACGCCGTCCTTGACTTCCTTGATCAGATTCCGGCTCTCGAAGCCCTCGATGTCGTTCCGGCTCCCGCTGAGCCAGCCCGCCCGCCCGAGCGAAGCGCCGATGTCCTGGACCACAAACCATCGTCCCGGCCCCGGCGCCTCGTCCGGCACCGAGTAGATGCGGTTGTTGCTCGTCTTGAAGTCCCAGTTGCCCAGGACGAGGTTCGCGACGAGCAGTCCCTTGAACTCACGCGTGCCGGTGAACGGGTTGCCCTTCCACGGCCAGTCGCCCTCCGTGTCGTGGCACGACTCCAGGCGGAACCGCCCGGATGTCGTCGGCTCCGTGCCCGCGCCCTTCGCTCGCCACTCCGGCACGAAATAGACGATGGGCTGGTGGTAGCCGATGAGCCACAGCACGCGGCTCGCGACGACCTCCACCTGTGCCTCGTGGCCAATCTTGACGTCCCACTTCCGGCCGGCCGCGTCGCGAACGTCGAAGCCCTTGCTGTAGCCGGTCGTGTCGAAACCCTCCACGACGAACTCCCTGCTGGTGTCCGGGAGGTGCTTCGCGCCGCCGATGCCGTGAAAGGCGTCGCGGGCCGCGATGTCGCCGGGATCGACCCAGAGTTGCTCGAGAGGTGCGCGTGGGGGCTGTCCGTTCGGCGATGACTGCAGCGCGGAAACCGACGCCATCGCGAGCGCGATCAACAGGGCTGCCAGCATGCCATGGGGGAAGCGTGCGCGGGCCGCCATCATCGATCTCCCTTCGTTGCCGTGGTCGCGGCCGGGACCCGCACCACGACGGTCCCGGCATCGACGCGCTTGCCGGGCCTGGACAGTACCTGGAAGTGCATCGTGTCCTCGTGAATCTCTACGAGCATGTAGGAGTGGTCCGTGTCGAACCCCTTTGCCGTGAGCGGCCCCACGCGGATGTTCCCCGCGCGGAGTTTCGCAGCCGCCCCATTGGTGAAGTGGTGAATACCCTTCTGGGGCTTGATGCGCTCGTAGAAGTGCTCGTGCCCGGCGAACACCACGCTCACGCCGTGCTCGACGAACAGCGGCTCGACGATGTCGCGAAGGTCCTCCTCCGAACCATGCCGCGCCCCGGACGAGTAGAGTGGATGGTGGAAGAACGCGATCTTCCACTTCGAGTCGGAGGCGGCGAGCTCTTTCTCGAGCCAGGCCTGCTGGTCCTTGTCCATGTAGTTGCTGTCGAGGGCGAAGAAGCGCACGTCGCCCTTCCGGAACGTGTAGTAGCGCTGCCCGTTCATGTTGAACGGCTTGTAGAAGCGCTGGTTGGGGTCGTCGTGGTTCCCGAGCGACGCGTAGAACTGGATGCCGCGGTCCAGCAAGGGACGGTAGGGCTCCTCGAACTTCCTCTCGAAGTCCTGCGGGCGCTCCGAGCCGTACATGTTGTCGCCGAGCATCAGGACGAACTCGAAGGGGAACACGGCGTGCGATTCGGCCAGCTGCGCGCCCACCTGGCGCTGCGCGCTCCCGCCGGTCCCGGTGTCTCCGAGCACCGCGAAGCGTACCGAGCCCTCCGCCACGGGCGGCATCGTGTCGTCCGCAGCCCGCACGACGGCGGCCGCGGCCGAGGCGCCGGTCCACGAGTCGCCACTCGCGGGAAAGAAGGTGGAGCAGATCGCCAGGACGAGCAGGGAGGTCCACGGCATGTGTCGGGAGAGGAACGTCATACGTCTCACCTCGGCTCGCGCGTCACGTCGTCGGCACCGCGTCGCGGATGAAGTCCACGACGATGTTGGCCTTCACGTCACGGAGGATCAGGTGGCGGCCCACGATGCGGTACTCGAGCTCGGGGGGCAGATCGGGCAGCGTGCGCAGCAGCTTTCCCGGAAAGGTGGCCAGCGGGATTGCGGTGGGGTAGGTCATGTTGACCTCGAGCGCCAGCGTCGCGGGCTGGTCCTCGACGAGCGCGCGACGCGACGTGCGGGACCGCTTCGCGAAGTCGCGCTGTATCAGTGCGATCAGGTGCGGCCGGACCTCCGCGACGAAGATGTCCCCGGGGCGTGCGCCCGCGCGCAGCTCACGAATCGCCTGGCCGAGCGCTGCCTCGCGCACCGCGATCTTCGTCGGGTCGTTGGTCTCGGTGAGGCTTGGGACCTTCGAGTCGGCCTCCCGGTGGACCTTGACGTAATCGGCGACCTTCTGCCGGAAGGCGTGGATGGCCGCCGCCGTCGGATTGACGGCCTGTACGGGGGCAGCGCCGGATATCGACACCGGCAGCGCCAGGAGCGCCACGGCACAGGCGGCTGCGCGAATGGTTGTCATGAGCTTCTCCTGCACGCCCCAGCATCAATGCTCGTGCCAGCCTGTCGGAGCGCGATTACCTCGCGGAGGGCCGTGACGGAGCGGCGATTCGGCGCGGGGGGGCATCCGGGTGCCCTTTGTGGGCGTGCCGTTGCCCACGCCGCGGTCTAGAGCGGTGGTGTGACGGCCGGACACGGGGAGCGTTCAGGTCGTTTGCACCAGTTTTCCCGTGTCTGCAGGACCACCGTGGTCCCGGTGGCTGTCGGGCCCGGGACGAGCCACTCCAGGGCTACAGTCCGGGCAGGCGCCGACCGATAGGGGAGGGATAGGACGTGACGAGAAGGCCGGCCTGTCCCCTCGGGCCCGCCGACACCGGTTGCCCATGAAGACCATCATCAAGCTCCTCGTCGCCGCCATCCTGGTGACGGCCACCGTGCAGGCCGGCCGCGCCGCCATCAAGCACTACGCCTTCGTCGATGCGCTCCAGGAGGCCATGCTGTTTGCGGGGAGCCGGACCGAAGAGGAACTGGCCGACCGGGTGCTCGAGATCGCGGCCGACCACGAGATCCCACTGGCGGCGCAGGCGCTCACCGTGCGGCGCCTGCCGTATCAGGTGACCATCGACGCACCGTACACGGACACCGTGGACCTGCTGCCGGGCTTCTACAAGCGCACCTGGGACTTCGAGACGTCCGTACAGGTGCGGTTGCTCGAGGACACGCGTCCGCGCGGCGGGTCGAGAAGCCGGCGCTGACCGGGCCGGCCCCCCCTGGGGGCCGCCGGGCCGGGGAGGACCTCAGGACAGCGCCGCGCGAGCCCTCCCGACCGCCTCGGTCGCGCTCGCGGACAGGCGATCGGCCTCCGCGGCCCACTGGACGCGGCGCGCTTCGTCCGACACGCTTCCGAGGTTGACCCTGACATTCGCCGCGCCGCCCTCGGCGGCCGCCAGCAGCAGCCCCGCAGCGACGCCCACGTCGCTCGAGGCCGAGGGCACGCCGTGCCTCGCCACCGTCTCCGCGAGGTCGAGCGCCTCGGCCGCGAGGCGCAGGGTCTCGAGCGGCGCCTCGATGGCGTGACCCATCGCCTGCTGGATCGCCGCCTTCCGCACGGCTTTCTCCTCGTCGGTCACCTTCGGCAGCCGGTACGCCGCCAGGACCTCGTCGAACGCTCCGGCATCAGCGTCCGCCGAGCGCTCGAGGGCCTCGCGAATGGGCACGAGCCGCCCGCGCACGGTCGCAAGGGCGGCACGCTCCTCGTCGGTGTTCGTGCGCGTCTTGGGGAGGCCGGCCACCATGATCAGGAGCGCCGTGCCCATGGCGCCGGTGACGGCCGAAGCCGTGCCGCCGCCGGGTGTGGGTTCCGAACTGGCGAGACGGTCGAGGAAGGCTCTCAAGGTCAGTGTCGAGAAGGACATGGTTCTGAGTTCTCGGGTTCTGAGTTCTCGGGTTCTGAGGTTCTGAGGTTCTGGGGTTCTGGGGTTCTGGGGTTCTGGGGTTCTGGGATTTCTACGCGACTACGCGCCCCTGTTTGATGACGGCGCCGATCACCGGGGCGCCGACGCGCACGAGCTCGCTCAGCGGGCCGTCGATGACGACGGCGTCCAGGGGCTTGCCGACCTCGAGACTGCCGGCCACCGTCTGGCGATCGAGCGACGCGGCCGCGTTGATAGTGGAGGCGACCAGCGCCTCCTCGAGCGTCATGTGCATGCCGAAGCACGCCAGCGCCATCACGAACGGCATGGAGGGCGTGAAGCCGCCTCCGGGGTTGAGATCGGTGGCCAGGGCCACGGGCACGCCGCGCTCGATGAGCATGCGCGCCGGGGCGAAGCGGCCCAGTTTCAGGAAGAACGCGGCCGCCGGCAGCAGGGTGGCGACCACGCCGCACTCGGCGAGGCGGTCCGCATGCGCCTCGTCCACGAAGATCAGGTGATCCGCCGACCGCGCGCCCACGTCGGCGGCCACGGCGGACCCTCCGCTCAGGGCCAGCTCGTCGGCGTGGATCCGCGCCTTCAGGCCGTGCGTGAGTCCCGCCAGCAGGATGGCCTTCGACTCCTCCGGGGTGAACACGCCCCGCTCGCAGAAGACGTCGCACCACTCCGCCAGGCCCTCGCGCGCGACGGCGGGGATCATCTCGCGCACGACCAGATCCACGTACGCCGCGCGTGTATCGCGGTAGTCCACGGGATACTCGTGCGCGCCCATGAACGTGGCCGCGAGCGCGACGGGCTGTTCCGCGGCCAGTTGCCGGATGGCGCGGAGCATCTTCAGCTCCGACTCCACGTCGAGGCCGTACCCACTCTTGACCTCGGCGGTGGTGGTGCCATGCGCCAGCATGGAGGCCAGGCGCGGGCGCGCCGCCCTCACCAGCTCCTCCACGCTTGCCGCGCGCGTGGCGGCCACCGTCTTGACGATGCCGCCGCCCCCCGCCGCGATCTCCGCGTAGGTGGCGCCGGCGAGCCGGCGTTGCAGCTCGTCACGCCGGTCCCCCGCGAAGACGAGATGGGTGTGCGGATCCACGAACCCGGGCACCACCGTGCGCCCGCGCCCGGCGACGACGGTCGCGCCTGGTTCGAGCGAGACCTGCCGGCGGCACTCCTCCGCGGGACCGACGAACACGATCCGGCCGCCCGAGGACGCGACGGAGGCATGCGGCACTGCGGCGATGTCACCCTGCGCACCGCCGCCGCGCGGCGCGGGCCCCGCACAGGTGGCGACGAGGTCGGCGTGGTCGATGAGCAGGTCGGCGGTGATCATGGGGTGAGGCCGAGCTTCTGGAGGGCCGCGTCGCGCGACAGGCCCTCTACGCGCACGCGCTTGCTGCGAGACGAGGCGCCGGCGGTGATGGTGATGGCGCGCCTGGGCACGCCGAGCGCGCGGGCGAGGGTGTCGATGAGTTCAGCGTTGGCGGCACCCTCAACGGGCGCCGCGCCCAGCCTGACGAGAATGGCGTTGTCGCGCGTGCCGGCGACCCCGGCTTTCGATGCGCGCGGGATGACGCGGACGGCGAGCTCGCAGGTCACCCGGGCCAGCTAGCCCTGCGAGGATGCCCGCTGCTCGTCGATCGTGACGAGCGCCTGCGGGCTGGCCGGCGCCGGAGGCTCCGCCTGCTTGGGGCGGTGGAGCAGCAGCACCTTTTCGTCGCGCGCCTTCGCGTCCTGCTCGCGGATGAAGGACAGCGTGCCCTGGAGCGTGGTGATGAGCGCCTCGACGCTCGACTCCACCTCCTTGCGCTTCGACTTCATCCCCTCGATTTCGCGCTGGACGTCCTCGATGCGCGCCTGCGACTTCTGGACGATGAGATCGGCGCGGCCCTCGGCCTCGCGCAGGATCCGCTCGGCCTCTGCCGTGGCGGTGTCCTTGATCTCGTCGGCCATCTTCTGGGCCGTCAGCAGCGTGTTGCGCAGGTTGCGCTCCTGCCCGCGGTGCTCGGCGAGCACGGCCTCGAGCTTGGTGACCTCCTGGCGGAGCCGGTCGGTCTCGCGGAGGGCGTTCTCGTAATCGTCCGCCACCTCGTTCAGGAACGCGGTCACCTCGCCACGGTCGTAGCCGCGCATCACGGTCTGGAATCGCTGCTGGCGCAGGTCGAGCGGTGTCACCTTCATGGCGTCTGCGAACCTTTCACGGCCGGCGGGCCGTAGAACCGCGCCCCGAAGATCGCGCTTCCCACGCGCACCATCGTGGCGCCTTCCTCGATGGCCACTTCGAAATCGTGGCTCATCCCCATTGAGAGCTCCCGGAGCTGCCCGGCCGGGGTGCCGTCCTCCACCCACCGATCCCGCAGCGCACGCAACTGTCTGAACCAGGGCCGGGCATCCTCCGCCTGCTCGACGAGCGGCGGCAGCAGCATCAGCCCCGCCAGCCGGGCGCCCTCGAGGCCGCGGGCGGCGGCCAGGATGTCCGGCACGGCCTCCACCGGCGCCCCGTGCTTGGTGGCTTCGAGCGCGAGGTCCACCTGGACCAGCACGTTCACCGACCGTCCCGCGGCCGTCGCCGCCTCGTCCACGCGCCGGAGCAGTTCCACGCTGTCGATGGCGTGAATCCAGTCCATGCGGGCGGCGGCCTTCCTGGCCTTGTTCGACTGCAGGTGGCCTATCAGGTGCCACCCGATCCGCATGTCGGCCTGAAGGTCGATCTTCTGCAGGGCTTCCTGCACCTTGTTCTCGCCGAACTCGCGCTGCCCGGCGTCGTACGCCTCGCGGACGGCCTCGATGGGAAACGTCTTGGACACGGCGACGAGCCGTACGTCCTCCGGCCGCCGCCCCGCCCGCAGGGCAGCCTCCCCCATCCGGTCCCGCACGCGCGCGAGGTTCGCGGCTATCTCACTCACGCCACCGCCTCGCCGCCGCCATTTTGCACGAATGTGCGCAAGTTCGCACGTATCTTCGCTCTGGTCGCCGCCGCCCGCACCTACTTCTTGAGCTGCGCCACCATCGCTTTCGCCTGGGCGGCGAACTGGCCGTCGGGCGCGAGCTTGAGGTAGGTCTCGAACGAGCCGACGGCCTCGGGGAGCTTGCCTTCGTTGAGCAGCGCCATGCCCATCTGGTAGTGGGCGTCGGCGTAGGTCGGGTCGGCCTTGATGGTCTCCTCGAACTTCGCCTTGGCCTCGGCGATCTTGCCCTGGTTCCACAGGATGATGCCCTGGTTGTAGACGGCGTCGGCGGACCCGCCCGCGCCTCCGCCCGACCCTGCGGCCTTCGCGCTCATCGCGGCCGCCTCGTCGAAGCGCTTCTGGTTGTTGTAGAGCGTCGCCAGCGCGTTCATCGCCTCGACGTAGTCCGGCCTGATCTCGAGGGCCTTCTTCCACGACTCCTCGGCCGCCTTCTCGTCCTTCTTCGCCATCTGCGAGACGCCGATGTTGTAGTAGCAGTCGTGGCAGTTGGGCATGAGGCCCGCCGCGGCCGTGAAGCTCGCGATGGCCGCATCGTGATCGCCGGCACGGCTGGCCGCGACGCCGTCGTCGAAGGCCTTCTTCAGCTCGGCGTTCTTCTTCGCCTCCTCGGGCGAGGCGCCGCCGCCCGGCGCCAGCGTGATGGTGACGTCGGCCGGGGCCCCCAGCCGCACGCGCACCGGGGCCGCCGCCGTTCCAATCTTCTCGAACGAGGCAGTCACGAGGTACTCGCCCGACTCGGTGAGCAGCTGCACGAACTCGCCCCGCCGGTCGGTCTTCGTCTGGTATTTCCGCGGCGCGCCGGTCTTGAGCTCGATGGTCACGGTCGCGCCCTGGATGGGCTTCCCCTCGGTGTCGAGGACCTTCCCCTTGATCAGCGTGGACTGTGCCCACGCATCCGGGGCCAGCATCAACACGACCGCGATGGCCGCCAGTGTCGTCATCAGTGTCTTGAGCATGTCAGCACCCTCGTGCCTTGAACCCGCGTGCCTTGAACCCGCGTGCTGTGAACAGTTTAGACTACTCCGTGAAGAACTTCCCCACGTGATCGAGGTCGTAGGTCACCGGCGCCGGCGGGAAGGAATCCAGGAACCGGCGGCCGTACGGCATGGTGCGGAGGCGCGGATCCAGCACGGCCAGCACGCCGCGATCCTCGCGGTGGCGGATGAGCCGCCCAAGGCCCTGCAGCATGGTCAGGACGGCCAGGGGCACCTGGTAGTCGTGGAACGGGTCGCCCCCTTCGGATGCGATGGCCTCCACGCGCGCCGCCGTGATGGGGTCGCCCGGCGATGCGAATGGCAGCTTGTCGATGATCACGCAGCTCAGCTGCTCGCCGGCCACGTCCACGCCCTGCCAGAACGACGAGGTCGCCAGGAGCACCGCGTGCGGCGTGGATCGGAACCGCTGGAGCAGCACGCTCCTGGGCGCGTCGCCCTGGACCAGCAGCGGGTAGGGCAGCGCGAACTCCACGAGGCTGCGCACCTCGCGCAACACGCCGTAGCTGGTGAACAGCACGAACGCGCGACCCTCGGTGCGCCGCAGGATCTCCAGCACCTCGCGCGCGGCCGCCTCGCCGAACCCGGGCGCCTTGGGGGACGGCATGCGGCGCGGCAGGTACAGAACCGCCTGCCGCGCGTAGTCGAACTCCGACGGGATCGACACCTCGGCCGCGTTGGCCACGCCGAGCCTGCCGCGCACGTAGGCGAACGATCCCTCCACGGTGAGCGTGGCCGAGGTGAGGACGCTCGCGCGCATCCGGTCGAAGAGCATCTCCTGCAGGAGCTCGGCGACGTCGATGGGCGCGGCCCGCAGGAACACGCCGCGTCCCCGCGTCTCCACGAAGTACACGTGATGCGGGTCGGAGGCCGCCATGAGGAAGCGCAGCTGGTCGCGGATCTCAGCGGCGCGGCGCGCCAGCGCCAGCACGTCCTCCGAGGCGCTGCTGCCCTCGGCCGATCCCGCGGCCAGGCTCATCGCGCCCTCGAAGCCGTCCAGCGCGCTGACCAGGGCGAGCCCGTCGTCGACGATGTCGCCGAACCAGTCGGGGCCAATGCGCAGGCGCTCGCTGGCGGCGCCCCGCGCGGTGCGGGCGAGGGTCAGGCCGCCGAAGAAGGCGCGCGCGTGGTCGTCCACCCGGCGCACCTGCCTGCGCAGCGCCCCATCATCATCGGCCACGACGCCCGCGTTCAGCATGCGCTCGGCGTCGCGTCCGAGCTCGTCGAGCCGGTAGTTGCTGACGGCGATGCCGAAGTACTGGGTGGCCACGTCCTCGAGCTGGTGTGCCTCGTCCACCACCGCGTACTGGCACGCGGGGATCACCTCGCCGTAGGAGCTTTGGCGCACGGCCGCGTCGGCGCACAGCAGGTGGTGGTTGACGATGACGAGGTCCGAGGCGGCGGCGCGCTGGCGCATGCGCGTCACGAAGCACTCCTGGTACTGCGGGCAGTCGCTGCCGAGGCACGTATCAGCCGTGGCGGCGACGTCGTGCCAGAGCGGCGAGTTCTCGGGAAGGTCCGCGAGCTCCGCACGATCTCCCGTGTCCGTCGTCTCCGCCCAGGCGGCAATCTCCTCGAGCTCGGCGCTTGCCGCGCCCGGGGTGGCGGCACCGCGCGCCTGCTGCAGCCGGTGCAGGCAGAGGTAGTTCGCGCGCCCCTTCATGTACGTCGCGGTGAAGGTGACGCCCAGGGCCTGCTGCAGCACGGGCAGGTCCTTGAAATAGATCTGCTCCTGCAGGTTCTTGGTGCCGGTGGAGACCAGGACGCGGCGGCCGCTCAGGATGGCGGGCACGAGATAGGCGAGGGTCTTGCCCGTGCCGGTCCCGGCCTCGGCGAGCAGGACGCCGCCGTGCTCCAGGGTCTCGGCCACGGCCCGGGCCATCATGCGCTGGCCCTCGCGAGGCTCGAAATGCGGAAGGGCGCGCGCCAGCGGCCCATCGTCCGCGAAGACGGCGTCGACGGCGGCGGTCAGCCCTGCCGTTCCGGGTACAGCGGGAACATCCGGCACAGCGCCTCGACCTCGGCCTTCACCATGGCCAGCACCCGGTCGTCCTCGGGCGACGAGAGGACACGCGCGATGAACCCGGCAATCTGGTCCATCTCGGCTTCCTTCATGCCCCGCGTCGTGACGGCAGGCGAGCCGACGCGGATGCCGCTGGCCGTCATTGGCGGGTTGGTGTCGAAGGGGATGGCGTTCTTGTTCACCGTGATCCCCGCGCGGCCGAGCGCCTGCTCGGCCACTTTCCCCGTGATGCCCTTCGAGAAGACGTCCACGAGCACGAGGTGGTTGTCGGTGCCGCCGCTGACGAGCCTGAAGCCCGCCGCGGCGAGGCCGGAGGCCAGCCGCTGCGCGTTACGGACCACCTGCGCCTGGTACTCGGCGAACGAGGGCTCGAGCGCTTCCTTGAAGCACACCGCCTTGGCCGCGATGACGTGCATCAGCGGCCCGCCCTGCACGCCGGGAAACAGGGAGCGATCCAGGTCCTTCGCGTACCGCTCACGGCACAGCACGAGCCCCCCGCGCGGCCCCCGGAGCGTCTTGTGCGTGGTGGACGTGACGAAGTCCGCATGCGGGACGGGGCTGGGATGCACGCCCGCCGCCACGAGGCCCGCGATGTGGGCCATGTCCACCATCAGCGGCGCGCCGACGGCCCGTGCCACCGCTCCGGCCCGCGCGAAGTCGATGACGCGCGGGTAGGCGCTCGCCCCGACGACGATCATCTTCGGCTTGTGCTCGTGGGCGAGCCGCTCGAACTCGTCGTAGTCGATGCGCTCGTCGTCCTTGCGGACGCCGTAGGGGACGATCTTGTAGAACTTGCCCGAGAAGTTGAGGGGATGGCCGTGCGTGAGGTGCCCGCCGTGCGCGAGGTTCATCCCGAGCACCGTGTCGCCCGGCTGCAGCACGGTGAAATACACGCTCATGTTCGCCTGCGCGCCCGAATGCGGCTGCACGTTGACGTGCTCGGCCCCGAAGAGCTGCTTTGCCCGTGAGATGGCCAGCGACTCGGCCACGTCCACGAACTCGCAGCCGCCGTAATAGCGCTTCCCCGGATAGCCCTCCGCGTACTTGTTCGTCATCACCGAGCCGGCCGCTTCGAGCACGGCCTCGCTCACGAAGTTCTCCGAGGCGATGAGCTCGATTCCGGTGGCCTGTCGGTGTTCCTCGTGGGTGATGGCAGCGGCAATCTCCGGGTCGGCGTCCGCGAGGCTGCGCTGCAGGAGCGGGGAGGTGGGGGCGGGCATCCGGGGAATTGTACTGCGCCGCCGCCGGCGGGGCCAACCTGTTACCATGCGGCGGTCCGGAGGACGCCCGCGATGCGAAATGCCCTGGTCTGCGCCTGCCTGATGTCTGCCGCCACCACCCTCGCCTCCGGGCAGCAGCCCGGCGCGCTGCAGCGCCTGTTGCAGGGCGAGCTGTCGCGCATTCCGGCGAAGGCCGGCATCTACGTCAGGCACCTGAAGACCGGCGAGGAAGCCGCGGTGCTCGCTGATGAACGTTTCAACAGCGCCAGCGTGATCAAGATCCCGGCGATGGTGATGGCCTACCAGATGGCCGAGAAGAAGACGCTCGACCTCGACGCGCGTGTCACGATTGGCAAGGCCGACAAGCGCGGGGGTTCCGGCGTGCTGCGCTATCACGACGTGGGGCTGCAACCCACCGTGCGCGACGTCGTGATGCAGATGATCATCACGAGCGACAACACCGCCACCGACATGGCGTTCGCGAAGGTGGGCGGCGTGCCCGCCATCAACGCCTGGCTGCAGCAGAACGGCTACGCGCCCGCCCTTCGGCTGAACGCCACCATCCTCGAGGTGTTCCGCAACCGCTTCGTCCTGGCGGACCCGAAGGCCGCCGCGCTCACGGCCGAAGACGTCTACGCGCTCGGCTCCGGCGACCTGGACTACGGCACCTCACCGCGCGCCTTCCTCGAGTCCATCCAGGCCGGCATGCGCAAGCCCGAGGTGCAGGCCGAGAACCTGCGGCGCCTGAACGACGCTCCGGACACCTGGCTGGGCGTCATCACGCCGCGCGGCGTGGGGCGGCTCATCGAGGCGATGGAAACGGGGAAGCTCACCTCCGCCGCCTCGGCTGCCGAGATGAGCCGCGTGATGCGCTGGCAGCAGTCCGGCGCACGCCGCCTGCCGCACTTCATCGACGTGCCGGTCGGCCACAAGACGGGCGACTTCCCGCCCTCCATCGCCAACGACGTGGGCGTCATCTACACGCGCTCGGGCCCGGTCGTGGTGTCGTTCCTTCTGAACGGGATTCGCGAGCCCTACGCGGAGGCCGAGGACCGGATGGGGCAGGTGGCGCGACTGATCGTGGAGTATTTCGACGGTCAGTGACGGGTGCGGCGGGTGCGAACGGGTGCGGGCAGGTGCGAACGGGTGCGGCAGGTGCGAACGGGTGCGGCAGGTGCGAACGGGTGCGGCAGGTGCGAACGGGTGCGGGCGGGTGCGAACGGGTGCGGGCAGGTGCGAACAGGTGCGGGCGGGTGCGAACGGGTGCGGCCGGGTGCGGAGCGATGGAGGGCGGGATGCGTCGACGCAAGGTGTTGGTGATGGCGGCGTGGCTGGTCGCGGGCGCGGGGACCGCCCTGGCACAACAGGCGACCTCACCGGAAGCAAGGCTGAAGGCGCTGGGCATCCAGTTGCCGCCGGCGCCGACGGCGGTCGCCAACTACGTCCCCGCCGTCAGGACCGGGAACCTCGTCTTCCTCGCCGGGCAGGGACCGCTCGCGGGCGGCAAGCCCACCGTGACCGGAAAGGTAGGCGCGCAGCTCACCGAAGACGAGGGCTACAAGGCCGCGCGGGCCACCATCCTCAACTCGCTCGCCGCCCTCCGCGCCGAGGTCGGCTCGCTCGACCGCGTCCGCCGCATAGTCAAGCTCACGGGATGGGTCAACACCGCCCCGGGGTTCACCCGGCAACCGTGGGTGATCAACGGCGCCTCCGACCTGCTGGTGGAGATCTTCGGGGATGCGGGCCGGCACGCGAGAACGGCCGTGGCGGCCAACGAGCTGCCGTTCGACATCCCGGTGGAGATCGAGATCGTCGTCGAGATCGCGCCCTGAGCCCGGCTGCCTATGCCGCGGGAGCGACCGCCCTGACGCCGACCGCGCCGTCGAAATGGCGAAGGTTCCACGTCAGGATTTCATCGGCCTGCGCCTTCCGTGCGCTGGCCGCGATCGCTCCGTCGTAGATCCGCCCGCCGGCGGCCCCGGCCCCGCCGTGCTGGCGGACGACGCGCCACGTCTCGGCACCGGTGAGCGCCACCGTTTCGGCCCTTCCCCAATTGCGATCCAGCACGGCCAGGGCATCCGCCGGCGCGAGGCGGTGCGGCGGTGGCAGCCGGGTGAGCACCGCGTAGGCCTCGATGACGGCATGGGCGGCCATCACGAAAGCCTGCCCCGCGGCACGGCGCCGCGCGAGGTCCGCCGCCGTGGCGGCGTGATGCTCGTGCTGGGGCAGCACCGCGGCCACGAGGCAACTCGTATCGAGGAGGACGCGCATCAGTCGCGTCCTCGCGCGGGTTCCGCCGGCGCGCGGAGCGACTCGATGGTGGTGTCGACCTGATCCTGCGTGAGCACCTGGTGCGGTTCCAGGGGCGTGGCCACCCAGAGGCCGCCGCGATCCTCGACCACGACCCTGGCGGCGGCGGGCTCGATCTCGATGCGGCCATCGACGACCCGCACCTCGAGCGGGATTCCGGGGGACAGTTGCGCCCGTTCGCGCACGACCTTCGGAAGAACGATTCTCCCGGCAGAATCAATGGTAGTAATCACGGCTGCAACTTTACCACGTAGAATGTCATTTCGACTGCCATCAAACTTGAGCTGCCCGTCCGGTTCCGGACAGCCGCCCACCCGCCAGCGGCCATGCCTGCCCGCCGCCCGGCGGCTCGAGGCGGCAATTCTGGGCCCTCTCGCCTGGTACGCTCATTGCGGGGGCCGGGCGCCATGCGGTCCCTCCTGAACGACGCCCGCTTCGCCACCCGCATCCTGATGCGGAATCCTGCCCTGACGCTCGTGGCCGCCCTGTCGCTCGGGCTCGGCATCGGCGCGAACACCACCATCTTTACGCTGGTCAACGAGGTGTTCCTGAACCCGTTGCCCATGCACGAGCCGTCGCGCCTCGTCGGGGTGTTCACGACCGACGAACGCAACCGCAGCGCAGGGTTCTTCGGCAACGCGAATCCCATGTCGCGCCTGAACTTCGAGGACCTGAGGGACCGCAACCAGGTCCTCGAAGGCATGGCGGCCGCCGGGTTCATCGGGGTCGGGGTCTCGGACGGCCAGGGCGAACCGGAGCAGGTCTTCGGGCAGATCGCGACCGACAACTACTTCTCGCTGCTCGGCGCCCCCATGGCGGCCGGCCGGGCGTTCACCCCCGGCACGGATCGGACGCCAGGCGCCTCGCCGGAGGTCGTGCTCAGCTACGGGTTGTGGCAGCGGCGTTTCGGGGGCGATCCCGGCGTCGTCGGGCGAACGGTCACACTCAACGGTCACGCCTACACGGTCGTCGGCGTGACGGCCGAAGCCTTCAGGGGGACGGGCGCCATCGGCGGCCCGGCGCTGTGGGTGCCGTTCTCGATGTACCGGGAGGCGACGTCCGGGTTCATCCGCGAGACCTGGGACTCCCGGCGCGCCCTCGTGTTGCAGGTCGTCGGACGCCTGGCACCTGGCGTATCGCTCGAGGCGGCGGGGGCGAACCTGGCGGCTATCGGGGCCAGCCTGGCCGCTGACTATCCCGACGACAACCGCGGCCGCGGCGTCGTCGTGCAGCCGCTGGCCGACGTGAGCCTGTCCCCCAGTCCCGCACAGCGCCAGCAGCTGGCCGCCGCCGGCGGGCTCCTGATGGCGATTGTCGGGCTCGTGCTGCTCGTCGCCTGCGCCAACGTGGCCAACCTGATGCTCGCGCGGGCGGCAGCGCGGCGGCAGGAGATTGCCGTGCGCGTCTCGCTCGGCGCCGGGCGTGGCCGCCTGGTTCGCCAGCTGCTGGTCGAAAGCGTGATGCTCGGCCTGCTCGGCGGGGTCGTCGGGCTGCTGGCCGCCTCGTGGTCGCGCTCGGCACTGGTGGCACTCAGGCCGCCGTTCCTGCCCGAGGATGCCCTGGGCCTTCCGATGGACTGGCGGGTCCTGCTCTTCACGAGCGTCGTCGCGCTCGGCACCGGGTTGTTGTTCGGGCTGTTCCCCGCGCTCCAGTTCTCGCGGCCCGACCTCGCGGTCGAGCTGAAGGACCGATCCAGCCAGGCGAACAGCGGCGGCGGGCGCGTGAGCGTGCGCAACGCGCTGGTGGTCGGCCAGGTGGCGCTGTCGATGGTCGCGCTCATCTGCGCCGGGCTGTTCCTCCGAAGCCTCGGTAACGCCCGCCAGATTGATCCTGGTTTCGACCTGCCACGGCTGGCCGTCCTCTCGTTCGACCTGGCGTCGCGCGGGCTGCCCATTGACGCTGCCGTGGCGCGCCAGCGCGAGATCCTGGATCGCGCGCGGGCATTTCCGGCGGTGGAGCGGGCCACGCTCGCAAACGCGACGCCGCTCGCCGGCGGCGGCTTTGCCCGAACCGTGTTCCAGGAAGGGCAGGACACCAGCGACCCGCGCGCCGGCCGCTTCGTGCAGATCACGGTGGTCGGCGACGGCTATTTCGGCACCACGGGTATTCCCATCGTGCGCGGGCGGGACTTCGGCGCGGCCGACACGCCGGAATCCCCCCAGGTGGTCATCATCAACGAGACGATGGCCGAACGGTTCTGGCCCGGTGAGGAGGCGATTGGGCGGCGGTTCCGCTTCTCGGGACAGCAGCAGCTCACCGAGGTCGTGGGCGTCGCGCGCGACAGCAAGTACAACTTCATTGGGGAGGAGCCCCAGCCCCATCTCTATCAGCCGCTCGGCCAGGCGCCGCAGACCGCGGTCACCCTGATCCTCCGCACTGACAACCCCGAAGCCGCCCTCGGCGCGGTCCGGTCCGCCGTGCAGCAGATGGAGCCGACCATGCCGCTGACGGGAGTCTTCACCATGGCGGCGATCTTCGACCAGGCCCTGTGGGCGGCGCGCATGGGCGCGACGCTACTCGGCGTCTTCGGCGTTCTCGCCCTGCTGCTGGCCGCCGTTGGCGTGTACGGCGTGATGGCCTACTCGGTGAGCCAGCGGACGCGCGAGATTGGTGTCCGGCTGGCGCTCGGCGCCAGCGAGGGACTGGTGCAGCGCCAGGTGCTCGGCCAGGGGCTGCTGCTCACCGGCATCGGTGTCATCGCGGGCCTGGCCGGGGGCATCACGCTCAACCGGTTCATCGTCGGGCTGATGTACGACGTCAGCCCGTACGATCCGGTGACGCTCGCAGCCATCCCTGCCATCCTGCTGGCCGTCGCGGCCCTGGCCATCTACATCCCCGCGCGCCGTGCGAGCCGCGTGGATCCGGTCGTGGCCTTGCGATCCAGCTGATGGCAGGGAATACTGCCAGGCCGTTGTCCCCGATGGCCTCCCGCGTTCACGATTACTGGCTCCGCACCGAGCGCTGCAGCCTGCGCCGTTTCACGACGGACGATCGCGACTGGCTCCGCGACCTCTACGCGGATCCCGAGGTCACACGCTACCTCGGCGGCGTCAAGAGCGTCGCGGAGGTGAATGCGATGCTCGAGACGCGGATCCTCCAGTACTACGAGAAACATCCCGGGCTCGGCATCTGGATGACGGTCGAGAACACCACCGGCACGCGCGTCGGGTTCCATCTGCTGAACCACATCCAGGGCGAGACCATCATCCAGGTGGGTTACACGCTGGCGCGGGAGGCGTGGGGGCGTGGGTTGGCGGCCGAGATGGCGAAGGCGATCCTCCACTACGGGTTCGCCGATCTGGGGCTGCCGCGTATCGCCGGGATGACGAGCATGGGCAACGTGGCTTCGCAGCGCGTCCTCGGCAAGATTGGCCTCGAGCGCCGTGGCGAACGGGCGTTCCCGCATCCCGCGTATGCGGCCGAAGGGCCGCTGGCCTGGTTCGAGCGCGAGGCCGACGCCTGGCTGGCCGAGCACGCGCCCTCGTCCTCAGCCGGGGAGGGCCTTGCTCAGCGGCCGCCCCGCTCGGTCTCGTGAATCTTCTCGACCCGCCGCACGTGGCGGCCGCCCTCGAACGGCGTCTCCAGGAAGACGCGCACGATCTCGGCCGCGCGCCCCGGCTCGGTCTGGCGGGCGCCCAGCGCGAGGACGTTCAGGTCGTTGTGCTCGCGAGAGAGCCGCGCGCTCTCCGTGTCGCCAATGGCCGCCGCGCGAATCCCGGGCACCTTGTTGGCGGTGATGGCCATCCCGATGCCGCTGCCGCACACGAGGATGCCACGATCGAAGCGTCCCTCGCTGACGCCTCGCGCGACCCGGGCCGCGAAGTCCGGGTAGTCCACCGAGGACGTGCCGTTGGTTCCGAAATCCTCGTACGCCACGCCCATGGCGTCCAGCTCGCCCTTGAGCTCGTCCTTCAGTCCCACGCCCGCATGGTCCGCGCCCAGAGCCACTTTCATGGCTGAGATTATAAGCGGCCGCCATGAGGGCTCCGCAGCGGTAAGATGGCGCCCGAGAGGAACCAGATGCGCAGGCGCACCCTTCTCCAGGCCCTCGCTTCCACCCTTCCGGCCCTCCCGCTGATGCGTGTGCGCCTGGCGGCGCAGGTGCGGCAGTTGACACCGGATGCCGTCGTGGTGCTGCGGGACGTGGCGGCCACGGTGCTGCCCGCGTCGATCGGCGGCGACCGCGTGGCCCTCGTTACGGAACGGTTCGTCGCGTGGACGAAGGACTACGAGGAAGGCGTGGCCCTGGTGCACGGCTACGGTCATCCGCGCATCGAGAAGTCGGGGCCCTCGCCGGTTCCGGATTACGTGGCGCAGTTGGCCGCGATCGATGCCGCGTCGCGCGCGCGCGGTGCCCAGTTCGGCGCGCTGCCCCTGGAGACCCGCCGAGCCATCCTGGACGAGGCGCTCAAGACGGCCGGGGTGAACACGCTGCCGGGCCGGCCGCAGGGCCGCCACGTCGTGGCGGACCTGATGGCGTTCTACTTCCGCAGCAGCGAGGCCAACGACCTGGCCTACCGCGCACGCATCGGCCGCCAGACGTGCCGGACGCTGACGCTGACCACACGCCAGCCGTCGCAACTCGCGTGAGAACCCGAGAACCCGAGAACCCCCGAACCCGAGAACCCGAGCACCCCAGAACCCGAGCACCCCAGAACCCCAGAACCCCAGAACCCCAGAACCTTATGCCCGTCCACCACTCCGATGTTTGCATCATCGGCGGCGGCATCACGTCGGCCATGCTGGCCCGCAAGCTCGCCAACCTCCGGCCTGGAACCACCATCACCATCGTCGAGGCCGGACGCTCCATCTTCGACTTCGAGCGGCGCGCCATGTATCGAGACCGCGCGATGGTCTACGGCGAGCACCCCTGGCGCAACGACTACCTCGAGGACCAGCAGGCCGACGGGTTCATTTCGATGACGATGGCCGTCGGGGGATTGGCGCTGCACTGGGGCGGCGCCTGCAACCGTTTCTCGGTGGAAGACCTGCGGCTGAAGTCCATGTACGGCCTGGCGACGGACTGGCCGCTGGAGTGGGACGACCTGGAACGGCACTACGTGGAGGCGGAGCGCGCGCTGAACGTGGCGGGCGAGCCGAGCGCCTATCCCGAGGACGCGCGGTCGGGCCCCTATCCGCAGCCCGCCGTGCCGCTCTCGTGGAACCTGCAGGTGCTGAAGCGCTGGGCCGAGCAGAGCGGCTTGAAGTTCAACGCGCTGCCACTGGCTCGGAATCTCACGCCGTTCGACGGGCGGGGCGCGTGCTGCGTGTACGACACGTGCGACATCTGCCCGACCGGCGCGCGCTACTCGCCGGACTTCACGTTCCGGCAGCTCATCGAGCGCAAGCAGATCGTGCTTCACGACCGCACGCTCGTGCGGAAGCTCGCCCTGGACGAGGGACGAGCGACGGTGGCCGCCGCGCAGGGCGTGCACCACGACCGCCCCGGCGAGACGCAGGAGTATCGCGCGCGACTCTTCGTCGTGGCCTCCGGCTACTGCTGGAGCCCGCACCTGCTGCTGCTCTCCGCCAATTCGAAGTTCCCCAACGGCCTGGCCAACAGCTCGGGCCTTGTCGGACGCTACATGACCGGGCACTCGTTCATCGAGGCGCGCGTGGCCATCGACGAACAGACGTACCCGGGGCAGCACCGCGTCCACAGCCTCATCTCGCGGGAGCACTTCCGCTGTCCGACCGACCGTCCGTTCGTGCGGCACGACACGCGCGTGTGGGAGGACACGACCGGCCGCGAGCCCCGCCTCAGGAACGAGCAGGGCAGGCTGCTCGTGGGCGACGAGGTGTTCGGCGACTGGCGCGCGCGAACGAAGGGCAGCTCCGTACGGCTGCGCACCTATCTCGACGTGCACCCCTCGGCCGACAGCCGGCTCACGCTGAACCCCGCGTCGAAGAACCGCTACGGCGATCCGATGCCGAAGATCGAGCATCGCTTCGACGAGGCGACGATGGCTCGCCAGGCCGCGAACCGGCAGCACGTGCAGGATCTGTTCAACCGCATGGCACGGGCGAGCAACGGGAAGGTCGTGAGCACGTTCGACGGGGACTACCTGGATCACCCTGCCGGCGGGTGCCGCATGGGCACGGACCCGGCCACCAGCGTGTGCGACAGCCATGGCCGCACACACGATCACGAGAACCTCTACGTCATCGGTGCGCCGACGCTCCCGACCGGCGGCTGCACCAACGGCACGCTGACCTTCGTGGCGCTCACGCTGCGCTCGGCGACGCGCATCGCCGAAGCGCTTGGGCGGGCGTAGCGGCGCAAAGAAACCACGAAGACACGAAGTACACGAAGGCAACACGAAGTCCCAGGACGCAAGGCTCAAGACCCCAAGACCCTTGGTGTCTTCGTGGTGTGTTTGCACTCAGGGGCGCGTGGACAGCGAAACCTCGCTCGACAGCTCCAGCGCGAAGCGGCCCCTCGCCCGCGGGACGATGCGGATGTCCGGGCACTTCTGGTCGAGCCGTCGCCGCAGGAGCAGCAGGCGGCTCTCGAGGTTGTCCTTGAACTCCGGCAGGTTCAGCGACTTGTCGAGCCTGAGCTCACGGTTGGTGAACTCGGCACGGCCCTCGCGCTCACGCGCGGTGAGCAGCTTCCAGAGGATGCGCGCCGGCAGGCTCCGGATCAGGTACTCCCCGTCCACCATGATCAGCTCGTCGCCGGCGTAGTACACGATCTCCCGGCGCACGGCCGCGCGCGCTGGGGATGGCGTGGCGGCGGGTATTGGCGGCGGCGCGGGCGGCTCCGCGGTTTCGCTGGCGCTCTCGGCCCGCTCGTGCAGCTGCATGTTCTGGATGGCAATCGCCAGGTAGCTGCCGAGCAGCTCGATAGAGGTCTTGTCCTCCTCGTGGAAACGGTACTGCTCCTCGCTCTCGATGCACAGGACACCCACCAGCTCGCCGCGCACGAGAAGCGGAATCCCGAGCTGGCTCTCGGGAATCGGCAGGCCCGGCAGGCGGATGCGCTCCGGCGGGCACAGCCCGGACTCCCGCGCACGTTCGCCCACGGTGTGCGCGTACAGCAGCGCGCGCAGCAGCCCCGAGATGCGAATCGGCTTCTGCGCCTCGGCGACGACGCCGATGATGCCCTCGCCGATGCGTGCCTCCGCGCCGACGCCGCCCTCGGGGTAGCCGCGGCTCGCAATCATCACCAGCACGCCCGGATCCTCTGCCGGGACGAGGATCATCGAGTGGTTGAAGCCGAAGATCTCCTCGAGGCCGGCGAGGATCGAGTCGAGCAGGTCCTCGAGGTCGTTGGCCTGGTGGATGCGCACCGACAGATCCTGGAGCGCGCGCATCGTGAAACGTGGATCCGACGCGCTGCCGCGACGCCCGCTCCCATCCCGCGCGATCGCACCCGCCACGTCGTCGAGCACCGGTGCGATCGAGCGGACCTCGTAGATGTCCGCCGCGAGGAGCTTGAAGATGCCCTTCAGCCCCGAGTACGAGGCAATGGCCTCGATACGAAGCGCCATCCGCTCGAAGATGGGACCGGATGTCTCGGAGCGGACGAGCCGCAGCCGGAGCGCGTACCCCTGCGCGGTGTCGGGATCGATCACCCGCACGAGGGCGTTGGGATTCTCCGCCACGTTCCGCCGGCTCTTGTTGAAGAACTGGAACGAGAGCGCGACGTGCTGGCTGTCCACGTACTCGATGTGGCTCAGGTACGCCGCGTTCGGGATGCCATCGCGAGAGCACGTGAAGAGCGTGGCCGGGATGAGGCCCTGCCAGCACGGCGCGAGCGACTCGAGCGTCAGGCTCATGGCAGCGGAGCTCCGGCGCCGGGGCCCGGCGTCTGATCGAACAGCGCGTTTACGCGGAACCGGATGGCGACGCACGGCCAGGTCACCCACGCGTCGGTCGGCGCGCGCGGCAGCCCCACCTGTTCGAGTCGATCCCGGAACCGTTCCCACTGCCCGAGGACGAGGTCGCGCTCGTCCGGGCGGGCGTCACGGGCGTCGGTGAACACCCCTTTCACCTGGCAGCCCTTCTCGTCCGGTGGCCGCGTGAAGACGACCGCGACCTGCCCGTTGGACCGGAGATCCTCCAGCACCGCGCCGGCCGACACCGTCGGCACGAACGCGACGACATGCTGAAGGTCGCCGTCCACCTTCACCGCCACCACGTGCGCTCCGTTGGGTTCCAGGTCCGCGTTTCGCGAGGCGATGTAGATGGCGAGCCCCGCTTCGAGAAAATCGGCCAACTGCCTGTCCAGCATGGGGTTGCGGGAGTATACCGCGCTGTTAGGAAAGTCTTAAGGTCCAGATAGGGAAGGTTTAGGGTCCCAGGGCGAACCCGCCCCTCGCTCCCTCCGTTTACCACTCCAGAAGGAGAGAGACAAATGATGACATCGCGGATGGTCCTGGGAGCTTCGTTCATCGCGCTGGCCGCGGCCTTCGTGCCGGCGGCCGCCAAGGTCACGGCTTCATCCGAACCGGCGACGGCCTACACGCCGAGCGTCGAGCACGGCGCCTACATGGTCAAGACCAAGGGCTGCCACGACTGTCACACGCCGTGGGTGATGGGCCCGAAGGGGCCGGCACCGGACATGACGCGTGCGCTCACGGGTCACCCCGCCGATCTCAAGATGCCGGCGCCGCCCGAGCTGCCGCCGGGGCCGTGGGTCTGGGTGGCCGCAGGCACGAACACCGCATTTGCCGGTCCCTGGGGGGTGAGCTTCACGGCGAACCTCACGCCGGACAAGGAGACGGGCCTCGGCGACTGGACCGAGGAGATGTTCATCAAGACGATGCGCACGGGCCTCCACCAGGGCAAGGGCCGTCCCGTGCTGCCGCCGATGCCGTGGTCGGTCTATGGACAGCTGACCGACAACGACCTCAAGGACCTGTTCGCGTATCTGCAGTCGCTCGAGCCCGTGCACAACCGCGTGCCCGCGCCGATCGATCCCAGCGAGGCGCGTCAGTAAAGTCAGGGATCAGGGATCAGGGATCAGGGATCAGGGACCAGGGATCAGGGATCGGGGATCAGGGTCATGGGCAATCGAAGGCACTTCGCCGTCATCGTGCTGGTGGCAGCATTGGCGGTGGCGGGAACGACCTGGCGCCGCGCCGTCGCGGCTACGCCGGGCGCCCCCCCGCCGGTCGCGCCCGACTCGTTGATGGACACCGGCCTCTACGAGCCGGGCAGGCCGGGTGTCGTGGACCCACGCAACCGGCCGTTCTCGCCGCAGTACCCGCTGTGGACGGACGGCGCGGCCAAGGCACGATGGATCTACCTGCCGCCCGGCACGACGATCGACACGACCGACGTGCACGAGTGGGACCTTCCGGTGGGCACGAAACTGTGGAAGGAGTTCGGCTTCGGCGGGCGCCGGGTCGAAACGCGGTTCATCTGGAGGGCCACGCGCGGGCAGTGGGTGTTTGCCACCTATGTATGGAATGCCGAGGGCAGCGCGGCGGTGAAGGCGCCCGATGACGGCCTTCCCGGGGCTGCCGAGATCGCACCGGGGAAGTTCCACAACATTCCGTCGGTCGACCAGTGCCGCGCATGTCACGTGTCGGATCGCACGCAGGTGCTGGGCTTCAATGCGCTGCAGCTCTCCACGGACCGGGATCCGAACGCCATCCACGGCGAGCCGCTGCAGCCCGGCATGACGACCTTGAAGACGCTGAACGAGGACGGGCTGCTGCAGCCGGCGCGGCCGGAGCTCGTGGTGAACCCCCCGCGGATCGCCGCCCGCTCGGCAGAGGAGCGCGCGGTGCTGGGCTACTTGGCCGGCAACTGCGGCGCATGCCACAACCGCAAGAGCGAACTCGCGCCGCTGGGCCTGTTCTGGAAGCACGGGGAGGTGGCGGCCGCGGGTGCGGAGACGGTCCGGTCGATGCTCGGCCACGGGACGAAGTGGCAGGTGCCGGGCGTGCCCGAAGGCGAGAGCGTGCTCGTGGATCCGGCGAACCCCCAGGACAGCGCGCTGCTGCGCCGGATGAAATCGCGGTTCCCCTCCTCGCAGATGCCGCCGCTTGGCACCGTGGTCCGCGATCAGGAAGCGCTCGACTCCGTCGCGCGATGGATTGCCTCGCAGCGCGACACGTCGCGGTGACCCATCGCGCGCGCCGATGATGGTGGCGTTCGAGTGACGCGGCGTGCTACAACCGGTCTGTTGCGGTTCAGAACCGGAGGGTTACGCCGATGAGCTCGCTCTGCGCCAGGGATGTCATGACACCTGTGGTCGTCACGGTGACCGACAACATGTTGACCAACGACCTGGTGCGGCGGCTCGTCGAGCAGGAGATCTCCGGCGCGCCCGTGGTCGATGGGCAGGGGCACCTGGTCGGCGTGGTGTCGATGACCGACGTGCTCCGCAGCATCTCAGACGAGCACGCCTCGGCGCTCAGTTCGGGCTTCTACGACGTCGACCCCGCCGATCTGACGCTCGAGGATCTGGGCCAGCGGTACGTCGAGCAGCAGGCTGTGACCGTCCGGGAGATCATGAGCCCGGTCATCCACTCCATCGAAGAGACCGCGCCGGTGGCCGACGTAGCTCGTTCCATGCTCGACCAGCACATCCATCGCCTGGTCGTCATGCGCGGCTCCGACGCGGTGGGCGTCGTGTCGAGCCTCGACCTGCTGAAACTGATCGCCGATCGGCGCTGAGATCCCGTCGTGGGCGCCTTTCGCCCCGTGCGCCTGGGCTACATCGTCCACGTGGTGCTGTTGCCGGCCCTCCTGGTCGGCGTCATGCTTGCGGTCAACGGGCGCTGGTATGCCGCGCCGCTCGTCGAGGTGGGCGACGAGGCCGCATACGGGCTGCAGGTGGAGCGAGCGAAGCGGTTTCGCGAGCTCGTCGGCCCGTACAGCCGCTTCGACTTCAACCACCCGGGCCCGGCCGCCTCGTACTACTACGCGTTCACCGAGCCCGTTCTCACCCCATGGCCCAGCCCGATGGGCCGCCACCACGTCGCGCAGCTCCTCCTGAACGCGGCATTCCTGCTGATGGCGCTGCACGCCATCTACGTGCTGTCGCCCCGCAAGACCGACGCTCTGCTGCTCGCCGCGGCATTTCTCTTCGTCCTGGCCCGATCCGGGCTCGGGGCCGATTACCTCTCGAAGATCTGGCCGCCCTACCTTCTCATCTTCCCGACTCTCACGCTGGTAACGACGATGGCGGGTGTGTCGATGGGGAGAGTCGCGCTGGCCCTCCCGGCGGCGCTGGCATCCATCTACATGGTTCACAACCATGTCTCCGCCGTGACGGTGGTCGCACCGATGTGGGTGCTCGGCGTGGCGCTCGCCCTCGTTGCGCGGCGGGGGCGTCCGAACCGCCTCACGGGGCTCGAGCGCGCGTCGTTGTGGGCGGCGATGACCATCGTCGTGGTGTCCCTGGTTCCGCTGCTCGTGGACGAGTGGCGGCACAGTCCCGGCAACCTCTCGCGCCTGTGGGCGTTCTTCGCCACGCAGCCTGGCGCGAGCCACGGATGGGGCGAGGCGGCTCAATTCGTCGGGCGCTTCTTCGCGCGCCCGTTCTCGCCTGGCCTCGGGCACCCAGAGCGCATCATGGCGGCGGTGATGCTGATGGCGGCCATTGCCCTGGCGGGCGATCCGATCCATCGACGGCTCGTGGCTTTCGTGTGGATGGGCGTGATTCTCCTCGTCCTGGGTGCCACCCGCATCGTCGGGCCCCTCATCGACCACGTGCTGCTGTTCGCGGTCGCCTTCGCGGCGATGGGGGTCTTTCTCGTCATGGTGGGGCTCCGCCTGAGTCGCCCGCTCGTGGTGTGGCCGCTGGTCGTCGTGACGGCGGGGATGGCGCTTGGCGCCGGCATCGTTCGCGACGACGTTCCAGCACCCCAGCCGACCGAGGCGCTGTTGCAGGCCATCCATCCGCAACCGGGACGCACCTACGAGCTCGTCTGGGCAGAGGAAGGCCCACACCACGAGCAGTGGAGCATGGCCGCGAGCCTGGCGCTGATGATGACGCGGCGCGGCCTTGCCGTGTGCACGCCGCCCACGTGGTGGGTGATGTTCGGCCGGGACATGTCGGCATGCCCGCCGGATGCCGAGCGCCTGACGCTGTATGCGACGGAACAGCGTCCACCGCAGCGACGTGCCCACTCGGCATCGGCCGGAGGCACCACGGTGGAGTGGGGACCTGATACCCTGTCGCTCGATAGGTAAATCGCATGTCGAGCCCAGTTTCCCGCCGGCAGCTCCTGCAATCGCTCGCCGCCGCGCCGCTGCTGGCTGCGGCACGCCGGCCCGTGGCTTCCGCGCAGCCCACCGGCAGCGTGCCATACGGCGACGGCACCCTTCCGGCGGGCATCCGCTCGCGGCTCGTGAGTGGTGTCAACGGCATCACGATGCACGTGCTCGAGGCCGGGTTCGAGCCTGCCGGGCGGCCCGGCGTGCTGCTCGTGCATGGGTTTCCGGAGCTCGCCTACAGCTGGCGGAAGGTGATGCTGCCGCTGGCGGCTGCCGGCTATCACGTGATGGCCCCGGATCAGCGGGGCTATGGCAGGAGCGCCGGCACCGAGGTCACGTACGACGAGGATCTCGCACCGTTCTCCACGCTGAACCGCGTGCGCGACATGCTGGCGCTGGTGTCGGCCCTCAGCCACCGCACGGTGGCGGCCATTGTCGGGCACGATTTCGGATCGCCGGTGGCAGCGTGGTGTGCGCTGGCCCGGCCCGACGTGTTCAGGTCGGTCGTGATGATGAGCGCGCCCTTCGGCGGCCGCGAACATGGAGGCCGACCTCGCCGCGCTCACGCCGCCCCGAACGCACTACCAGGCCTACTACACCACGCGCGAGGCCAACGAGAACATGTGGCATCCGCCACAGGGCCTGCACGCGTTCCTGCGCGCGTACTATCACGTGAAGAGCGCCGACTGGCCGGGCAACACGCCCGCTCCGCTGCAGGCGAACACGGCCGAGGAGTTCGCGAAGCTTCCGCGCTACTACGTGATGGACCTGGGGAAGGGCATGGCCGAGCAGGTGGCCGCGGACATGCCGTCGCTCGCACAGATCGCCGCGTGCACGTGGCTGCCCGATCGCGAACTGGCGGTCTACGCGGAGGAGTACGCCCGCACGGGATTCCAGGGAGGACTGCAGTCGTACCGCGTGGGCCGCACGCCACGCCTCTCTGCCGAGCTGCTGATCTTTGCCGGCCGCACCATCGACGTGCCGGCGCTGTTCATCTCGGGCAAGAGCGACTGGGGCGTGTTCCAGCGGGCGGGCGCCTTCGAGGCCATGCAGACGACGGCGTGCACGGATTTCCGTGGCGCGCACCTGCTCGAGGGCGCCGGACACTGGGTGCAGCAGGAGCAGCCGGCCCGCGTCGGTGAGCTGCTCGTCGAGTTCGCTCGCGCCGCGCGGGCATGACGTTACCTGGTGATCAGCGAGTCCTCGTCGGGCACGTCCGCCAGGGCCACGCGCAGGTTGTTGGGGTTGGTCGCGTAGAGATAGGCGGTGGTCGGCGAGATCCTGTCGGCCCGGACCAGCTTCTCGAGCTCCCCGTCGAAGGTCTGCATGCCGTCGATGTCGCCATCCCGCATGGCGTCGAGCAGCGACCGGCCTTCCTTTTCACCCTTCTCGACGTACTCCCTGGTGCGCATCGTGGACTTCAGGACCTCCACGATGGCCATGCGCCCGCCTTCCTTCCGAGGTAGCAGCCGCTGCGAGATGACGTACTGGAAGCAGGTGGCGAACCGTGCCCGAATCCGTTCCTGATCGGCGAGATCGAAGCTGCCGATGATGCGGTCCACGGTCTTCGACGCGTCGATGGTGTGCAGGCTCGAGAGCACGAGGTGGCCCGTTTCCGCTGCGGTCAGCGCGATCTCGATGGTCTCGCGGTCGCGCATCTCGCCCACCAGGATCACCTTCGGCGCCTGGCGCAGGGCGGACCTGAGCGCGGCGGCAAAGGTGGGCGTGTCGCTGTGCAGCTCGCGCTGGTGCACGGTGCCCTTCTTGTGGTGGTGCAGGAACTCGATGGGATCCTCGATGGTCACGATGTGCTCGGCGCGCGACTCGTTGATGCCGTCGATCATCGCGGCCAGCGTCGTCGACTTGCCGGACCCCGTGGGGCCCGTGACGAGCACGATGCCGTTCTTGAGCGTGATGATGTCGGAGAGGACCCGGGGCAGCCCGAGCTCGTCCAACGAGGGAATGCGGTCCGCGATGAGGCGCATCACGACGGCGTAGGTGCCACGCTGACGGAAGACGTTGACGCGGAACCGGTACCGCTCCGGGATGGCGTAGGAGAGGTCGCAGGCGCCCTGGTCCTTGAGCGTCCTGAGCGCCAGTTCGTTGTCGCCGATGAGGTCGCTCGCGAGCGCGGCCGTGTCCGCCGGCCCCAGCGTGGCGAGGCCGGTGATGTCCACGGGCTCCAGGTGCCCGTAGCGCTCCACCTGGGGCGGCCGCCCCGGCGACAGCACGAGGTCGCTGACCCCCTCGCTGGCCGCGACCATGGCCTCGATGATGGTGGGTGTGGGCACGCGATGCGTGAGGGAGGACCCGAACAGGTTCTGGCTGAGATCGGTGACGGCAGTATTGGACATCTCGCGGGGGCTATCGGCCGATGTGGCCGCCGCCAACACCGCCCCACACTTCTCCGTGCCATTGCCTGAAGAAGAGTGCAGAACCCGAGAACCCGAGAACCCGAGAACCCCGAACCTATAATGCCCCATGCTTCACGAGACCCGCCGCCGCTTCATCGCCCACTTCGCCAGCATCGGCCTGGGTACGACCCTGGTCCCCGGGTTCTTGTGGGCGCGGATGCAGGACGCCGGTGCGCAGACCGTGACGCTCGCCATGGTCACCGAGGCGCTGCAGCTCTCGGGCATCGACCTGAGCGAGGAGGACCGCAAGGCGATGGTGGAGTCGGCCAACCGCAACCTGGCGCAGTACAGGGAGCTCAGGGCCGTCGACATCCCCAACGACGTGTCGCCGCCGTTCCATTTCAGCCCGATGGTACCCGGGCTGAGGGTGGACAAGGCACCGCAGCCGTTCCGGATGAGCAAGGCGCCCTCGGTGCGGCGGCCCGCGAATCTCGAGGACGTGGCGTTCTGGCCGGTGCGCCACCTGGCGGAGCTCGTGCGCACGAAGCAGGTGTCGTCGGTGGAGCTCACCGGGATGTACCTGGCACGCCTCCATCGCTACAACCCGACGCTCAACAACGTGGTCACGTTTCTCGACGAGCACGGCCTGGCGGAAGCACGGCGCGCGGACGCCGAGATTGCGGCGGGCCGCTACAAGGGGCCGCTGCACGGCATCCCGTGGGGGGCGAAGGACATCATCTCGGTGAAGGGCTACAAGACGACGTGGGGATCGCCCGCGTTCAAGGAGCAGCAGTTCGACTACGACGCCAGCGTGGTCGAGATGCTGCGCGAGGCGGGAGCCGTGCTCATCGCCAAGCTCAGCACCGGCGAGCTGGCGGCGGGCGACAACTGGTTCGGCGGGCAGACGAAGAGCCCGTGGGATCCGGCACAGGGCTCGAGTGGATCGTCCGCGGGGCCCTCGTCTGCCACCGCGGCCGGGTGCGTCGGCTTCGCGATCGGCACCGAGACGAGCGGCAGCATCCTCAGCCCCTCGGCGCGATGCGGGCTCGCGGGTCTCAGGCCCACCTTCGGCCGCATCAGCCGCTACGGCGTGATGGCGCTCTCGTGGACGCAGGATCGGCTCGGCCCCATCTGCCGATATGCCGAGGACTGCGCGCTGGTGATGCAGGCGATCGCCAGGCCCGACGGCCGCGACATGAGCGTCACGGACCTGCCGTTCAACTGGAATGCAGCGCTCGACATTCGCAAGCTGCGCGTGGGCATCATCCAGGAGTCCTTCGACGAGATCACCCACCCGTCGGCGAAGGCCAACGCGGCGAAGATGCTCGAGACGCTGCGGGCGCTGGGGGTTCGCGAGTTCATCCCCGTGTCGGTGCCCGACATGGCGTCGAACGTCAGCGCCATCTCGGTCGAGTCCGCCGTGTTCTTCGACCAGCACGCACGCGCGGGCCGGATGAAGGGCTCGCGCAGCGCGCGGCCCACCGGCCGCCTCGTGCCCGCGGTGGACTACCTGCAGTCGCAGCGCGTGCGCATGATGATGATGACGGAGCTGGCGAAGGCCACAGCGCACGTGGATGTGTACCTCGTGGGATCGAACAACACCGGCGTAGGCGGAAGCGGAGGGCGAGGCCCCGGCGGTCCCGGTGGTGCGGCCGGCCCCGTTGCGGGTGGCCCGCCACGCCCCGCGGAGCCCCCACGTCCACAGACGCCGGCACAGCGACATTTCGGGATGGCCAACCTCGCGTGCTATCCCGCGATCAACCTGCCGAACGGGTTTGCCGACACGGGCACGCCCACCAACGCGACGATCTACGCCCAGCCGTACCGAGAGATGGAGATTCTCGCGCTCGCGAAGGCGTATCAGGATGCGGCGCGGTTCCATCTCGTGAAGCCGCGAGTCGGGAGCGTGTGAGCCGGACGTTCCAGAGCCCAGCGTCCGACGCATGACGTTCAAGGTCCGGAGGTTGGCGTTGCCGATTGGTGTGGCGTCGGGGTAGGGTCGGAAGATGGGGCCTCCGGCGCGCTGCGCGATGATTGGTGTTGTGACGCTGACCGCGCTGGCCGGGCTGACGGCTGCGCCATCGACACAGGAACCGGCCGCCCCGGCGGTCGCGGCCCCTGCGGACCCGCTCGCCGGCCGGCTCCGGATCGAGGGCCACACGTTCCGGGACGATCGCGGGCCCGTGCTGCCCATCTACGCCCACGCCGGGGATCTGTTCTCGCTCTTCGTCCGTGACACCGCACGCGCAGAGGCCGAGCTCGATGCCGTGGCCCGTGCAGGCTACCAGGGGGTGCGCACCTGGTCCGCACTCGGGTGCAGCGCGACGGCCCCGTGCCCGGACCCCGGCGCCGGTGGTCGCACGGCGTTCTGGCGCGGGCGCGAGGTGGGTCCCGGGCTGACGCCGGACTACTACGCCCACGTCGAGCGGTTCTTCTCGGCGCTGGCCGCTCGGAAGCTCAGAGTCGTCTGGTCGCAGGGCGACGTGCAGGTGATCGCCGATCGGCGCGACTTCATGACGCGCGTCGCCACGCTGGACAATGCCGCCGGCGTGATCGACTGGATCGATTGCGGCAACGAGGCCTGGCAGACGGGCGAACCCAGCCCGGCGAGGCTGGCGGAGTGTGTCGGCTACTACGCCGCGGCGGGCGGTCGTGCACTCAGGACGCTCACGGCCGCACCCTCCGAGGAGGTGAGCGACCTCGACCGGTACAGCATCGACCCGGCGGACGCCTTCAACGTGCACTCGTACCGTGGCGGGCATGCGTGGGACAAGCGCCGGCACATCTCCAGCCTCACGCGCGGCGACCGGCCCAACCCCAGGCGGCCGCTCGGCATCAACAGCGAGCCCCCGGGCGGCGGTACCCTTGTCTCGGCCACCGAGAACAAGCACGAGCTCGACGACGAGGCCGTGGCGCTCCTGGCCGTGGCCAGCCTCATCGCGCGCCAGGCTTTCGTCTGGTTCTCGGGCGAGGGAGTCCAGCTCGAACGCGGCCTGGCCACCGCCGCCGGGTTTCGCAACGTGCCGAAGGTGGTGGCGCTCCTCCCGCGGGACGTCATGCGCTACGAGACGCGCCATCACTCGGGGGATCGGTGGCGCGACATCCGGGTCCTCGAGGCGCGAGGCGACGTGCGTATCGACGGCGCCCAGGCGGCCGATGGCCGCTTCGCCTACACCATCGACGGCCCGCCCGGGAGCTACACCTTGAAGGTGGCGCGCACCTTCGAGGCCACGCTCTGCCACCCCGCGACCGCCGCCTGCGAGCCGGTGTCGAAGAAGGCGGGCGAGACGCTGGCGGTGTCGTTCACGCGCGGGCGTATCCTGATTGGCCGGACGAGGTGAGGTGGGTCTTGAGGTCTTGGGGTCTTGAGGTCTTGGGGTCTTGAGGTCCTGGGGCGCTGAGTGCTGTCGAACGTCGCCTCCAGACCCAAGCCCACAAGCCCCTCAAGACCCTCAAGCCCCCAAGACCTCAAGCCCCCAAGACCTCAAGACCTCAAGACCTCAAGACCTCGAGCCCCTAGTACGTCACCCTCACCCGGTACTTCAGCACCGCCTCACCGTCGGCCACGACTGGCACGTTGAACTGTGCGGCCCAGGCCGCGGTCTTGGTGTGCTCGTGCGAGCTGCGCACCATGCGCCACGTGCCGCCGATGGGCTCGTTCACTTCCACCGTGACGGGCACGCTCTTGTGGTTGCGCAGCGTGATCTCGTACTCGAACTCGTAGACGTTGCCGGCGATCTTCTCGAAGTCGACCTGGTTGCGCTCGCACACCACGTCGAAGGCGTTGCCGATCTTCAGGTTCAACGTCTCGTCCTTCGGCGTGTGGTTGATGCGGTCCTCGCCGACGAACTGCACTGCGCCCTTCGAGTCCTCCTGGTAGACGCGGACCGTGCCGGCCGGCATCGGCATCCCGAGCCCGCCCTTCGCCTCGTTCTTGAACTGGTAGAACACCTGCACCACGTCCTTCAGAGGCGAGCCGGGGTGCTGCGCGTTGTGGTAGTAGTAGCGCTGGCCCTCGACAACGTAGCGCTTCTGGACGGGCACGTTTGTGCCGTTGAGCATCGACACCTGCTTGGTCTGGCTGTTGTTGATCGTCGTCTTTCGCTCCAGCGTGTAGAGGTGGTAGTCGGAGAACGACTCCTGCGCCATCTGGGCGGCGGCCGGCCGGGCGGCGTCCGCCATCTCGTAGGCCACTGCCTTCCGCAGCTCCTGGCGCACGCGGTTGAGGTCACCGGCCACCAGCTGCAGCTTCGCGTTGCGGAAGGCCGTGCCGCTGTTGTTCGTGAGCGTCACCCAGCCGTCCACGCCGGCCGTCCTGTCGTCGCGCGCCACGGTGAGCACGTAGTCCGCGTTCCAGGCCAGCTTGCCCGCCAGGTACGAGGCTTCCACGCGCTGTCGGGCGGCGCCGTCGTTCTGGACGGTCCAGATGAGCGTCGGGCGTGAGAACAGGGTCTCGGGCAGTTCCGGGAAGCGGATGTGGTCCGCGTGCATGCCGGTCACGATCTCGTTGCCGATGCGCCACACGGGCGCGTTGTTGTAGCTGAGCAGGCGCGCCGTGACCTCTTCCTGCCGCGTCGTCCCACCCTCTTGGCGCGTACGGACCAGCGTTACGTCGCGGCCCACGTACTTGCGCAGGAGCTTGTCGGGCTCCAGCAGGTCGTATTCGTAGTTCTGCTCCAGCACGCTCACACGCGAAGGTTCGGTGATCGACCGGAAGTGCACCGTGGCCGGGTTCACCGTGGCCGCGATGTCCATGAAGCGGAGGCTTCCGGTGCCGCGCGGCAGCTGCAGCTGCCGGACGTCGCGCACGAGCGCGATGTCGGAGTTGTAGACGGTGATGGCCAGCTCGGTCTGATCGTCGAGCGTGGTCGTCTGATCCTGAGTCTCGGCCGGCTCCGGTTCCGCGGAGACCGCGGGACCCGCCGGGCGAAGGATGAAGGCGCCGCCGGCAATGACCAGCGCGACGATCCAGGTGCGTGCAGACATGTGAACCGCTCCCCTGACACGGAGGGCCGGGATTGGCCTTC
Source organism: Acidobacteriota bacterium (assembly GCA_020851565.1). Taxonomy (GTDB): domain Bacteria; phylum Acidobacteriota; class Vicinamibacteria; order Vicinamibacterales; family UBA2999; genus VFZN01. The sequence goes on along the minus strand of JADZCN010000124.1, from coordinate 12,082 downwards.
CTGTCCTCAGAACGGAGATGGCGGGAAACCTTGCACGCGGAGGGGCCGCAGAGGGGACGCAGATGGACGCACATGGCGCAAGAGAGGCCGCAGATGAACGCAGATGGCGCAGGGGCCGCAGACCCCCAAGACCTCAAGACCCCAAGACCTCAAGACCTCAAGACCCCAAGCCCCAAGCCCCAAGCCCCCAGTGACACAGAAGGTCGAGCCGCTCACCAGGTCACGGTGATTCCCACCGCGGCACCCGTCGGTCCGGCGCGTGCCCGCGGCGTCACGGCGGGTGAACTGTAGACCAGGCGGTCGCTCCGCACCAAGGCGTCCAGCCCGATACCGAGCCCCGCGCCGATGCCGCCGAAGATCAACGCGCTCTGGTTGCCATCCAGGTCCGAGCTGCCGTCCGAGAGCCCCACGGCGACGGCGGTGCCGAAGAGGGCGCCGCTCACAAAGCCGATCAGCGTGCCGTTCAGGAGGCTGTCACAGCACGCCGAGATCCGACGCACCCTGCTCGCGTCCACCATGCGCTCGGCGGACGGCTCCGTGACCGCGATGGAGTCGGGCGCCATCCGCACCAGGCGGCCCCGCACCTCCGCGCCGTCCGCCGATTCCACTGTCACGGTGTCGCCCACGTTCAAGTGGTCGGGCAGTTGGGCGAAGCTCGTCGTCAGCGGCGCGCGGGCCGCGCCGCATGCCGCCGTGGCGGTCACGGCGGCGATCGAGATGAGCAGCCGGAGGCTGGCGGGCATACTGGGCCGCGCTGCACAACCCGTTCCTGCGGCCGGTGTCGGAATCGCGCCCGAACGCTGTGCCCCCTGGATCCAGGACCGGCGACCTGCCGGCGTGCCGCCGGTGCCCGGCGTCAGTCCGAGGAGAGGGCCACCCATCCCAGTGAGATCAGCCAGAGCCCACACGCGGCGGGGTAGGCCCAGGCAAGCGCACACGGAAAGCCCCCGACCTGCGCCAGCGGAACGCCGATGCCCGCGGCGATGAAGCAGAGCGATACCCAGCGAGGCAGGGTGCGCGCGCGGAAGAACCCCGCGCCGATGAGGCCCTAGACCCAGCTCGTCATGCCCGGAGGGACGAGGCCGATGCCGAGCGCGAAGGCCATGGCAGACAGGACCAGCGACATCAGGCGCGGCCGATGGCTCGCAGCGCGTCAGGTGCCTCCTGCAGCACCCCCGAAAGGTCGCTCTCGCGAGCCACCCGCTGCGCAACCGGCATCACGAGGCGATCGCGAAGCCCCCGCAGGATGGGGCTCGTCAGCTCCGCCAGCCGGCCGAGGCGCGCCGACTGGTTCGCCACGCGCCGCACCGCGGGTTGCCGCCGCGCCTCGTACGCGCCCAGCGCGGATGGCACATCATCCTGGCGCCGGAGCTCGTCGAGGAGCACTGCCGCATCGACGAGCGCGCTGTTGGCGCCCTGTCCGAGATTGGGCGGCATCGCGTGCGCGGCGTCGCCCAGCAGGACGAGTCGCCCGTTCACCCATCGACGGCAGTGCACCGTCCACACGCGGTTCACGAGCAGACCGCCCCACCACCGCACGCCATCGAAGATGGGCGCCGAGGGCGGGTAGACCCTCGCCCAGGCGGCGCGAAAGGCGGCCAGGTCTGCGTGGTCCGCAGCCTGCCGGCACATCGGCGAGCGGGCGGACGCGTAGACATACGTTCCGTCGGGCACGGGGAAGCTGCCGAACAACCCGGCTTCCGTCCACGTCTCCACGCCCGTCGCGAGTCCCGGGCCGACCAGCGCGCGCACGTAAGTGATGCCGGACCCGCCGATTCGCGCCGGGAAGCCGCCCCGTGCGCGGACCTGCGAGTGGAATCCGTCGGCGCCCACGACCAGATCGGCCTGGAGACGCACGTCGCGACCGCCGATTCGTGCCACGACCTGGCCGTCCGGCGTGACGTCGGTCACCTCGGCGCCGAAGCGGCATTCCACCAGCGGCTCGGCCTCGAGGGCGTCGAGGAGTACCGACTGGAGCGCGCTCCTGCGCATCATGCGCACCACCGGGTCCGCGCCGGGCGGCGCGAACAGCACGCGGCCTTTCGCGTCGACGACCCGGACGGCGGAGAGAGGAACGGAGACGGCGGCGATGGCGGGGCCAAGGCCGAGCGATTCGAGCACCGCGAGCCCGTTCTCGGCCATCGCAATGCCGGCGCCCACCGCCCTCGGGCGCTCCACCTTCTCGAGCACGGTGACGCGCGCGCCGGCCCGGGCCAGCAGCAGCGCCGCCGCGGCGCCACCGGTCGCGCCGCCCACCACCACGACGTTCAGGCCTTCCACTCGCATCGTTCGCCTCCTTCATGTTGACGATACGGCGCGCGGCCTGCAGCGCCACTGACCCCGCCCGCCAGCCTTGTGACCGTGGCCGACAAATCACGGATACTTCCGCCATGCAGGACCATTCGATCCTGTCCGCACTCGTGTCGGCGGTCCTGGATGCCGCGCGGGCCGTCGGGCTGGACGCCGATGCCATCGCCGCCGAGGCGGGGATCGATCCGGCGTGGCTGGCCGATCCCGACAGCCGCGTGCCTCTCGCGCAGGACATCAAGATGTGGGAGGTGATCGCGCGCCAGCCCGTTGGACTGAAGCTCGGCGCCGAGCTCGGCCTGCACGGCCTTGGCGTCGTCGGCTACGCGATGCGGCACCATGGGACGGTGGGCGAGGCGTTTGCGTGGCAGCAGCGCTACAAGGCCCTTGTCCACCCGGAGGTGCTCCCCCACATGGAGCGCCGATCGGGGCCGGCGGGCGACCGCGTGGTCTTCACGCATGCGGCGCCGCCGCCGTTCCAGCGCCTGCGCGAGCCCGTCGAGGCGTACGCGGCCTCCATCGTTTCGACGCTCCAGGGTCTGTCGGGCCGTCCCCTTCGCGCAGCGTTCGTCACGCTGCCGCTGTCACGCCCCGCGGATCCGAGCCGCCACGAGGCCTTCTTCGCCTGTCCGGTGGCCTGGGGCGGGCCGCAGATCGAGGTGGCCTTCGACGCGGGCGTCCTGGATCTGCCGCTCCCGCAGTCCGATCCGCACCTGTTCGGCTACCTGTCGCGCCGCGCGGATCAACTGCTGGCGGCGCTGCCCACCTCGGCCACCCTCGCGGACCGCGTGCGGCAGGCGATTGGCGCCGCCCTCGCGCAGGGCGAGCCGCGTCTCGAAACCATTGCCCGCGACCTGGCGATGTCGGGCCGCACGCTGCAGCGCCGGCTCACGGACGAGGGCACGCGCTTCGCGGACCTGGTGGACGAGGCGCGCCGCGAGCGCGCGATGCTCCTCCTGGAGGATGCAGCGCTGAGCTGCACGGAGATTGCGTTCCTGCTCGGCTACACCGAGGCGGCGCCGTTCTTCCGTGCGTTCAAGCGGTGGACGGGGATGCCGCCGCAGGCGTACCGGACACGGATGGGGCGCAGATGAGCCGCAGATGAACGCAGATGGCACAGACGATCACGGCCGCGGGTGGCGAAGGCACCACCAGGTGGGCCTGAAGCCGGGGGCTGCCGATAACCTGGCAGCACCCGACTGAACCGAGTCGATCCAGGCGCGACCGGCGTTGATCTCCCTGGCGCAACTCCTGCAGGACGACCAGAAGAACAGAAGCGGCCGGACGCCGTGGCAGGGAGGGGTTATGTGCACTCCATCTCGCTGGTCCTCCGTCGCGGTGCTGATCCCTGTCGCGCTTCTGACGTCGGTGTCCCTCGTCCTAGCCCAGCCCGCGGCGATGACCGCGGGCGGTGCCGACCGAAGTCCAGGGGATTCGGGCGCCGCGCAAGCCACGCCACTCCTGACCCCGGGCGTATGGGCCCGGGTCACCACCGTCGACCTGGCGAGGTTCATCGGGCACGTGGTGTCAGCGGACGCGGACCGCGTCGAGGTGCGCCTCTCGGAAGGCAAGCGCGCCGGCGAACTCGTCAAGGTCCCGCTCGGGGACGTCAGGGAGATCGAGGTGAGCCAGGGCCAGGAAGGCCGAGGCCGGTCGGCCCTCCTCGGCGCAACGAGGATGGCGATCGTCGTCGCGCCCTTGATGATGCTCTGGGGCGCCGTCGACTACGACGCCGAGGACCTGCAGTACGGATCGCCAGGCGAGGGGGCGTTCTACGGCCTTCTGACCGGCGCCATCCTCGGCGGCGCGATCGGCGCGCCTCTCGGCGCCCTGGTGAGGGTGGAGAAGTGGAAGACTGTTCCCGGCTCTGAATATCGGCACGGCGTCGCGCCACGTCGCCCGACCGTTCCCTATCGATTTGCCAGCGTCCGGGGCGGCTGGAACGGTCAATGGCGCAAGGAGGGAACCGATCCACTGGAACGTCCATCCGGCGGCCTGTCCGGCGGGTCCGGGGCCCTCGGATACACGATCGGTATCCGCGTGTCGGACACCGCGAGGCTGGAATTCGAGTTCTGGCGCCCGGAGCGCATCGCGGTGTCCCAGAGCGAGTTCCCCGGGGAGGGCACGAGGACGTTCCGGGACTACAGCCTGGGGCTCTCGATCGTTTCCGAGTTCAAGACCACCGATCGCGTGCGGCCCTACTGGTTGATCGGGATCAACGCCCTCCGCGTCGACGAGCAGGGCCTGTCGGAACGGAAATCCTACGGCGGCCTGCTGTCCGGCATCGGGATGGACGTGAGCATCACGCGCCACCTGGCCGTGTCCCTTGACGGGCGCATCAACTACCCCATCGACGTCTGGTACCTCATTGACCCCTACGAGAAACGCATGTCGTTCCGGCCGTCCGTCGGCATGGTCGTGCGCTTCTGACCAGGAGCGATCCGGATCTCTAACGATATCCGCGTAATCCGCATCTGCGTCATCTGCGCAATCTGCGGCGGTGTTGTCTCTGCGTCATCCCGCCACCACCTTACGCCGTCAAGGTCTTGTTCTCCGTGTTGGGAATCCCCACCCACATCACCGCTGCCAGCGCGAAGGCCGCGCCCGTGATGGCAAACGCGACGCCGAAGCCCTGTGTGGCCGCCATCGAACCCACGACGAACGGCGCCGCGGCGCTGGCGATGCGTCCCACGTTGTAGCCCACGCCCGCGGCGGTGGCGCGAATCGAGGTCGGGTAGAGCTCCGCGATGACCGCGCCGAACCCGCTGTAATAGCCCGTGCCGAAGAACGACACGGCGGGCCCGAGGAGCAGCAGCATCCATGGCTCGCGGAGCGCACCGTAGAGCGGCAGCAGCAGCGCCGCCATCGCCACGAACGTGACATAGGCACGCTTGCGGCCAATCGCATCCGCGATGTAGCCGAAGCTGATGTAGCCGAGCCACATGCCCACCTGCATGAAGATCACGAACCACGACATCGTGGACGAGGAGAGGCCCACGCCGCCGCGCTCCACGGGCAGGTTCAGGTAGGCCGGCACCCACAGGTTGAGCCCCCACCAGCCGAACAGGCAGCACGCGTTCATCAGGATGATGAAGACCGTGATGCGCGCGCGGTTTGGCGTGAACAGCGAGCTGATGCGGCCGCGGGCCTCGGGGGCTGTCCTGTGCCACAGTTCTGGCTCCTCCACCTTGCGGCGGATCCAGAGCGTGAAGAGGGCCGGCAGCACACCGACGAAGAACACGCCGCGCCAGCCCCAGAGCGGCATCACCACGAGGTTCACCGCCGCCGCCAGGCCATAGCCGATGGCCCAGGAGCTCTGCACGAAGGCCAGCGCCTTCCCGCGGTGCCGCGCCGGGAACGTCTCGGATACCAGTGCCACGCCCGTGGCCCACTCGCCGCCCATGCCGAAGCCGAGGAGGATCCGGAACACGGCCAGCTGCGCGACGTTCTGCGCCAGCCCGCACGCGGCCGTGAAGATGGAGTAGATGAGGACCGCCGCCATCAGCGCGCGCTTGCGGCCAATACGATCCGCGATGACACCGAACGCTACGCCACCTACGGCCGCCGCGAGCAGCGTCAACGCGCCCAGCTGCCCGGCCACCGTCGTCGAGAGCTGCAGCACAGGGTCCTGGATGAGCGAGGCCAGGACCAGGGAGTAGAGCATCACGTCGAACGAGTCGAGCATCCACCCGAGCGAGGCGGCGATGAAGGCCCGCCGCGCGCGGGTGTCGGCGTCATGCCACCAGGTGAAGAGCCCGTCGGCGGCAGGCGCCGCCGGCACGGGCGTCGAGGGAGCAGGCGGCGGCAGGGTCATGGCGCCGCCATTCTACGTGGGATGGGTCTGCCTAGCGGCCGCCCGGGCGCGCCGCCGTGGAGGCCGGGTCGCCATCCATCGGTTCCGGTTCATCCGGGATCGGGTCGAGCACGACGCCCGACGAGGTCGTCGGCTGGAGCACCCATGTGGCGCGGCCGAGTTCGAAGGTCGCCGACGCCACGGTCCAGTTGACGGAGATGAAGGCGTTGGCGCTGTCGCTCGGGGTCAGGATGTACGGTGTCGCCAGGGCGTAGTAGCGGCAGGTAGCGTCGGTGCGTTCCGTCAGATCGCCCAGGCGCTGTGTGCGGCCTGTCGGCGTCGCGGCGGTATGGGTCGTCGTGTTGATCTCGACGTAGTTGAGGACCGCCGACGCCGAGGCCTCGTAACACAGCTCGAGGCCCAGCAGCTGCTGCTGGCGGCCGTTGACCGTCACCGGAACCGAGCCACCCAGGACCAGGTAGCTGGCGCCGGTGCTCGTGCGCCGGAAGTGGGTGCCGTCGGAGAACAGCGTGAATGTTACCGGGTCGGCGCCGGACCTGACACGCCAGTCCGTGTGGGCGACGGCAACCCTGGTCTGGTTCGACGTCGGCCGCAGCGTTCCGGCCGCGGCACCGTTGAAGGCGAACGTGCCGCCGTTGCCTGCATCGTCCTGCCAGCTGCCGCTGAGGGACGTCGGACTGATGGTGGCGGCCACGTGGATGGGGGCGGCTCCCGGGGCGACGATCGTCAACCCGAAGCCGACGTTGCCGGCCGGGTTGAGAAACGCCACGCCCTGGGCGCTGGCGCTCTCTGCCGCCCCGCACAGGTTGTCGGTGCCCTCCAGCCGATAGGTGGAGCCGAGCTGCGTGACCGTCAGGGTGACGACGTTGCAGTGCGGCTGCAACTGCCAGCTGAAGGCGCCGAGGGGCTGTGCCGCGACAGGCGTGGCGGCCATGAGCGTGATCGCTGCCGCGCACGAGGCGCAGGCCCGCAGGATGAGTTTCGACATGGTTGGGCTCCTTCCGCCAGGTCCGAAGGAGCGCGAGACCACGGCCGGACGATTTCAGTGAGCCGCAGTATACCCTCCCGGCCGTGCCCCACTGGTAACCTCATCTGCGCGTCGCCGGTGGTCGTGCTACCCTCCCGCGTCACGCCCCCGCGCGGGGCGCATGTCCTGGAGGACTCCCGCATGAAGGACCGTGCCCCCCGCACAATGGCCGCCCGGGCCGCCGTCGCCTTCACTTGTCTCCTGCCGCTCGTGGCGGCATCCTGCTCGTCACCGAATCCCGGCGACAGCGTGCCCATCGACCCCGACGACATCGGGGGTGCGGTGAGCGGGCCGAACGGTCCCGAGGCCGGCGTCTGGGTTATCGCGGAAACACGAGAGCTCGGCGTTCGCTACATCAAGAGCGTCGTCACCGACGACCAGGGGCGATACGTCATCCCGGACCTGCCCGCCGCGCAGTACGACGTCTGGGCGCGCGGCTACGGCCTGGTGGACAGCGCGAAGGCCCAGGCCCGCCCCGGCGCGCACGTGAACATCACCGCCGTGCCCGCTCCGGACGAATCGGCCGCAGCGAAGTACTACCCGGCCATCTACTGGTACTCGATGCTGAAGATCCCATCCGCGGACCAGTTCGGCGCTCACCCCGACATCGGGAAGAACTTCACCCAGACGCGCTGGCTCGACGCGATGAAGAGCAACGGCTGCATCGGCTGCCACCAGCTGGGTCAGGAGTCCACGCGCACCATCCCGAAGGAGTTCGGCACGTTTGCCTCGGGTGCGGATGCGTGGCGTCGCCGCGTGCAGTCGGGGCAGTCGGGGCAGATGATGCTGAACCAGCTCACCGCGATGGGACCGATGGCGTTCCAGCTCTACGGCGACTGGACGGACCGCATCGCGAAGGGCGAGCTGCCGCGAGCGAAGCCCCAGCGGCCGCAGGGCGAGGAGCGCAACATCGTCGTCACGCTTCGCGACTGGATGAACGAGAAGCAGTACCTGCACGACCTGATCGCGAGCGATCGCCGCGATCCCTCGGTGAACGCTTACGGGCCGCTGTTCGGGTCGCCGGAGTACAGCTCGGACGACATCCCCATCCTCGATCCCGTGAAGAACATCGCCACGACGTTCAAGGCGCCGGTGCGCGATGCCGACATGCCGCTCAGCCTCGGCCCCGGCCACGCGGCGGGGCTGGACGCGCTCCAGCCCTCGGCCTACTGGGGCAACGAGCGCATCTGGGACACGCGCGTGAACAACCACAACTCGATGTTCGGGCGCGACGGCCGGCTCTGGCTGGCCGCTGCCGTGCGCGGGCCGGACAATCCACCCTTCTGCAAGGCCGGTTCGGATCACCCGTCCGCGAAGCTGTTCCCGATGGAGCGGACCAACCGCCACCTGGCGGTCTTCGATCCGAAGACGCAGAAGTACACGTTCGTCGACACCTGCTTCGGGACCCACCACCTGCAGTTCGGCTACGACGCGAACGAGACGCTCTGGACCAGTGGCGGTGGGCCCGTGGTCGGCTGGCTCAACACGAAGGTGTTGGACGAGACGGGTGACGCGGCGAAGTCGCAGGGTTGGACGGCGCTGGTATTGGACACGAACGGCAACGGCAAGCGGGACGCCTACGTCGAGCCCGATCAGCCGGTGAATCCCGCCAGGGACAAGCGCATCCAGGCCGGCTTCTACGCGGTGATGCCGAGCCCCGTGGACGGCTCGGTGTGGGGCTCGTTCCGCGGCGCCACGAGCGGCGTCGTCCGCCTCGACCCGGGACCGAATCCGCCGGCCACGGCGCTGGCCGAGGTCTACAACGTCCCCGCGCCCGGGTTCGGCGTGCGCGGTGCCGACGTCGACAAGCAGGGCGTCGTGTGGGTCTCGCTCGCGAGCGGCCACCTCGGGAGCTTCGACCGGCGCAAGTGCAAGGCGCCGCTCAATGGCCCGAAGGCCACCGGCGATCACTGCCCGGAAGGCTGGTCGTTCCATCAGTATCCGGGCCCCGGCTTCGAGGGCATCGGCGAGAACAGCGCGGAGTCCAGCTATTACACCTGGGTGGACCAGCACGACACGTTCGGCCTCGGCGAGGACGTCCCGATGTCCACGGGCAACCTGAACGACGGCCTCATCGCGATGAAGGACGGCCGGATGCTCGTGCTTCGCGTGCCGTATCCGATGGGCTTCTACGCGAAGGGCTTCGACGGCCGTATCGACGATGCGAGCGCGGGGTGGAAGGGACGCGGACTATGGGCCGCCAATGGCGATCGGACGCCGTGGCTCATCGAGGGCGGCAAGGGGTCGAAGCCTCTCGCGGCACACTTCCAGTTACGGCCGGACCCGCTGGCGAAGTAGGGGATCAGCGCGACCTGGGTCGTGGGGCTTGGGACTTGGGACTTGCGTCTTGAGTGCTGGGGGGGCGGCCTGGCGCGACGGGCCTACGGCGTAGCCACCCACGTGGCGCCGCCGTCGATGGTGCGGAACGCATGGCCATTCGCCGTCCGTACAGTTGCGGTGGCCGCGTCTGTCGCGTCCACCGCGATGAGGTCCGCGGCCGCGGGGCTCGTCACGCGCCGCCACGTGCGCGCGTCGGTGGTGAGGAGCACGAGGCCGCCGGGGCCCACGAGCCAGCACACCGATGCCGATGGCGCGGAGCCGGCCGTGAACACCACGGGTGAGCCGGTCTCGAGCCGCGTCCACGACGAGCCTGCGTCCGTGCTGCGCTCCACCGCGCCCGGGCCGGCCAGGCGCCAGCGCACGGCGGGGTCGCGCGAGACGATCCCCGGTGAAAGGGCGGCGTCGGCGAACCCTTCGCGAGTGCCGACGGTGGCACCGACCGCTGGCGCGGACTGAGCCTGCGCGGCCGCAGGCGGGGCCGGGACTGCGGCAGCCTCGCGTCCTGTCGCCGCGTCCGCGCTGCGGCGTTCTCGCTCGACGCTGAGGGTCTCCGCCACGGGAGCGGCGGCGACGGTCGTCTCAGGTTGCACCGCCTTGGCTTCCGCCTCGGCGCGCGCCGGCGGAGGTTCGGCCGGTGCGGTTTGGCGGGCGGCGTACCGGGCCTCGTCGCCTGATGGGCGAGAGGCCGCGGCGTCGCGCTCGTCCTTCCGCGACGTCTCGGGAAGTGCCTTCTGGGGGTCCCTCGCGGCCGGCCCAGCGGCGGGTGGCTCGACCGCCACCGGCGGCGCGGGAGACTCGGCCCGTGCCTGGGTCAGCTCTTCCTCGACGGGAGTGCGCGGTCGCTCGCCACCCGGAACCATCATCCAGACCAGCGTGGCCGCAGCAGCAGCGGTCAGCGGCACGAGCCACCGCAGCGACCAGCGGCTCCATGACCCCTCTGGCGCCGGTGCGGCCGGCGCTGGTTGGCTCTTCACGATCGCGGCCATGAGCGCCTGGCACCTTGCGCAACCTGCGGCGTGCGCCTCCACCTGCGCGTGCGCGCGCGCGTCCAGCCCGCCGTCCGTCCACGCAGCCAGCGTCTCCGCGTCGGGGCACGCCTCGCTTGACCCGGCGTTGCCCGGCATCTGCCGGCGGAGCAGGGCATCCATGGCACGGTCGCGCGGATCCTGCGGCGTCACCTCATTCCCTCATCCAGAGAACGTTCGAGCACGGCGTTCTTGCGGGCAGGCTCCGTCCCGAGCAGGTCCGCGACGTCCATCTCGCCCGCGTCGGCCACGACGGCCGCGAAGCCCTCGGCGACGGCCGCGTGGCTCAGGCCACGCTCCTGGAGCTGGCGCTCCACGTCTTCTCGCAGTGCCTTGCGGGTCCGGGTCAGGTGCCGTGACACCGTCGCCTCGTGTTCCTTCAGCGCACGGCCAATCTGCGCCAGCGTCATGTCCTGGGCATAGTACCAGCCCAGGCGGAGGCGGTCCCGCGGCGGGAGTCGGGCCAACGCGGCCGCCAGCGCGGCGCGGACGAGCGCGCCCAGGCGGTGCGACTCCACGTCCGGCTCTGCCGCCTCGGAGGCCGGCGCATCGGGGGCGTTCTCCTCCGGCAGCGGTTCGAAGCGGCGGATTGCGCGCACGCGGTCCACGTGGCGTTGCGCCAGGATAGCCCTCAGCCACGTACCGAGGCTGCTGCGGCCGTGGAAGTAGCGGAACAGCGACTGGCGCTCGCCGTCGCGTTCTCTCAGGCCGAAGAGCTCCCCGTACAACGAGTCGGCGAGCTCGCGCCCGTCGCCGGCGGAGTCGATGGCCGCGGCCGCGCGGTAGAGCGCCGGCCGGTACTCGAGGACGAAGTGTTCCCACGCGGCCTCGTGGCCGCGCTCGCACGCGCACGCAAGGGCGAGATCTTCGAGGTGGAGTGCACCCAGAGCACGCTCCAGCGTCGTCGCGTCGGGGGCATCCACCTTCGCGGCGCTTCGTTCCAGTGCCGCGGCGAAATCGGCCACGGGCACGTCCCATCGGCCCGCATTGGCGCGCCGGTGAAGGCGGGCGGCGAGTTCGGGGCCGACACGCTGCATGCTTGCGCCCATAGTAACCCTGCGGCTTGACGGATCCCCGTGGACGATGCCATCTTCGCTCGATCGCGCCACGGCGCTGGGCCTGCACCGTTTCGAGCGTGCGATCGTCGCAGTTCCTGCCACGTCCGGGTGCCGGACCCACGGATATTGGCCGGATCATCGCGGTATGGCGCTCGCAAGGGCTGCGGGCGTGTACGAGTGTGCTCGAGCGCGGAGGCTGACGTCCCGATGTCGACGGCAAGCAGCCCGGATCGACGGCTTACCTACGCCGACTTCCTGCAGTTCCCGGACGACGGGCTCCGGCACGAGCTCATCGATGGGGTGCACTACGTGACCCCGTCACCGGTGCCACGTCACCAGGTCCTGGTGGGTCGAGTGTACTTTGCGCTCGAGCTCTACCTGCGCGCCCACCCCGGCTCCGGACAGGTGTTCCTGGCGCCGTTGGACGTCGTGCTGTCCAACTGGGACGTGGTGGAGCCGGACCTTCTCCTGATCGCGGCCAACCAACCCGACATCTTGACCGCGAAGAACG
>JADZCN010000123.1 GCA_020851565.1 Acidobacteriota bacterium | reverse complement strand
CTCCGCGCCGTGGAATCCAGCGTCGCCGCAAACGCGGGCGGCGCCGTCCGCCGCGGGCCGCCTGCGCGTGGGCGGCACGCAGGCGCCGCAGGCGTTGGGCGGTGGGATTCGGTGGGCGCGGCGCGAATACGGCGGCTGCTCGGGGAGAATCACTGCGGATTCTGGAGTTAAGTTAACATAATCATTATTATCAGACCCAATCAATTCGTCGAGTATTCTCTGCCTGTTGATGCTCTGCGGCTCTGTGTTCTGGGATTTGACCTGAAGACGCCTGGGCTTAGTCAGAGCGCTGTCCGAGGCCGGTGCCAGCGCCGCACCGCCTAGGAGCGCCGCCCAACGCCCAGCGAAGGGCGAACGCGTAGCGCCCACGCGAAGCGCCCACCCGGAGGGCCCACGCGCAGCGCCTGCCCTTACTCGGCCGGTTCCATCACGCCGCCCGCCAGCGGCGCGGCGCCAGTCGTGATGTTGGTCTCGAGCAGCTCAGCGGGCGCCACCACACCGAGCGCCTCGTACGCCTTCCGGATGTGATGGCGAAACTGCTCGTCGAACTCCCGGTCCTGTGGCGAGGAATGGTCGTCGCCGTACCACCAGAACCAGTCCGACCCCTCGGCAATCAGGAGTTCCTCGTACGCCCGGTCCCGGGCCGCGAGCGGAACAAACGGCGCCCGCTCATCAAAGGCCGCCCGTGCGGCACTCAGCTGTGACCAGGCCCGCTGGTCGTCCCGATGGCCGGCCCAGATGTAGAAGTCGGCATGGATCCAGGATCCCGGGAACAACGACGTCAAGGGCCTCGCCCCGTCGGCCGCCGCCTCGGCCATCGTCACCGTCCGGATATCGGTCGCCGCCTGGAGCCGCCCGTAGAGCTCGCGCAGGAACGGCCGCCCGCCGCCCTCATAGTGCTCCCAGGCGTTCTCGCCGTCGAGAATGACGGCGATGACCGGATCCGGGCCCGGGTCGCGCTCCGAGAAGCGGCGTGCGCTCTCCCGCACCCGCCAGAGAAAGTCGTCCACTGCATGAGATGCCTGCCAGGACTGGTAGGTGAAGCCGATGCGGTCCGAGAGCGCGTGGTCGCGGAACAGCACGCGCACGCGGGCGCCGCCGGCCTGGACCTCGTAGGGCCGGTACAGCACCTCCGCACGCAGCGGCAGCCCGTCGCCATCCCGCGGCAGGTCCTCGCCAAGCGACCGCGCGAGCACGTCCTCATCGGTGGCCATCCAACCGAGCCCCTCGGCCGCGACGATGGGCACGACCAGGTTCGAGACGGCTCCCTCTGAGGGCCACAGGCCCTGGGGCGGCATGCCGAACCTTTCCTGATGAAACCGGACGGCGCGCGTCAACTGCTCGCGCGCATCGATTGGATGGCGAAACGGCCGTGCCGGGCGGGCGGCTTCGGGGTACGCGGCCAGGTGGGCATCCGTGTCGCAGAGCAGCGGGAGAATGGCGTGATAGAACGGCGACGTCGAGAGCTCCACCTGCCTGCGCTCGCACGCCCGGCGGTAGGCGCCCACGGTCGACTGCAGCCACTCCATCTCGACCGCGTGCAGCGCGGCCTTGTCATCTTCCGAGAAGCCCCGGCCCTTCGCCACCAGGCTCCCCAACCGCTGGTCTTCCCGCAGCCGGTCCGGGTCCATCCACACCAGCTTGTGCCAGACCTGGAGGTCGCGCAGGTCGTCCACCGTCCAACTCGCCGACTGCTCGCGCGTGCTGTGGAGTTCCGTGTAGCGCGCGTGCGGCGCGATCAGGCGCTCGACGGACGCATGGAAGCCGTTCGCGACCAGGAAGGCCCGGTCGGCGGCGGTCAGCATGTCGGCCGGAGTGAGGCCCACCCGCAGCAGCCGGTCCGTGCCGGCGCCCGATGCGTAGTCCTCCACCTGCCGCACGAGCGACGGGACCAGGTTGAACGTCGCCCGCACGCCCGGGAATGGCTCGAGGAGGTCGACCATGCCCCGGTAGTCCTTCAGCGCGTGCAGCCGCGCCCACGGCAGCGCATGCTCCCCCGTCTCGAGGTCCTGGTAGAAGGGCTGGTGCATGTGCCAGAGGATGGCGAGGCGAATCATCGGTCGGCCGCGAGGTTCAGGCGATAATAAGCCGAGAAGGCATGAAGACCCTCGATCGGTACGTCATCCGGGAGATCCTCCCGCCGTTCGCGATTGCCCTGCTGGTCTTCACGTTCATTCTCATCATCCCGTTCATCATCGAGCTGGCCGAGCAGATGATCGCCAAGGGCGTACCGTGGCCCATGCTGCTGCGCCTGATGGCCACGCTGCTGCCCTCCTCGCTCGCCCTGACCATTCCGATGGCGTTGCTCATCGGCATCCTCGTGGCGCTCGGCCGCCTCTCGGCCGATCGCGAGGTCGTCGTGATGATGGCGTGCGGCATCAGCCCGTACCGCCTGCTCCGGCCCATCGCCGTGCTCGCCGTCGCCGCCTGGGCGGCCTCGTCCTGGGTGCTGCTCAAGGCCATGCCCGACGCGAACCAGAACTTCCGCGAGCTGACGATGCAGATCGTTGCGGACCGGGCGGAGGGCGAGGTCCGGCCGCGCGTCTTCTTCGAGGACTTCCCCAACACCGTCCTCTACGTGCGCGACGTGCCGCGTACGGGCGGCTGGACGGACGTCCTCGCGGCCGACACGAAGAATCCGGTCCAGCCGATCATCTATCTCGCCAAGTCGGGCCGGATGCTGGTGGATCGCCAGGCGCGCACCATTCAGATGGTGCTGCAGAACGGCGCGCGCCACACGACGACCCTGGACAACCCCGCCGCCTACGAGGTGCTGCGCTTCGAGCAGATGGTGGTGAGCCTGGATCCGGAGAGCGTGTTCCCGAGGAACGGCCCGGCGCGTGGCGACCGCGAGCTCTCCATCGCCGAGCTCCGCGAGCGCGTGGCCGAGCTCGAGGCCAACGGCGTCTCGCCCCACAACCCCATCATGGAGATCCACAAGAAGTTCTCCATCCCGGTGGCGTGCTTCGTCTTCGCGCTGCTGGGGCTGGCGCTCGGGGCGAGCAACCGCAAGGATGGCAAGCTCGCCAGCTTCGTCCTGGGCATCGGCGTCATCTTCGTCTACTACGTGCTCATGTTCACGGCCCAGGCCATGACGAAGGGGCACATCATACCGGCCTGGTTGTCGATGTGGGTGCCGAACATCGTCCTGGGCGCCGCCGGCGTGGCGCTGCTGATGTCCCGCGCGCGCTCGGCCGACCAGCCGATACGCATCTCGCTTCCGCGCCTCACGCTCCCCCGCTGGGTGACGGCCCGGCGCCAGCCCGCGGACCAGGTGTCCCGGGCCGGCGGCGCCACCGCCTCGCCTCGCAGCGACCGCGTGGTCGTGGTCATCCGCATCCCGCAGATCGAGCTGCCGCGCCCCAACCTGCTCGACATCTACGTCGCGCGGCAGTACCTGCGCATCCTCGGCATGACGGTCATCGCCATGCTGGGCCTCTTCTACATCTCCACCTTCATCGACCTGTCGGACAAGTGGTTCAAGGGGCAGACCACGCTCGGCCAGATCCTCGCCTTTCTCTGGTGGTCCACGCCGCAGTTCATGGCCTACATCATCGCGCTCGCCGTGCTGCTCTCGGCGCTGGTGACGATTGGCCTCCTCACCAAGAACAGCGAGCTCATCGTCATGCGGGCCTGCGGCGTGAGCCTGTACCGGACTGCGGCGCCGATGCTGGTGTTCGCGCTCATCGCCAGCGCGGTGCTGTTCGGCATGGAAGAGCGCGTCCTGGCGCTGGCCAACCGGCGCGCCGACGAGCTCAAGCACCTCATTCGCGGTGGATCGGCCCAGACCTTCGACGTGCTGAACCGGAAGTGGATCGTGGGCCGGAACGGTGAGGTCTACCACTACCAGTACTTCAACCCGCGGGCCCGCGAGCTGAACGGGCTCTCGGTGCTGGAGTTCGATCCCGACACCCACGATCTCACCCGCCGCGTGTACGCCACGCGCGCTGCCTACGCGGGGCCGGGCGACGGCCCGGGCGCCCCGGGCCGCTGGCAGGCCAGCCTCGGGTGGACGCGATGGTTCGGCGTGAAGGAGGGGGCGCAGGCATTCGAGCCCTTCGACGAGGCGACGCTGAGCCTCGAGGCCGCCGACTACTTCGTGACCGAGGTGCCCGAGCCGCGCCGGATGACCTACCCGCAGTTGAGCCGCTACATCACAGAGCTGCGCCGGAGCGGCTACGAGGTGCTCGAGCACGAGGTGGAGCTCTACCGGAAGATCGCCTTCCCCTTCGTCACGCTCGTGATGACCTTCATCGCGGTGCCGTTTGCGGTCACGACGGGCCGCCGGGGCGCCATGTACGGCATCGGCGTGGGCATCGTCCTGGCGCTCGTGTACTGGACGATGATCTCGGTGTTCGCGGCGTTCGGGGCGGGAGGGCTCATCAGCCCGCTGCTGGCGGCGTGGGCCCCCAACCTGCTCTTCGGCGCCGCGGCCGCCTACCTGCTGCTCACGGTGCGGACCTGATCATGCCGACCCCGCCACGCGACCAGAAGTCGTTCGTCCGCGCCCTTGTGGGCGTCGTGTCCCTGGTCGCATCGCTGGTGGTCATCGCCGGCGGGTTCGTGCTGCTCATCGCTGCCATGCAGGCGGGCGAACGTGGCACGCGGCCGTTCTTCAATGCGCTGGCGGTGCTCGGCGTCGGGGGCGGGTTGCTCGCGGCTGGCATCGCCGTGCTCATCTGGGAGATGAGTATCCGGTACGACATCCGGAAGTGACCCGGTCGGGCCACCAATCCGGGCGTGCCGGCGGTCGCCCGGTTCCTCGCGCGCAGGCAGGGGGCACGCTCAGCCACGGATACTCGCCCGGCGCCCGCGCGATCCCCGCGCGCACCGGCTCGCCGGCCAGGTAGGCCACCGCGTCCCGCAGCTGGGTGGAATCGCGCAGCGCGTGCTCGGCGCATCGCGGCCGCCAGAGCGTCAGCCCGGATCGCTGGCGGTGCCCTGCCCCGCTCACCTGCTTCCAGCGTCGGAGTGCGGTCCGGGTATCGCTCTCGGGGGTCTCGCCGGCCAGGACCAGCTGGACATGGTCCGGCATCACGCAGTACGCCACGGGCGCGACGCCGAAGGCGCGTGATGTACGCAGGAGCGCCATCACGACCCCACGAGCGATATCTGTCGTGGCGAGAATGGGATATCCAGCCGCGGCCTCCACGCGAGCGTACAGAGCCGGCCAGTGCACGTCGTCGAAACTGAGAGGGGCGGGAGGAATCGGCATGGGCTCGCGAGTTCGGAGCAAGTTCGATGCCCTCCTCGACGCAGGCGCCACGTCCGCCGCCTACTGCCCCAGCGACATTCCTGCGATCTGGACCCGGCCGCCGGTGCCGGGGCGGGTGTTGAGCGTGTCCACGACCAGCAGCACCGCGTCGATCGCGCCGAGCGGGGGCGCCGCCATGGAGGTGACGCCGATCGGCTGGAGCTCGTCGAAGAACACCTCCTCGGTCCGGAAGGTGTCGCCCAGGTAGACCGTGCGCCCCCAGCGCTCTCCTCCCGGCGTCCGCACCTGCAGCCACGCCCGCATCGGGCCATCGGCCCTCGCACGCCATTCGATACGGTCGTGCCCTTCCAGTCCCGCGAGGGGAAGGCGCAAGGCCGCGTACTGGCCGGCGGGCACGCCTCGCGCCAGTTCGAACCGCCACGACCACGCCATCTCGCCGTCGGCCGGCGCCGCCGCGTCCAGCGTGCTTTCGGAGCCCGAGCTGGTCTCACTCACCCACGCCCCGACATCGAGGGCCGTCCGCCCGCGGATCTCCGGGCGCCGGGGTGTCGCTCGCGCACGCTCGTGGACGTCCCGCAGCCCGACGTAGATAGGGTTCGACACCAGCCACGGGATTGGGGGGTGGCCGGTCGCTCCGGGTGTGTGGATCTCGACGCGGTACACGGCCGGCTCGGTCGTGACGCCCAGGTGCGTTTCGGGGTCCGTCGTGTCGAACAGCGACACGCCGTCCTTCAGGACCACCATGCGCGCGCCTTGTGGCGCGGCCATCCGCACGTGGAGCATCACCTCGCCGACGACGTCGAGGTAGTCGCCCATCCGGGCGGTGCGCCCCGCGCTGGTGGCGGTGAACTCGAACAGGCCCGGCGTGGCCAGGCCATCCACGATGGTGAACGTGCGCCCTCCCCGGAGACGCATGGTGATGTTCTCGGCATCGCGCACGGGGTCGCCCGAGAGGGGCGCGTCGAGCGGCACGCGTAGGGCGAACGCGCGGAACGACGCCTCGTAGGAGGGCACCTTCACGTGCCAGCCCTCGTAGGGTTCGGTCTGCTGGCGGAATCCGAGGCGGGCGTGTGCATCGGCCCCGGCCAACCCCACGACACGCGCGTGCCTGGTCGCCGCGTCCCACCGGTCCATCACCGCCTCGGGCCGATCCAGGATCGACGCCAGCGTCTCCGCCGGTCGAAGCGCGCCAGCCACGAGCAGCCGCCCGAGCGAGGCCAGCAGCTCGTCGCGCCATTCACTGTCTGCGTTGAGCCACTCCAGGCCATCGAGTTGGAGGTCCCAGGCGGTCCACTTCAGCGAGTCGCGGGGCGAGCCGGGGTGCGCCGCCACGCCCGCGCCTCCCAGGCGATGGACGTCCTCGAGCACGGCCCTCCCCGTGCCCGCCAGCGGATAGGCGGATGGCGCGGCCCCAAGCGCCACGAGATGTCCGTCCGACGTGTTGATCTCGACGGCCTCGATGCAGAGGACGCCGAACCGGTAGCGTGGCGGCGTCGGAACACGGGTGGCGTCCCCGTGGTCGGTGACGATGACGAACTGCAGCCCGGCGCGCGCGGCCGCGGCGGCGATCTCGTCCAGGCCGCCGGTGCCATCGGACGCGGTGGAGTGGATGTGGTAGGCGCCGCGAATGATCGGGCCCTGTGGCTGCCAGTGCGGCGCGGGCGTGGCCGCGGCCGGGGGGGGCAACAGCCACGGTGTGACCGCGGCGAGCACCGCCAGCACGAGCAGCAGTCCCAGGATGGTGAGGCGGATCGGGCGTGTCACCGGCGCGGGTGGTACCGATCATACAGCGTGCGCAGGCGGGCATCGAGGATGTGAGTGTAGATCTGCGTCGTGGACAGGTCGGCGTGGCCCAGCATCACCTGGATGGCCCGCAGGTCGGCGCCGCGCTCGAGCAGGTGCGTGGCGAAGGAATGCCGCAGCACATGGGGGCTGAGCCGCCGCGCGAGCCCGAGCCCGGCGCCATACCCGCGTAACACCTTCCAGAAGCCGATACGCGTGATCGCGGTGCCTCCGCGCGCGTTCACGAAGAGCCGCGAGGACGGCCGGCGACCCACGAGCACCGGGCGCGCCCGTTCGAGATAGCGGCCCACCCACAGCACGGCCTCGTCGCCGATCGGGACGATCCGTTCTTTCCGCCCCTTCCCCATCGTCGTCAGGAAGCCTTCCGCCAGGTTCACGTCCGCCGGCTTCAGGTTGACGAGCTCCGAGACGCGCAGGCCGGTCGCGTACAGGAGCTCGATCATCGCGCGGTCGCGCAGGCCCCGGGGAGTGGTCACATCCGGGGCCTGGAGGAGGGCCTCCACCTCGTCGCCGGTCAGGAACTTCGGCAGTACGCGGATCGTGCGCGGCGCCTGGACGTCGGCCGCCGGGCTGGCGGCCAGGTGGCCGCTCACCACGAGGTACCGGTAGAACGCACGCACGGTCGCGACGACGCGCGCAACCGAGCGGGGCGCCCGCCCCTCTGCCATCAGCTGCCGGACGAAGGCCTCCACGTCGGCCCGGCCCAGCGCCGGGAGGGGGCGCCCGCGCCCTGCCGCGAACGCCCCCAGCAGCTGCAGGTCGTGGCCGTACGCTTCCACGGTGTGCGCCGACAGGCGGCGCTCGACGCCCAGATGCGCCAGGAAGGCGTCGACGCGCGCGTCATCCATGGGTGACCCAGCTTAGCTCAAGCGTCATTGACAGCCCGCGCCCCCGGGACTAGCATCAGGGTTTCGTCGAAGGCGCACGCTCGATGCCCATACGTTCCAAGTGGCAGTCCCTCCCCACCGAAGCGATTAACCCCGCCTCTCTCAACATCGACAAGCTGCCGGCGGCGGGCATCGTCGACCTGATGCTGGCGGAGGACCGGAAGGCCCTGGCCGCGGTCCAGAAGGAGCGGGATCGCATCGCCGTCGGCGCGGATCTGATCGCGAAGTCGCTGCGCAAGGGCGGGCGCATCGTCTTCGTCGGCGCGGGCACGAGCGGTCGGCTCGGCGTGCTCGAGTCGGCGGAGATGCCCCCGACCTTCGGGACCGATCCCCTGCTGGTGCAGGCCATCATGGCCGGCGGCAAGGGCGCCATCTTCCGTGCGAAGGAAGGCGCCGAGGACAACTACGAGGAAGGGGTCCGCGCGGTGAACCGCCTGTCGCCGACCAAGAAGGACGTCATCATCGGCGTCTCGGCGAGCGGGATGACGCCGTTCGTCCGCGGTGCGCTCACCTGCGGGCGCAAGGCCGGGTCGCGCGTCGTGTTCGTCACCTGCGACCCCCGCACCGAGCTGCAGACCTTCGTCGATCTCACCATCGCGCCCGCCGTGGGGCCCGAGGTCATTGCGGGGTCCACGCGGCTCAAGGCCGGCACGGCCACCAAGCTCGTGCTGAACATGCTGACCACGTCCGCGATGATCCTCGTCGGCAAGACCTACGGCAACCTGATGGTGGACGTGCAGATGGGCTCGGAGAAGCTGCGCGACCGCGCGCGGCGCATCCTGCACATCGTCGCGGGCCTCGATGCCGCCGAGGCGGAGAAGCTGCTCAAGAAGGCCCATTGGAACGTGAAGGCCGCCATCGTCATGCAGAAGACCGGGCTCCCCTACGCCCGGGCGCTCGCGCGGCTCCGGCGATCGAGCGACCTGGTGCGCGAGGCCATCGGCGAGGACATCGAGCCGCGCCTGCGCGCGCTCATCGAGGGCTAGCCGCCAGGTCCACCATCACCGTCACGTCGGGGTGCAGCTGCAGGAACGACGCCGGCAACATCGTCGTGATGGGCCCACGGATCATGGCGTCCACCGCAGCGGCCTTGCCCGCTCCAGTCGCCATCAGGATCACGGACCGGGCCCGGAGGATCGTCGCCATTCCCATCGAGAGTGCCTCCTCGGGCACCCGCGAGATGTCGCCTCCGAATAGCGCGGCGTTGGCCGCCCGCGTGCCGGGCTGGAGCCGCGCGCGGTGCGTGCGCGCGTGCAGCCCCGTAGCCGGCTCGTTGAAGCCGATGTGGCCGTTGGCGCCGATGCCCAGGATCATCAGGTCGATGCCACCCGCCGCGGCAATCGCCTCCTCGTAACGCCCGCATTCCGCGTCGGGATCCGCGGCGCGGCCATCGAGAAAGCCGACGTGCGCGGGATTCACGCCCACGGCGGCGAACAGCTCGCGCTCCATGTATGCGCGGTAGCTCTCCCGGTCGCTCGCGCCCAGGCCGACGAACTCGTCCAGGTTGAACGTGCGTACGGCCGACCAGTCGGTTCCGGCCGCCGGCGTCTGCTCGCGCAGCGCGGCGTAGAGCGGCAGCGGCGTGCGTCCGGTGGGCAGGCCCAGGACGAGACCGGGCTGTCGGTCGATGGCGGCGAGCATGCGGCGAGCGAGGTCCTGCGACAGGGCCCGCCCATCCGTGAAGCGCTGGATGTTCACGATTCGGGAACGGCGACGCCGAGATAGGCCGGCACCCGCGCGCCGCCGGACGCCTCGGCCAGGGCGAGGGTCACGGCGCCCACGGCCGGCTCGGTCGCGAGAAGGGTCGTCGTGGCGCGCGGTGCCACGTCGAGGAGCCGCCCGGTCACTTCCGTGCCGAGCCAGGGGATGGACCTGAACATCCCACCCGAGAGAAACGTCTGGAACACGTCGCCTCGCATCCCGAGGCGGCCGATGACCGAGCCGGCCGCGTGGACCAGCTCGACGGCGGCCTCTCGCAGGATTTCCGCCGCCACGGCATCTCCGGCCGCACGGGCCGTCTCGACCAGCGGCCCCAGAGTCGCCACGAGCTGACGCCGCTCGGCGCCCTCGTACACTTCATTGACCAGGTCGTCGGGTCGCGAGAGCCTCAGGGCTTCGAGGATCATGGGCGTCAGCGCCGTGCGGGGGCCCCGGCCGTCGGCATGGCGCATGATGGCGACCAGCGCGCGCCGGCCAATCCAGTACCCCGAGCCCTCATCCGCCAGGACGGGCCCCCATCCCCCCGACCGCGTTGCCACGCCATTCTGGCTCACGCCGTAGGCAATCGACCCGGTTCCAGCCACGAGGACCACCCCGGTCGGGCGGCCCGCCCCGGCGACGAGCGCGATGAGCGCGTCGTTGACGATGAGCGTCCGATCGCGGAAGCCCAGGCGGCGCATCACGCCGCGAATCGTGGCCGCGTCGTCGCCCCGATCCACGCCGGCAATGCCGAGGCACACGGCGGAGGGCCGGAGCCCCTGGCCGTCGAGCACCTGATCGATGACGTCGTGCAGGATCTTCTCGACCACGAGCTCACCGTGGGTGCGGAGGTTGGCGCCACCGGCGCGTGCCTCGGCCACCACCCGGCCCTCGGGCGTCGCCAGCAGCGCGACCGTCTTGCTGCCTCCCGCATCGATCCCGAGCACGTGCATCGTCCTAGCTTACGACGCCGCGACGGGCTTCGCGTGACTACGCGTTGACGGATGGCCGGCGCCGGGCTACATTGCGGTGTTGCCCGTGATTGCGCTCCGTTTCCCAGCCGGCTTCAGCCGCGCGCTTGCCTGCGCCATGGTCGCCATGGCCGTCGCCACCATGGCCCCTCGCGCCGCGGCCCCCGACACGCCGGCCGACGACGTGCGGGCGCTGTGGGTCACGCGCGCGACCCTCAGCTCTCCCGACGCGGTGTCCCGCATGGTCAGCTCGGCCCGGGCCGCCGGCTTCAACGCCCTGGTCGTGCAGGTGCGCGGCCGTGGCGACGCCTACTACGACAGCAGCCTCGAGCCCCGCGCCGCGGAGCTCTCGGGCCGACCGGATTTCGATCCCCTGGCCAGGACGATCGAGGAAGCCCGGGCGGCGGGTATCCAGGTGCATGCCTGGGTGGCCGTGAACCTCGTCTCGAGCGCGGCCACGCTGCCGGCCTCCCGGGAGCACATCGTCTACAAGAACCCCGAGTGGCTCATGGTGCCCCGTGCCCTGGCCGCCGAGCTGCGCCGGGTGGACACCCGCAGCCCCGAGTACCTGGGTCGCCTGGCGCGCTGGACGCGCGCGCGGAGCGACGAGGTCGAAGGGCTCTACGCGTCGCCCCTCGTGCCGGCGGCCGCAGCGCATGTGACGGCCGTCGTGACCGAGCTGGTCGAGCGCTACGAGCTGGACGGCGTGCACCTCGACTACGTGCGCTATCCGGGCGCGGAGTACGACTTCAGCCAGGCGGCGCTGCAGGAGTTCAAGCGGGCGCTGCGCCCCGACATGTCGGCCGACGAGCGACGCACGGCCGATGCCCGCGAGCGCCTCGATCCCCTGGCCTATCCCAACCTCTATCCGCAGCGTTGGGACGCGTTCCGTCGATCGCGCCTCACATCGCTGGTCATGCGCGTGCGGACGGCGGTGAAGGCAGCCCGGCCGTCGGCCATCCTGAGCGCGGCGGTCATCCCCGACGCACAGGAAGCCTACGACGTGCGGCTCCAGGACTGGCGCACGTGGCTGGATCAGGCGCTCATCGACGTGCTGTGCCCGATGGCCTACACGCCCGAGCCGCGCCTGTTCGAGCAGCAGATTGGCGTGGCCAGCGCGTTCGCGTCGGGCCGGCCCGTCTGGGCCGGCATCGGCGCCTATCGCCTGTCGTCCGCCGAGACGCTGCGGTTCATCGCCGCGTCGCGCCGGCTGGGCACTTCCGGCGTCATCCTCTTCTCGTATGACGCGCTGGTGGCGCCGCCCAACACCGCGTCCACCCTGGCCGCGCTCGGCCGGGCCGCCTTCGGCGACGGGTCGCACTGAGGCGGGCAGGGCGGGTGATGTCGCTCTCCCCCCTCGACTACGCGGTCATCGGCGCCTACCTCGTCGCGATCACGGCATTCGGCTCGTGGTTTGCCCGGTTCCAGCACACCACGCGCGACTACTTCCTCACGGACCGGAGCGTGCCCTGGTGGGCCATCTGCTTCACGATCGTGGCCACCGAGACGAGCACGCTCACCTTCATCGGCATCCCGGCGACCGCGTACGCGGGGAACATGACGTTCCTGCAGCTCGCCGCCGGCTACGTCATCGGGCGCATCATCGTGAGCGCCCTGTTCATTCCGGCGTACTTCCGCGGCGAGCTCTTCACGTCGTACGAGCTGCTGCAGCGGCGCTTCGGGCCGCGGGTGAAGACCCTCTCCGCGGTCATCTTCCTCATCACGCGGTCGCTCGCCGACGGCATCCGGCTCTTCACCACCGCGCTCGTGATCGCCGTGGTGACACAGGTCCCTGTGAGCGCCGTCGTCATCGTCCTCGGCGCGGCGATGATTGTCTACACGATGCGCGGGGGGGTGTCGGCGGTCATCTGGACCGACGTCGTCCAGATGTTCGTCTACGTCGCGGGCGCGGCGATCATCGCGTGGTCGCTGCTGGGCGCCATCGACGGCGGGTGGGACACGGTCGCGCGGGTGGGACGGGAGGCCGGACGCTTCACCGTGCTCGACCTGTCGCCGGACGTGAGCCGCGTCTACACGCTCTGGGCGGGGGTCCTCGGCGGCATCGCGCTGACGCTGTCGACCCACGGCACCGACCAGTTCCTCGTGCAGCGGCTGCTGTCGGCACGGAGCGCGGCAGAAGCGTCGCGAGGCCTCGTGCTGAGCGGCTTCATCGTGTTCGCGCAGTTCATCCTGTTCCTGCTGATCGGCGCGATGCTCTACGCGTACTACCTGCAAGCGCCGCTGCCGCACCCGCTCTCGCGCACCGACGAGATCCTGCCGGTCTTCGTGGTCAATACCCTCCCCTCGGGCGTGGCCGGGTTCATCGTGGCGGCCATCGTCGCGGCCGCGCTCTCGCCGTCGCTGAACGCGATGGCCGCCACCACCATCAACGACTTCTACCTCCCCTACATCAACCCGTCGGCCGACGAGGCGAAGCGCCTGCGTATCTCCAAGCAGGCCACCGCGGCCTGGGGGATCGTGCAGCTGTTCGTGGCGCTGGGTGCGCAGTTCATGGCGCGGTCGGTCCTCGACGCGGGCCTCTCGGTCCTCTCGCTGGGATCGGGCGCGGTGCTCGGCGCGTTCCTGCTCGGCACGCTGGCGCCGTCCACCTCGGAGCGCGACGCCTTCCGAGGCATGGTTGCAGGCCTGCTGGTGATGGCGTTCGTATGGTGGGGCACCCCGATCGCATGGACGTGGTACGTGCTGATCGGCGCGATCACCACGGTGGGCGTGGCCTGGGCGTCGGCCCGGCTGCGGCCAGTTGCGACCGGGGCACGGGCGGCGTGAGCGGCTTCGCACGCACCCGCCGCGTGCTCGAATCAGCCGTGGATGCCCGGGTCTTCCCCGGCGCCGTGGTGGAGGTCGGCACAGGGGCACGCGTCCTCACGCGCCTGGCGGCCGGTCGCCTCTCGTACGAGCCCGGCAGCGCGGAGGTCACCCCGGAGACGATTTACGATCTGGCCTCGCTCACCAAGGTGGTCGCAACCGCGCCGGTGGCCGCCGACCTCGTGGCAAGGCAGGTGATTCGACTCGATGCTCCGGTGCACGACTTGATCACCTGTTGGGCCGTTTCCGACCGGCGACCGGTGACGCTGCGGCACCTCCTGGAGCACGCCTCGGGGCTGCCGGCGCACCAGCGCTACTACGAGCGGCTCGAGGGACGCGCGGCGTTCGAGGAGGCCATCTGCCTGGAGCCCCTCGAGTACCCGCCAGGAACGCGCAGCGTCTACTCCGACGCCGGGTTCATCCTGTTGGGCCTGGCCCTCGAGCACGCGGCGGAGCGCCCGCTCGACGCGCTTTTCGATGCCTGGCGTGCCGCGGCCATCGACGAGGCCCTGCCGCTGCGATTCCTGCCACCGCGCGACTGGCACGCGCGCATCGCGCCCACCGAAGTGGACGTCTGGCGGGGCCGGCTGCTGGTGGGCGAGGTGCACGACGAGAACGCCGCTGCCCTCGGGGGTGTGGCCGCGCACGCGGGGCTCTTCGGCTCGGCGGCCGCCGTCGGCGCCTGCGCCCGCTGGTGGATGCGCGCCGTGGCGGACGAGGCGCGTCCGGTCTACCGCGAGTTCGTCACCCGGGGGCACGTGCCGGACAGCTCGCGCGCGCTGGCCTGGGACACGATGCTGCCCACCTCGTCCTGCGGCACGCGCATGTCGCCCACCGCGTTCGGCCACACGGGTTTCACGGGCACGTCCCTGTGGATCGACCCGGTCCAGGACTACTACGTCGTGTTCCTCTCGAACCGCGTGCACCCGTCGCGCGCAGGCGATGGCATGGCGCGCGTGCGTCCCGCGCTGCACGACGCCGTGGCCGGCGACCTCGCGCACATATAATCCGCGCGTGGTCCTCACGCCCCTCGACTGGGCCTTCATCGCCGCGTACTTCGTCTGCTCCGCGTCGCTCGGCCTGTGGCTGTCGAAGCGCGGTGGCCGCAGCGTCACCGACTTCTTCCTCGGCGGCAGGCAGCTGCCCTGGTGGCTCGCGGGGACCTCCATGGTCGCCACGACGTTCGCGGCCGACACGCCGCTGGCCGTGGCCGGCATCGTCGCGAGGAACGGCATCGCGGGCAACTGGATCTGGTGGAGCGCGGCCACGGGCAGCGTGCTCACCGTCTTCTTCTTCGCTCGCCTGTGGCGCCGCGCGGGCATCCTCACCGACGTCGAGTTCGCGGAGCTCCGCTACACGGGCCGGCCGGCCGCCCTGCTCCGCGGCTTCCGCGCGCTCTATCTCGGCATCCTCATCAACTGCGTCGTCATGGGCTGGGTCAACCTGGCCATGGCGAAGATCCTGTCGGTGACGCTCGGGTGGGACACGCTCACCGCGGTCCTCATCAGCCTGGCCATCACCGGCGTCTACAGCGCCGTCGGGGGGCTCTGGGGCGTCGTCGCGGCCGACTTCTTCCAGTTCACCCTGGCCATGATGGGTACCATTGCCCTGGCGTGGTTCGCGCTGCGCGTGCCGGAGGTGGGCGGACTCGAGGGCCTCGCGCGCGCGCTCGACCCGCAGGCCCTCAGCTTCCTGCCGTCGTTCGAGGCCATGGACATCGCCGGCGCCGTCGCCGGCCTGCCGCTTGGCGCCTTCCTCGCCTATGTCGGCGTGCAGTGGTGGTCCAGCTGGTACCCGGGGCAGGAGCCCGGCGGCGGCGGCTACATCGCGCAGCGCATGATGTCGGCGAAGAACGAGCGGCACGCGTTCTTCGCCACGCTGTGGTTCACCATCGCGCACTACTGCGTCCGCCCGTGGCCGTGGATCATCGTCGGCCTCGTGTCGATGGTGCTCTACCCAACCATCACCGACAAGGAGGCCGGGTACGTGATGGTGATTCGCGATCACCTTCCACAGGGCTGGCGCGGCCTGCTGCTCGGCGCGTTCTTCGCGGCCTACATGTCCACCATCTCCACGCAGCTCAACTGGGGCACGTCCTACATCGTCAACGACTTCTACCGCCGGTTCGTTCGCACCGGCCGCGACGAGCGCCACTACGTGCTCGTCTCGCGCGTGACCACGCTGGCCTTGATGGTGGCGAGCGCCGTGGTCACGTTCTACCTCGAAAGCATCCGCCAGGCGTGGGAGTTCGTGCTCGAGAGCGGCGCGGGCATCGGCCTGGTCCTCATCCTGCGCTGGTACTGGTGGCGCGTGAACGCGTGGTCCGAGATCAGCGCGATGGTGGCGGCCGCCGTTGGATACGCCGCCGTCAAGCTCACCATGGACGTGACCTTCCCGGCCACGCTGCTGCTCGTCGTGGCATGGACCACGGCCTGGTGGCTCGTTGTCACCTTCCTCACACCACCCGAGCCGGACGCGCAACTCGCCAGGTTCTATACGCTGACACGACCGGGCGGGCCGGGGTGGACACGCATCGCCGCTCTCGCCGGCGAGCCCCCGCCCGAGTCACTTGCGCCGCTCTTCGTGAAGTGGGTGGCGGGCACCGCGCTGGTCTACGCCGTGTTGCTGGGAATGGGCGCGCTGCTCTTCGGCGGTCCCGTCGCCGCCCTCCCGTACGCCGCCGTGGCCGGCGGTGCCGCCTGGCTGATCGCGCGCGATTGATGCCCGGCCGCCGTGAGGATCGCGGCGTCTCTATCTACCGGGAGGTCGGGATCCGAATCCCCCACCAGGAGGCCGTGATTGTCCACCGCTGCCGGGGTTGACCGGCGTGAACACCGAACCGCCAGGCCCCGCCGGAGGGACACCCCCGCCAGGCGTCCCAAAGCCGCCGGGCGAGCCGAATCCTCCGGGCACCGGGGGGTACTTCGGCTGGGCGGGCGCGCCGGGCTGGCCGAAGCCCCCGCCAGGTTGACCGAAGCCGCCGCCAGGCTGGCCAAAGCCTCCGCCGGGCTGACCGAAGCCACCTCCGGGTTGTCCAAACCCGCCTCCGGGTTGCCCGAATCCGCCTCCGGGTTGCCCGAAGCCCCCGCCAGGTTGACCGAAGCCACCTCCCGGCTGGCCGAACGGCTGCCCGCCCCCGCCTGGCGGGCCGCCCATCCCGGGCCGCGCAAACCCCGCCCCGCCGGCGCCCGCCTGCGTGGACGCGGCCAGGTACACGAATGCCCACTGGTTGTAGCGGTCCATCCCGTTATAGAGCTTGATGGACTGTTCCTTGCTCTTCGAAGTGACGCCCTGGATGCCCATCGCGGGCTGCGTGGCCTGGCCGAACGACGACGAGGTCGCCGCCCCAGTCGGTGCCCCCGGCTGCGCCGCCCCGAACCCACCTGCCCCACCCTGGGCCCCTGGGGCGTTGGCCGGTCCTCCGCCTGTCCCGGGCATGCCAGGCCGGCCACCGGGCACCGCGCCGCCGACGGGGATGATCTGAAAGTCGTCGTTGGTGATGGGGTCCTTGTATTTCTTCCGCAGGAACTTCTGCTCGACGAGGATGTCCACCGTGGGCGGGAATGTGTTCGCGTAGCGGCGCTGGAACAGCATGATGGCGCGCCGGTACTGCTCGCCGCGCCAGATCAGCTCTTCTTCCTTCTCGCGCTGGGCGAAGTGCGTCCACACGGGCAGCGCGGCCGCCATCATCACGGCCATCACGCTCATGCCGACGAGCAACGCGGCCATGGCGTAGCCGCGCTCGGTCGCGCGACTGCCTTGACCGGCTAACCCCATGCGCCTATTATCCTTATTGGCCTTGCCCGTGTCACGTCTCCGCCTGTCGCTCTCCGCGCTCCTGGTCGCGGCGGCCTCTCTGTCGGCTTGCGACAAGGTGCCCCTACTGGCGCCCACCCAGTCCACCATCACCCTGACCGTCAGCACGACCGTGGTGCCGGTCAACGGGACGGCAGAGGTGAGCGCCTCGGTCACGGAGTCGGCGGGCACGCCGGTCCAGAACGGCACGGTCGTCACGTTCACCTCCTCGTTCGGCACCATCGACCCGACGGAGGCCCGCACGGAAGGCGGCAAGGCCACCGTGCGATTCCTCGCCAGCACGCAATCGGGCACGGCGAAGATCGGCGCGTTCTCTGGCGCCACGCGCGCCACTGAAGTCGAGATCCTCGTGGGCGGCGCCGCCGCCGCGCGCATCATCCTGCGCGCGGATCCGCAGACCATCCCCGCCACCGGCGGCAGTACGGACATCGTCGCCACGGTCGTTGACGCAGCGGGGAATCCCCTGCAGGGCGTGCCCGTCACCTTTACGACGACGGCGGGACAGCTCTCGGCCGGTCAGGCCATTACCGGCGCCAACGGCGAAGCCCGAACTACGCTCACCGCGCCCCGTTCGGCGACGGTCACGGCCACGGCTGGCGGCCAAAGCGACGACGTCGAGGTGACCGCTGCGTCGCCGGCGGTCACCATCGCCGCGCCCGCCACCGGCATCGAGGCGGGCGTCGCGGCCAGGTTCACCATCACGCCGGTGGCCGGAAACGGCGCGAACGGCATCCGTGACGTCGTCATCGACTGGGGAGACGGCACGGCGGTCACGCGGCTGGGCGCCATCTCGGGCGAGACCCCGGTCGCACACACGTTCCCCCGCGCGGGCGTCTATACCGTGCGCGCGACGGTCACGGACACGCAGGACATCACGGGCACGTCCACGATCGTCGTGAACGTCAACGACCAGTCGAGCGTGCCAGTGACGATGACGGCGACGCCGAACCCGGTGAGCGCCCTGCAGCAGGGCCTCGTCACCTTCTCGGCCTCGGCTGGCGGCCTGGGCTCGTCTGCCAACGTGGTGTCCTACGACTGGAACTTCGGCGATGGCTCCGGAGCCGTCACGACCGGCTCCACCACGAATCATCAGTACCGGAGGGCGGGGGCCTACGTGGCATCGGTCACGGTGCGAACCACGACGGGCACATCCGGGTTTGCCCAGGTGACCGTGATCGTCAACTAGGCGGGCGGGTTCCGGGCTCCTACTCCCAGTCCGCGTACCTGGTGCCGTCGAGCGCCGTCTCCTCCGATCCGCTCTTCACGTCGTAGACGCCCGGCTGGGCCGTGGCATCGTTGACATTCGGCTCCTGGTTGATCACCTGCCAGGTGTCCTTCGACTGCGTCATGGGATCCACCGGGATCTCGCGGAGGTAGCCGTCCGTCACGAGGTCGTCCAGCGACGAGGGGTACTTGTTCTTGTCGGCGTAGTACTGGTCGATGGCGTCGCGCATGCGGAAGAGGTCTTCCTTCAGCACGGCCTCGCGCGCGCGGATGACGCTGTTACGGTACTGCACCATTCCCAGGCTGGCGAGGATGACGATGATCGAGATCACGACGAGGAGCTCGATCATCGTGAACCCACCACCCCTCGAGCCAGAGCGCGAGCTTCGGTGGGCAGGCCCCGACGCCGGCGCGCGGCGGAGAGCACTCAGCACTCGCCCTCTGCACTCCGCGCTCCGCACTCGCCCTCTGCACTCCGCACCCAGCACTCTGCACTCTCCCCCGTCTACCAGTCCTTGTACTTCGTCCCGTCGAGCCCGGTGCCCTCGCTGAGGGAGCGCACGTCGAACACGTTCTGGCCGCCCCAGCTCGTGGTGTCGGGCTTGTCCTGGTAGGACCGCAGCCCCCACTCGGCTTCGCCGGTCATCGGGTCGATGGGGATGCGGCGGAGGAACTTGAGCTTGCGCCCCGACGCGTCGTTGGCGACCGAGACCCCCTCGACCAGGACCTCCAGGTCGGGCGGGTATCCCTCGCTGTTGGCCTTGAGCTCGGTGGTGGGGATCATTCCCTGGTCCGCGGCGTCCTTGAACTTGTCGATGGCGTCGCGCATCTCGCGCAGCACGCGCCGCAGCTCCACTTCCTTCTGCCGCTGGATGGTCACGCGCGCCAGCGGCTGCACCGCCGAGGCAAGGATCAGCACGATGGTCGTGACCACCAGCAGCTCGACGAAGGTGTACCCGTGCGCTGCACGCAGGCGCCGCATGGCTATCGCACCACCACTCCCGCAGGAGCGAACTGCAGCGTGGCCGTGCCGCCGCCGGCCACGGTCCCCGACCCGCTGATCGAGAGCGTGCCGGTGCCGGCCGCCACCGGCTCGAGGAGGATGGCCGCGAGCAACCCCGTCGTCGAGGCGCCCACCTGGTCTCCCGGCCGCACGATGGCGATGTCGATCCGGCCCGCGGCGGGATCCACCTGCTGGGTGAACGTGGGCGTGGCCCCGCCCTGGCGCATGAAGGTGCCCTCCGACACGCTGCGCACGCGCAGCAGTGCCGGGTTGAACGTGATGGACACCGTCACCGCCGTCAGGCGCGAGGCGCCGCTGATGGACACCGGCACCGTGTAGGGGCCGCTGCCCACCCGCATCTCGCTCGGCGGGCTGAGCGAGACGCGCGCCACGTCGGTTGAGGCCGGCGGCACCGCGCCGGCAGGTGCCGGTGCGGCCGGGGCCGTCGCCGCCGCGCCAGGCGTTGCCGCGGCCGGGGCCGCGGGCGTGGTGCCGGGAGTGGGAGGCGGCGCCGGAACGGCCCCCGGCGCTGCGGGCGCGGGCGCGCCAACCACACCCGCAGGTGGCGGGGTCGGCGTCACGGGCGTCCCGAACAACCCCGTCGGCGGAGTTGCCGCCGGAGCGGCGGGCGCCGGCTCCGGCGGTGCGAACACCGTCACCCCGCTCGGCGGCGGCTTAGGTTCCTCACGCGGAGTGGTGATGGTACCTGCCACCGGTGACGAGCCGGGAGGCAGTTGCACCTGCAGTCCCTGGAACTGCGGTGGCAAGGGGGCTAGCGTCGTGCCGGGTGGCAGCGGAACCGGTTTGGGTTCAGGCCGAGCGGGCACCGCGGTGGTGCCTGACGCACCTGGAGCGGCTGCGCCTGGTGCCGCGGCAGCCGGCGGCTCCGCCGCCCCCACGCCGATGAGCGGCGGCGGGCCGCCCAGCGCCATGTTGCTCTGGGTGCCGACGTAGATGGGGCTCAGGTCCGTCGCCGTCAGCTCGTGGGTGCGGATGATCCGCGGGGTCAGCAGCATCACGATGTCCGACTGCCGGATCGACTCGTCGTTGGCCGAGAACAGCTGCTTGACGATGGGCAGGCGCAGGATGCCCGGGAAGCCGCGCAGCGATCGGCGCTCGTCCTCGCGGAGCAGCCCCGCCAGCAGGTTCGACTCGCCGTCCCGCAGGCGCAGCTTCGTCACGACCTTGCGCGACAGGAACGACGGCAGGTTCTGGCCGGCGATGTTCGTGTCCTGCCCGCGCGCGCTGCTCTCCACCGACAGCTCCAGGATGATCTCGCCCTCGTAGGTGACGCGCGGCGTCATTTCGACAATGACGCCGACGGTGCGGTAGGCGAACGAAGTGAGCGGTTGCGTGGCCACCCCGCCCCCGGCGATCGGGGTGAACGTCGTGCTCGGCACGGGCACGTCCTCGCCGAGGTTCAGCGTGAGCTTCTGCCCTTCCACGCCACGCAGCTGCGGCTTGGCCAGCGCCTTGGTGGACGAGTCGCTCTCCAGGAACTTCATGACGGCCGCGGGAACCGAGAGGTAGAAGTCCGCCGTGCTGATGCCGGTGGAGATGGTGTTCAGGTTGAACGGCGCGTCTCCGGGCGTCGTCTCCGGAGAGAAGATGCCGGTCACCTGGTAGTCCGCGAGGTTCAACCCGTACTGCTTCGCGCGCTCGCGGTTCACTTCGAGGATCTGCACGTCCACCACGACCTCGGCCCGCGGCTTGTCGTTGGCGGCAATCATGCGCTCCACGATCTCCACGACCGAGGCCGTGGCGCGCACCGTGATGGTGTTGGTCGTCTTGTTGGCGACGATCGTCGGCTGGATGGCGACACCCGCCACGCGCACGATGCCCCCGAGCAGCTGCGAGATCTCGGTCGCGTCGGCGTGCGAGATGAAGAAGGTGCGGATCACCTGCTCCTCGTACTGCGTCCGCTTCTGCGTCGTGTCAGCCGCCACGATGATGGTGCGCTCGTCCAGCACCTTGTAGAAGAGCTGGTTGGCGATCATGATCTGCCGGAGCGCCTGCTCCAGCGTCACGCCCTCCAGCGTCAACGTGATCGAGCGATCCTGGAAATCGCGATCGTAAGTGACGTTGATGCCCGTCGCGTTGCCGATGAAATTCAGGACGTCGCGGATGCCGGCGTTGGTGAAGCGGATGCTCAGCGGATCGCGGCTCGACGGGCTGAGGATGGGCTCGGCCGACTGGCGCCGGGCCTGTTCCCGCAGCTTCTCGATCTCGGGCCGCGGCGCCGCCGCCTCCAGGCGGTCGCGGAGCATCCGCTCGAGCTCCGCGGCCCGCTGCACGACCGGCCGGTTCGACGGCTCGAACTCCAGCGCCTTGCGATAGGCGCGGACCGCGTCCTCGGGCTGGTTGGCGGCCTCGAAGGCACGGGCCCGGGCGATGTACATCTGCGCGGCCGCCAGCATGGCGCGCTCGAGCGCGATCTTGTAGTCGGGGCGATCGGGATCGTCCTGCAGCGCCTGGCGATAGAAGCCCACGGCCGAGTCCCAGTCGCCGGCCTTCGCCGCCTCCTGTCCACGCGTGTAGGCCCGCCCGGTCGCGCAGGCCGCGACGATGGCCGCGAGGGCCACGATGGCCAGCGTTCGCCCTGCCAGTGTCAGCTTCATGCCGCTCTCAGACAAGTGGGGTTCCCATCCCGTGCGTCCTGCGTCCAAGGTCGCTTCTCACTTCTCACTTCTCGCTTCCCACTTCCTACGACTACTGCCCGGTCAGCCGGATCGTCTGCCGGCCGCGCCCGTCCAGATACGCCATCTCGATCGACTCGGTCCCGATCTTCAGGATTCGATATCGGCCGTCGATGATATCGCCTTCCCTGCCGTGCATCGGCGCGCGGCCTTCACCCTGGCTGAGCACCGCGAGCTTCAGGCCGTCGGCCGTTTCCACCACGCCGATGAACTTCAGCGCGATGGGCGGCGGGGGCGGCGGGCCGGCGGGCTCGGCCGGACCGGCGGGCGCGGCGGGCACTGGCGCGAACACCGGTGCCGATCCGGGTGACGATCCGCCGGCTGCGGTCGCCCGCGCCTGGAACCGGAAGGGATCCCGCGTCGTCTCGGCCGGCTTTGCCCGAGCCGCTTCCAGGTCCGCCAGCCGAACGGCCTCCGCCGAGGGCAGCGGCTCCGTGGCCGCCGTGCTCCGCCGCCCGCCCTGGGCGACCGCCACGGGCGCCGGTGCCGACGGCCCGAAGAACGTCCAGGCCGCGGCGCCAACCAGCACGACCAGCGCCGCCACGCCGAGCAGGGTGCGGCGGTCAGCGCGCATCGCGGGAGGCCCGGTAATAAGTGGAGAGGTCGAGCGACAGCGTCAGCGCCGCCTGGTCGGTGTTCCCCTCCGCAAGAAAGACGTTGTCGATGACCAGGAAGTCTGGCGCCGTCTCGATCTCGTAGATGAATGCGCGGATGTCCTCGTAGTCGCCGCTCAGCGAGTAGCTCACGCGAAGCCGCTCGAGCGACGAGTCGTCCAGCTCCTCCGGTGCAGCGGAGCTGCGCTGGAACGCCACGTCGTGCTCGCGCGCCATCTGGCTCAGCCTGAGGTGGGTCAGGCGGCGCGCGGTGGCGACGTCCGCCGGCAGCACCTCGCCGTAGAACCGTTCGAGGTCCCGGGCGGCCTGCGACTGGCCGTCGCGTGTCTGCTCGGCCGCGCGCAGCTCGGCCTCCGCCGCGGCCCGGTCCTCGATGGCCTCCGTCGCCCTCCGCGCTCCAGCGTCGGTCGACGCCGAGAGCGGGAGCACCACGAAGAGCAGCACGCCGAGATTCGCGACGAGCGCCACGCCCAGCGTCACGATCCAGAGCCGGTAGTCGCCAACCACCCGCGACAGCGGCACCGCTTCGGCCATGCCGAACTGCGCCTTCATCGCGGCACCTCGGCCCTCGCCTCGGTGGTCGCCGGGGCCGCCGGCGGAGGCAGCGTGTCGACAGCGGCCTCGGCCGGAGCCGGAGTGGCCGCCGACGGCCGGTAGTAGCCCTGGATGACGGACATCAGCGTCCCGTCCTCCTGCGCCTCTTCCTGCCTCGACAGCACCTGGCGGAACGCGCCGGTCTTCTCCAGGGCATCGATGAACGCATCGAGGTCCTCGACCCGGCGCGACACCACGGACACGGCCACCATCATGCGACCCTGTGTGTCGAACTGCGGCGTCACCGCGGCGATGCGGGCGCCGGCAGGCAGCGTGCGCTCGAACTGGTTGAACAGCTCGGCCCACGAGAACGTGCGCCGGTCGATCAACTGGTTGGCCTCGTGGGCGGCGGCCTGGACGGCCGCGAGCTGCTCGCGGTTGATGGTCTGGCGGATGCGAAGCGCTTCGGCGCGCAGCTGGCCTGCTTCGCGCGTGGCCGTCTCGGCCTGGCCCCGGGCCTCGGCGCCCTCCGATCGGAGCGCGAGAATTCGCGCGGCGTTGTAGGCGGTCAACCCGACGGCCACCAGCGTGATCAGGCCGAGCACGACACGCACCAGGCGCTCGTTGTAGAACGGTCGGGTCGAGAGGTTGGCGCCCAGCACGTCAGGCCGCCTTCCCTTCGCGGGCGAGGACACCGACCAGCGGCGCCAGGTGCCCGGCCGGCACGGCCTCCACCCGCATGGACAGCCGCGCCTCGAGATCCCGCTGCACCTCGGCGGTCAGCGCCTCGGCCCCCGCCAGCCACACGTGCGAGAACCCCGTGCCCTGGAGGCGGTCTTCGTAGTACATCGCGGTCTGGTGGATGAGGTCGCCGAGCGAGCCCTCCGAATCGTCGGAGCGGGTCCGGAAGAAGATCAGCCGATCGCCCCGCATGACGGCCACCGTCGTGAACGACTCCGCCACGTGCACCACCAGCCAGTCGCTCGAGGGCGCCCCGCCCGCCAGGAGGCTGCCGACGACGCCGAACGTCGCCACGTCGACGAGGCCGGCATGCGCGCGCGCCATCGCGCACGCCTGTTCGTACTGCCGGATGACGTCCTCGCGCGCCAGGGCCACGACGAACTCCCGGCCGCCGTCGGCCGACGCCTCGCCCGGGCTGATGCTGAGCACGGCCTGCTCCACCGGGAACGGCGAGCTCTTCTTCACCTGCCAGCGGACGATCTCGCGCAGGTCGGCCACCCGCTGGGGCACCTTCTCCAGGCGGATGAGCGACACCTTCACCACCGGGTCGGGCACGACGAGCGCCACGCGTGACGGCCGTCCGCCGAGCTGGCCCAGCACGCGCGCCACCACGGCGCCGACGGCGCCCGTGTCGGGCATGTTGAGGGCAGCCAGCGCCGGCGTGACGGCGCCCGCGGGGAGGGCCTCGATCGCCTCGGCGGCCACCACCGGCCGCCCGGTCCGCCAGTCGAGCCGCGCGGCCGCCACGTGTCCCCGATCGATCGCCACCGCCACGTCGGGCGGGGCCGCTGCCAGCCAGTCGAGGAGGCTCATTCGACGAAGGTCACCTTGTTGATCTCGCGCAGGGTGGTCAGGCCGTGCATCACGCGCTCGACGGCCGACTCGCGCAGGAAGCGCATGCCCTGCTCCTTGGCGGCGCGCTTGACCTCGGAGATGGGCCGCCGGTCGAGGATGATCTCACGGATGTTGTCGGTGAGGTCCAGCAGCTCGCAGATCGCCATGCGGCCCTTGAAGCCGGTGCCGTTGCACTCGATGCACCCGGCGCCCTCGTGGAACACGTGCGAGGTGGCCAGCGCCGGGTTCAGGCCCGACTCGATCAGCAGGTCCGTGTCGTACTGGGCTTCGCGCTTGCACGACTCGCAGATGCGGCGCACCAGGCGCTGGGCCATCACGCAGTTCAGCGCCGAGATGAACTGGTAGGGCTCCACGCCCATGTTGAGGAAGCGCCCCAGCACGTCGAACACGTTGTTGGCGTGCACCGTCGTGAAGACCAGGTGGCCCGTCAACGCCGACTGGATCGCGATCTGCGCCGTCTCGGGGTCGCGGATCTCGCCCACCATGATCT
>JADZCN010000122.1 GCA_020851565.1 Acidobacteriota bacterium | reverse complement strand
TGACGAGCGCCACGTTCTCGCGCGCCGTGAGGCTGGGAATCAGGTTGTAGAACTGGAAGACGAAGCCGACGTGATCCCGCCGGTACTCCGTCAGGGCCGCCTCGTTCGCCGTGGTGAGGTTGTGATCGCGGTACACGACGCTGCCGGAGGTCGGCACGTCGAGCCCGCCCAGGATGTTGAGCAGCGTGGACTTGCCGCTGCCAGACGGGCCGAGCAGGACGACGAACTCGCGCGGGTAGAGGTCGAAGTCGACACCGCGGAGCGCGTGCACCTCCACCTCGCCCATCGGATAGACCTTCGTGAGGTTCCGGGCGACGAAGACGGGCGCATCGTCTGGCGGCGACACCTACTCCACCACGACGGCCGTCCCGCTGACGCTCACCATCAGCATGCTGCCGCTGCTGCCCACGGTTTCGTAGTCGATGTCCACGCCGACCACCGCGTTGCAGCCCAGCTCGGCGGCCGCCTGCATCAGCTCCGTCACGGCGATGTCGCGCGCCGACCGGAGCTCGTTCTCGTAGGTGGCCGACCGCCCGCCCACGATGTCGCGGATGCCGGCGAAGAGGTCCTTGAAGATGTTGGCGCCGAGGATGGCCTCGCCCGTCACCAGCCCCGCGTAGCGGATGATGCGGCGTCCTTCGACGGTGGGGGTGGTCGTAACGATGATGTCCGGCAACGGCGCTCGCCTCCTGCTTCTATGGAAACCGCCTCTATAGTACGCTTCCCGGCTGGAGGAACTCACGTGATCCGACCCATCGCATCGCTGCTGGTCGCCGGCCTCGCCCTGGCGACCGTCTCGGTGGGCGCCGAGCAGGCGGCCGCCAACCGCAAGGCGCTCATGAATCCCGCCGCCCTGAAGGCGCAGGCGCCGGCCACCTACAAGGTGAAGTTCGACACCAGCGCCGGCGAGTTCGTCATCCAGGTGACCCGCGAATGGGCGCCCCACGGCGCCGACCGCTTCTACAACCTCGTGCGCAACGGCTTCTACGACGAGGCCCGCTTCTTCCGGGCCATCGCCAACTTCATGGTGCAGTTCGGGATCAACGGCGACCCGGGCATCTCGGCCGTCTGGCGCAACGCCACGCTCCCGGCCGACCCGGTGAAGCAGTCCAACCTCCGCGGCTACATCACCTACGCCATGGGCGCCAAACCCGACACGCGGACGACGCAGGTGTTCATCAACTTCCGGAACAACACCAACCTCGACTCGATGGGCTTCGCGCCCTTCGGCCAGGTGGTCTCGGGCATGGAAGTGGTGGACAAGATCAACACGTTCTACGGCGAGGGCGCGCCGCGCGGCAAGGGCCCCGAGCAGGGGCGCGTGCAGATGGAAGGCAACGCCTACCTCATCAAGAACTTCCCGAAGCTCGATTACATCAGGAAGGCTTCGATCGAGCCTTGATGGGGGTGTCGCTTGCTCATTGGCGATTGCCGATTGGTGATTGACGATTCATTGGGTGATTGAGCGATTGGGCATTGAGCATTCGGATCCGGTGATTGGGCGATTGGGGCATTGGGCCATTCGTCAGATGACCGTTGCGGGACCGACATCTACATCGCCCCGACAGCGCCACGGCAGAATGCGCCAATCACTCAATCACTCAATCACTCAATCCAATGCGCAATGTCCCAATCGTCAATCACCCAATGAATCGTCAATCGTCAATCGGCAATCATCAATGGAACGCCTACCGGAAGCGCGCCTGGAGCTTCTCCAGCTCGGCGCTTCCGGGACACAGCTGCTCGAACGGGAGGCTGTGCAGCGGCGCCGACACCAGCTCGTTCTGCTCGACCATGTCCCGCGAGTCGGGTGAGATGTAGAGCAGGCCGGTCAGCACCTCGTTGGCCCTCTGTCGCTCGCGGATGTAGGCGTAGGCGCGGTCGCGATCCGTGGGATCGTAGCTGTCGGCCACTTTGTGCAGCTTCACCCAGCTCCCGTCGTGCAGCATCACGCTCTTCACCGTGCCGGGATCCTGCTCCGAGGTGATCTCCTCGCGCGGCGCGACGAAGTCGGCCTGCACGACCTCCACCTGGTGCTCGCGCGTGTAGGCGTAGCTCTTGGTCGATCCCTCGTGATCGTTGAAGGTGACACAGGGTGAAATGACGTCGATGAAGGCGAAGCCCTTGTGCGCGAGGCCGGCCTGGATGAGCGGCACCAGCTGCGCCTTGTCGCCGGAGAAGCTGCGCGCAACGAAGGTCGCCCCCAGCGTCAGCGCCAGCAGCACGCTGTCGATAGCCTCCATCGTGTTGACCTCGCCCTTCTTGCTGGTCGAGCCCGGGTCGGCCGAGGCGGAGAACTGCCCCTTGGTGAGGCCGTACACGCCGTTGTTCTCGAGCAGGTACAGGATGTTCACGTTCCGCCGGATGGCGTGTGACAGCTGGCCGAGCCCGATGGAGAGCGAGTCGCCGTCTCCCGAGACGCCGATCATCATCAGGCCGCCGTTGGCCGCGCCGGCGCCGGTGGCGATGGCCGGCCTGCGGCCGTGCACGGCGTTGAATCCGTGGGCCTCGCGCAGGAAATAGGCGGGCGTCTTCGACGAGCAGCCGATGCCCGACAGCTTGGCCACCGTGTGGGGCGGCACCGACAGCTCCCAGAACGCCTGGATGATGGCCGCCGTGATCGAGTCGTGCCCGCAGCCCGCGCAGAGCGTGGTGATGGCGCCCTCGTAGTCGCGGCGCGTCAGCCCGATGGCGTTCTTCTGGAGCGACGG
Organism: Acidobacteriota bacterium; assembly: GCA_020851565.1. GTDB lineage: Bacteria > Acidobacteriota > Vicinamibacteria > Vicinamibacterales > UBA2999 > VFZN01. Next base: position 1,787 of record JADZCN010000122.1, on the reverse strand, counting down.
GTGGTGGACCCTGGGTTTCGCGATGTACGTCATGCCGCCTTCTCCAGCTTCGCCTTCACGCCTGCAATCACGTGGTGCGCGCTCATCGGGAAGCCCGCGTAGTAGCGCACCGACTCGAACTTCGCCACGCCGGCACCGGTTTCGAGCATCAGCAGGCTCCTGAGCTGCGCGTCGCGGTTCTGCTCGACGACGAACGTGATGTCGTGATCGGCGACGAAGGCGTGGACCTCGTCGCCGAAGGGGAACCCGCGCACGCGCAGGTAGTCGAGCGCGATCCCGTCCTTCGCCATCACGTCGATGGCCTCCATGCAGGCGGCATGGCAGCCGCCGACGGTGATGAGGCCCATCTTCGTGGGCGTGGCCGCCTTCCGCGTGAAGGGCGCCGGCACGGCCTTCGCCGCCCCCTGCACCTTGCGGGCGAGGCGGTCCATCACTTCCTGGTACTCGTCGGGGTCCTCGGTGTAGGCGCCGTACTTGTTGTGCCCCGACCCGCGCGTGAAGTACGCACCCTTCGGGTGGACGCCTGGCAGCGTCCGCTGCGGGATGCCGTCGCCGTCCACGTCGAGGTAGCGATAGAAGCTCTTCGCCTGATCGAGCTCGGCCGCCGAGAGCACCTTCCCCCGGTCCGGCCGATACCCATCGTCCCAGGTGAGGGTCGGCACCATCCAGTCGTTCATGCCGATGTCGAGGTCGCTCAGCACGAAGACGGGCGTCTGGAAGCGCTCCGCCAGGTCGAAGGCGTTCACCGCCATCTCGAAGGCCTCGCGCGGGTCCGAGGGGTAGAGGCAGATGTGGCGCGTGTCGCCGTGCGAGGCATAGGCGCAGAGCAGCAGGTCGCACTGCTGGGTGCGCGTGGGCATGCCGGTCGAGGGGCCCGCACGCTGCACGTCGAAGAGCACCGCCGGCACCTCGGCGTAGTAGGCCAGGCCGATGAACTCGTTCATCAGCGAGATGCCGGGGCCGGAAGTGGGCGTGAAGGCGCGTGCGCCGGCCCACGAGGCGCCGATGACCATGCCGATGGCCGCCAGCTCGTCCTCGGCCTGGATGATCGCGTAGCGGTTCTTCCCCGTCGCCTCGTCGCGGCGGTACTTCTGGCAGAAGCCCTTGAACGCCTCCATGAGCGACGTCGACGGCGTGATCGGGTACCAGGCGCCCACCGTGGCGCCCGCGTAGACCGCCCCGAGCCCGGCGGCCGTGTTGCCGTCGATGAGGATGGCGTCCCTCGTCCTGTCCATCGGCTCGAGGCGGATGGGCAACGGGCACTCGAAGTGGGCCTTCGCGTAGTCGAAGCCGAGCGCGATGGCGTTCGCGTTCGAGTCGAGCAGGGCCTGCTTCTTCGAGAACTTCTCCTGGGTGAGGCCCCTGATGATCCCGGTGTCCATCCCCAGGAGCGCCGCGAGCGCGCCGGCGTAGGCGATGTTCTTCATCAGGATGCGCTCGCGCACGCCCTTGAACGCGGCGTTGCACATCTCGGCCAGCGGCACGCCCAGGTAGGTGACATCGGGCCGCTTCAGCTTCTCGTCGAGCGGCCAGGTGGAGTCGTAGAGCAGCCACCCGCCGGAACGGACCTCGGCCACGTCCTTCGCATAGGTCGCGGGATTGAGCGCGACCATCAGGTCGAAGTGCGGTGTCCGCGCGGTGTAGCCGTCCTTGTTGACGCGGATCTCGTACCACGTCGGCAGGCCCTGGATGTTCGACGGGAACACGTTCTTGCCCGTGACCGGCACGCCCATCCGGAAGATGGCCTGCATGATGAGGCCGTTGGCGCTCGCCGAGCCCGTGCCGTT
>JADZCN010000121.1 GCA_020851565.1 Acidobacteriota bacterium | reverse complement strand
GCGACGCGAAGTACAACGAGCAGCTCGGCATGGAGCGCGCCGAGGCCGTGAAGCGCTATCTCTACCAGCAGCACCAGGTGCCGCTGCACAAGATGAACACCATCAGCTACGGCGAGGAGAAGCCCGCCGCCGACAACAAGACCCGCGACGGCCGCGCCCAGAACCGCCGCGTCGTCATCAAGGTGCTCGCGTAGAGCGCGCGGCCTCACGGGGCCGCCGGAAGGTTCGCCAGAAGGCCATCGGCCGGTGCCATGCGCACCTGCCGGTGGCCTTTCCTCTTGTACGGGCGTCCCCGCGGCGCGCCGGGGCTTCAGCCCCGGTGGCGCGAACGGCTACGCCCGCGGTTGGCCGCTCACCGCGGCTGCGATGAGAATCCCGGCATCTCGTAGACGCTCGCGCCGCCGAAGGCGCCATGACTGCGCGCGCCGCGCGTGGTGAGCCAGCGATCCAGCTCCCGCACGTAGGCCGCGTCCCAGGCCCCGGCATGGACCACGACGTGCGTGGCCTGCCCCGACTCGAGCGCCCGCCACGCCTCGTCCGGGGTGCGGACCGGATTGACGAGCCAGCGCGCGCGCTCGGTGTAGGCGGGCGGGAAGAACGACGTGAAGCCGTTGACGAGGGGATGCCAGTGGAAGGTGGAGAAGTACAGGTAGCGCGTGTTGTACCAGAGATCGGTAAAGGGCAGCTCGGCCACGACCGTGGACGGCGGGAGCGATGACAGGTAGCGATAGACGTCGGGCGGCGTGTTGCCCGGCGTGAGATACGGTGCCGGCGGGCGCACGTCCACTGTCGGCGTCAGGGCTTGATTGAGCGGGAAGGTTGCGGGGGCGTTCATCAGCATCGAGCCCACACCGAGTGCCGCCACGAGCGGCGCCGCCTTCGGCAGCCGCGCGACGAGCGCCCCGCCCATGCCCGCGAGCACGCCAAGGAACAAGAGGAAGACAATCCCGAAGCGCGACGTGACGCGCAGCGCGTCCATGCCCGGCACGTGCTCCTGGAGCAGGCCATAGAGCCCGAGCGCCGGGTAGGTCTCGCCACCCCAGGAGGGCGCCGGTCCCAGCGACAACCAGAACGCGAGCGCCGCGCCGGTGGTCGCGAAACCAAGCAGCGGCATCGAGCGGCGCGCGGCGCCGATCCGCATCGCCGCCCCCGCAGCCAGCGCCAGGCCCGCGAACGCGAAGGGGATGATCAGCGGCTCCATGCCGGCGAGGTAGCCCTCGACCGCCGCGGCCATCCGCGTGGTTTCGTCCACGCTGCGTGCGAAGCCGAGGCGCCGCTGCGCCTGGATGTACGGCCAGACGAACGGCGCCGTTGCCAGCAGCGCCGCCGTGCCCGCGGCCAGCAGATCCCTCCACATCCGCGCTCGCCCCCACCAGCCGCGCGACGTGATCTCCCACGCGGCGTAGAGCAGCACGAACATCGGGAACATCAGCATGTAGTAGCCCGCGCACAGGTTCAGCAGGACGATGCCGGCGGCGCCGGTCCAGAGGCCGGCGCGCGACCCGTGCTCGAAGTACCGGCGCAGCCCGTAGAGCGCGAGCGGCATGCCCCACGCGGAGATCACCTGCAGGTGCGAGAGCTCCCAGACGAGGAAGAACGGGTTGAACGCGAAGGTGCAGCCGGCCAGGACGCCGGCCGCTGCAGACCCCGTCACCTCCCGCACCAGGAGCCACGTGCAGAAGCCGCACAGCACGTAGGCGGCCAGGTAGGCGAGGCCCAGTACCAGCAGCGGGTTGCCGGTGAGCCAGTACACGGGGGCCAGCGGCACGGCCTGCGCGATGAAGTGATCCGACAGCGCCAGCGTGGATGGCTCGGGGTGAAGCTGGTTGGCGTCCCAGAAGTGGAGGAGCGCCTCGAGATCTCCGGTGAGCGCGCCGCCGAGGCGGTGTGCCACCCAGGCCATCGCCCAGGCGACGAACAGCGGGTCCCCGTAGTCGCCCGGCACGTCTCTACCAAGGCCGGGCAGCAGCGGCCAGGTTGCCACCACCGTGAGGCCGATGAACAACGCCAGCGCGGCCCATGGAGAGCGCGTGAGACGGGCCAGCGGAGAAACCGGTGCGTCCACCGTGGCGCGCCCCTATTTCCTCGTCTTCAGCATCCGATCGAGTTGCCCCAGTCGCTCGTTGCTGCCGAGCAGCGACAGCACGTCGCCCTCGCGCACCACGTCGTCGGGACCGGGGGCGATGTTGGTCACCGGGCCGTCGCTGGTGTTCGTCGCGCGCTTGATGGCGATCGTCGTCAGGCCGAACCGCGAACGGAGGCCGATCTCCTTCAGGGTCTTGCCGAAGAAATCCGGCGGTGCCGGCACGTCCACGATGGAGTACTCGCCCGAGAGCTCGATGTAGTCGAGCACGTTGGGGATGACGAGGCTGTGCGCGAGGCGAATGGCCGTCTCGCGCTCGGGGAACACCACGCGCGAGACGCCGAGCTTCTCGAGGATGCGCCCGTGAAGCGGCGTGACCGCCTTGGCGATGACGTTCCTGATCCCGATCTCGCGCAGCAGCGTGACCACCAGCAGGCTGGCCTCGATGTTCTCGCCGATGGAGACCACGGCCACGTCCACGTCCTTGATGCCGGCCCTGAGGAGCGCCTTCTCGTCGGTGGCGTCGAGCTGGACGGCCAGCGTGAGGGCGTCGGCGAGCGCCCTGACGCGATCTTCGTTGCCATCCACGCCGATCACGTCGTGGCCCAGCTCGGCGAGCGTGGTGGAGATGGCGGAGCCGAAGCGGCCGAGCCCAATCACGGCGAAGCTGCGCTTAGCCAATCAGCACCTTCCCTTCAGGATAGCGGAGCCGCGGCTGCAGCGTCGCGCGCCGCGCAAGGGCGAACGCGAGCGTCAGCGGCCCGAGGCGGCCCACGAACATCATGAGGATCATCATCAGCTTCCCGATCGGCGTGAAGAACGCGGAGAGAGACACGGGCGCGCCGCTCTCGCCCATCGAGAGGCCCACGGTGCCGAAGGCGGACGTGGCCTCGAAGAGTGTCCGCAGCAGGTCGCGCTGCTCGGTGATGAGGATCACCCCGGCCACGGCGTTGAGGACCAGGAACGCGATGAGGGTCACGAAGAAGGCGCGGGCCACGAGGTCCGGGCCCAGGCGTCGCCTGAACACGTGCGGCTCGTCGTCCCCGCGCACGGTGGCCCAGAGCGCGGCCACGGTGATGCTGAACGTCGTGGTCTTCACGCCGCCGCCGGTGCTCCCCGGCGACGCGCCGATGAACATCAGCGCCATCGTCAGGAACAGGGCGGGTGCGGTCATGGCGCCGTAGTCGATGGTGTTGAAGCCCGCCGTCCTGGGCGTGACCGACTGGAACCAGGCGGCGAGCCACTGCTCGTGCCGCGGAAGGCCCGCGAGCGTCCTCGGGTTGCCGGTTTCGAACGCGTAGATGGCCACGGTGCCCAGCACGAGCAGCACGGTCGTCGCGAGGAGGACGAGCCGCGTGTGAACCGACAGCCGAACCCGTCGGTTGCGCTGCAGCAGCTCGGTGATGACGAAGAACCCGAGGCCCCCGGCGATGATGAGGGCCGTGACCACCAGGTTCACGGTCACGTCGCCGCGAAAGCGCATCAGGTTGTCGCTCCACAGCGCGAAGCCGGCATTGTTGAACGCGGAGACCGCGTGGAAGAGCCCGTACCACGCGGCGGGTCCCGCGCCCATCTCACCCCACCACCTGGCGGCGAGCACGGCTGCGCCGGCGAGCTCGAAGAAGAGCGTCAGCTTCAGCACGGTGAGCGCGAAGCGCAGCAGGCCGTCCAGCCCCTGCACGTTGAGCCCCTCCTGCAAGCTCAGGCGCTCCTGCAGGGTGACCGACCGACCGAGCGCCGCGGCCAGCACGGTGGAGATGGTCATGTAGCCGAGACCGCCCGCCTGGATGAGCAGCAGGATCACGGCATGGCCAAACCACGAGAAGTGCTGCGGCGTGTCCTGGACGATGAGGCCCGTGACGCAGACGGCGGACGTGGCGGTGAAGAGGGCGTCGAGAAACGAGGTGGAGCGGCCTGGCGCCGTGGACACCGGCAGCCAGAGAAGGGCCGCACCCGCGAGGATGAGCCCCGCGATGGACATCGCCAGCACGCGCGGGGGCGAGAACAGGCGGTGCCGTTTCCGGGAGGCCGCGACCCTGGCGGGCGCAGGCGCCGGCGGCGGTACTAGGGACACAGACGAGCTGATTGTACTTGCAGCAGGTGTATGCTGAGCCGGTCATGGCCGAGCACCCCACCCCCGCTCATGGCAGCCACGGCGGCGGACGCGCCTGCTGCGAGTAATGGCCCGCCAGCACACAGCGACGTCGCCGGACGCTGACCGGCACGTGCGAGAGCTGCTCGTCGTCGGGCCCCCCTTCCCCTGGGAGGAGCTGGGCCTGGCCCGGACCGACTGGCCCGGTGGGCGCGTCACCGAGATCCAGCGCGAAGCCGATGCGCTGCGCCACCTGGCCACCCACGCCGTGGATGCCGTCGTCATCAGCCCTGGCACGGCGGCCAGCCGCGCCGTGAACATGGCGGCGGAGGCGCGGCGCATGCAGCCCGGGGTTCCCGTGATCGTGCTGGCGCCGGATCTCTCCGCGACCGACATCATCGCGGCCTTGAGGAGCAAGGTGTACGCGTGCTTCACCCTGCCCACCCCCGCCGCCGACCTGCGCTCGGCCATCGGCGAGGCGCTGGCCGCCGATGGCTGGCAGAGCGGCATCGAGGTGGAGTCGGCCGTCCCCAACTGGATCACGCTCCGCGTTGCGTGCCGGCGCGTGAACGCCGATCGGCTCACGCACTTCATGAACGAGCTGGCGGGTGACGTGCCCGAGGCCGAGCGGTACCAGCTGATCACCGCATTCCGCGAGGTCCTGCTGAACGCCATGGAGCACGGCGCGGGGTTCGACCCACGCAAGATCGTCGAGGTCGCCGCCGTGCGGACGAAGCGCACCATCGTCTACTACTTCAAGGACCCGGGCCCGGGCTTCGACGTCCACGCGCCCAGGATGGTGGCGAAAGACCACGACCCCATCAGCCATCTCGGGGACCGGGAGGCCGAGGGCAAACGCGCGGGTGGCTTTGGCCTGCTGCTCGCGGGGAAACTCGTGGACGAGCTCCACTTCAACGAGCGGGGCAACGAAGTGATCCTCGTCAAGCACCTCGATTAGCCAGGGCAATCCGTGAGCGGGACGCCAGGCCACGAGCCCATCGTCGCCTTCCTGCGGCGGCCCGAGGCGTATCCCGGCCCGCCTGCGGAGGTCACCGTCGTCGAGACCCACATGTCGTGGGTGTTCCTCGCCGGCGAGCAGGTCTACAAGCTGAAGAAAGCCGTGCGGCACGAGGGGCTCGACTTCAGCACGCCCGAGCGCCGGCGGTTCAACTGTCTCGAGGAAGTGCGGCTGAACCAGGCCCTCGCCCCCGGCGTCTATCTCGGCGTCGTCAGCGTGACGCGCGAGCCCGGCGGCGGGCTGGCGATTGGCGGCCAGGGGACGCCGGAGGAGTGCCTGGTGCACATGCGGCGGCTCCCATCGGGCCGCGACCTCGAAGCCATCATCCGCGCCGGGCGCACGCAGGCGGACGAGCCCGAGATCCGGAAGGCGGCCAGGCACCTCGCGCGGTTCTACAAGGCCGCGCCCCCCGAGCCCGTGGAGGCACGAGTCGTGCGAGCCCGGCTCGACGCGGGCGTGCGCGCAGATCTGGACGCGCTCTCGGCGCAGCGGTATGGGCTGCCGACCGACAGGCTCGAGGCGCTGGTCGAGGGCCAGCTCGCGTTCCTCGCGCGGCACGGGCCGCTGTTCGATGGGCGCGTGAAGGCCGGACGGATTGTCGACGGTCACGGCGACCTGCGGCCGGAGCACATCTGGCTGGACGGCGAACCGGCCATCATCGATCGGCTGGAGTTCGACCGCGCGCTGCGGGTGCTGGATCCCGCGGACGAGCTCGCGTTTCTGGGCCTCGAGTGCGAGCGGCTGGGCGCGCCGCCCGTGGGTGGATGGTTCCTGGAGGCATACACGGAGGAGACCGGCGACGATCCACCCGCGCCGCTCCTGCTCTTCTATCGCGTCTACCGCGCCCTTCGCAGGGCGACGATCTCCGCGCGGCACCTGGACGATCCAACCGTCGCGGATCCGGCGCGCTTTGCCGCGCGGGCGCGCCGTTACCTCGAGATGGTCGAGCCCGTGCCGCTCGACTAGCCGGCTTCGCGCATCTCGCGGATGGCGTCGGCGATGAGGCCCGCGGAGTCCACGACATGGATCCGGCCGGCCACCGGTGTCCCTTCGACCACGGTGGGCGGGATGTGGTCGAGGACGAAGAGGCGGTCGATGGGCGCATCGCCCAGCACGCGCGAGGCCTCGGGCACGAAGGCACCGTGCGCGACCGCGGCCACCACCGAGCGCGCGCCCGCGCGGCGACAGGCCGCCGCCGCCCGCGCGAGCGTCGTGCCGCCGCAGACGAGGTCGTCCACGATCACTGCGGTTCGACCCTTGACGTCGCCCACGATCGCCTCGCCGCTGACCACGTCCTGGCTGCGGTACTTCTCGACGAAGGCGGAGGGCACGTCGTGGCCGACGCGCCCGGACAGCGCCTGCCGGTAGTGGTCCGCGCGTTTCACGCCGCCGGTGTCCGGCGACACGACGACCAGGTTCGTGTCGGCCAGCTCGCGCGCGAGGACGTCGGCGAAGAGCGGTCCCGCGTCGATGTGTTCCGTCCGGCAGCGGAACGCGTTCTGGTACGCCGCGAGGTTGTGCACCTCCACCGTCGCCACGCAGTCCACCCCGATGGCCTCGAAGAGCTCGGCCACGTAGCGTGTGATCACCGGGTCCCGCGGCTTGGTCTGGCGCTCCTTCCGCGAGTAGCAGAGGAACGGCACCACCGCGGTGAGCCGCGCCGCGCCGGCATCGCGGAGCGCGCCGAGGAAGAAGAGGAGGCGGCACAGCTTGTCGTTGACGCTGTGCGTGCCGTCGCCGTGGAGGGACTCGACGACGAAGACGTCGCGCCCGCGGACGCTTTCGAGGGGACGGGTCTTGTGCTGGCCCCACTCGAACTCGCGCTCCTCGTGCGCGCCGAGCTCGACGCCGAGCGTCGCGGCCACGCGCTCGGCCAGCGGCCGGCCGGTCCGGAGCGAGAACAACGCGAGCGCTTCTGCGGTCATACTTTGACTCCGGGAGAAACGATACCGTGAGATTGAGCGACTTGGGCAGGGAGGCCGAAACCGCCGCGCGCCTGATGGCCGAGGCGGCGAGGCTGGCGCGGAGCATCCAGGTGAACACGGCGGGCAGGGCCACCAAGGCCGATGAATCGCCGGTCACCCTCGTCGACTTCGGCGTGCAGGCCGTGGTGGCGCGGCGCCTGGCCGCGGCGTTTCCCGACGATGTGCTGGTGGCGGAAGAGGATGCCGCGGCGCTACGGGAGCCTGCGGCCGCCGCGCTCCTTGCGCGCGTGGTGGAGGTGGCCCGCAGCGCGGAGCCGGGCCTCGAGGTGGCCGGGTTGCTGGACGCCATCGATCGTGGGCGCGGCGAGCCCGGTGCCCGGTTCTGGACGCTGGATCCCGTCGACGGCACCAAGGGCCTGCTCCGTGGCGGCCAATACGTGGTCGCCCTCGCGCTGGTCGTGGAGGGAGGGGTGGAGGTGGGCGCCATCGGGTGCCCGCGGCTGTCGCTTCCGGTGATCCGGGGCGGGGCACGAAGCGAGGATGCCCAGGGCCAGGCCCTCGAGGGCGGCGTGGCAATTGCCGCGCGCAGGCGGGGCAGCTGGTGGATGCCGCTCGACGGCGACGACCTGTCGCCGCTGCAGGTGTCCGGCGTCACGGACGCTTCGCGCGCGCGCATCGCGACCTCGGTGGAGGAGTCGCACAGTGACACGAGCCGCCTGAACGCCGTGCGCACGGCGCTCGGCATCCAGGCGCCGCCCGTGCTGATGGACAGCCAGGCCAAGCACGTGATGGTGGCAGCGGGCGAAGCGGATCTGCTCTTCCGCTTCCCTCGCGCGGGCTATAAGGAGGCGATCTGGGATCAGGCGGCGGGGACGCTCATCATCGAAGAAGCGGGTGGTCGCATGACGGATCTGGCCGGACGGCCGTTCGACTTCTCCACGGGTCGGCGCATGACAGCGAACGAAGGGGTGCTGGCGTCGAATCGGCGGGTGCACGAGGCCGTGCTGGAGGCGTTGACGCGGGATCCCCGGGCCTGAGGCCTGGGCCCAGGCGAGCAGCGCGCCTCTGGCGCCCGCGGCAGGAGGATACGAGCATGACTTTCACCGTGAAGACGATCGAAGCGCAATCGGCAGCGGCCATCCGAGCCGAAGTGCCGATGGCCGAGCTGCGGAACGTGTTCGACCGCGGGTTCCACGCCGTCATGCAGGCGGTCGGGGCCCAGGGCGTTGCGATCACCGGCCCACCGTTCGGGTTCTATCCACGGATGCCGGGTGAAACGGTCGCAGTGATCGTGGGTTTCCCGGTGGCGAGCCCGATCGAACAACGCGGCGAGGTCGAGCCGTTCGAGCTTCCGGGAGGACGTGTTGTCACCGCCACGCACATCGGCCCCTACGAGAAACTGGCTGAAACCTACGAGCAGCTCATGGCGTGGACGCGAGCCGAAGGCCTCACGCTCGCCGACGGAATGTGGGAGTCGTACCTCAGCGACCCGAGCGTCGAGCCGGATCCGAACACCTGGCGGACGCTGATCGCCTGGCCGCTGGCCTGAGCGCCGACAACCGGACACGAACCGGAGCGTGAGCGGCTCCGTCCAAACACGCTGGAGTCCACTGCCGCCATGCGTGTGCGCACCCGGCTGATCATCGCCTTCCTCGCCCTGTCGGTGCTGCCGCTCACGGCGGTCACGCTCTACTCCTATTCATCCTCGGTGCACGCGTTCCGTGCGGCCGTGGCGAACGAATCCGAGCGCATGGCCGCCGACCTGGAGCAGCGGCTCGACATGGTCACGGCCGACCTGGGCCGCCAGATGGGCCGGCTGTGGGAACCCGGGGTGGTGGCGGGCGGTATCGAGCCCGCGGCCGGCGCGAGCGTGCCAGTGGACGTTCAGGTCATCGAGCGTGTCGCCAGCCTGCTCGGCGATTCGGCGACGCTGCTCGAGCGCGTCGAACTCACGCCGGCGAGGGTGCCGACGCCGCCAGGTGAGCCGGCCCCGCCGACCTCGACCATTCCCCCGGGCGCAGCGCCAGCCTCCGCGCCACCTGCGGCAGGTCTGGCCCGATCCGCACCGCCATCCCTGCCGGCGCCCATCGTGCTCGATATGCACGAAGCCATGGCTGCCGTCGAGAAGGACCTGACCGCCGAGGGCGTGTCCCCTGAGATGGCCGCCCGCCTGCGACAGTGGGGCGAGACGCTCGGACCGGCGCTCCAGGCGGGACTCCAGATCGCCGGGTCGGCCACACGGACCGCTGCGGCGGCCATCTCGGACAAGGCCCGGCAGCGCGCGCTGGAGCGCGCCGCCCGCGCCCGCGAACTGGCCGCCTCGGATCGGCGTGCCGCCTTCGAAGGGGATGCCCTCTCGGTGCCCATCGTGCGGGATGGCCAGCTGGTCGGCAGTGTCAACGCGCAGCTCAACCTCCCGCGCACGTTCGCCACGGTGCTCAGCAGCACTCGGACCTCGCAGGGCGAGATCCCGTTTGCCATCGATGCCGATGGGATCGTGCACACCAGCAGTCCCGAACAGGAGCGTGAGCTCGCCGCGCTGAAGGTGGCCTCGCTTCGCGGATCGGCCGTCACCCAGACGGGTGACTGGGTGGTTGTCACGCGCCAGGCGTCCTCGAACATCACCTTCGGCATCGCCAGGCCCGTGGCCGGGTCGCTGCACGAGATCAGGAACGCCTCGATGAGGAGTCTCCTGCTGGGGCTTGGCGTCATTGGCCTGGCGCTCCTCGGCATCGTCCCCCTGTCTCGTCACATGACGCGCAACCTGACGACGCTCACCGACGGCGTGCAGCGGATTGCGCGTGGAGAATTCGGTACGCAGGTGCCCGTGCGCTCGCGGGACGAGTTCGGCGCGCTGGCCTCTGCCTTCAACGACATGGCGCGCGACGTCGCGCACCACCAGCAGCTCGTCGTCGAGCGCGAGCGGCTGCAACGCGAGCTGGAGTTGTGCCGGCGCATCCAGTCCGAGATGCTCCCGCACGCGTCACTGCGGCTGGGGCCCACTGAAGTCAAGGGCATCTCGATCCCCGCGCGAGAAGTCGGCGGGGATTTCTTCAACTACTTCGAGCTGCCGGGCGGGCACATCGCGGTGCTCGTGGGCGACGTGTCGGGCAAGGGCATCAGCGCCGCGCTGTTGATGGCGAACATCCAGGCCACGTTGCGGGCGCGCCTGCCGCTCGAGCCGGACCTTGCCAGGCTGACGTCCGCCATCGATGAGGAGATCGAGGCGGCGACGCCGGCCGGCGTCTATGCGACGCTCTTCCTCGGCATCCTGGATCCGGAACGCAAGACCCTCCGCTACGTCAACGCGGGCCACCACCCGCAGTTCCTGATCCGGGGCGATGGCATCGAAGCGCTCTCGAGCAGCGGGATGCCGGTGGGCCTCTAAGCCGGGCAAGGCTACGTCGAGCGCACCGTGCAGCTCGCCGACAACGACCTGCTGTTCTTCTACACGGACGGGACGGTGGAGGTCGAGAACGAGCAGACCGAGATGTTCGGCGCCGAGCGGCTGGAATCGCTCCTGCGCACGCACCGCGATCAGGGCGTCGATGGACTGCTGGAGCGAATCGAGGAGAGCGTGCGCCGATTCCGCGGCGCGGCCGAGCCGTTCGACGACGTCACGATCATGGCACTGCGGCTGGGCCGCGGCCACACCGATCACCGCTCCGCCAGTGCGTAGCTGGTGCTCCTTCCACCACCCACACCCCGCACGAGCACGCCGCGCTCGACGAGCTGCTGGATATCCCTCAGGGCCGTGTCCGGCGAACACCCCGCCCGCGCCGCCCACGTGGAGGTCGTCAGCTTGCCCTCGCCGCCTTCGAGCAGGCGGGTGATCATCAGGCGCTGACGAGCGTTCAGCGGCACGTCGCGCAGCTTCTCCCGGTCGCGCGCCTTTGTTAGGAGCCCTGAGAGCACGGTGCGCGCATGTTCCAGGGCGCGCGCGAGACAGCCGAGGAACCACACCATCCACGCCGTGACGTCCATGGTCCCCAGCTGCGTCCGCTCGAGGATGCGGTAGTAGTCGTCGCGCTCTTCACGGATCTGCGCAGACATGCTGTAGTAGCGCTGCGCGTTGTTCTCCGACCGTGCCAGGGCCATGTCGGTGAGCCCTCCGGCGATCTCGCCGTTGCCGTCGTGGAACGGGTGAATCGTCACGAACCACAGGTGTGCCAGCGCGGCTTTGAGCACCGGCTCGATGGTCGCGTCGTGGTTGAACCAGTCGAGAAACTCCCGCATCTCGCCGCTGATGCGCACGGCGGCGGGCGCCTCGAAGTGCACAATCCCCATCGGTCCGGAGACGACGTGCATGAGCGCCGCGCTGTCAGTACGCCAGGCGCCGGCAGGGTGTCGGTGCCCCTCGGCGTCCCATGCAGGGAGCCCCCTGGCATCCTCCGCCGGGAACAACGCCGCGTGCCAGCCGAGGATCCGCTGCTCGGTCAGCGGCTGGTCGTAGCGTGCGGCCGCGTCGGGCGTCTGCCCAAGATCGACCTGCCGCGTCGCCTCCGTCCTCACGGAAACGGGCAAGGCCTCCGCCAAGCCGATGAGCTGGCCCTGGAGATATCGGGCCGAAGCCAGCGGGGCCATCACGGACTCGTGTCGCCACCTGAACCGTGGCCAGTCGGGCAGCTCGTGGATATAGGCGGACATTGAACTGCAGAAAGAGCGGTGATTATAGCTCTGAGGCCGTGTCAGTGGTGCCCATTTCAGCTATTGACCGCGTCTAAATGCGGCAAATAGCTCATGAGAGAGCGCCGAAGGCTACAGCGGCCTCAACCGTCTGGCCAGTAGCCCTGTCGCCTGGCTGAGATCGATGTCGGCGGTCAGCAACCCCGCCTTGCCGTAGGGTTGATAGCTGAGGAGCGTCCCGTCCGGTCGCACCACCGCGGAAGTCGTCGGGGATCCGGGGCTCGCGTAGTTCACCGTGGCGAACCAGCACGTGTTTTCCGCGGCCCGGCAGAGCGCGGCCTTCTCGTGGAACGAGTTCGCCGGATCTGCGAACGTCGAGGGGCGGTAGCCGCCAGGCTCGGCCTCATGAAAGCCGGGATGAAACACGACGTGTGCGCCCTGGCGGGCGGCCCAGCGGACGGTTTCGGGATAGCGCCAGCCCTCGTGGCAGATGACGATGCCGAACTTCAGCGGCCCGGCCTCGAACAGCCGTCTCCCTGAGCCGGCGCTATAGAGGGACTCCTCCGACGGGTCCAGCTGGACCTTGTCCTGGAACCCGCCATTCGTCCCATCACGATTGATGACAAGGGCAGAGACGAGTAGCCTGTCTCCCTCGACGCGCTCGGTCCCAAGCACCACGGTGATGCGGCCGCGTGCGGCCGCAGCCGCAGCGGCAGCCCAGGCGCGCTCCAGGAAGGCGGCATCTGGCGGCAGCACCTGCTTGCCTGGCGCCCGGTAGCCCGGGACGAAACACTCCGGGAAGCAGATGATCGCGGCGCCGAGGGTGGACGCCTGGTGGATGGCCCCCTCGGCCAGCGTGACCGACTCGTCCGGCGTCGCAGGGAACGGCAGGTTCGCGAGCGCGATTCGAACAGTGCTCATCGACGAGGGTCCCCATGGTAGCAGCGCTGCGGCGGCTCGGTCAGCGCAAGGAGTGGATGCTCTTTGCCACCCTGCCGAAGGCCGATCGCTTCCTGGCCTGGACGTGGTGGACGGTCGTCCTGCTGCATGGACTGCTGCCCGTGCTGTTCGCGGTGGCGACCGGCGTGCTGGTGGCGGCCGTGCAGGCCGGGGGGCCACTCACCTGGCCGCTGGTGCTGGCGGGCGCGACGTTCGTCCTCGTGCAGGTGCTCACACCCATCCAGACGGCCGTGAGCCACAACCTCGGTGAGCGAACCTCGGCCTATCTCTACGACCGCCTGACCGAGGCCTCGGTTCGTCCCGCTGGCATCGCCCACCTGGAGGATGCGTCGCTCGCGGCCGACCTCACCGTCGCGCGCGACTTCGACCTCGGCATGACCGGTCCACCGCTCTCCTACTCGATGGACTTCATTGCCGGCGGGTTGGTCGGCACGGTTGGCGGCCTCGCGGCCGCGACCGTGCTCTTCGGGTTCTCGTGGTGGGCGCCGGTCGTCCTGGCTGTGGCCTGGCTCTCGACGCATTGGCTCCTCCGCGAGAGCGCGGTCTGGTTCGACCGGAACACCGACGAGGTCAAACGCGCGCAGCGCGACGCGGACTACTTGTATCGCCTCGCCGTCGATCCCCCGGCCAGCAAGGAGCTCCGCGTGTTCGGTCTCGTGGACTGGACCATCGAGCGCTTCATCGCGCGCCGCACCCGCCTTCATCGCCTCCAGTACGACGCCACCCGGCTGCGCGAGCGGCCGCTGGCGTTGAGCCTCCTGATCGTGGGCGCCGCCAACGTGCTGGTCCTCTGGGCTCTTGCGTCGGCTGCGGCAGCAGGCCGCGTGAGCCTTGGCGAGCTCGTCGTCTACGCCCAGTGCGCCGTGGGCACTTCGCTCATCGCCTTTGGGGGCCTGAACTGGGCGCTCGACGGCGCCGCTGCGCCGGTCGCCGCCGTGTCGCGTCTCGGTCCGGCCATGGCGACCGCAGGCCGCCTCGTCTCCGGCAATCGATCGGCCAAGGGCCTGCCAGCGCGCGAGATCCGTTTCCGCGACGTCACGTTCTCCTACCCGGACGGCGCGCGCGTCCTCGATGGGTTCGACCTCACCATCCCCGCCGGCTCCTCGCTCGCCATCGTCGGTCAGAACGGCGCGGGCAAGACGACGCTGGCGAAGCTGCTGTGCCGTTTCTACGATCCGCAGGGCGGCGCGATCGAGGTGGACGGGATCGACCTGCGCGAGCTGGATATCGCGTCGTGGCGCGAACGGCTGGCGGCCGTCTTCCAGGACTTCATGCGGCTCGAGCGATCGCTTGGCGAGAACGTGGCGCCGCGGGGCGCGCCGGATCCGTTCATCCTGGACGCGCTCGAGGCGGCCGGGGCCCGGGATCTGGCTCACCTCGACAAGATTCTCGCGCGAGGCTACGCGGGCGGCATCGACCTCTCCGGCGGCCAGTGGCAGCGCGTGGCCCTCGCGCGGGCTCTCTGCGCGGTGAGGACCGGCGCCGGCGTGGTCATCCTCGACGAGCCCACGGCGCAGCTCGACGTCCGCGGCGAGGCAGAGATCTTCGAGCGCCTGCTCGCCGCCACGCGCCACTGCACGACCATCCTCATCTCCCATCGCTTCTCCACCGTACGCCGAGCGGATCTTATCTGCGTGCTCGAGAAGGGGCGGGTCGTCGAGCTGGGCACGCACGACGAGCTGATGGCGCTCGGCGGACGCTACCGGACGATGTTCGACCTGCAGGCGCAGCGTTTCGCGAGCCAGGACGAGGAGGGCCACGTCTATGACGTCCTCGCCTGAGCGTCTCGAGAAGCTCCCCCCGTCCTTGCCGTCCATGTGGCGGCTGTGCGTGCTGGGCTATCGTCACGAGCCGGCGCTGATTGTCGCGTCCTTCGTCCTGGCGCTCGTGGCGGCGCTGCCGGACGCACTCCTCGCACTCTGGTTCAAGCTGCTCGGCGAGGGCGTGTTGGCCGCGAACTGGCGTCGCGTGCAGATCGCACTCGTGGCCATCGGTCTCTCCGCGGCCGCCACCTGGTTCCTGCAGGTCGTCAGCACGCGCGTCCAGCGACGGTTCCGGGACAAGGTGACCATCGCACTCGAATCGCACGTCGCGACGCTGCAGGCGTCCATCCCCACCATCGCGCACCAGGAGCGCCCGGAGTACCTCGACCGCCTCTCGGTGCTGCGCAACCAGGTGTTCATGCTGGACCACATGTACATGTCGTTGCTGACGACGCTGGCGTGGATCCTGCGGGTGGTGGTCACGATCGGGCTCTTGATGACCATCCACCCCGCACTGGCGCTGCTCGCGGCCCTCGCACTGCCGACCGTGCTCACGTCCGCGTGGCGGCCCGGCGTGGAGCGCCACGCACAGGAACGCGGCGCGGAGGCCAATCGCCTCGCGCGACATCTCTTCGACATGGCGACGAAGGCCGCGCCGGGCAAGGACGTGCGCGTCACGGGCATCGGGGACCAGCTGATCGCCGATCGCCGCCTGGCGTGGGAGGTGGGGAACCGGCCCATCGCACGGGCCCGTTGGGCGTCGGCGGGCTGGCACGCCGTCGCGTGGGCCGTCTTCGGCCTCGGATACGTGGGTGCGATCGTGTTCGTGTCGTCCAGCCTGGCAAGGCCCGCGGGCGATGTCCTCCTCACGCTTGCCGCAGGCTCACGGCTGTCGTTCTACGTTGGCGGCGCAGTCGGCGAGATCGGGTTTCTGCGGGGTATCTGGCTGGATGCCGCGAGGCGGCTGGCCTGGCTCGAAGACTACGCGAAGGCTGTCTCGGCAACAGCGGACCTGTCGGCGCCCGGACGCCTCGCCGAGGGCATTCGCTTCGAGGGTGTGTCGTTTGCGTACCCCGGCACGAGCAGGCTCGTGCTCGACGGCATCGACCTGGCCCTGCCTGCCGGCTCGGTCGTGGCGATCGTGGGGGAGAACGGCGCGGGCACGTCGACATTGGTGAAGCTGCTGGCCAAGATGTACCAGCCGACCCGCGGGCGCATTCTCATCGATGGGACCGACCTCGCGCAGGTGGCGGCGGTGGACTGGCGGTCACGCCTCGCCGGCGCCTTCCAGGACTTCTTCCGCTTCGAGTTCCGCGCGCGCCACACCGTGGGGGTGGGCGACGTTCCGCGGATGGACGACGTGCCTGCCGTCACGACGGCGGTAGCTCGCGCGGGGGCCGACGACGTGGTGCCGAGGCTGCCAGGCGGGCTGGAGACGCAGCTCGGCCCCACGTGGCCCGGCGGCGTGGACGTGAGCTTCGGGCAATGGCAGAAGCTCGCGCTCGCGCGCGGCTTCATGCGTGATGGGCCCCTGCTGCTGGTGCTGGACGAGCCCACCGCGGTACTGGATGCGGAGACCGAGCACGCGCTGTTCGAGCGCTACGCCTCGGCGGTCCGCAACGTCGGCGGCATGGGGCGCATCACCATCCTCGTCTCGCACCGTTTCTCCACGGTGCGCATGGCGGATCTCATCGTCGTGCTGGACGGCGCGCGTGTGGTGGAGTCCGGGACGCACGAGGCGCTGATGGCCCGACGGGGGCACTACGCGGAGTTGTACGGCATCCAGGCGGCGGCGTACAGGTAGCTGGACTCCGGGTGCGGCGCGGCCGTGTCAGCGCAGCAGCGTGGCCAGCGCGGCGTAGTCCAGCGTCTGTTTCGTCGCCTTCATCGTCTCGCGTCGCTCGGAGACCGGGTCATCATCGTGGACGCCCACGTTGACGCGGATCAGCTGAATGCGATTGGCGCTGGTCGTGTCGAAGAAGGTCGGGTCCATCTTCACGAGCGATCGCGCGCGCGGGTCGCCAGCCTTCGCCAGCTGCATCGGGCCCTCGCCGACGGCGGCCTGGCGCTGCAGGTCCGACGACGAGAGCGACGCCCGGAGCGCGGCCAGTGCGGCGAAGTCGCGATCGTACAACGCGTCGGTGCTCGCGCGTGTCTTCTCCATCCGCGCCGGCGCCTCGGCCATCAACTTCCTCATGTTCGCGAGGAACTCCTCCGCGGCCTTCGGGTCGATCTTCTTCATGTTCTCGTACGCCGTCTGCACCTTCGCCGGGTCGATGCCGGGCTGGGACAGGTTCTTCGTCGCCTCGGCCCGGCTCTTCTGCAGGCGACGTTCGTGGAACTCCAGGTACTCGGCGACGGTCACCGGGGTCCAGGGCACCGCGCCTCCCACCGAGATCAGCACGTCAATCCCGTTGTACTCGGGGAAACCGCCGACGCGCCCTGTGAGAGTGGGCTCCTCGAACATCTCGATCACATCGTCCTTCATCGCCCCGCGCACGAAGGGGCGGGGGTCGTTGAACGTCATCGTGATCATGCCATCGCGACAGCAGCGATCCGCGCCGGGCACGACGTCGCACTTCCCGGTCGCCCACACGTCGGGGCGATAGGCGTTGGTGTTCAGCTGTCCGTAACGCGGCGTACCCTCGCCGACCGCGATGGTGCTGCGGATGCGGATCGCGCGCGGCATCGCGCGGAAGTGAGGGTTGCCCCGGACGACGTCCTCGGCGGCCAGCAGGGCCTGGCGCATGGGCGCCACCTGCGGGCTCTTGATCGTCAAACCGGTGCCGGCGAAGTGTTCCTCGCGTGTCGGGACCCAGCAGTCCAGGCGATTGGGGTACGTCTGGGAGAAGAGGGTCGAGGCAAGCAGGCAGACAAGGGCGAACGCCCAGGGAAGCGTGGCCGGACGGTCACTCACGTCCGGTAGTGACGGAGCGCGACGACGGCGTGTTCCCCTCGTTCCGATTCAATTCGGCATCAGCGAGAACATCACGGCGCCGCCGCCTCGTGTCGGCGTGGGCGCCATGGCCAGGCGTCGATTGCCGTGCCCGATGGTAACCGTGCGTGCGCTGGCGATGCCCAGCGCGGAGCCAAACAGCACGTCACTCAGGTAGTGCTCGTTCTGCGGCAGCCGCGACGCAGCCGCGAAGGCGGCCAGCGCCGAGGCCGGCAGGCCCGCACGCCACCCGAAGTGGCGCCAGATGACCGTGGCAGAGGTCCAGCTCGCTGCCGCGTGACCCGAGGGAAACGAGTAGGTCTTCGTCGTGCTCTCGAAGTCGCCCGCAGGCCGGTGCCGGCGCGTGATGAGCTTGAGCGAGTGCGTGAGCACGCCCGTGAGCAGCTGGGCGCGCATGAGGTCAGCGCCGACGTGTGCCATCTTCGAGCGCTTCGCGAGACGACCGATGGCATAGACGCCGATGGCAACCCCGCCCTGCGTGAAGCCGTCGCCGAGCACGCCTCCGCCCTCGAAGACGTCGTCGGTGCCGCCGGCCGATGCCTTGTAAGTGAACTCCTCGTCGTTGTGGTTGGCCACCACGCTCATTATGCCGCCCACCCCGAGGACCACCGCCGTGTCGATCGACGGGAGACGCTTGAGATCCGCGAAGAAGTTGGGGACGGCCCGCTCGAACGGACGATCGTCGTACGGTCCCGCGGCCGGTGGTGATGAGGGCGAGGGCGGAGCCGGCTGAACGACGGGCGGTTGGCCCGACGTGCCGTCGTCTTCAGCTGGCGCCGGGTCGTCAGGGGCCGACTGCGCGAGGGCGGGCGAGATGCCCATTCCGACCACCAGGAACGCGGACGTCATGAGGCGGTGCCAGCTCATCGGCGGAGTATACGCACGAACGGCTGGGTTTCAAGCGGGACTTTTCTGCCACAATCTCCCCGCATGTCGCCGCGGCTGGCTTCCCTCCTCTGTGTTCTCGTTCTCCTCACTCAGGCCTGGGCTTCTGCCGAAGGCGCATCGAGCCTCGTGATCGTCCACCTCCAGCGCCCGGACGGCTCGGCGGCCGTGGACGCGCAGGTTGAGCTTCAGCCCGAGTCGGCCGGCGCGACCAGGACTGCGCGTATTGGCGCGGACGGTGCCGCGGCCGTGCTGCCGGTGCTCCCGGGGGAATATCGCCTCCGCGCCACGCTGGCCGGTTTCCGACCGGTTGAACACGCGGTGACGCTCGCGCCCGGCGAGGTGGTGACGCTCGAGGTCCGTCTGGAGCCCGATGGCGCCGCGATGGAGTCCACGGTCGTTGCGCGGGGTCGCTCCGCGTCGGCGTACCAGACGGCCTTCGACACGCGGCACCTCGAAGGGCTGCCCTCGTCGCGCACCGTGTGGTCGCTGGTGGAAACCGCGCACCCGTTCCTCATTTCGGATCGCGTGGATGGCGGCGGCCTCTGGACGGGGGAGCGCGCAATGCTCGGCGGGCAGGGCTCGTCTGCATCGCAGGTCGGCTTCCGGCTGGACGGGGTGGACGTAACCGACGCTGGTGCGATTGGCTCGCCGGTGTTTCATCCTGACCTCACCGTGCTGCAGGCGGTCACCGTCGAGTCAGCCGCGCTGGATGCGGCGGCCGTGGGCCCCGGGCCGATCGTTCAGATGAGCCTGCGTCGTCCGGGCCGCGCGTGGAGCGGCGACGCCCAGGTGAGCGTGGCTCCGGGCGGGCTCCAGGGCAACGCGGGCGACATCGCACCCATCGCGCGCCTCGAGTCGTGGGCCGACGGGAGCGTCGCCGCCGGCGGACCGCTTGCCTCGTCTGGCTTCGGCCTGTTCGCCGCCGGCCGCGTGACGGACAGCACCCGTGTGGAGCGTGAGCAGCCGCTGCCGCTGGACGGGAGCATTCGCTCGCTCACCGCGCACCTTGTTGGCACGACAGGCCCGGACGCGGAGCTGCGCGTCTTCGGGTCGCTGGCCGACGCCACCCGCCCGCTTGCCTCGCGCGCGCGCTACGCGGATCGCAGCCTGCCGCAGGAGGATCGACACGCGCTCCTCTCGGCGTCGTGGGAGCATCTGCGGCGCGGCGCCACGTGGTCGTTCTCGGGCACGTATCAGCGCTCCTCGACCGAAGCAACGCTGCCGCCCTCGGTATCGGGCGGGACGATGGAGCGGCTGCTGGATGGAGCACCCGCAGGCCTCGTGCAGCCGGTGAACGTGACGCGCTCGCGGCTGGATGCGAGCGCGGCCGTCTCCCTTCCAACGCAACGCTGGCTGGGGCGCGATCACGCCGTGCGACTCGGCGTCGGTGCGGGCAGGGCGTCGGGGGAGTACACACCTGGTGCCCAGCCCGAGTTCGGCGAGCTGGTGAACGGAAGGCCTGCGCGCGTCTGGGCGCCCTCGGAGCTGCTGCCCGGCGGAGAGTCGCAGCGGGACACGACTTCCGTGCACGCGTTCGTGAGCGACCGCATCGTGCTGGCGGACAGCGTGACCGTGATGGCGGCGCTCCGGGTGGAGATGGATCGCGGCTCGGCGCGGGGCGCGTCGAACAGCATCAGCTGGTTCAACGCATCGCCGCGCATCACGGCGCGGTGGAGCCCCGCGTCGAACGACCGCTTCGCCATCACGACCGGATACTCCTGGTATCGGCATCGCCTGCCGCTCGAGTACTTCTCGGTGGGCGACCCGGCGAGTTCCCTTGGCACGATGTACCGATGGGACGACACGAACGGCGATGGCGCGTGGGCGTCATCCGAACTGGTCGGCGTCGCGTCGATCGGCCTGTGGGGCGACGGCGCGTCGGGAAGCGGCATCGACGACGGGCTTCGCCGGCCCACCACCGCCGAGTTCCAGATCGGCGGCGAGTACGCGTTCGGGTCGTGGCGGCTTGGCATCACGGGGCTCGACCGCCGCGAGCGCAACCTCGTGGCGCTGCAGAACGTGGGCGTCACCGTGGACGACTACACGGTGACCGTCATCGAGGATCCGGGTGTGGACATCGCTGGCCTTCAGGGCTACACGCCGCTGCCGATCTACGACAGGCGCCCCGCGAGCTTCGGGGCGGATCGGTACGTCCTCGGCAATTCCCCGGCCGAAGACTCGCGCTACCAGGGCGTGGAGATCAAGCTCTCGCGCGACATCGGCGAGCGCTGGTACTTTCGCTTCGGTGGCACCGCGTACCGCGCCGAGGGCGTGGGCATGAACCGCGGCTATCGTCCCGACGAGAACGACCAGGGCCTGGTGGGCGAGGCGTTCACCAACCCGAATGCCGGCACCTACGCGCGCGGGCGCCTCTTCTACGACCGCGCCTACGTGATGAAGGTGATGGGCGCGTACACCGCGCCGGGCCCGCTGCGGGCCTCCTTCATCGCGCGCTACCAGGACGGGCAGCCGTTCTCCCGCGTCGTCATCGCGGAAGGGCTGAACCAGGGCACGGAGATCATCCACACCTACCCGAGGGGGCTGCAGCGGTTCACGTTCGCCTTCACATTCGACGCCCGCGTCGAGCTCCACTGGCCGCTGGGGAGCCGGCGGTCGATCGCCCTTGCCGCGGATGCGTTCAACCTGTTCGAGACGGCCAACGAGGTGGAGGAGGACGTGGTCACGGGCCCGGGCTTCCGCACCATCACCGCGGTGCAGCCGCCGCGGGTCGTCCGGCTCGGCCTCCGGCTGCGGTTCTGACAAGGGGCCGGCCTGCGGCCGGTGGGCCGCGCTACGGGTGGGCCGGCTTCGCCGGTGGGCCGCCCTTCGGGCGGTGGGCCTCGGTTCGTGCGGTCGGCCGGCTTCGCAGGGGGCTCCCTGAGGCGGGGGCATCTCACCGTGAGCAAAGCGAACGGCCTACCGCGAGCGGAGCGAGTGGCCCACCTCGCAAAGCGAAACCTACCGGCCGCAGGCCGGCCTACTTGACGTGCCTCCCCCCGTCCACGCGGATGGTCTCGCCCGTGACGAAGTCCGACTCCACCAGGAACCGCACCGCCTTCGCGATCTCCTGCTCGCCGCCCCAGCGGCCGAGTGGCGTGGCCTTCTCGACGGCGGCCATCTCTTCCGCGCTCGTGCCCGGCGGCGCGACGATGGGGCCGGGAGCGATGGCGTTGACGAGGATCTGATCGGTGGCGAGCTCGAGGGCGAGCGCCTCGGTGAGCGCGATGACGCCCTGCTTGGCGACATAGTACGGGACGTAGCCCAGATAGCGCGGCCGGCCGCTGGCGGCCACCCAGTCGGCGAAGTTCACGATGCGCCCGCCGCCGTGGGCCTTCATGTGCGGCGCCGAGGCGTGCGCGCACAGGAAGGCGGCGCGCAGGTCCACGTTCAGCTGCGTGTCCCAGTCCTCCACGGTCAGCTCGCCGAAGGGCTTCGCCTTGTAGAGCGACGCCATGTTCACCAGCACGTCCAGGCGGCCGAGCTCCTGCACGGTTTCCTCGACGACACGCGTGCAGGAGTCCGGATCCGAGAGATCCGCCTGGACCGTTGCCACGCGCCTGCCGTTCGCACGCAGCTCCCTGGCGACGGCGTCGGCTTCCTCGCGCGATCGGTTGAAGACGAGCGCGATGTCCGCCCCGCCGGCGGCAAGCGTGCGCGCCACCTCGGCGCCAATGCGTTTCCCTCCGGTGATGAGCGCGACACGGTTGGTGAGGGTCATGACGTCTGATTCTATGACGGCCGTCCAATGGCGTACGATCCCGCACGTGACCGCGATTGACCGGGAGCTCCGGGAGCTCTCTTCGCTGATGCAGCAGCTGCAGTCGAGGCCCGGCCTCGGATCGCGCCCGCTCGGCGTGCCCGAATGGGACTGGCGATTGTGGAGGATGGGGCGCGAGTGCCTGGCGCAAGGGGGCGCGTCGTGCCCGGCGGCGCCGGAGGCCGGACCGGGCCGCGTGCGCGACGTCTACCTTGCGACTCAACTCTACGACATCGGCGGTCACACGGCGCTCATCGGCGATTTCGTTCGCGCGCTGGGGCACGAATCGGCGCACGTCATCGTGACCGACCTGCTTGGCCAGAACCCGACGCCCGTGCCCGAGCAGATCGTCTCGCGGCTCGGGCTCTCGTCCAGCCAGGTGACCGTCGTGGCTGGCCCGTCGCACGCCGAGCGGCTGGACCAGGTCCTGGCCCGGCTGCGGGCGCTCCTGCCGCAGCGGCTCTTCCTCTTTCACCATCCGCACGATCCGCTGGCCAGCGTTGTTGCGCAGCCCGAGGTTGCCGGTGAGCGCATCCTGGTCCACCATGCCGATGCGATGCCCTCGTTCGGGCTTCACGTGCCGGGTGTCCGGATCGTCGACCTGAACCCGTCGGCGGTTGCCCTCGCCCGCGCGCTCTGGCGCGAGTCATGGTTGCTGCCTCTCACCTCACCCGATCCCGGGCCGAGGCCGCACGGCTTCCTTCGGCGGGGACAGCTGGTCACGGCGTCCAGCGGCAGCGCCCACAAGTTCGCCGGCGGCTACGGGATGAGCTACGTGGCCACGGTGGCCGTGATCCTGCGGGCGACCGGCGGATGGCATGTCCACATCGGCCCGCTCGAGGACGACGTGATAGCGGAGGCCCGCGGCCTCCTCGCCCGCGAGGGGATCGCCCCCGACCGCTTCGTGTACGTGCGGACGGTGCCATGCCTCGCGGCGGCGCTCTGGGAGCAGGACGTCGATCTCTACTGCGCGTCGTTCCCGGTGGACGGCGCGCGGACGAAGATCGAGGCGCTGTCGTCAGCCACGCCGTACCTGCGCCACGCCTGGCGGCCGCTTCGCGAGCCCGGCAACGATCCGACGCTCGATGCCGAGGGTCTGCTGGCCTGGCGCACCTGGGACGACCTGGCGTCCACGCTTCGCCGGCTGTCCGATGTCGCCGCGCTGGCGCGGCACTCGGCGCACGCGCGCCGGCTCTACGAGCAGGCCCATCACCCGGCTGTCTTCGGCCGCACGCTCGCGCGGATCCTGGACGGTCGCGAGCCAGTTCCCGAGGTGCCGTCCACCCGGCTGGAGGCGGCGATGCAGTCGCTGCTCGCGGCGTTCGCGAGCGAGCGGATCCACGATGCGTCCCCGCTCGGCGGACTGGAGTTGCTACGGGAGTCGGTGGGTGATCTTCGCGACGCAGTCGCGTCGAGCAGCGGTCGGCTGGACGGCCTGGATGCCCGGCACGCGGATGGGCTGCGACGCCTCGAGGACGAGATCAGGGCGCTTGCCGAGGCCGTGTCGACAGAGCGCCGCGGGCAGCAGGCGAGGGCCGAGCAGGTGGAGGCGGAGGGGGCCGCGCTCCGGCGGGCCCTCACCGAAATGCTCGCTGACCACGGCCGACGGATCCCCCGGATTGAACACGACCTGGCGGGTATTCACTCCGCGCAGGCAGCCGGCGCGGACGACCTTCGACGCGAACTGGAACGGCTCCGCGCTGAGAACGACGCCTGGCGTTCCGGCCGCGGCCTGCGCGCGGCGCTCCGCCGCTGGCTCATGTCGTGACGCGGCTGGCCAACGCGTCTTCGATGGCGGCTGCCAAGTCGGCAAACTGCTCGCGCAGGGACAACAGGACGACGTCGCCTGGCTGGGTTTCGTCACGCACCACCGCTGGGAGGTCCGCCAGCGCCGGAACGATCTGCACGTCGACGCCGCGCGAGCACAAGGCCTCGGCCAGCGCGTCGAGGCTGAAGGGCTCTTCGTGCCACGGTGTGCGGGTGGAGGGCCGGTGCTCGTACGGGTTGGTGAGGATCACCCTGTCGAATCCGGCAAGAGCTGCGGGCAGGTCGCGCTGGTAGATCCAGCGGCGGCCGCCGGTGGCGCGTGGCTGCATCACCGAGACGAGCCTGCGGCCCGGATAGCGCTGGCGGAGCGCCTCGCACAGGCCCGCGATGGAGCACGGATGCGAGGCCTTGTCGGTCACCAGCGTGCCTCCGCCCACCGGCCGCGCTTCCTGCCGGTCAGCGAGGCCCTCGAACGCCGCCAGTGCGTCCGCGGTGCGTGCGAGCGGCACGCCGAAGTGCCTGGCTGCAACGCCCGCCATGGCCGCGTTGCGGACGTTCATCATCCCGTGCATCGGCACGAAGAACGGCACGCGCGCGACGGAGAACGCCGACCCGCCCGCCGACAGGCGCACGTCCGTGATGCGCTGGCCGGCGCCGGCGTGCAGGCCCGTGCCGATGACGGCGCAGCGCGCGTGTGCTGCCAGCCTGATGGCCAGTGCATCATCGGATGGCAGCACGAGACAGCCGTGCGCCGGCAGTTGCCCCACGAGCGTCGCGAAGGCCTCGAGCAGGCCCTGGCCATCCGGGTAGAGGTCCGGGTGGTCGTCGAGCACGTTGGTCACCAGCACGAGCTCCGGCGCGTAGTGCAGGAACTTGGGTGAGGCATCGTCGATGCCGGAGGCGTACTCGTCGCCCTCCAGAACTGTGAGGGCCGCGCCGTCCAGGCGCGCGGGTGCGCTGAATCCGCGAGCGATGCCGCCGATCAGATAGTCGGGGCGAAGGCCCTCGCGCTCGAGAATCCAGGCGAGCATGGCCGTGGTCGTCGTCTTGCCGACGCCGCCGGCGACCACCGCGTTCCTGGTCCGGTCCAGGAAGCGGGACCGCAGGAACGCGGGGAAGGACTGCACGGGGAGGCCGCGTGCGCGCGCGTCCTGCAGCTGAGGGTTGTCCGATCTGATGCGCCTGCCAGCCACGATGACATCGACGTCATCGGGCACCACGCCGGGCGCGTAAGGCACGACAGGAATGTCGGCGGCCGCCAGGCAGCCGCGCATCGGCTCGTACACGTCCTCGTCGGACCCGGTCACGACGTGCCCCGCATGCGCGAGCGCGATGGCTATCGCGCCCATGGCGCGCCCACCGATGCCGATGAAGTGGACCTTCACGCGCGCCCGTCCACCTTCTGACGCAGGATCTCGATCTCGGCGCGAAGCCCCTCCAGCGTCGTCGCCCGGGTCGGCGACGACCACTGCGCGTTGAGCGCGCGGTCGGTCATCTTGATCAGCGGGACGATACTGCGCAGGTAGCGGGAGGTGGCCAGGATCTCTCCGGTGGGGTCCGGCACGGCGGAGGCATTGTGCGCGATGGCTTGCTCGTAGACCGGAATCAGTGACGCCACCAGCCGATCGAAATCGGCCTCGTGTCGGGCGCGCGCCGAGACCGCAGCGGCCTCGTCCGGGGTGTACCGATCCAGTTGGGCGCCGATGGCCCCGGCACATGGTGCGGGTGAGTTCACCGCGATGGTGAAGTTGACGCCGCGATAGCGAGTGAAGTTCTCCGGTCGCACGAGCTCGCCACAACTGGTGCGGCCCAGCACCACCACCGCGCACCCGCACGCCATGGCTTCGATCGCCGACAGGCCGGATGCGAAGACGACATCGTAGGAGGGAAGCAGACTCTCCGGCGCGTCCGCCAGCCGGCCGAAACGAGAGCCGATGAAGTCGAGGTGGATGGCGCGCCGTCCGGCCGCCTCCTGAATGGCCTTGACCGTCGGGCTCTCGAGATCGTGCCGGCTGTTGTAGACCAGCCCGCGGGTGAGTCGCGCGGGCGGAGTCGAGGTACGAAGCCGGAACCGGCGCATATCCACGCCGTTCAACACGACGCTGATGTCGGAGGGGGGAATCACGAACTCGATGCTCATCCGCTCCCTGAGCGTGCTCGACACGGCAAGGTAGTGATGGATGCGTGGATGCTTCGGCAGGGATTCACGCCAGATGGCGCCGTGGCAGTGATAGATGGCGGGCACGCCGGGGAGGGCCGTGATGGCCGTCATCGCGTCGAGGTGATGCTGCGCGTGGATGATGTCCGGACGGAACGGCAGGTGTTCGAGGTCGGTGGCGACAGGGATGACGTCGCTCTCGAGCAGGCGGGGCAGTTCCTTCGGGTCGCTCCCGTACGCGATAGCCGAGTGGCCGTGTGCCTGGAGGCCGCGGGCGAGCTGCCGGACGAACGTCTCGGTACCGCCCCGGCCCTCGAGGCGGGTATTGGTGATCAGGACACGCATCAACGAAAGAGAAGGGGGCCACGATGATAACCCGCGGGCCCGCAGCCTAGGGAACCGCGACCGACTGCACGGCGGTGGCCGTGCTCGTGCCGCACGCGTTGGTGGCGACCACGCTCAGGTTGTAGGTGCCCGGCGCCACGGGGCTGCTGAGCGCGCGGCCGCTCGTCGGGAAACTGCCGGTGAACGCGCCGGTCACCTGCACGGCGTAGCCCGTTGGCGCGGGCCCGCTCGCGGGCGGATCCCAGGTGACGAAGACGACGTTTCCCAGCTTGTAGGCGAGGAAGCCGGCCGGCGCAAGCGGCGGGCCTGAGCAGGCGCCCGGGAACGTGACCGTCAGGGGACCGGCGGGAATGCTGACACCTCCGGCGTTGACCGCGTAGAGCCGGAGCGTGTACGTCCCTGCGGGGACGCCGGTGAAGCTGAACGTATCCCCCGCCGGCAGCGTGAACGCCCCGTTGTAGGCGCCGGACACTTCGAGCGCCATCCTGCTGGCTGGCCCACCTTCAAAGGTGCTCCGCCAGGCCAGGTCGAGCGTGGAACCATTGACGAGGCTCAACAGATCCGCGGGCGCCGATGGCGGGACGGGTACGTTGACGTGCAGGCGAATCTCGTTCGAGGCCACGCTCCGCTCCGCGCCCGCCACGGCGTGTACGCGCGCGTAGAAGGATCCGGTAGGTGCAACGAAGGTGAAGATGGCCGCGGGGCTGCCGGTGGCGAAGCTGGCGAGTACCTGGCCCGGTACAAGGCCGCCTTCGAGCACGTACTGCGTGGGCGCGGCGCCGAAGGCGGGCGGTGTCCAGCGGAGCGTCACCAGGTTGCCCGCGACCGACGAGGCCCGCAGCCCGCTGGGTGGCTGGACGTTGCCTGGCGCACCTATCGTAATGCCAACCGTCGCGACGTTGCCCGCGCCGCCGGTGTTGATAGCGCGGTACGTGAAGCTGTCCAGCCCGAGATACCCCGCGGCCGGCGTGTAACTGAAGCTGCCATCGGGATTCAACGCCAGGGAGCCGTGCGTCGGATGGGTGACCAGCCCGGCGATCATCGACGATCCGGGATCCGGGTTCTCGTCGTTGGCCAGCACGCCCGGTGCGGGCACGTTCAACGGTGTCTCGAACGGCGTCGAGTAAGAGTCGTTAACCGTCGTGGGTGGCGTCGCGACGGTGATGTTCACCCGGGCGGTATTGCTGCCGACCGAGCCGACCCCGTTGTACGCGCGATAGTAGAAGAAGTCCTCGCCGGCGTAGCCGGCCGATGGCGTGTAGGTGAAACTGCCGTCGCTGGAGAGCTCGAGGAAACCGTGATGCGGCTGCTGTACCACTGCGGCCGTCATCGGGCCGCCGCCGCTCGCGTCGTCGTTTGCGAGCACGCCGGGCGTGGAAACGACCAGCAGCTCGTTGATGGGCGTGGCGTACGCATCGTCCACGGCGAGCGGCGCGGTGATGGCGGCGTCGATGAAGAGCGACCGGCACTGCAGGGTGCCGACGTTCCCGGCGGTGTCGTCGGTGATCCGCAGCCGCCAGAGGCCATTGGCCGAACCCGCGCCGTCCTTGCCGTCGAAGGCCGCGAGCGCCTGCTCCGGGCGGAACGATCCGACAAAGGACGCCGCCCCCTCCGTGATGGCCGTGGCCGCCGCGTCGTCGAACGTCGTGCGGCTGGCGTCCGGCGTGCAGGCGCTGCCGTAGTTGGCGCCGGCGCCGCCGTTGTCGCTCGTCAACTCCACGGTCGTGCCGTCCGGGCCTTCGAGCGAGATGTCCAGGTCGGCCGCGAGCGGGTGGGTGATGTGCAGCGACACCCGGACATCGAGGATGGGGCTGCCGACGCCATCGACGTAGAAAAGCGTTTCGGTGGTGGCCAGGTCCGCGATGGCCAGCGGCGTGGTGTTGCCATACCACACCAGGGAGGGGGAATCCCCCTGGCGGGCGACGGTGGCGGCGGGCAGCGTGGCCGCAAGGCAGGCCGCTGCCAGTGCGGCCCTGGTCAGGCCAGCCACGTTGAGGGGGTTCGTTCGCATGTCCGCCTCCCGGCGCACGAATCACGTTGAACCGCTGGGAGAGGACACTATCGGTGGAGCCGGTGCTTCGGCAGCGGGGGGGACGAGATCAGTGTAGCCCAGCAGCGGCTGCCTAGGCTTGCGATCGACACGAACCTGCTGATCTACGCCCACCGCTCGCGCACGCTGGAGCATCGCCGGGCCCGGCAGGCCATTGAGCGCGCTGAGCGCTGTGCTGCGGGTGCGTCGCTCCCCCGACGCACCCGCCGTCCGTGCGGTGCTACCATCCCGCCGGAGGAACTCCGGCCATGACGCCATCCCATCCAGTCCGCGTGACGCTGATCTTGTGCGCGACAGTCGCGCTGGCGGCCCCGACGGCGGGCCGCGGACAGGTGCCGGTCGGCGACCGCCAGCCCGCAGGCTCGGCGCTGCGGCCCGCGGTGGCGGGGCCTTCGGGCGGTGTCTCGACCGGGCATCCGCTCACGACCGCCGCCGCCTTCGGCATCCTCCTGAAGGGCGGCAACGCCTTCGACGCAGGCGTCACGTCCCTTCTCGTCGGCGGGGTCATCGAGCAGGACCTCTACTCGCTCGGCGGTGAAGCCCTCGTCCTCGTCTACCCGCAGAAGGAGAAGAAGGTCACCTCCATCGTCGGACAGGGCTGGGCGCCGAAGGCCGTGGACGTGAACTGGTATCTCTCGCGAGGCAAGACGCTGCAGGGCGAAGGCCTCGACCCCGCCGTCGTTCCGGGCGCGCTGCACGCTGCGCTGACCGTCCTCGAGAAGTGGGGGACGATGAGCTTCGAGCAGGTGGCGGGGCCGGCCATCGAGTACGCGGAGAAGGGATTCCCGCTGCGCACGAGCACCGCGCGCTCCATCGAGAACCAGAAGGCGCTCTTCGACAAGTGGCCCGACAACCAGAAGTACTGGTACAAGCCCGATGGCTCGTACTACCGTGCCGGCGACACCATCAGGCTTCCCACGCTCGCGCGCACGCTGAAGCGGATGGTGGAGGCCGAGCGCGCGGCAAAGCGACAGGGCCGTGCCGCGGGCATCGTGGCCGCGCGGGATCGCTTCTACAAGGGCGACATCGCGAAGGAGATGGTCGCGTTCCTGCAGGAGCACGGCGCGCCGTTCGACCCGTCGGACTTCGCCGAGTTCTACGCGCGCATCGAGGAGCCCGCGCGGACCACGTATCGCGGCTACACCGTCTACAAGCACGGCTTCGGCAGCCAGGGGCCGATGCTGCTGCAGACGCTGAACATCCTCGAGAATTTCGATCTCGAGGCCATGGGCCACGCGAGCGCCGACTACCTGCACACGGTGACCGAGGCGATGAAGCTGGCCTACGCGGATCGCGACACCTACTACGCCGATCCCGCGTTCGTGCAGGTGCCGGGCGAAGGGCTCCTCTCGAAGGCGTATGCCAGGGAGCGCGCGGCGCTCATCGACCCGGCACGCGCGTCGAAGGCGTTCATCGCCGGCGATCCGCTGAAACACGACTCGAAGGTGAAGACCTGGACGTTCTGGAAGGCCGACGTGAAGGACGGCACCGCACCCACGGTAGCGGCTCTCGGAGCGACGGGACTTCAGTCCCGTCGGCACGCACAGGCAGACGACTTTGCCTCGCGCGGGCTGGACTCGGCCGGCGTGAGCAAAGACACCACGCACATGGCCATCGTCGACAAGGACGGGAACGTCTTCGACGCGACGCCGAGCGGCGGCTGGGTGAACGGCGCCGTCATCCTGGGCGACACGGGGATCGGGATGAGCGTGCGCGGCGAGCAGTTCTTCCTGGACGAGACGCGCGCGAATCAGATCCGCCCGCGCGCGCGCCCGCGCTACACGCTCACGCCGAGCATGGTCTTCAGGGACGGCACGCCGCTCATGGCGCTCGGGACGCCCGGCGGCGACAACCAGGACCAGACCATCCTGCAGGCCTTCCTCAGCACCATCGAGTTCTGGGACGCGTGGTACCCCAACCTGCACGCCGCGCTGGAGCGGCCCCGCGTGCAGACGCTGCACTTCCTCGGCTCGTTCTGGCCACACTCGGCGGGGTTCAACAAGCTGAACGTCGAGGCCAGCATTCCGGACGAGGTGTTCAACGCGCTGAAGGCGCGCGGGCACGACGTGAGCCGCATCCGCACGTTCGGCATGTCCGGGTGCGCCACGGCCGTGCTGATCGATCCGGCGAGCGGGAACCGCATCGCCGGCGCCGACCCGCGGCGGGACTGTTATGCGCTGGCCTACTGAAGGGCAATCATCAATGGACACCGGCGGCACGCCAGGGCGCCTTGATCAATAGCGCCGGGTCAGCCCCCTTCTTCGGCACGAACTTCTGCGTGCGGCCGTACTGGTTGTCGCCGCCGTACAGGTTGCCCGCGGAGTCCACCGAGAAGGTGTGGACCTCGAGATAGCCATCCGGCAGGTCGGGCGGCACCATCCACGTGTAGAGCCGCTTGCCGTCGAAGCCCAGCTTCACGAAGCGCAGCGGCTTCAGGTCCGTCATCCACACCCCATCGTCGTTGACGATGAGATCGAGCGGGAGTGAGAAGCCGGGCCAGGCCTCGACGAACTCCACCTTCTTCGGATCCGGCGTCGTGCGGAAGACGTTGATGCGCCCGCCGGATCGATCCAGCGCGTAAATGCGGTCGTTCGGGCCGACGGCCACGGCGTGCACGCCCTGGAACTGTCCCGGCCCCTTGCCGTTGCCGCCGAACTCACCGAGGTAGTTCATCTCCCGGTCCAGGATCATCACGCGGTGGTTGTCCAGGCCGTCCGCAACGAGGATGCGGCCGTCGGGAAGAAACGCCACGTCCTGCGGCTTCGCGAAATGCGTGGCATCGCTTCCGGGCACGTTCTTCTCTCCCAGCGTCTTCAGCAAGCGGTTGCCGTCGTTCGAGAAGACGTAGATCTGATGGACCGTCTCGTTGACGACCCACACGCGGCGTTCCGGGTCGTAGGGGCTGATCCTCAGGCGGTGCGGCCCGGGGCCATCGGAGCCCTCACACAGCCTGTCCCACTGGGTCCAGCGCTCCTTCACGTTGCCGTTCGCATCCAGCGTGTAGAGGCAATTGCGCCACACGCGGCGGTCAGCCAGGGTGAGCACGTTCATCTTGATCGACCCCGCGAAGCCCGAGAACTCCGGGGGCACGGGGGTGGGCAGGCGGAACTCGCCGCGCTGCGCGATGAGGATGCGGTCCGGCGACTCGGCGAAGACACCGGAGTTGCCGCCGAAGGCGAAGCCAGGCTCGGCGAACGGCTTGTGCCAGCCGCGGACGATGTCGTAGGGGCTGGGGCCGACGGGGCCGGGCGCCACGCTGGACGGCCCGGACGGTGCGGCAGCGGGCGGCGTGCCCTGCGCGCGCGTCACGGGAACCATCGCCAGGGCGATCAGGAAAGCCGTCGGCGCAAGCAGTCTCGTCATCGTGCCGCACAGTGAACCCTGAAGGTGCGGGTGACGTCAACCGTGGGCGCGCCGCCGCCCGTCCCCATCAATCCGCCCCGCGATGCCCGGTCCCTGAAACAATCCGGTGACGCCGACAGTCTACTTTCCGCATGCCGACCCTTGCCGACCTCCGCCACGCCTTCCGGCTGCTGGCCCGGAGCCCCATCTTCACGGTCACGGCCGTGGCTTCGATGGCGCTCGGCATCGCCGCCG
This sequence comes from Acidobacteriota bacterium, assembly GCA_020851565.1. Taxonomy (GTDB): domain Bacteria; phylum Acidobacteriota; class Vicinamibacteria; order Vicinamibacterales; family UBA2999; genus VFZN01. The sequence goes on along the minus strand of JADZCN010000121.1, from coordinate 65,952 downwards.
CGAGCACCATCTTCACGCTGACCGATGCGCTGCTCTTCGCACCCACCGCCGGCGTGCGAAACCCGGGCGAGGTGGTGGACATCGGGCGCGGCAACCAGGGGAGCGGGTTCGACAACATGTCCCATCCCGCCTTCGTCTACCTGCGCGACCACACGCAGACCCTGGCCGGGATGGCGGCGGTGGACTTCGCCGGCGGGCCCATGAGCCTCGGCGAGAACGGGGGAAGCGAGCGCATCATCGGCACGCTGGTGTCGGGCAACTACTTCGATGTGCTGGGCACCCGCGCTGCGCTGGGACGATTCTTCCGGCCCGACGAGGACGCGGTGCCCGGCGAGCGCCCGGTGGTCGTCCTCACCCACGATTTCTGGATGCGGCGCTTCGGCGGTGACCCGGGCATCCTGCAGCGGACGCTGCGCATCAACAACCACGAGTTCTCGGTCGTCGGTGTGGCCGAGCCGGGGTTCGAGGGCTCGTCGCTCGTCGGCACGGACGTCTGGGTGCCGATGGCGATGGTGGCCGTCGCCCGGGGACGTGAGAACTCGGGCATGCTGACCGATGCCCGTGGCGTGTGGCACGTGGCCATCGGACGGCTGAAGCCGGGCGTGAGCCGCGCGCAGGCGCTGGCCGAGCTCAACACCTTGATGGAGCAGTACAAGGCGTCGCAGCCACTGGCCAATCCTCGTCACACCGTCGCGATGGAGCCCACGAGCCGCGTGCCGGGGCCGATGCGGACGCCGTTCTTCGGCTTCGTCGGCCTCCTCTTTGCGCTCACCGGGGCGCTCGTCGCGATTGCCTGCAGCAACGTGGCGGGGATGCTCATGGCGCGCGCGGCCACGCGCCGCCGCGAGATCGCCACGCGCCTGGCGATTGGCGCCAGCCGGGGCCGGCTGCTGCTGCAGCTCTTCACCGAGACGGCGGCGCTCTTCGCGATGGCGGGACTCGCGGCGGTTCCCCTGACCTTCTGGCTCGTGAGCCTGCTCGAAGGCTTCCGCCCCGCCCTCCCGTTCGAGCTCAATCTCCATCTCGAGGTGAACCTGCGCGTGGTCCTCTTCGCGATGGGGATTGCACTGGCCACGGCGCTGACGTTCGGCCTGGCGCCTGCGCGCCAGGCGCTGAGCGGAGACGTCGCGCCCGCGCTCCACGGCGTGAACGCCACGGTGGACAGGCGGCGGTTCCGGCTGCGGAACGGGCTCGTGGTGGCGCAGGTGGCCCTGTCGCTGATGCTGGTTGTCACCGCGTTCCTGTTCCTCAGGACGCTGCGGAACGCGGCCAGCGTCGACCCGGGCTTCACCACGGCGAACATCCAGCTCGCCAGCCTGGATGTGGGGCTCTCCGGCTTCCGCGAGCAACGAGCCGTGGGGCTCATCGAACGGGTGCAGGCGCGCGTGGCGGGCATCAGCGGGGTCACGTCGGTGGCCGCGGCGCGGATGATCCCGCTGCAGGGAGGCGCCCTCGGCCTCGGGCGCATCCGCATCCCCGGGCGACAGGATGGCCCCGAGGGCAGCGATGTGCTCGACGCGGACTGGAACGTCGTCTCGCCGGAGTACTTCGAGACCATCGGCATGCGCGTGGTGGAAGGGCGCGGACTCCTCGCCACGGACCGGGCGGACACGCCCATGGTGGCCGTGGTCAACGAGACGTTCGCGCGCGCGGCCTGGCCGGGGCGGCCCGCCATCGGGCAGCGCTTCATGCAGCGGACGCGCGAGAGCGAGGAGCGGCCGGTAGAGGTGGTAGGCGTGGTGGCGGACGCGAAGTACCGCTACGTCAGCGACGCGCCGACGCCATTCGTGTTCGTCCCGCTGGCGCAGCAGCCCATGACCGACATGACGCTGTTCGTCCGGCACGCCGAGGGGTGCCAGGTGGCGCAGGAAGTCCGCACCGCCGTTGCGCAAGTCGAATCGAGCGTCCCCGTGATGTTCCTGCAGTCGTTCGAGGAGGCCGCGGCCATTGGCCTCGTGCCGCAGCGCGTGGCCGCATGGATCGCGGGGGGTGTCGGGACGATGGGGGTGTTCCTCGCGGCGCTCGGGCTCTACGGGCTGATGGCATTCCTGGTGACGCAGCGGACGCGCGAGATCGCCATCCGCATGGCACTCGGCGCCTCCACGGGGAACATGCAGTCGATGGTGATGAAGCAGGCGGCGTGGCTGGGCGCAAGTGGCGGAATCCTCGGCCTGCTGCTCGCGGCGGCCGTCGGCACGCTCATGCAGAGCCTCCTGGTGGGTGTCCCGCCGGTGGACCCCGTGTCGTTCGGGCTCACCGCAACACTCTTCGCCGTGGTGCTGGCGGCGGCGTGCTGGTCACCCGCGCGTCGCGCGTCGCGGACCGACCCGGCCGTGGCGTTGCGGGCGGAGTAGAACCTGTCGGGAGTCGGACCCCTACAGCTCCTTGAAGGTCTCGCCGGATACGTTGATGGCGCGGGCGAAGCCTTCGACGTAGCGGCCGCGGCCGAGCGTCAGCTCGTAGAGGTTGAAGTCGCCGAGCTCGAGGGTCATGGCTGCCGTCGGGAAGCGCTCGATGAAGCGTGCCGCCGCCTTCGCGAACGGCTCGGTGCCCTTCTCCAGCACGTGAACGGTCGCGCTCACCGAGAGGCGCGGCAACTGCATCGGGTCCGCATCCGGCGTGTCCTGCGCGTGAATGAGCACCCCGACCACGGCTCCCTCCTGCAGGCCGCGCGCATGCCGTGCCAGGCCCGAAGCCTGCACGAAGACCGCCCGGAGGTCGTCACGCACGGCGTACGGCAGCAGGCCGGCTTCAGGCTGGCCATCCACGACGACGGCCAGGCTGAGGACGCGCTGGTTGTGCAGGAGTGTTCTGATCGCGTCCATTGGTGACCATAAGCAATCGTCAATGAGCCCCGGGCGCGCGAGCCCCGGCGAACAGCGCCTTCATCGAGGCGAGCGCGCCTTGCAGCTCCTGCCGCGAGCGGCACGTGCAGAAGCGCAGGTAGCCCTCCGACGCCGCGCCGAAGTCCACTCCCGGCACGCAACCGATGCGCGCGCCCTTGATGAGGTGCTCCGCCATCGCCCACGACAGCGACTCGCCCGGCAGCCCCGCGTCCTTCACCCACTGCGGGTTGATCTTGAGGAACGCGTAGAAGGCGCCGGCCGGCGGGTTGCCCGAGAAGACGTCCGGCGCCGCCTCGCGGACGCCCTGGTAGAAGAGATCCCGGCGTTGCTTCAGCTCGACCCGGTAGTCCTCGATGCACTGTTGCGAGCCCTCGAGCGCGCCGATGGCCCCGTACTGCGTGAGCGAGCTGACGTTGCTGGTGGTGTAGAGCACCACCTTCAGCGCCCGGGCGCGAATCACCGGATCCTTCACCGCGTAGTAGCCCATGCGCACGCCGGTCACCGCGTAGGTCTTGCTGAAGGTGTAGAGCGGGATCGTGCGCTCGTACATGCCCGGCAGCGACGCGATGCTCACGTGCTCGCCTTCGAAGACCATGTCTTCGTAGGCCTCGTCCGAGAACACCCACAGGTTCCGCTCGCGCGCGATGGCGGCCAGGCGCTCCAGGTCGGCCCGCGTCAGGATGCCGCCCGCCGGGTTGTTCGGGGAGTTGATGTAGAGGGCCCGCGTCTTCGGCGTGATGGCGCGCTCCACCTCGTCGATGTCCCAGCGCCAGCCCAGCCTCTCGTGCAGCGGCACCGACACCGGCACGCCGCGCGCGGCAATCACGATGGCCATCGTCGGCGGCCACTCCGGGTCCGGCACGATCACCTCGTCGCCCGGCTCCAGCACGGCGTGCATGGCCGCGTAGATGGCGTGCGTCCCGCCGTTGGTCACCTGCACGTCGTCGGCCGACTCGATGGGGATGCCGTTCTTCTTCTGCATCTTCTCCATCAGCAGCTGGCGGAGGCGCGGGAGGCCGGCCGTGGGCAGGTAGTGCGTGTGGTTGGCGTCCAGCGCGCTGCGGACGGCCTGCTTGAACGTCTCCGGCGCGTCGAAGGACACGTCGCCCTGGTCCAGGCGGAACGGGTCCTTCACCGTGTACATCATGTCGCGGATCTTGACGATGGCGGAGAGGGGAACGGAGTCGAAGTGGATACCCATGGCAGCTGCGCTCGTGACTGGTGAAGTGGTGATTGTGGCCCGTGACGGGCGGGGTTGTCGAGCGGCGAGGTGCACCCGAGCGGGGGAGCGCCGCGCCCTTCCCTAGCCGGTAGTCAGGTGCCACAGAAGGTCTGATACGCGGGCCCACCCGGCGCGGGGGGCGAGCTGAACGCCGGGAGGTCGCGCTCGTGATCCCAGGGGGACGCGAGCACGTCGAGCAGCCGCGCGGTCGCGGACATGTCGGCGGCCTCCGTGGCCGCGGCCAGCGCCTCCTCGACCTTGTGGTTTCGCGGAATGAACGCCGGGTTGTGCCCGCGCATGCGCGCCACCACCTCTCCATCCGCCTGCGGCTGGCGCTGCAGTCGCAACCGCCATCGCGCGTGCCAGGCGGCAAAGGCTGCGTCACGCGCGACGACCTTGTCCGCCTCGCCCGCGAGGGACAGCATGCGGAAGGTGTTCGTGAAGTCCGCGCGCGTCCGGTGCATCCACTCCAGCAGGTCGTCGACGAGGGCCTCATCGTCAGCCTCCCCGGCGAAGAGGCCCAGCTTCGCGCGCATGCCGTCCATCCAGTGCCGGTGGAAGAGGCTCGCGAAGCGGTCCAGCGCCGAGGTGGCCAGCTCGATGGCGCCCTCCTGCCGTGGATCGAACAGCGGCAGCATCGCCTCGGCCAGCCGCGCGAGGTTCCACTGCGCGATGGCCGGCTGGTTGCCGTACGCGTAGCGCCCGCCATGATCGATGGAGCTGAACACAGTGGCGGGATCGTAGGCGTCCATGAACGCGCACGGGCCGTAGTCGATGGTCTCGCCCGAAAGCGCCATGTTGTCGGTGTTCATGACGCCGTGGATGAACCCGACGAGCTGCCAGCGCGCCACCAGGGCGGCCTGTCGCTCGACGACGGCGTCGAACAGGGCGAGATGGGGCCGGCCTGCGTCGCTGATGTCGGGATAGTGGCGTCGCCGGGTGTAGTCGGCCAATGCGCTCAGCGCGCCCGGATCGCGATGAGCGGCGGCCCACTCGAACGTGCCCACGCGGATATGGCTCGACGCCACGCGCGTCAGCACGGCGCCGGCGAGCACCTGCTCGCGGTACACGGGCTCCCCGGTGGACACGACGGCGAGGCTCCGCGAGGTCGGGATACCCAGGTTGTGCATGCCCTCGCTGATGATCAGCTCGCGAAGCATCGGGCCGAGCGCGGCGCGGCCGTCGCCGCGCCGGGAGTACGGCGTCTGACCCGCGCCCTTCAACTGGACGTCCACGCGGCGACCGTCGGGCGTGATCTGCTCGCCCAGCAGGATCGCGCGGCCATCACCAAGAGCCGTGAAGTGGCCGAACTGGTGGCCCGCGTAGGCCTGCGCGATGGGGCGTGCGCCGTCGGGGAGGGCATTGCCGCCGAAGATGGCGGCGCCCTCGTCGTTTGAGAGGGCATCGGCATCGAGGCCGAGCGTGGCCGCCAGCGGCCCATTCAGCACCACGAACTGCGGGTCGCGCACCGGCGTGGGCGAGACAGGCGAGTGGAAGAGGCTCGAGAGCTGCTCGGTGTAGCTGTGCTCGAGCCGCCATCCGGCGCGGGCCGCCTGCAGGGGTTGGCCGAGAACGTCACTCGCCATGAACGACCATCATGGCATGCACACGGGTCGCCGGTGCCTGCGTTACGGCGCGAAGCTCGCGAGCGCGGCCACGCGAGCGCCGTCGAGTCGCGTGAGGACCTGGATCAGCAGCTCCACCGCGCCATCGAAATCCGAGCGCTGGATGACGCCCGTGTGCCCGTGCAGGTAGCGCGTCGGCACCGTCATGTTCACCGACGGCCGGCCCGAGTCGTAGCGCTGGATCTCGGCGCCGTCCTCGCCGTACCCGGTCAGCACGTTCGGCTGCAGCGGGACCTTCGCCTGCTGGGCAACATCGAAGAAGAAGTCCCGGAGCTTGCGGTTCGGGATCATCGAGCTGTCGAGCAGGAAGATCCCAGGCCCGCCGCCCAGCCTCTCCTGTGCCTGCGTGGGCCCGATGGCGGGGTAGTCCGCCGACACGCCGGCCTCGATGGAGATGCCCAGATCCGGGCGGGCCTTGTCCACGGCGGTCTGCGCGCCACGGAGGCCAATCTCCTCCTGGGTCGTGGCCACCCAGAGCACCTGCGCCGGCAGCTTGACGCCCTCGGCGCGGATGCGACGGGCTGCCGCGATCATCACGCCGAGGCCCACACGGTCGTCCCACGCCTTGCCGGCGTAGCGGCCGTTGGGGAGCGCGAGGAACTCGCTGAGCGGCGCGATGCCGTCGCCGGGCCGGATGCCCATCTTCTCCACCTCCTCGCGCGAGGTGGCGCCGACATCGAGGAAGGTGTCTTCCAGCGGCCACACGACGCCGCGCTGCGACGGTGGCGTCACGTGGGTCGTCCGCAGGCCGGTGATGGCCGTCACCGGGCCGTTGCGCCCGAGGATGGTCCACCGCTGGTCGGGCAGCGCCTGCTCGAGGATGCCGCCGAGGATCTTCACGCGGATGAACCCGTCGGGCGTGATGTGCTGGACCATCAAACCCACTTCGTCCATGTGCGCGGTCACCATCACGCGCGGGCCCGAGGTGTTGCCGGGGAGCGTCGCGATGACCGAGCCGAGGCCGTCGTACTCGATGCCGGCGCCAAGCGCCGTGTACTCGGCCACGACGATCCGGCGGACTTCCTCCTCGAAGGCCGGCGGCCCAGGCGCCTCCGAGAGGGCTTTCAGCAGCTGAGCGGTCGCGTCCAGCGGTGCCGGTACCGGCCGCGCCGGCGGTTGCGCGTGGGCCGGCGAGCCGTGGGCTCCAGCGGCGATGGCCGCAGTGCCGACGACGGCGAGGAAGTCACGTCGGGTATGCGCGGACGAGGATGTCATGGCGAAGTCTGGTCCACATCGTCGGCGAAGTCGAGTCCGGCGCCAGCACCCGAGACCTCGAACGACACGCGGACGGCTTCCCGCAGGCCGCAGAGCACCAGCGACCCGCCCGCGCTGTGGAGCTCGGCCCTGGCCTGTTCGATGACGGCCAGGCCGGCGCCGCTGATGTAGTCCACGCCACTGCAGTCGACGAGCAGCCGGCGATGTCCAGCCGCGATGGCCTCCTTCAGGGCTCCTGCCATGGCCGGTGCCGTGGCCGTTCCAATCCGCCCGGCCGCGGCGAGGACGTGCGCGTCCGGACGATCGCGCCGGGCGATCTCGAGCGACCAGACCAGACGGCGCCTCGGCGAGGCTGACGACGGCACGGGACGGACTATAGCAAAGGGGCCGTGCTATAACCGTCCCGCCTCCCATGCCCTTCGTCCCACCAACTTTTCCGGTCGTCCCGTGTATTTGAAGGCAGACGAGGACGACGCGGCTGCCGTCCAGCGTTGCCTGGAGGGGAAGACGGAGGCTTTCGAGCCGCTGGTCGCCCGTTACGAACACGTGCTCTTCCGGGTGGCGGTCAGGATGCTCGGCAACGTCGAGGATGCCCGTGACGCCACCCAGACGGCCTTCGTAAAGGCGTTCGAGCACCTGCACCGGTACGACCCGGCGTTCAGGTTCTTCAGCTGGATCTACCGCATCCTGGCGAACGAGTGCCTCAACCAGAAGCGGGCGCGGCGCCCGCAGGTGGAGGTGGACCCGGAGCTTGCAGCCCAGGGAGGGCCGTTCGAGGAGCTGGATCAGGGCGAACGGCGGCGGAGGGTCCAGGCGGCGCTGCTGGAACTGGCGCCGGCTTACCGGGAGGTAGTGGTGCTGAGGCATTTCGCCGAGCTCTCGTACGACGAGATGGCGACGGCGCTTGGCATCCCCCAGAAGACGGTGAAATCGAGGTTGCACACGGCGCGCCAGCAACTCGGCGCCAGGCTCTTTGGTTGGGGACGTTGACCGATGAACACGCAAGACGACGCCCGGCTCGATGCGGCCCTCGGTGAGCTCACCGGGGCCGAGCCGACATTGCCCGCCGGATTCCGGCCGGCGGTGATGGACGAGGTGAGGCGCCGGGAAGACGATGTCGCACGCACGCGGCGCGCGACCGTGAACGGTGAGGGAGGACCCATGTCGAAGAAGGTGATGATCGGGTTGGCGGCTGCCGCCGCGGTGGTGTTTGCAGTCCTCGCGGTGACCGGCTTCCCGCCGGACCTGGGCGGAGCCCAGGGTACGATTGGCCAGGCCAAGCGCTACACCGCGCCCCAGATTGCCGAGGGTGACGCCAACATCGGCGACCCGGCCGTCCAGCAGTTCCTCCAGAGCGAAACCTTCGCGGCGCTCATGGCCGATCCGGACGCGGTGAAGTTGTTGGCCAACGCCGAGCTCGCCCAGGCGCTCGGCGATCAGGACCTCGCGGCGGAGCTCGGCCGGTCCCGCTTCGCCGACGATCTGGCGGCCCTCGAGGCCGATGGAGGGCTCCGCCGCCTCCTCCAGGACGCCGAGATCGTCGCCTTCATGCGAAACGAGCTGCGGACCTACCTGGACGACGAGGCTCTCCGCCGGTTCCTGGACGACGCGGAGCTGAGGACGCGCCTCTCTCAAGCCGATCTCCGGACGCGGCTCCGGTCCGCGACCGAGGCCGACCTGCGGCGGATGCTCGGCAATGCGGACTTCGCGCGTTACCTGGCCGGCCGGCACACGCTGCGCTACGCCCTGGCGGACGAGGCCATGCTGCGGGCCATGCTGAGCGCCGACCTGCGGACGCGGCTGCGCGCGAACTGGTTCGCGCAGGCGCTTCGCTCGCCCGTCCTTCTCCGCGCGCTGTCCGATCCGGGCGTTGCGCAGGCGCTGCGCGCCCCGGCGATGCTGCGGGCCCTGGCCGATCCGGGCTTCGCCAAGGCGATCCGCTCGGCCGAGTTCGCCAGCGCGGTTCGCGCGGCGGAGCTTCGCACCCGGTAGGCCCCGCGCCTTCAGAAACAGCCCGAGGGCCCGTCCGCGGTGACGCGGGCGGGCCTTTCGCGCGTACGTGCGATAACATTCCCCCCGCGCCTGATGCTTCGCTCGTCGTCGTGGTTGCTGCTCATCGTCGTGATGCTGGCCGGTGCTCGTCCCGCGGCTGCGCAGCTCGCCACGACCGAAACGGAAGGCGTGACGTTCGTCTACCTGCCGGGCACGCAGGACTACCTCGTGCCGCACGCGGCGCGCACGTTCCTGAACGCCTTCGACTTCCACAAGAAGCTCTTCGGGTTCGAGCCCTCCGAGGAGATCACCGTCCTGATGCTCGATCTCGAGGACTCGGGCAACGCCTCGGCGACTTCGGTCCCGCGTGACCTGCTGACGGTGCAGATCGCCCCGCTCAACTTCGCCTTCGAGACCATCGCCGGCAACGACCGGATGAACATCATCATGAACCACGAGCTGCTGCACGTGGTGGCCATGGATCAGGCGACGAGGCGTGACAAGGCGTGGCGGCGGCTCTTCGGTGGCAAGGTGACGCCCGTTCCCGCGCAGCCGGAGTCGATCCTCTACTTCTTCCTCACGACGCCGCGGGTGGCGGCGCCTCGGTGGTACCACGAGGGCTCCGCCACCTTCTTCGATACCTGGATGGCGGGCGGGCTCGGGCGCGCGCAGAGCGGTTACGACGAGATGGTGTTCCGTTCGATGGTGAAGGACGGGACGCCGATGTACGACCCGCTCGGCCTGGTGTCGGAAGGCACGAAGATCGACTTCCAGCTGCAGATCAACTCGTACCTCTATGGGACGCGGTTCATGGTGTGGCTGGCGCGCACGTACGGGCCCGGGAAGCTGGTGGAATGGATCGGGCGGCGCGAGGGCAGCCATGCGTACTACTCCTCGCAGTTCCGCGCGGTGTTCGGCACCAGCATCGAGGACGCCTGGGCACGATGGGTCGCGGACGAGGCCGTCTTCCAGCGGCAGAACCTGGAGGCCATCCGGACACACCCCGTGACGGAGGCGACCGACCTCACCAGGCGTTCACTGGGCTCGGTGTCCCGCGCGTACTACGACGAGCGTTCGAGCACGCTCTACGCAGCGGTCAACTACCCCGGCGCCGTGTCGCACGTCGGGGCCATTTCCGCCGTGACGGGAGACGTGGCGCGCCTGGCGACCGTGAAGGGGCCGACGGTGTTCACGGTGACGTCGCTCGCGCGCGATCCGGACACGGGGATGCTCTTCTACACGGCCGACAACGGCAGCTGGCGGGACCTCGTCTCGCTGGACCCGGTCAGCCGGCGTGTCACCCTCCTGCAGAAGGACGCGCGCATCGGAGACCTGGCCTTCAACCGTGCTGACCGGTCGATCTGGGGCATCCGGCAGCGCGACGGCCTGAACACGATCGTACGCATCCCCGCGCCCTACACGACCTGGAACCAGGTGCAGACCTTCCCCTACGGAACGGTCGTCTACGACCTCGACGTCTCTCCGGACGGGGCGCAGCTGGCGGCGTCCTTCGGGGACATCACCGGCAAACAGCGCGTGCGCGTGCTGTCGGTGGAATCGGTGCTCCGGGGCGACCTGACGCCGGTGGCGGAGTTCGACTTCGGCACGGCGGTGCCGAACCACTTCGTCTTCTCGCCCGACGGGCGCTACCTGTATGGCAGCTCGTACTACACGGGCGTGTCGAACATCTTCCGCTACGAGATCGCGACGAAGTCGCTCGAAGCGGTCAGCAACGCCGACACGGGGTTCTTCCGGCCCATCCCACTGGGCGGCGACGAGCTCATCGTGTTCCGCTACACGGGCGAGGGGTTCGTGCCGGCGCGGATTCGCGCGGTGCCGCTCGAGGACGTGAGCGCCATCACGTTCGCGGCCGAACGCCTGGCCGCGGAGCACCCGGAGGTGACGCGCTGGAACATCGGGTCGCCGATGCGCATTCCCTTCGATACGATGCCGCAACGAAAGGGGACGTACCGGCTCGCCGGAGGGCTTCGGCGCGAGTCCTTCTACCCGGTGGTGCAAGGCTACAAGAGCACGGCCGCGGTCGGGCTGCGGCTCAACCTGTCGGATCCGCTGCAGTTCAACCGCCTGGCCCTTATCGCCACGTACGCGCCGGCCAGCGGGCTCCCGTCCAGCGAGCGGATTCACCTGGATGCACAGTACGATCGCTTCGACTGGCGCGCCCGCGCGTCGCTGAACCGCGCGGATTTCTACGACCTGTTCGGCCCGACGAAGCTGGGCCGGAAGGGGTACGAGTTCCTGCTTGGGCGGAGAACCAACATCCTCTTCGACGAGCCGCGGCGGCTCGACCTCGACGTCAGCGCCAGCGTCGCAGGGAACCTCGACCGCCTGCCCGATTTCCAGAACGTGCCGGTGGACGTGGATCGGCTGTACACCTTCAGTGGCGCCCTGACGTTCGCCGACGTGCGCAACTCGCTCGGCGCCGTGGACGACGAGACGGGGTCGCGGTGGTCGGCTGAGCTCGAGGGGCAGGCGGCCGACGGCGCGTTCGTGCCGAAGATCCTGGCGACCTACGATCGCGGCCTGGCCCTGCCGCTCGGGCATTCGTCCGTCTGGTTCCGTTCCGCCGCTGGCCTTTCACCGGCGAGCCGCGGCAACCCGTTCGCGAACTTCTTCTTCGGCGGCTTCGGCAACAACTACGTGGACGTGCGGAACGAGAAGCGGTACCGCGAGTACTATGCGCTGCCCGGGGCCGGGCTCAACGAGATCGCCGGGCGCAACTTCGTCAAGATGACCGCGGAGTGGAACCTGCCGCCGTGGCGCTTCCGCCGCCTCGGCACGCCCGGGTTTCACGCGACGTGGCTGCGACCCGCCGTCTTCGCCACGGCCCTGGCGACGAACCTCGACTCGGGCACCGCGCGCCGTCGTCTCGCCAGCGCCGGCGCCCAGCTCGACCTGCGCATCAGCCTTCTATCCGCGCTGGACCTCACCCTGTCGGCGGGCGCCGGGATGGCGGTGGAATCCGGGTCGCGCCCCAGGGGCGAGGGCATGATCTCACTCAAGATCCTGCGCTGAAGCCGTGGTCACCATCGCGCTCGCCTTCGTGCCGGTCCTGCTGTTCGTCGTCGCGCTGCAGCTGATGGACAGCTTCAAGCTCGTGCACCGAAGCGCCGTGCTCACCGCGCTCGCCGTCGGGTCAGCGACGGCCCTGGCGTGCGCCGAGCTCCACGAGTGGCTGGAGCCGGCGCTGGGTTTCTCCCCGGCCGCGTTCAGCCGGTACGTGGCGCCCATCACCGAGGAAACGCTGAAGGCGGCGTTCCTGGTGCTGCTCATCGCCCGCCGGCGGGTGGCGTTCCTCGTGGACGCGGCGGTGCAGGGTTTCGCGGTGGGCGCAGGCTTCGCGCTCGTCGAGAACGTCGGGTATCTCCAGGCATTCGGCGACGCGCCGCTGCTGCTGTGGCTGGTTCGTGGCCTCGGCACCGCCATGCTGCACGGCGCCACGACGACGATCTTCGCGATCGTGACGAGGGCGCTCGCGGACCGGCACCCCGATCGCGTGCTGCTCGCGGCCGCGCCGGGGCTCGCCTCCGCCGTGGCGATCCACTCGGTGTTCAATCACCTGCCGCTCCCGCCATTGGCGATGACCCTGCTGCTGCTGATCGCGCTGCCCCTGCTCGTGCTCCTGGTGTTCCAGCGCAGCGAGGCGGCTACGCGCGATTGGGTGGTGGCCGGCCTCGACATCGACGTCGAGCTGCTCCAGCTCGTGGCGTCGGACGCGTTCGGCTACACGCGCTTCGGGCAGTACCTCCGGCGGCTCCGCGAGCAGTTCAGCGGCCCCGTCGTGCTGAACATGATCTGCCTGCTGCGGCTTCAGCTCGAGCTCTCGGTACAGGCCAAGGCCATGCTCATGGCGCGGGAGGCCGGCCTCGACGTTCCGGCGGACGAGGACCTCCCCGTGGCGCTGGCGGAGCTCGCGTACCTGGAGGCGGCGATCGGGCCCACGGGGCTCCTGGCCCTGAAGCCGCTGCAGGTGACGAGCCACCGGGACGACTGGCATCGGTTCCTGCTGACGACGGGGCGCAGGAAGGGCTCCGGTCCTCAGGCGGGGAGCGTGCGCTAGCGGCGGCCTGGGACGTTCGGCGGATGACCGGTGGCGCTCGCCTGCTGCGCCTCCAGGCGGCGGATGGCGGCCAGTGCGGCCTCCCGGCGTCCCTCGGCGCAGAGGCCCTGGACGCCCGCGTCCTCGTATGCCTGGAGGGCGGCCTCGATGCACGCCGCGCGCAACGCTTCGAGCCGGGAACCCGGATCCTCTGTCACCCGCTCATTATAAAGTTGCGGGACCATGACGATCACCCGGCTGCCCATGGCAAAGGCCCTGGCAGCCGACGCGTCCCGATTCCTCACGCTGCGGGTGGGGCGGGATCGCGGCGTTGCGGACGCCGATGCGGAGCGCGTGCGGGGACCTCACTCGGCCGCGATCAGCGCCACGGCCTTGTCCACCAGCCGCAGGAAGGCCTCGATGGTCTTCTCGAGGTGCGGCTCCGGCGTGTCTTCCTCCTTGCAGTGTGACAGCCCCCGCGAGGAGCAGGCGAACATCATCACCGCGGGCATCAGCCGGTTCATCTCCACGGCGTCGTGCAGCGGCCCGGACGGCAGCCTCGGCGCGTGACCGGTGACCTCCCGCGCGGCTTCCGCGCCGAGCTCGATGAGCCGCGCGTCGAAGCGGCTTGGCTCGATGCGCCACACGTGGCGCCACTCGACGGTCACACCGTTGTTCCGCGCGGCCTGGTCCGCGGCGTCGCGCGCATCCGCGAGCGCGCGGGCGAGGATATCGGGCGCGATGGCCCGTTGATCCAGCGAGATCTCGCACACGCCGGGCACCGCGGTGACGATGCCGGGCTGGACGGCGACCTGGCCGACGGTGCACACCATGCCGGCCTCCGGTGTCGAATGCCGGCGGGCGATCTCGCGGAAGGCAAGCGAGGCCTCGGCTGCGGCGAGAAACGCGTCGTGGCGCATCGCGATTGGCGTGGACCCGGAGTGCGCGGCCTGCCCGGTGAACCGGAGCACATGACGCTCTACGCCGTACGCGCCGATCACCACGCCCGTCGGCTTGCCCATGGACTCGAGGACCGGGCCCTGTTCGATGTGCAGCTCGAGGTACGCACGCGGGTTCCGCGCGACCAGCGCCGTGCGCGCCTCGGGCATCCGGTCCAGATCGACGCCGTTCTCCGCGAGCGCGTCCACGAGTCTCACACCCTGCCTGTCCACCAGGTGTCGTGCGGTGTCGGGCACGAGGCTGCCGCTCGCGCCTGACGATCCGAGGAGGCTCCGCGAGAAGCGTGCGCCCTCTTCGTCCGCGAAGTCCACGACGGCCAGTGTGACCGGCCGCGGCTTGTCCCGGTACTGGCGCAGTGCCTCGAGCCCGGCGAGCACGCCGAGCGGGCCGTCCAGCCAGCCGCCGTTCGGCACCGAGTCGAGGTGCCCGCCGATGATGACGGTCTTGGACGACGCCCCCGGCAGCGTGATCCACTTGTTGCCCGCGAGGTCCGTTTCAGGCGGTAGGCCGAGCTCGGCCGCCTTGCCGTCGAGCCACGCGCGCGCCTCGCGCCAGACGGGACCCCAGGCCACGCGCTGGGCGCCGCTGGCGTCGCTGGTGCGGGCGGCCAGTTCTCTCAGGTGCCCGATCACGTCGCGTGCGCTCATGCGCTGACCTCGCGCTCGAGTATTCGCTTCAACACCGCCGCCGTGCCTTTGAGCGGCAGGTTGCTCACATAGAAGTGCCGGCACCCCAGCCCGCGCAGGGTTCGGATGGTGCGCGCGCAGATGTCCACCGGTGTCGCGCCCTCCGCGAACTCCCGCAGCAATCCCTCCACCGGCACGGGCAGGAACTGGCTGAGCATGCGCAGGGTCTTCTCGTTGGCACTGCGGTAGTAGAACACTCCGAAGACGCCGGGCAGCACCAGGCCGTGCCTGCGGCCCTCGGACAGGAAGGCCTCGACCTGCGCCGCCTGGTGGTGCGACACGATCTGCGTCAGATAGAAGTCCGCGGTGAAGCTCGGATCGATCAGGAACCGCATCTGGCCGGCCGGATCCGCCACCGGGTTGGCCCAGCCCCCCAGTTCCAGCTCAGGGTGGCGTGCCCGGATGGCCTGCCGCAGCTGCCACGCGTGCTCGACGATCCGCGGGCGGCCGACGTGCTTGTCGCCGCCGAGGACGACGAGCGAGGGAAAGCCGTGCTCCACCGTCTGGTCCGCGTAGGCGAGGCAGAACTCCATCGAGTGCTTGGAGGTGAGGAAGGGAATCACCCGCGCACGCGGCACCGCCTCGCCGAGGTTCGCGACGAGATGCCGCAGGTTGTTCTCCTCCTGCGCGCCCACCGCGCTGTCGGTGAGCATCACCCGCACGTCCTGCCGCGTCAGCGATCGGATGGAGTGGTAGAGGTCGATCCAGGCGTCGATGCCCTCGGTGGATCCGAGCTCCGCCCGCGGGGGCCGGAGCTCGACGGAGATCACGGAGTCGAGGGTGCGAAGGTCCTGGAGAAAGGAGGTCGAGGTCAAGGAATCCGGAACCGCACGAGTATAGATCGTGTCGGGAGGGGGAGAGGCACGGCGGGAGAGAGGACGTGCGCTGTCGGGAGGGGAGAAGAGCGCTGTCGGGAGAGGAGAAGGCCTCGCCGGGAGCGAATTGCGCCGGGACTGGACGGCGGCGGGATCCGGCTCCCGACATCGTCAGTCCCTCCCGACGTGTCTCTTGCCCCTCCCGACGTTGTCCTTCTCCCCTCCCGACGCAGTCCTTGTCCCCTCCCGACGCGATCTACTGCCGCGACGACGTCTCCCGCGGCTTGGCGTTCTTCGCCCACTGGTCGGCCCAGTTGAGCATCTCGGCCACGGTGTGCAGCACCGACTCGCGCGCCTGGTAGCCGTGAGCTTCGTGCGGCAGCGTCACGTAGCGCACGGTGGCGCCGTGCCCCTTCAGGGCCACGTAGAAGCGCTCGGACTGGATGGGGAACGTGCCCGAGTTGTCGTCCGCCTCGCCATGGATCAGGAGGACGGGCTCCTTGATCTTGTGGGCGTGGGCGAAGGGCGACATGCGCATGTAGACCTCGGGGACTTCCCAGAACGTCCGCTGCTCGTTCTGGAACCCGAAGGGCGTGAGGGTGCGGTTGTAGGCGCCGCTGCGCGCGATGCCGGCGCGGAAGATGTCGGAGTGCGCCAGCAGGTTGGCCGTCATGAACGCGCCGTAGCTGTGGCCACCCACGACGACGCGATCGGGATCCACGATGCCCATGGCGGCGGCCTTGTCCACGGCGGCTTGCGCGCTGGACACGAGCTGATCCACGTACGTGTCGTTCGCCGTCTCGCCCTCTCCCACGATGGGCATCGTCGCGTCGTCGATCACCGCGTAGCCGTGGAGCAGGAACATCAGGTGCAGGGTGCTCCACCCCGGCGTCGTGAAGCGGAACGGTGAGCCCGTGACCTGGCTGGCGGTGCGCGGATCGGTGAACTCGCGCGGGTAAGCCCAGAGCAGCGCCGGCAGCCGGCCCTGCGCGGGCGTCCAGCCCGGCGGCGTGTAGATCGTGGCGCGCAACTGCACGCCGTCCTTGCGCTGGTAGGTGACCATCTCGGCCTTCGCGCCCTTCAGCGGCGGCGCGGGATCCGGGTAGTTCGTGAGCGCGACGCGCTCGTTGGCCTTGAGATCGCGCGTGTAGAAGTTCGGCGCATCGGCGCGCGATTCCCGCCTCGTCACGACACGCGCGGCGTCCGCAGTGATGAGCCCGACCACGGTCTCGTACGACTCGTCCGGGCTCTGGAAGAGCCGCTCCTTCTGCTGCGTGCCCAGATCCAGCTTGTCCAGGAACGGCCGATCGCCGGTCGGCGTCGCGCCGCTACCCGTGAGGTAGATGGCATTGCCGACCTGCCGGATGGCCTCGGCGCCGGAGCCCATGGCCCGGCGCAGCGGCGTCCCCGGGTTCCCGTACGAGTCCTCCTGGCTCCTCTCCCAGAGCTTGCGCGGCTCGGCGCCGGGCTTGTCGATGAGCCACGTGCGGGTCATCCGCGTCTTGCGATCGTTCTCGGTGAGCATCGCGATGCCGGCCTCGGTCCACGCGATCTGCGCGAAGCGCCATTCGGTCTTTGCCAGCTCCCCGGGTGTTCCCGTGAAGGGCGCCGACAGGGCCATCACCTTGTCGCGGTGGGGAACCGTGGACTTCGGATCGCCGCCGTCGAGCGCCTCGGCCCACGTCACCGTGGCGGGCGCGGTGGCCTGCCAGCGCCACGCACGCGGCCCCGGCAGGACGCCGCCGTTCGGTACCGTGTCGGCCACGGGGAGATCGGCGATCTGCCTGACCACCGTGCCCCTGCGATCCCACACCTCGACCTCCGTGGGGAAATCGTCGTAGGGGACGAGCCAGGAGAAGGGGCGTTTCGTGCGCGCGACCAGCACGAAGTTCCCGTCGGGAGAAGGCGCGAAGGTGTGGAAGATGGCAGGGCGGCCGACCGGCGTGCGCGCACCGGTGCCTGCATCCACCATCGCCAGCTGGCTCGTGGCGTAGTACTCGAAGAGGGCCTCGTCGTACGCGGACGCGAGCAGGTCCTGGTACGTGCGCACCGGCGCCGGCACGCCACGGTTCTCCTGGATGTTCGGGCCGGTCGGGACGGCGGGCGGCGCTGGCGCCTGGCCGCGACTGGGGAGGATGAACGCGCAGAGCAGCGAGGCGCCCTGGCCGACCCACTTGCAGGCCGAGGGCGACTGCGGGGAGCCGATCGCGTTGTTCAGCTGCGCGGGCGTGATGGCCTTCGCCGCGCCGGTGGCCGTGTCGCCCACCCACAGCTCGATGCCGGTGTCACGCGTATGCGTGAAGGCAAAGCGGCGGCTGTCGGGCGAGAAGCCAATCCAGGCGATGGCGGCCTCCGCGGGCAGCGTGACCTTGCGCTCGGTGCCGTCGCCCGGGCCCTTGATCGTGAGCGCGCGATAGCGCACGGCGCGGTGCAGCCCGTTGGTCTTCGGGTTGATCCGCGTGCCCGCCAGGCGAAGCATCGGCTGCGCCAGCTCGGCCAGCGAAGGCATGCTGGCGCGTTCGAGCACCGCCATGGCCTCGCCTGAAGCGGCCAGGTCCACGGTTGGCGGCGGTGGGGCGTCGAGCACGTCGACGATGGATTTCGGCGGAAGCAGGTAGCCCGAAGGGGACGGCGATTGCTGGGCCGCGACGAGCGCGGTGGACACGGAGGCGACGCCGATCAGGAGGACGAGCTTGCGCATGGCTGGGACTCCTCACGCGGAGTATAGAACGCCGAACACGGAGGGCCGCAGGGGCCGCAGGGGCCGCAGAGGGCGCAGGGGCCGCAGGGGCCGCAGAGGACGCAGATAACGCAGATAACGCAGATAAAGCGAAGCCGCAGATGGCGCAGATAACGCAGATGGCGCAGATGGATTAGGGGACCAGGATGAACACCTCGTTGGATGGAGCGCTGGCGCCGGCGGAGGTCGTCGCGCGGACACGCACGAAGTACGTGCCCGGCGGCGCGGTCACGGTCAGCGTGGTGGCTACGCTGCCGGTGGGGAGCACCGCGAGGTTCGAGAGGCCCGGGGCGCTGCCGGCCTCGACTGTGTAGGATGTCGGCGCCTCGCCCGTAGTGGGCGCGGTCCAGGTGAGTGTCACCACGCGGCCCGGACCGAGGCTGAATCCCAGGCCGGATGGGGCCGCCGGCACAAGGGGCCCGGCCGTGAAGCTGACCTCGTTGGAGGGGGTGCCGATACCGCATGCGTTCCGGGCGCCGACGCGGACGAAGTACGTGCCGCTCGGGGCAGACGCCTGGAACGACGTTGCGAGAGAGCCGGTGTCGATGACCGCAAGGTTCGCAGCGCCCGGCGACGAGCCTGCCGCCACCACGTACGAATCCACTGCGCCTCCTGCGACCGGGGCGCTCCACGCAAGCAGGATATTGTTCCCGGACACGACGGGTGCCAACTGCACCGGCGCCCCCGGCAATGCAGTGCACTCGCCGGTCGGCGTCATCACGAGGCTTGCCTCGCCCGAGGCGGGGCCCGTGCCGGCCTCGTTCTGCGCGCGCACGCGGAGAAAGTACGTGCCTTGCGGCACGCCGCGAACCGTGTAGGAGGTGACCGCGCCGCCGGTCAGGAGGATGGCGAGATCCGCCAGTCCTGGCGCGGAGCCAGCCTCGATGACGTACCCGAACGGTGGCAGCCCCGTGGCGGGAGGGGTCCAGGCGAAGGTCGCGGCGGTCCCGGAGGCACTCACCGAGAAATTGCCGGGAGCGCCTGGCAGGTCCGGCGACTGCCTGAAGCCGGCCACGACCGCGCGCGTGTTGTTCAGCGAGCGCGCATTGTCCTGGTAGGTTGCACCCGTGGCCGCGCCGTCGAAGCTCCTGGCCGGGTTCGAGAAGTGCAGCACCCTCGGGCAGTTGCACCCCGTGGCGTAGGCCATCACCGTCCTGAACAGGCCGCCCGGATGCTTGTAACCGTACGAATAGGGGAATAACGGCGCCGTGCTCGGGTCGTCCGGCGCGTGCGTCGATCCCATGTTGTGCGCCAGCTCGTGCCCGAACGTGTAGTTGGGGCTGATGCACGGATAGGCGGACACGCTGAATGCGGTTGAAGCGAACGACGCCGTTGCGGTGGACATCAACCACGCCACGCCGCACCCGTTGGTGACGGAGCCCACGATGAGCTGGACCAGGTCGGCGCCGAGCTCCTCGCGACGGGTGTGCACCGCGTCCATGAAGCCGTCCTGCGCCGACGTGATCCGCTCGAGGTCGATGGTGATGTCCGTGCTGCTCTCGACGTAGTCAACCGGCTCGGCCCCGACCAGGCGGATTCGCTGCCGCACGCCGCTCTTGGTGAACGCGATGTTGGTCTCGGCGACGCCCAGTGCGATGCGTGCCTGGATGGCCGCATCGCTCCCGCCGGCCGCATCCACGGCGGCGGCGGTGTAGACGGCCAGCACGTCGATGACCGTGTCGTATCCGCCGATTGCCGCGGCCTGGTCGCCTCCAAAGGCCACGGGCGACGAAGGCAACGGGTCGAGCTCGCCGCCGAGCTGCGTGAGATCCAGCTGCCGAATGGCGTGGTGCCCGTTCCGTCCAATCGGCTCGATTGAGAACGCGGAGCCGAGCAGCCGGATCGAGCCCTGCAGGACGTCGCCCTCCCGGACGAAGGTCACGGTACTGAGCGGTTCGCCCGGCACGTGCCCCGACCACGCCATCGATCCATCGCGGCCGGCCTCGCGTCGCGTGAGCTCCGCCTGAAGGCTGAGGCCCGGGAAGAGATCGAGCGCCAGGCGGTCCCGATCGAGGGCGGCCATCGCGACGCCCGCCACGCGCTCCCGCACGATGTCGCGCCTCGACTGCGCGGGCGCCCGGGCCGGCAGCGCCACTGGTGGCGCCGCGACGAACAGCGGCAGGGCGACGGGCGCCTGCGCCACCGGGCGCGACCAGGCGAAGGCGAGGAGCGCGGCCGCGACGATGAGAATCCGGCGAGACATGACGGTTCGAGGCCCGGGGGACGAAGGCCGAACCTACAGGATAGCGCACGGGTTGCGCGCCGCGGTCAGGGGACGATGACGACGACCTCGTTCGACGCGGGACCGCGGCTGGCGCCGATCAGCGCGCGCACGCGAACGTAATACGTGCCGGCAGGGGCCGACGCCGAGAGCGTGGTTCCGGGCCCTCCGGTCGGAATGTTGGCCAGATCCGCGAGCCCTGGGCCCGAGCCGGCCTCGAGCAGGTACGCGGTCGGCGCTCCGCCGCCGGCGGGCGGCTGCCACGACAGGGCCACCTCGCCACCGCCCGCGAGCGACCAGGTCAGCCCCTGCGGCGCCTGGGGTGGGTCCCAACCCAGCGCGAAGCTCATTTCGTTCGACGCGATGCCGACGCCGCAGGCGTTGCTGGCCGCCAGGCGCACGAAGTACACGCCGTCCGGTGCGGATCCGACGAACGACGTGCTCGCGGATCCGGTGCTGAACGACGCGAGGTCTGACCCTCCGGGCTGGCGGCCCGCGAAGACGACGTAGGTGGCGGGCGCGCCGCCCTGCGCCGGCGCATTCCACGCGAGCGTCACCGAGTTGCCCGACACGATTGGCGTGAGCAGGACCGGCGGACCCGGCAGGCCCACGCATCCCCCTGCGGGCCCCATCACGACCGATACGTCCTGCGATGGTGCGCCGACACCGGCCGCGTTCGCCGCGCGCACCCGAACCCAGTACGTGCCGGGCGGCACGGCGGGAACGCTGAACGATGAGCTGACGCTGCCCGTGCCGATCGATGCGAGGTTCGACAGTCCAGGCGCGCTGCCGGCCTCGAGTACGTAGTGCGTGGGCGGCTCGCCCAGCGTGGGTGCGGTCCACGTGAAGATGACCGTCGTCCCCGCGGTTCGCGCCGAGAACATGCCGGGCGGGCCGGGGATGGGGCCAGGCTCGACCGCCGTCACCGTGACCTCGGGCGATGGGGCGCTGGCGCCGACGGCGTTCACCGAGCGGACGCGCACGTAGTAGATCCCGGCTGGCAGGTCGAGCGTTGCCTGCGCGGCAGGGGCGGGCACCGACACGGTTGGCAGTGTCGTGGTCCCGGGCGCCGTGCCTGCCTCGACGACGAAGCTCGAGGGCGCTGAGCCGGTGAGCGCCGCGGTCCAGCCGACGGTGACCGACGAGCCGGACGCGGTGGCCGTCGCAGCCGTCGGCGGATCCGGTGCCGTGGCGACCGCCGATACATTGAACGCGACAGGCACCGAGAGGCCGGCCGACTGATCGCTGCCCGTCACGACGAGGCCGCCGGAGCCACTCTGTCCCGGCGCTGGCGTGAGCGCCACCAGGAACGTCCGTGTCGTTGCGGTGGACGACTGCTGGGTGACGAGGATGCCGCCGGGCGGGAGGATGGTGGCATTGGTCGTGACCGCCGACACCATCAGGCTGCCGGGCGGCGTGTCGATGTCCGCGATCGTCACCGCGAAGCTCGTGGCGACGCCCACCGTCGTCGACACGAGCGGTGGCACGCCGGACATGGTCGGCGGGTCGTTCACCGCGGTGACGTTCAGCTGAAAGGATCTCGACGCGCTCAGCGAGCCGTCGCTCACGGTCACGGTGATGGTGGTGGTGCCGAACTGGTTCGCGAGAGGCGTGACGGTGAGGGCCCGGTTTGCGCCGCTTCCAGAGAGCGCCAGTGCCGCGCTCGTGTTCGGCACGATCGCGGTGTTCGACGATGTGGCCGTGACTGAGAGGCTGGCCGCCGGCGTCTGTGCGTCGCCCACGGTGAACGCGAGCGCAGGCGTGACGGCATCCTCGTCGATGGTCCGGTCGCTCAGCGCGGTGATCGTGGGAGGCGTGTTCGGCGCCGCCGCCTGGCGCCAGTTGGCGATGGTGTTCCGCGCGGCGTTGATGGAGGCGGCGTTGTCGTGCTGCGCCGCCGTGCCCGTCGGCTGCCCGCTGTACGACACCGCGGGGTTGGAGAAGTACAGGATGCGCGGGCAGTTCACGGGACAGTTGTAGGCCATCACCGTCCGGAACATGTTCCCCGGTTGCTTGTAGCCGAACGAGTAATCGTAGAGAGGCGCGGGACTGGTGCCGTCCTCGGGCGCGTGAGCCGACCCCATGTTGTGGCCCAGCTCATGGCCAAACGTGTAGTTCGGGCTGATGCAGGGATAGGCCGTGACGCTGAACGCGTAGCTGGCGAAGCCGGACGAGAGCGACTGCATCAGCCAGGCGACGCCACAGGCACCGCCCGAGGCGCTCCCGACGACGAGCTTCACGAGATCCGCGTCGAGCGCGTCGCGCCGGGCGTGCACGCCGTCCATCAGGCCATCGGCGGTGTTGGTGATGGCATCCAGGTCCGTCGTAAGGCTCCCGCTCTCGGCGTAGTCGATCGGCTCGGCCCCGACCAGTCGGAGGCGCGGGATGATACCGCTGTTCGCATACGCGCTGTTGGTCTCGGTGATGCCGAGGGTGATGCGCGCCTGGATGGCGCTGTCGGTGCCGCCCGCGGCGGCCCGGGCGGCCGCCGTGTAGACCACCAGCACATCGAACGTCGTTCCATCGTCGAGCGGCAGCGGTGGAGGATCCTGGGCAAGGTCCGGCAGGACGCCCGGCACGAGGGGAGGAAGCTCGGCGCCGAGCGCGGAGAGGTCCAGTTGCCGGACGAGATGGAGGGCGCTGCCGGTGATGGGCTCGATCGTGTACGCGGCATCGAGCGTGCGGATCGAGCCCTGGAGCAGCGTGCCGGTGCGGACGAACGTGGCGGCGCTCAGCGGGTGGTCAGCGATATGTCCCACCCACGATTCCGAGCCGTCCGGGTTGGGCATCCGCGAATCGATGACCGCCCGAAAGGCCAGGGTGGAGTCGACGGCGATGTCCACCGCATCGGCATCGAGGGCGGCGAGATTGACGGAAACCACGCGGGTGTCGACCGACCCCACAGTCGCGAAGGCGTCCACGACTGGCAACGCAACGCCAGCCGGCGGCTCGGCCAGGAGGGCAGGCGCCGGCGACTGCGCCGCCTGTCCATGAAGCGCTCCCCAGAGCGCATATGCGCCGACCAGCAGGGACACTGCGCGGCGGATGTTCAATGAGAAGACACGAGTAGACGAATCTTGTAAGCGCGTGGACATCCCGGACCGCGGCACTTGTGTACCGAGTCCCAGGCGTTGCAAGAACAGGACCCGGGAATTGCCGGGACGGCGTCACGGGCCAGCTTCAAGGCTCCCTCCCCGTGGTCGTCTCACTCTCCGGCGGCGCTCCGGGGTTCGCGGCCTCACCCGTCCTGGCGGGCGGCGCCGCGGCCTGCGGCGCGGCCCGTGGTCCAGGCCCACGCGAAGTTGTGGCCGCCGATGGGGCCGAAGGCGTCCAGCATCTCGCCGCATAAGAACAACCCGGGGTGGCGCCGGCTTTCGAGCGTGCGCGGGTCGACCTCGTCCAGCGCGACGCCGCCACCGGTGACTTCCGCCTTCTTGTAGCCCTCATGGCCGGTCCACGGAAGGTCGTACGCGGTGAGGCGCTCGATGAGCGCGGCGCGTTCCTTCCTGGTCAGCGATGATGTCCGCCGGTCGCGGGGCACACCTGCCTGCTCGAGGAGGAACTGGGACAACCGCTCCGGCAGCTCCCGCGAGAGCACGCTAGCCACGGAGAGGTCGCCGCGCCGAAGCCTCGACTCCCATTCCGTGGCCGGGATGTCGGACCAGCACACGCGCACGGTGGCTCGCACCTGTCCGCACCCGTCCGCACCCGCCCGCACCTGCCCGCACCCGTCCGCACCCGCCCGCACCTGCCCGCACCTGTCCGTGAGACTCCGCACGCACACGTGCGAGATGTCGAGCACCGCCGGGCCGCTGTAGCCACGGTGCGTGAAGAGGAACCCCCCACGAGCCTCGGTGGTGCGGTCCCTCCACTTCGCGCGCAGGCGGACGGGGAGGGAGAGGCCGGAGAGGAGTGCCGGGGCCTGCCGCGCCGGCGTGTCCATCGATTCCAGATCGGGCGCCGGCAGTGGCGGAATGCCGGAGCCCGCCGCGCCGAAGCGCGCCGCGGACTCCTGTTCGTGTGAGGGCGAGAACGTCAGCGGTGTCAGCGCCGGATAGGTATCGTGTACCTCGTGGCCCAGCACGCCAGCGATGCGCAGCCCTGTGCCATCGCTGCCCGTGGCCGGTACCGAGAGCCCACCGGTCGCCAGGATCGCGCGTGACCCGAGGACGGCGCCGGCGGAAGTGTCGAGGCACCAGCGCCGGCCGTCGCGCACGATCCCGGTGACGGTGACACCAAACTGGAACCGCACGCCGCGCCGCCGGGCCAGCGCGACGAGGCCGTCCCGCACGTCGCGCGCGCGGTTCGAACGAGGGAACAGCTTTCCGCTCTCAGCCTCCAGCGCCAGCGGAATGCCGGCGTCCTCTTCGAAGAAGCGCCGCTGCGCCGCGAGCGGCCACGAGCGCAGGAGGCCGCGCAGCAGGTGCGCGGGCGAGTCGGTGACGAAGCGCTCGGGCGCCAACACCGATGGCAGGATGTTGCACCGGCCGCCGCCGCTGATCAGGATCTTCCGCCCGCCGTCGGCGGTGCGCTCGAGCACGACGACGGGCGCGGGCCCCTCTGCCGCGAAGATGGCGGCCACGAGCCCGGCCGCGCCGGCGCCGACGACGACCGTCGGATCTATTTGAAGAACTCCTCGAGTGGGACCACGCGCACGGGGCCGAGCTTCAGCGCGCTGATGCCGGGCTCGATGGCCTTCCGGTCGCCGACGACCACCACGGCCATCTTGTCCGGCTGGATGTAGCGCGCGGCGGCCTTCTGGACATCCGCCGCCGTCACCTTCGTGACGTCGCTGACGAAGTCCTGGAACGCCTGCTCCGGCAGGTTGTACACGACGAGCTCCTCGAGCTTCTGCGCCAGGTTGCGCGTCGTTTCGAACTCGGAGGGGAAGCCGAGCGCCACGTAGTTCCTGGCCTTGTCGAGCTCGTCGCCGGGCACGGGCTTCTGGATGCCCTCGAGCTCGACGAAGAACTCCCGGAGCGCGTCAGCGGTCTTGTCCGTCTGCACGCCGGCGGTGGCGAAGAAGGGGCCCGCGGAGGTCCGCATGTCGAAGATGGAGCCGGCGCCGTAGGTGTAGCCGTTCCGCTCGCGGAGATTCTGGTTCAGCCGCGACGTGAACGACCCACCCAGGATGGTGTTCAGCACCTGCAGCGTGGCGTACTCCGGCGTGGAGCGTGGCACGCCCACCCAGCCGATGCGGATCTGCGACTGCGCCGCGCCCGGCTTGTCCACGAGCACGATCTCGCGCCGAGCGAGCTGCGGCGCCGCGGGGATGGCCGCCGACGCCGCGCGCGGCCCGCTGCCCGGCCAGTCGGCGAAGACGCGGTCGAGCTCGGCCTTCGCCTGGGGGAGCGTGACATCCCCGACGACGAGGATGGTGGCGTTGCCCGGGACGTAGTGTTCCTTGTAGAACGCGCGGGCATCGTCGGCCGTGATGGCTTCGATGGCCGGCGCCAGGCCCGAGGCAGGCGTGCCGTAGCGGTGCGTGGGGCCGAAGACGACGCGGGGGAACGCGTAGCCGATGATGGCGGCGGGGTTGTCCTGCGCCTGGATGAGGGCCGTGAGGCGCTCCTTCTTCAGGCGGTCCAGCTCGGTGGCAGGGAACGTCGGGCGGAGCACCACGTCGGCGAGCAGCGGGAGCGCCGCCGAGAGGTTTCGGGCCGGCGTGGACAGCCGTGCGGCGCTGTAATCGAACGAGCTCGTCGTCGAGAGATCGGCGCCGAGGTACTCCACCGCGTCGGCCAGTTCGAGCGCCGAGCGCGTCCCGGCACCCTCGTCGAGCATGTTGGCCACGAGGCTCGCCATCCCGAAGCGCCCGGCCCGATCGAGGCTGCCGCCACCGCGCAGGATGACGTTCACCTGCACCAGCGGCACCCGGTGCTGCTCGATCACCCAGAGGGGCACGCCGTTGGCGAGTGTGGTCTTCTGGATGGCCGGAAGCCGCAACGCCGGCGGCGGGCCGAGCGGCGGACGCTGACTGCGATCCGGTCCTTGCCACGCGGACACCGAGACGGCCACACAGAACACCGATAGCGCAGACACCGAGAGCCGCAGATGGCGCAGGGGCCGCAGATGGCGCAGATGACGCAGATAGGGAACGCTCATATCGTTCACGCGGTCCAACCCTTCAAGACCCCAAGACCCCAAGACCCCAAGACCCCAAGACCCCAAGACCCCAAGACCTCAAGCCCCCCGACCTACTGTCCCTTCGGCACCACGCTGAGTTCCACGCGCCGATCGGAGGGCAGGAACCGCTGGACAGCCGCCTGGATGTCGGTCGCCGAGATGGCGCGATACCGCGCCAGGTCTTCCTCGAAGTAGTCCGGCGTGCCGGTGGCCACGTAGTAGCCATTCAGCTGATCGGCCTTCCCGCCGAAGCTGCCGGTGCGCTCCATGCGCTGGTAGAACGAGGCCTCGATCTGGTTGAGCGCGCGCGTCATCTCACGCTCGTCGGGCGCCGCCTGCTTCAGCTTCTCGATCTCTTCGTCGATGACCTTCTGAATCTCCTCGAGCGTGTGGCCCGGGCGTGCGGTGGCGACGACGAGAAACATGCTGCCGAGCGCCTGCGACTGCTGCCCGGCGTTCACGTCCTGGGCGATCTGCATGTCGTACACGAGGCGCCGATAGAGCCGCGAGTTCTTGCCGCCCGTCAGCAGGTTCGAGACGATGTCCATGGCGGCGTCACCCGGTGCGAAGTACGCGGGCGTGTGCCAGGCCATGTAGAGCCTCGGCAACTGCACGCGATCGACGAGCGTCTTGCGTTTCACCTCCGTGAGTGCCGCGGGGGAAGGCGCGAGCGGCGGGGCCGCTGGACCGCGCGGGATGTCGCCAAACCACTTCTCGACCAGCCGGCGCGTGGGTTCGATCTCGATATCGCCGGCGATGACCAGGCTGGCGTTGTTGGGCGCGTAGTAGGTCTTGAAGAACTCCACGACGTCGGGGAGCGTGGCGGCCGACAGGTCCTCCATCGAGCCGATGGTGGGCCAGCTGTAAGGGTGGCCGGAGGGGTAGAGCATCGTGCCCAGCTCGATGAAGGCCTGCCCGTACGGGGCGTTGTCCACGCGCTGCCGCTTCTCGTTCTTCACGACATCGCGCTGGCCGTCGAGCTTCGACTGGGTGAGGGTGGGCAGCAGGTAGCCCATGCGGTCCGACTCGAGGAAGAGCGCGAGCTCGAGGGCGTTGCTGGGGACGTCGGTGACGTAGTTGGTCCGGTCCACCGAGGTGGAGCCGTTGTTGTTGCCGCCCGCCGCCTCGAGCCAGCTGTCGAAGTTCCCCTCGGCCACGTGCTCCGAACCCTCGAACATCACGTGCTCGAACAGGTGCGCGAAGCCGGTGCGGCCGGGCTTCTCGCTGCCCGAGCCGACGTGATACCAGACGTTCACCGCCGCGACGGGTACCGTCTTGTCCTGGTGGAGGATCACGTGCAGCCCGTTGGCCAGCGTGAACTGCCTGTACGGCACGGTGAGGCGCGCGGCCGGCGCCTCGGCCGGCGCCTGGGCCGACATCAGCGCCCCGCCCAGGGCCACCGCGACCAGCGTCGCGAGGGAAACCCGCTTCGTCATGCCGCCATTGTCCACCGGTTTGCCGATAGTTCGTAAAAACCGATTGATGAACACCGAACATCCTAATTGTTCGAATTGTGCGAAGGCTCCATACTGGCCCGCGAGGTGAGAAAGACGATGAGGATGAACACGTTCAAGACGTTCCTGCTGCTCGGCGCCCTGTCGGCCATCCTGGTCTCGATCGGCGGCGCGATGGGGCCGGGCGCCATGACGGTGTTCGTCGCCCTGGCCCTGGCCATGAACTTCGGCGCGTGGTTCTGGTCCGACCGCGTCGTGCTGCGGATGCACGGCGCGCAGCCGCTCGACGCCGCGGAGGCACCGGAGCTGCACGGCATGGTGCGAGAGCTGGCCGCGCGCGCGGGAATCCCGACGCCGCGGTTGTACCTCGTGGACGACGCGCAGCCCAATGCCTTTGCCACGGGACGGAACCCCGAGCACGGCGTCGTCGCGGTGACGACAGGCCTGCTGCGCCTGCTGCCGCGCCAGGAGGTTCGCGGCGTCATCGCGCACGAGATCGCGCATATCGCCAACCGCGACATCCTGGTCGCATCCGTGGCCGCGGCCATGGCGGCGGCGGTGTCGTTCGTCGGGAATGCCCTGCAGTTCTCGGCCCTGTTCGGGGGCACGCAATCGAGCGACGAGGAAGGCGGCTCGCCCGTTGGCGCGCTGGTGATGGCCATCGTGGCACCCATTGCGGCGACGCTGGTGCAGCTGGGCATCTCGCGCTCGCGCGAGTACATGGCCGACGAGCTCGGCGCGCGTCTCGCCGGGGATCCGGAATCGCTGGCGCGCGCCCTGGAGCGGCTGCACCAGGGCACCGCGCTCATCCCCTCGGAGGCGGCCCGGCCAGCGACGGCCAGCCTCTTCATCGTGAACCCGTTTGCCGGTGCGGGCGGGTTGACGCGTCTCTTCTCCACGCACCCACCGATGGAGGACCGTGTGGCGCGGCTGCGGGCCCTGGCTCGCGCGCCACGCGCCTTCGCGGCGTAATCCCCGCCCGGAGCGTCGGCCCGGGGCGCCGCCCCCTCCGGATGTGAGGGGTCACCGGCGCCCCTTACTTCTTTCGCGACGGCGCGAGCACTCCGTGTGCGGCTTCCGACACGGCCACTACCGCGGGGTGCTTCAACCGCCGCTCCACCGAGATCGCGTAGTAACGCTCCTTCACGTCGTCCAGTCGCCCGAGCGCCGTCACGCCGTACTGCCTGACGACCTCCGCTTCCACCGCGGTCGGCACCGCGAACAACCCCGCACCGGTCTGGCCGAACGTCTTGAGGAGCGCGGAGTCGTCGAACTCGCCGACGATGCGAGGGCGAAAGCCCTGGCGGTCGAACCAGTGGTCCAGCGAGCGGCGGAGGGTCTTGGTTTCGGTCGGCAGGATGAAGGGCGCGCCGTCGAGCGATCGGGGGAATCGTGCCCGGTACGACGCGGCCAGCTTCGGGGCGCCGCAAATCGTGATCGGCGATTCGCCCAGGACGTGGTTGTACGCCTTTACCTTCAGCGTCGGCCCGATGGGCGCGTCAGCCAGGACCAGGTCTACGTCATGAGTGGCGAGGTCGGCCACGAGCCTGTCCAGCGAGCCTTCACGGCAGACGATGTGGACGGGGGAGGGAATGGCCAGGGCCGGCTGCAGGAAGCGGCACGCGATGATCTTCGACACCTCGTCGGTGACGCCCACCTGGAACCGCATGGGTCGGCCCGTGGGCCGATCCCTGAGCGTGTCGAGCATCTCGCGGCCGAGTGCGAAGATCTGGTCCGCATACTCGAAGACCAGGCGCCCCACGTCTGTGAGGACGAGGTTGCGGCCCGAGCGCTGGAAGAGCTTCTCGCCGAGCTGATCCTCCAGCAGGCGGATCTGGCCGCTGATGGTCGGCTGGGCGAGGCGCAGCTGTTCGCCGGCGCGCGCGATGCTCCCCTCGCGCGCCACCATCCAGAAGTAGAGCAGGTGATGGTAGTTGAGCCATTCCATAGGGGTGCAGGGTGCAGGGGTGCAGGGGGCAGGGTGCTGGTGCCGAGTGCCGAGCGCGGCTGCAATATACTTCCGTTCCGATGCCGTCTTCCACACCGCTCGTGGCCGTGATCATGGGCTCGACGTCCGACTGGGACACCATGGCTCATGCGGCCCTCGAGCTCGAGCGCTTCGGGGTACCCTACGAAAAGGCCGTGGTGTCGGCGCATCGCACGCCGGTCTGGATGGCGGAGTTCGCGCAGGGCGCGGAGGCGCGGGGCGTGCAGGTGATCATCGCCGGCGCCGGCGGTGCGGCGCACCTGCCGGGCATGGTCGCGGCCCACACCGTGCTGCCCGTCGTGGGCGTGCCCGTGCAGAGCGCGGCGCTGCAGGGGCTGGACTCGCTGCTCTCGATCGTCCAGATGCCCGGCGGCGTTCCCGTGGGCACGATGGCGATCGGCAAGGCCGGAGCCACCAACGCGGGACTGTTCGCGGTTGCCATCCTCGCCGCCACGCGGCCCGACCTGCGCGACAGGCTGCGCGCGTTCCGCGAGGAGCAGGCCGCGAAGGTGCGCGCCGCGGACCTGCCGTGAACCGCATCGTCCACCCCGGCGGGACCATTGGCGTGCTCGGCAGCGGCCAGCTGGGCCGCATGATGGCGCTTGCCGCGCGCCGCATGGGCTACCGCGTGCACACCTTGTCGCCGGGCATCGACACGCCCACCGGTCAGGTGGCCGACCTCGAGATCACGGCGGACTACGAGGACCTGGATGCCATCCGCACGTTCACGGGCGGCGTGGAGGTCGTGACCTTCGAGTTCGAGAACGTATCCGCCGAAGCTGCCGACGCCGCGGCGGAGATCGCGCCCGTCCGGCCGAGCGGCGCCGCACTGCACATCACGCAGCAGCGCGCGCGCGAGAAGGCGTTCCTCGCGGATCGCGGCTTTCCCGTCCCGCCGTTTACGCGCGTGCAGTCGCTCGACGAATTGGCCGTGGCGCTGGGCACGGTCGGCCTGCCCGCCATCGTCAAGACGGCCGCGTTCGGGTACGACGGCAAGGGACAGCATCGCATCACCGCCATCGAGCAGGCGGATCAGGTGTGGGGCGTGATCGGGCACCAGGAGGCCATCGTCGAGCGCGTGATCGACTTCGCGTGTGAGATTTCGGTCGTGGCGGCCCGCGGGCTCGACGGTGCCATGGTCGACTACGGCGCCATCGAGAACCAGCACGCCAACCACATCCTCGACGTCTCGATCTCGCCCGCGCGCGTACCGAGGGCCGTCGCGGCGCAGGCCGCAACCCTGGCGCGCCGTGTGATGGAAGAGCTCGGGTATGTCGGCGTGCTGTGCGTCGAGTTCTTCGTGACGCGCGATCACCAGCTGCTCGTCAACGAGATCGCGCCGCGGCCGCACAACTCAGGTCACCTCACCATCGAGGCGTGCGCCACCAGCCAGTTCGAGCAGCAGGTGCGCGCGGTGTGCGGGCTGCCGCTCGGATCCACCGCGCAGGCGCGGCCCGCGGCCATGGCCAACCTGCTGGGCGAAATCTGGGCCGAGGGCGAGCCCGACTGGGACGCCGCGCTCGCAGTGCCCGGCGCCGCGCTGCACCTGTACGGCAAGGGCGACCCGCGCCCGGGCCGGAAGATGGGCCACATCACGGTGGTGGCGGACACGGTGGAGCAGGCGATGGAACGCGTGCTCGCGGCGCGCGCCGTCCTCTGACGGCGGCACGCCGTCGACTTCGAACCCCTCGGTCTCACTGCACGACGACGATGATCTCGTTCCCTGCCGGGCCCACGCCCGCCGCGGTGATGGCGCGCACGCGCACGTAGTAGATGCCCGGCGGCACACCGGCGGTCACGAATGCCGGCGCCTGCACCGTCAGGGTCGCCAGATTCGAGAGCCCCGAGGCGCTGCCCGCCTCCACGCGGTACTGGAAGGGGCCGGTCCCTACCGACGGGGCGGCCCACTCGAGCGACACGGTCGATCCCGAGGCGCCGCCTGACAGTGCGAAGACCGGTCCCGGCGGCACGGCCACACTGCCCACGACCGCGACCGCCTCGGCCGACGGCGCCCCCGCGCCGCACGGGTTCACGGCCTGCGCGCGCACGAAGTACGCCCCCGGAGGCGCGGTGGTCGAGAACGACGTGGTCGCGCCCACGTCGAAGGTACCGACGTTGCTGCTGCCGCTGGCCGTGCCTGCGATCAGCCGGTACGAGGTGGCGATCGACTGGGGCGCTTCGCGCCACGTGACGGTCACCGACGACCCGTTGACCGATGCGCGAACGTCGAGCGGCGGCGCCGGCGGCCCCGAGCATCCCGCCGCGCCCACCACCACCGCCTGCTCCAGGGTCGCTGCGCCGACGCCGAAGGCGTTCGCCGAGCGCATCCGCACGAAGTAGGTACCGGCGGCGAGCCCGTTGGCGGTGAATGACGTGTCGGTGCTGCCGGTAGAGAAGTTCGCCAGGTTCCGGCCGCCAGGCCCGCTGCCGCCCTCGATGACGTACGCGGAGGGCCTGGCACCGAGCGGCGGCGCATTCCAGGTCATCGTCAGCCGCGAGCCGCGGACGAGAATCTCCGGTGTGGTTGGTGGCGGCGGCGCTCCCACGAGGCCAGCCTCGGGGTAGAGCACGGCGCCGATACTGATGCCGTCGAGATCGTTCAGCAGGCCCCCGAACAGCACCGCCGTCTCGGAGGTGTCGATCACCGAAACCGCGCCGCCGCTCACGTCTTCCGGTTCCCACGCGCGGACCGCCCCGCCGCTCGCGAGCGCGTCCACCATGGCAATCCCGGGACGCGACTCCCCGCCCACCGAGCCGAACCCGCCAGACAGGTACACGTCGTCACCAAACGCGTCGATGTCGTACACCGGGCCGCCCACCTGCGGATTCCAGCCCTGCAGCTCTCCGTCGTCCACCATGCCGGGCGCGGCCTTCACCGCCGCCACGTTGTCACGCGTGGAGCCGTTCACGAGGCTGAAATCGCCGCCGAAGAAGACGAGGCCGTCCTGGGCGTCCACCCGATACACCGGGCCGTTCACCGATGGCGCAAAGGCCGTGACCTCGGCGCCCGTCGTGACGTCCACGGCTCCGAGCCGCTCGTGCGACACGCCGCCCAGGGTGGTGAAGTCGCCGCCCAGGTAGACGCGGTCGCCCTCGACGAAGAGCGACTCGACGGCCGCATTGGCCGCGGGGTTCCATGGCAGCACCGTGCCGTCTGTGGCCACGGCTGCACCGCGGCCGCGCGACGTGCTGTTCTTCACCTGCGAGAACTCGCCGACGAAGTAGATCGCGTTGCCCGAGACCATCAGCCCGTTCACACGCGCGTTGGGTTCGGCGGTCCAGGACGACACCGCGCCAGTCACCACGTCGAGCGCGGCGATGTGCGCACGCGATTCGCCGCCGATCGTCGTGAAGTCGCCGCCGATGTACACGGTGTTACCCAGGACGTCGAGCGCGCGGATCCAGCCGTTGGCGCCCGGATTCCACGGCAGCAGCTCGCCGGTCAGCAGGTCGATGGCCGCCAGGTTCTCGCGCTTCACCGCGCCGAAGAAGTTGAAGCTGCCAGACGTGAACACGTGGCCCGCCGCGTCCACGTGGGCGAAGTCGGCGCCGTCGTTGAGCGATGGGTTCCAGGGCAGGGCGGCGCCGGCAGAGCTCGTCGCATCGAGCGCCGCCAGGTACAGGCGCTCCGCGCCACCGATCTCGTCGAAGTCGCCGGCAACCACGAGCGCCGTCCCGGCGAGCGCCAGGCTCTGAACGTCGGCGTCGGCACCGGGATTCCACGGCGTCGCGCTGCCGTCGGCGAGGTTCAGCTGCGCGAGGTGCTCTCGCGGCTGGCCTCCCATGTGCCCGAACGACCCGCCGACGAAGACCGTCGTGCCCGACAAGGCCACCGCGGCGACGTCGCCGTCGGCGCCGGCATCGAACGCCGCATCGGCCAGGCCCGTCGCGGCAACCAGGCGCGCCACGCCCCGACGCGCTTCGCCACCGATGTTCATGAATTCGCCCGCGGCCACCACCGACGTGCCGCTGGCGACGAGCGCGTTGATGCGGCCGTCTGCCGTGCCGGTGAAGCCGGCCACGGAATCGCCCGTGGTCGCGTCCACCGCGCCGAGGTTGGCCTGCGAGGCGCCATTGACCATCGCGAACGAGCCGCCGAAGTACGCGGAGCCACCGGCCACGACGAGGCTGCGCACCGACGGGCTGGAGCCGCCTTCGACGTCCGGCGTGAAGGTGGCGTCGAGGGCCCCCGTCGCGGCGTCGAGCGCGGCCATCCGAAGGCGTGGCGAGCCATTCACCGTCGTGAACGAGCCCCCGAGGAAGACACGCGTGCCGCTCGCGGCCATCGCCCAGACCGTCCCGTTCATCGAGACCGAGAACCCGGAGTCGACCGTGCCGTCTGCGAGAAGGCGGGCGATGCGGCTGCGCGCCTGACCGTTCACCTGCGTGAACTCGCCGCCGATGAGCCACCCGCCCCCGGGCAGGGCCACGACTGCACGCACGCGACCATTGACGTCGAGGCTTGGCAGCACCGGGACCGCCGAATCGGTGGCGAACGTCGCGAAGCCGTGAACCAGGTTGGGCGCCGGCGCCACCGTGCCGAACGAGCCGCCAACAAAGGCGACATCGCCCGCGCGGGCCACCTCACTGACGATGCCGTTGATGGCCCAGCCGAGGGTGGAGCTCGTGACCGGGTCGGCGGAGGCCTGCCCGCCCAGGGCGAGGCTGAGGAAGAAGCCGGCCATTCCGTGCAGCACTCGAGTCGTTCGTCTTGACATGGCGCGGCACTGAGCAAGGATCGCGCCGAGCTCAGTGGTGACGAGACGGGCCGGTTTGGCGGGATCGTGTGCGGCTTCCGAACGCGCCCGAACAGGATCGTAATCGGGGCCAGACCCTAGGGCGTCAGCGTCAGGGTGTGCCGGGGCGCGCCCGGGAGGATCGGCACGGGCTGGCCGGCCAGCCATGCCCTGTGCATATCGTCGAAGTGTGGCGACAGCGGGTGCGCACTCTGGCCCGTGGGCATGTGCAGGATGCCCTCTTCCTCGCGCCCCGGAGAAACCACCATGCGCTCGGAAGGCCCGGTCCGCGGCGAGTGCGCGCGCGGCGTGAACACATCGCCCGGGAGCGGATCCTCCGGCATCACGAGCCAGCGGCCGAGGAGCGGGACGGCCGAAGCCAGCGGGTGCGCGATCTGCGCGCGATTGGCCTCGCCCCACGTGCGGCTGTCGAGCGAGCGACCGTCCTCCGTCAGCTCGACGATGGCCGCGTCGATGGCGCCCAGCAGCAGCTCGTCCCACGACGCATAGCGGCTCTCGAGCAGGTGGAACGGCCGCTCGGTCACCAGCTGCCAGACCGGTCCCTCGGGCCTGAGCAGCCGCGCGAACTCGAATGACGGATCCCTGGCCAGCGCCGGCGCGGTCACGAAGCCCAGGACGGCGCGGACGACCTGTCCGCGGAATGTGCGCACCAGCCTGTACGCCACCGAATCGGGCGAGGCCCTGCCCGTCCACGTGGATTCCAGCAGCCGGCGAAACTCGGCCCGGTACCCTTGCAGCGAGT
The DNA here is from genome assembly GCA_020851565.1 of Acidobacteriota bacterium. GTDB lineage: Bacteria > Acidobacteriota > Vicinamibacteria > Vicinamibacterales > UBA2999 > VFZN01. The sequence continues at coordinate 30,507 of JADZCN010000121.1, read as the reverse complement.
CGCTACTGTTCGTCGCGGCCCGGGAGTCGAGCGTGGTCAGCGCGAGCGTGCGCCAGCGATCCAGGAACAGGGCAGAGTCGTCCATCTGCACATCGAGCATCTGGTTGGTTGTCGCGCGCTCGACGGACATCAGGCGATCGCGGATGATCCGCGCGCGGATGCCTTCCGCGTAGCCGCCGTCGCCGATGATGCCGAGCATCGCGCCATCCACCACCGGCGCGTTGGCGGTCCAGATGCGGCCGCTCCCGGGATCCACGATGCGCGGGAACTCCGTGGGCTGCAGGTAGCCGTCCCAGGCTTTCGACCCGTCCGCCCACGACTCGGACGTGAAGCCGTCGAGGCCGCGGCGCCGGGGAATGGCGCCACCCACCGTCCAGGCGATCCGGCCCGTGCGATCGGCGATGGCCACGTTCTGGTTGGGGATGCCGAGCCCCGCCACGGCCACGAGCGCTTCGTCCACGTTCCGGGTCCGCTCCGGGCGCGTGAGGTCGCTCGACAGCACGTCGGGGTCGTGCGCCACCCACCGCTGCGCGTACTCGCGGCCGCTGCTGTCCTTCCAGACGATAGGGCCCCAGATGGTGGTGCGGACGCTGACGGATCGCGCGGGTGCATCCTTGATGGCAATGGCTTCTTCGGATACGTGGAACGGCCGCGGCCCATCCGGCGAGAGATAGAGGGCGGGATCGCGCGGGTCCGGCTCGATGCGCACGAGATCGCTCCAGTCGCCGCCGGCGTTGGTGAAGCCCCACGCCACGAACCCGTTGCTGCCGACGACGATGCCCGGCAGGCCGGGGAGCGTCACGCCGACCAGGCGCGTGCGCGCGAGCGGATCCGCCGGATCGGGAAACGCCATCGAGGCGCGATACCAGATGTTCGGCACCGAGATGCCCAGGTGCATGTCGTTGGCGAGCAGCGCCGCGCCGGTCGCGCTGTGCGCCCCGTCCACGGCCCAATTGTTCGATCCGAGAGTGGCGGCTTCGTCGCAGGTGAGCGCGACGCGCGAGGGCCACGCGAGTGGCCCGCACACCGGGTCTGTTCGCGGCGCCACGGAATGGCTGGAGGCCGCGGGTCGGGACGCCGCGCCGGGTGTTCGGAGATCCAGGACGTCCGGGCCCGGCACCGGCGGGCGCGCGAGCGGCTCGCCATCCGCCGGAGCCTCCCAGGAAGACCCGGTCGCTGCAAGGAAGCGAAACATCGGTTCCGGGAGCGCGTCACGCAACTGCTGGTTCGTCCGCTCGAAGCTGGCCTGGCGCCCTTGCAGCGACTGGAACATCGCGAGCACCGTGAGGATGGAGTCCTCCGGCTTCCACGGCTCGGGCGCCGTGCCGAGGAGCAGGTACTCGAAGGGCGGGGCACCGAGTCCGGTCAACCCCGCGTTCACCCCGGCGGTGTACGCGTCGAGGAGGGCTCTCCACGCCGGAGCGGTGCGCGCGTAGGCGTCTTCGGCGACGCGGCGGAAGCGGTGCACGCGCATCTCGGCATCGGCTTCGAAAGCGCGCTCGCCGACGAGCGCGCTCAGCTCACCGGCCGGCTGGCGACGCTGGAGATCCATCTGGAAGAACCGATCCTGCGCGTGGAGGAACCCGAGTGCGCGCGCGACGTCCTCGCGGGTCGCGCCGTCGATGGCCGGCACGCCGAGGGCATCGCGTGCGACGGTTACTGGCGCCGAGAGCCCGGCGACGGTGCGCGTGCCCTCCACCACCGGCAGGCTGGCGCGCAGTCGCGAACGCGCATAGCATCCGCCGGCGATCGCGACGACGAGCACGAGCGCGACGAGCGCCAGGGCCACGCGAAGGAGCGTCTTCACCATGCGGGGACAATTATCCCGCCTTCGCTCGCCCCGGGCCTAGCGCGAGCTGTGACGGGCAGGCTCCGCCGACTCTGCCCGCAATCCCCGGATCGTCGGGCCCGGAAGCGGTAGCGTATCGTGCCCCTCATGATGCAGCATGAACTCGTCGACATGGCGCAGGACACGGGACTGGATCCGCGGTGGAAGGCGCTGGCGGGGCGCGATGCGGGCGCCGACGGCTCGTTCGTCTACGGGGTCACCTCGACCGGGGTGTACTGCCGGCCGAGCTGCCCCAGCCGTCGCCCGCGTGCCGACCGCGTGCGGTTCTTCGACACCCCAGCGGCGGCGCGGGCGGAGGGGTTTCGCCCCTGCCGGCGCTGCACACCGGACGCGGTGGACGCCGGCGTGCCCGGGATGGACGCGGTGCGCCGCGTGTCGGCCTACCTGGCCGCCCACGTGGACGAGCCGGTGACGCTGGCTCGGCTGGGACGCCTGGCGTCGATGAGCCCATCCCACCTGCAGCGCCGCTTCAAGGCGCTGGTGGGGGTCTCGCCGCGCGAGTTCCAGGCCGCGTGCCGCGCCCGCCGGCTGAGGGCCGGCCTTCGCCGTGGTGACGACGTGACGACGGCCATCTACGCGGCCGGGTACGGATCGCCGAGCCGCGTGTACGAGAGTGCCGCTACGCGCGGGATGCCGCCGTCGGTGTATCGACGGGGCGGCGCGGGCATGCAGGTGGCGTACTCCATCGTGCCCTGCCCGCTTGGCCGCCTGCTGGTGGCGACCACCGCGAGCGGCGTGTGCGCGGTGAAGATTGGTGACTCGGATGAGCAGTTGGCCCGGGACCTCAGGCAGGAGTACCGCGCGGCCGAGATTCGGGAGGGCGAGAAGGCCCGCCACGACTGGGTCCAGGCCATCGTCCAGCACCTGCGGGGGGACCTGCCCGCGCTGGATCTGCCCATCGACGTGCGCGCGACGGCGTTCCAGTGGAAGGTGTGGCGCGCGCTGCAGGCCATCCCCTACGGCGAGACGCGCCCGTACGCGGACGTGGCCCGCTCGATCGGCGCGCCGCGCGCCGTGCGTGCCGTGGCGCGGGCCTGTGCGACGAACCCGGTCGCCCTGGTCGTGCCCTGCCACCGCGTCGTGCAGAGCGGCGGCGGACTGGGTGGATACCGGTGGGGGGTGGAGCGGAAGAAGAAGCTGCTGTCGAGGGAGGCCAGGGCCAGGGGGCGGGGGGACGGTTTCTGAGGTTCTGAGGTTCTCAGGTTCCGAGGTGCGCCGTTCCAAAATCACGCGCACAGGAGCGCAACTACTCCGACCCCAGAACCCCAGAACCCCAGAACCCCAGAACCCCAGAACCCGAGGCTGCTAATATCCCCCCGTGCCCGCCACACGGTACGGCGTTTCGCCGTGGCTCGATCGGTTTCCCGCGAGCAAGCGTCCCGCGTTTCCCGTCTTCAAGTCGAAGGGGCCTGTCGAGGCGCCGCTGGTCGTCATCGGGGGCGGGCTGGCCGGTGTCATGACGGCCTACGCCTGCGCCGCGGCGGGCGTGCGCGTGATTCTCCTCGAGGCCGACAGGCTCGGCAGTGGGGGCAGCGGGCTCGGGCCCGGCATCGCGTCGGCCGAGGGCAGCACCTCATTTGTCGACCTCCAGGCCCAGGCTGGACGCCGCGTGGCCCGGGCGCATTTCGAGCACATGCACCGCGCGGTGCTGGACCTCGCGGCTGCGGCGCGGCGGCTCGGGATCAAGGCCGAGATGGACGCGCGGGATGCCTGGCGCGTCGCGCCCGTCGGCTGCCCCACCAAGGCGCTGCAGAGGGACGTGGACGAGCGCCGCGGGGCGGATCTCGAAGCGGCGTGGCACAAGCCCGCGGCGGTGGCCAGGGCCGTGGCCATCGAGACCGCCGGCGGGGCGCGGCTGCCCGGTTGGGCCCAGTGCGATCCCTACCGTCTGGTCCTCGGGTTCGCCAGGGCCGCGGTGGCGCGCGGCGCGCAGATCTACGAGCGATCGGCGGTGACGAAGGTGACCTTCGATCGGAAGGTCGCGACGGTGGTGACCTCCGCGGGCCGGATCACGGCGGAACGCGTGGCGCACTGCACGGGGGAGCCCACCCCGCTGGTCAAGGCGCTCAAGCGTCATTTCCGCTTCGAGGAGCGATCGGTGGTGCTCAGTGCCGAGCTCCCCCCGTTGGTCCGTAAGGCGGTGGGCCCGCGTGCGGGCATCGTCACCGATATCGAGCAGCCCGCGCACCTGATCCGATGGACCGGCGATCACCGCGTGATGGTGGCCGGGGCCGATGGCCCGCGCATCCCCGCGCGGCAGCGCGAGAAGGCCGACGTGCAGCGCACCGGCCAGCTCATGTACGAGTTGACCCGGCTCTACCCCGACATCTCGGGCGTGCTGCCGGCCTACGGGTGGTCCATGCCGGTCGCCCAGAGCCACGACGGCGGGCTGTATGCGGGGCCGCACCGGAACTTCCCCCATCAGCTCTTTGCTCTCGGCACCGGGCACGACCCCGCACGTGCCTACCTCGCCAGCCGCGTTTTGCTGCGGCACGTGACCGGCGAGACGACACCGGACGACGAGCACCTCGGCTTCGCGCGCAGCCTGTAGGTGCGTTTGTAAAGGACTGTCACGGGCTGCGGGTTCTCCTTTACAGGTCCTTTACAGGGACTGTCCCCGTCTTTACAGGGACTGTCCCCGTCACCCCCGTCACGAACCCCGTCACGACACCGAAACAACGCGTCGGCCTCCGGCGTCGAACGATCTCGGTGACATATACTGCGAAGTCGGACCTTTTCTGGAGGCGTTCCCCAATGCTCCGCATCATCACTGCATTCCTATTGACCCTGGCCACGGCCCTGCCGGCCGCGGCGCAGACCACGGCCATCAACGGCACCATCGAGGGCACCGTCGTCGACGAGCAGGGCGCCGTGCTGCCCGGCGTCACGGTCACGGTCACCAACGTGGACACGGGTGATACCCGCTCGGTGATCACGAACGAGAGCGGGCTCTACCGCGCACCCCTGCTGCCGCTCGGCACCTACCGGGTGGAGGCCGAGCTCCAGGGCTTCAAGAAGTACGAGCGGAGCGGCGTGACGCTCCGCGCCGGGCAGACGGCGGTCATCGACTTCGAGCTGAGCGTCGGCACGCTGCAGGAAACGGTGACGGTCACGGCGGACGCGCCCCTGGTGGACCTCGGCAAGATCGAGCAGGGGCGCACGCTGAGCACAGCGGAGGTCAAGACGCTGCCGCTCACCTCGCGCAACCCGTACAACTTCGCGCTGCTGCAGCCGGGCGTCGTGGGCTTCGAGACCAACGAGTTCGGCGTGCCGCGCCTCACCGCAAACGGCGCCCTGCTGCGCGTGAACTACCAGGTGGACGGCAGCAACAACACGCAGAAGGACCGCGCGGGCCTGAGGCAGATGCCGATGTCCGAGGTCATGATCCGCGAGGTCAAGGTCGTGACCTCCGGCTACGCGCCGGAGTTCGGCCAGACGATGGGGCTGGTGTACAACGCCATCACGCCGTCGGGGACCAACGCGTTCCGTGGGCAGGCGAGCTACCGGCTGCAGCGGCAGTCGATGGTGGCACGGCCGTTCTACACGTCGGCCACGGCCGCCAAGCCGCCGACGGACGTCAACGTCTACACCTTCGACCTCGGCGGCCCCATCAAGCGCGACAAGACGCACTTCTTCGGCGGGTACGAGCACACCGAGCGCGACCTGTCGGGCCTGAGCGTCATCACGATCAGCCAGGCCAACCAGACCGCACTGGGCCTGCGCGAACCGGCCTACCAGCCGCGCGGCCTGAATACGGAGTTCGCCATCGGCAAGGTGGATCATCAGATCAACCAGGCGAACCGCCTGTCGGTGCGCTACATGTTCTTCGACAATTTCATCACGGCGAACGTGGGCGGCGGGCTGACCTCGGCGCAGCGCGCGACGGACTTCGCGGACCGTCAGCACTCCACGGGCGCGCAGCTCATCTCGACGATTGGCGGCTCGGTCCTCAACGAGTTGCGGGTCCAGTACGCGACCCGCGATCAGAGCCGCGTGCCGAGCGCGCTGTCGGGGACGGGGCCCGCCGTCAACATCTCGGGCGTCGCCAACATCGGTGGCCCGATTGCGAGCGTGAGTGACGCGGGGTTCGGCTTCACCCAGAACGTGATGCAGGTGAACAACAGCACCACGTGGCTTCGGGGCGACCACGCGCTCAAGGCAGGACTCGACCTGCAGTTCGTGTCCGACACGCGCACGGCGGCGCCGGCGGCGCTCTACACCTTCGCGAACGCCGCCGCGTACCAGGCGGCCGTGAGCGGCGCCAACCCGTTCGGCTACCAGTCGTTCACGCAGTACTTCGGCCTGCCGGAGCTGGAATACAGCACCGGGCAGTACGGCTTCTTCGTTCAGGACGACTGGCGGGTGAGCCCCACGCTGAAGGTGCTGTACGGCGTGCGCTACGACCGCTACGGCGTGCCGGACGGCGTGGCCGGCGCGCCCATCGCCACGTCGCAGGAGTTCCCTGTCGACAACAACAACTTCGCACCCCGCGTGGGCGTGGTGTGGACGCTCGGCGAGGAGCGCCGCTCGGTGCTGCGCGCCAACACCGGCATCATGTACGACCAGACGCTGAACGCCATTTACGAGCAGGCGCTGCAGAACGACGGCACCAACGCGCGGGCCTCGGCAACGCTGCAACCCACCCAGGCCGGTGCACCGGCCTTCCCGAACATCCTCAGCGCCGGCGCGGGCGCCCAGCCGAACACGGCGTGGACGGTGGACCCGGACTTCCAGATCGCGCGGTCATGGCAGAGCAACGTGCAGTTCGAGCACGCGCTGAACGACCGCTACTCGTTCGGTGTCGGCGCCTCGTACGTGCGCGGGAACAACCTGCCGGTGGTGACGAACATCAACCTGCAGAACCCCATCGGCACCCTGCCGAGCGGCATCCCGATCTTCAGCACCAGCGTCGCCACGCGCGTGGACCCGCGCTACAACGTCATCAACTCGACGCAGTCGATCGGCGAGTCCACCTACAAGAACATGACCTTGCAGCTCACACGGCGCAACGTCAACGGCATCGGCTTCGATCTGGCCTACACGCTCGGCAAGAGCGAGGACAATGCGCCCATCACCAGCGCCCTCTCGGTGCAGGGCGACGCGGGTCGCGTGGACATGACCAACCTGGATCGCGACAAGGGCCCCAACGTCCTGGATCAACGCCACACGTTCAGCGGCAGCATCGTGGCGACGCCGCAATTCAACCGCGACGGCGCGCTGGGCGCCATCCTGAACGACAACGTGTTCGGGATCATGATGCAGTTCGCCAGCGGCATCCCGATCAACCTGCGGAGCAACCGCGAGCTGAACAACGACGGCACGGGCAGCGACCGTCCCGACGGCGTCTCGCGCAACTCGCTGAACCTGCCAGCCCGCTACAACGTGGACTTCCGCTACTCCCGCCGCGTGCGGCTGGGCGGCAACCGCGCCGCCGAGGTGATCGCCGAGGTGAAGAACATCTTCAACACCGTGCAGACCTCGAACGTGAACGCCACGATCCAGACCGACACGCTGGGCATCCCGCTCGGGCCGCTGCCGACCAGCGGCGACCAGCTGCCCGCGACCGGCGGCTACGAGCAGCGGCAGTTCCAGCTGGGCTTCAGGTTCACTTTCTAGCGCAGGGTGAACGGAGCCCATTGACGATTGCTGATTGCCAATCGGGTGATTCATCGGGCGATTGGTGATTGGGGCATCTGGCATTCGATCGGGTGATTGGGGGATTCGACGCCCCCGGTCGCCCGCTCTGTTCGCTCCGGCGACGAGCCAATGACCAATGGCGCAATCACCCGATGACGCAATCTGAATGCCCAATGCCCCAATCCTCAATCGCCCAATGAATCGCTCAAACGCCAATCGGCAATCGTCAATGGGCAGGCGCGTCGCCCTGGTGCTTGTACTCGCCGCAACCTTCGCCCTGACGCGCCCGGCGGCGCAGCACCAGCTCCAGCCGGTCGCGGCGCTGCGCGGGGCGCCCGCGCTCGAGCTCGCGCTTCGCAAGCTCGACACGGTCGGCACCTTCATGATGACGACCGCGCATCCCGACGACGAGAACAACGCGATGCTCGCGTACTACGGGCATGGCAAGGGGATGCGCACGACGCTCGTGACGGCCACTCGCGGCGAGGGCGGGCAGAACGAGATCGGGCCGGAGCTGTTCGAGGCCCTCGCCGTGCTCCGGACCGAGGAGCTGCTGGCCGCGCACCGCTACGACGGTGCGGAGCAGTACTTCACGCGCGCGGTGGACTTCGGCTACTCGTTCTCCATCGAGGAGACCCTCGAGAAGTGGGGCAAGCAGGAGATCCTCGGCGACTTCGTCCGCATGATCCGCACCATCCGCCCCCACGTCATCGTCGGGTTCGTGTTCGATGGGGAGGGCGGCGGGCAGCATCACCAGACGTCGTCGCGGCTGACGGCCGAGGCGTTCCGGGCGGCGGCAGATCCGACGCAGTTCCCCGAGCAGATCAAGGAGGGCCTGCGGCCGTGGCAGGCGGCGAAGTTCTACTACACGGCGGGGTTCGGACCCATGGGACCCGGTGGGCGCGGAGGCGCCGCCCCGCAGCTCTCCGGTCCAGGCGCCGCGAAGCCGCTGATGTTCAGCGGCGGCGCGCAGTACGACCCCGTGCTGGGCCGCACCTACAGCGAACTGGCCGGCGAAGCGCGCAGCATGCACAAGTGCCAGGGCATGTCGCAGCTGCTGCCGCTCCCGGGTGAGGCTGGCGCGATGGGGCCCGGCAGCATCCGGGCCTATCGCCTGCGCGACACCGTGCTGCCCGATGGTGTAGACCGCGTCGAGCGCGATCCGTTCGACGGCGTGGACACGAGCCTCGGCTCGCTGGCGGCATATGCCGGCGCGAATCCGCCCCAGGCGTTGAGGACCGCGCTCAGCGCGATCGCCGCACACGTCCAGGCGGCGCGCCACGAACTGGGTACGGGTGGAAGCGCTGCCACGGTCCCGTCCCTCGTCGGTGGGCTGACTGCCGTCCGCGCGCTGCGTCGCGACCTCGCCGGGATGGGCCTCGCGGAAGACGTCCGGTATGAAATCGACTTCCGCCTCGCGCAGAAGGAGTCGCAGTTCATCTCGGCGCTCGTGGCGGCCACGGACCTGCGGATAGAGGCCATCGCGAACGATGGCGTGGTCACGCCCGGCCAGGAGGTGGCCGTGCAGCTCATCGCCGCCGCGCGTGGGAGCGTGCCTGTCGAGGTGAAGTCGCGCGTGCTGAACGGCTTCGAGCAGGCCACGGAGAAGAGCGGTATCGTGCCGGGAAATGCGCGGCTCACCGCGGCCCACTTCAAGTACGCGACCGACGCGGCGCGCTTCGTGCTCGATCCCGACGTTTCCTTCGGCCTGCCGTTCCGACCGACGCCCTTCACGGCCACGTTCACGCTCGCCGTGAGCGGAACGGAGTTCACCGTGACCGTCCCGGTGCAGGCGCGTTCCGAGGGCAACCTGTTCAGCGGTGAGAAGCGTGCCGAGCTGCACGTCGTGCCCGCGTTTGCCGTGGCCGCGACCCCCGAGACGCTCATCGTACCGACGCGCACGACGCCGGCCAACGCGCGCGGGACGGCGAAGGACGTGCGCGTCACGGTGGTCAACCACGCGAAGGGCGTGGCAAAGGGCGAAGTGGCGCTCGAGCTGCCCCAGGGCTGGCGCGCCATGCCGACGACGCAGCCGGTCACCTTCTCGCGAGAAGACGAGGCCATCACGGTCCGGTTCCAGGTGTCGGTGCCTCCGTCGCCGATGCTGGCCTCAGCCGCGGCCAGGCCCGGCGGCTCTACTTTCACTCTGAAGGCCGTCGTGCGCGACGGCGGGACGATGTACGACCGCGGCTATCAGCTGGTGGAGTATCCGCACACGACGCGGCGCCACGTGCTGGTGGCGCCCGAGATCACCGCGAAGGCCGTGGACGTGGCCGTACGGCCCGGCGTGACCGTCGGCTACGTGATGGGCGTGGGCGACCAGGTGCCTGCCGCGCTCGAGCAGCTGGGCGTATCGGTCTCGCTCATCGGGCCGGACGAGCTCGCCTGGGGCGACCTGTCCAGGTACGACGTCGTGATGACCGGCGTGCGCGCCTATGAGCGACGGCAGGACCTGCGAGCCTACAACCAGCGGCTGCTGGACTACGCTGCGGCCGGCGGCACGGTCATCGTCAACTACAACAAGTTCGAGTTCAACGAGGCGCAGTACGCACCCTTCCCCGGGCGCGTTGGCCGCGAGCGCGTGACCGATGAGAACGCCGAGGTGCGCCTGCTGCAGCCGCAGCACCCCGTGTTCAACAGCCCCAACGCCATCGGCCGGGCGGACTGGACCGGGTGGGTCCAGGAACGGGGGCTGTACTTCTTCGATACCCAGGGGCGGGATCCGCAGATCCAGGACCTGCTGGAGTTCGAGGAACCCTTTGCCTACAACAAGGGCACCAAGCGCGGCGCGCTGGTGGAGGCGAAGGTTGGCAAGGGCCGGTGGGTTTACGTGGGGCTGGGGCTGTGGCGTCAGCTACCGGCCGGCACCGACGGCGCCTTCCGCCTGATGGCCAACCTCCTGAGCCTCGGTCCGAGCGGGGACAGTCCCCGTTAAGACCTTGTCAAGTCCCCGGCCGCAGTAGTCGGGGGCAGAGTAGTCGGGAGTAGTCGGGGACAGTCCCTGTAAAATCGCCGCAGATTGTTCCTCCTGAGGGCTCCGCAGCGGCTGACTGGGCGGCGAGTTGGTCCCTCGGAAGTCTGCTAACGTAAGGCTCATGCGAACCCCCATGGTGCTCATCGCCGCCCTGGCCCTCGTTTCCGCAACAGTCCCCTCGCTAGCGCAGGCGCAGTCGGAAGAAGCGAAGCGCATATCGGAGGCGGTCATCGTGTTGTCGGAGATCATGGAAGCCGGCGACCAGTCGGTGCCGCGGTCTATCCTCGAGAAGGCCGAAGGCATCGCCGTTTTCCCCTCCCTCATCAAGGCCGGGTTCATCGTGGGCGGGCAGCGCGGGCGTGGCATCCTCAGCGCGCGGGATCCGAAGACGGGCCAGTGGTCGTCGCCGGCGTTTCTCACCATCACGGGCGGGAGCATCGGCGCACAGATCGGCGCGCAGGCGGTGGACCTGATCCTGGTCGTGCAGAACCGGCGCGGCCTCGAGCAGCTGGTGCGGAACCAGTTCAAGATCGGCGCGGATGCCTCGGTGGCGGCCGGGCCCGTCGGACGTGATGCCAGCGCCTCTACGGACATCCAGATGCGGGCGCAGATCCTGAGCTACTCGCGCACGCGGGGGCTGTTTGCGGGTGTCACGCTGAACGGCTCCACGATCCGCCAGGATCGGGACGCCAACGATCGCTTCTACGGGATGGGCTATCGCACGGGCCAGATCGTGTTCGATGGCCGCGGCGGCGCGCCGGAGCCGGTGGGCGAGTGGAAGGCCGCGCTCGACAAGTACTCGCGGTAGATCACATCTTCAGGCCCGGGCGGAGGAGCGACATGAGCGCGGGCTCGAGTGCGGGATAGCGGAAGCGGAAGCCCGCGCGCTCGGCGCGCTCCGGGATTACGCGTGCGCCCGTGAGCAGGAACGTCGCGAACTCACCCAGCAGCAGCCGGAGTGCAAAGCCCGGGATGGGCATGATGGCCGGCCTTCGCAGCACGCGGCCGAGCACGCGCGCGAACTCCGCGTTGGTGACCGGGTGCGGCGCGGTCGCGTTCCACGCGGCGACGTTCCCGGGTGCCTCGGTGGCAGGTGGGGCCGTCGCGGGGCGGACGGTGGCCAGCCAGTCGACGAGCGCAATCCAGTCGTCGAGGTGAATCCAGGACATGAACTGTTGGCCGGTGCCCATCGGCCCGCCGATCCCCATCCGGAATGGCGGCAGCATGGAGGTGAGGGCGCCGCCCTCCGGATGAAGGACGATGCCGGTACGGACGAGCGCCACGTGCGTGCCGGCGGATGCTGCGGCCGCCGCCTCACGCTCCCAATCGACACACAACTTGGCGAGGAAGTCGTCGCCGGGTGGTGTCTTTTCGGTGACGGGCTCGTCGCCGTGGGCGCCGTAGATGCCGATGGCCGAGATGTTGACGAAGAGGCGGGGCCTGGGTGGGGCCGCGATTAGCGCGCGAGCGAGGCTGCGGGTGGGGAGGAGGCGGCTGTCGCGCAGCACCTGCTTGCGGGCCGCGGACCAGCGCTTGTCGGAGATGCCTTCGCCGGCGAGGTTGATGACGGCGTCGGCGTCGGCAAGGGTGTTGGCCCAGGGGCCGGTGGTGCCGTCGGGTTGCCAGGCGACGAGGGTGGGGGAGCCGGGCTGGGCGCGCCGGGTCAGGGTGCGGACGGTGTGGCCGGTGGAGGTGAAGCGTTCGGCGAGTGCGCGGCCGAGGAAGCCGGAGCCGCCGGCGAGGATGATGGTCATGATGGGTCGTGGGAAGTAGACCACAGGGTGGGACGTGAAGGGTGCGTGTGAGGATTCACTGGAGGAGAACTCCGGAGGGCTTGACATGCTCGTGCCGCCGGGCGTATTAACTAACTGGTTACTCTAACTAACTAGTTAGTTCGCATGCCGTCCACTTCCACCCGTCGCCGGCGACGCCTCACCCCCCGCGACTCCCGCGCCGACGTCTTCACCGCCGCCGCCGAGCTCTTCTCCGCCCGCGGCTTCGACGGCGTCGGCATCGACGACATCGCTCACGCCGCACGCCTCAACAAGGCGATGATTTACTACCACTTCGACAGCAAGCGTGCCCTCTACCGCGAGGTCGTCCATGACATGCTCCGCGCCGTCGGTACTCTCGCCACCGAAGCCGCCAGCCGCCCCGACCCCGCCGACGTCCAACTCACCGCCTTCATCGCCGGCCTCATCCAGATGGCCGACGAGCGGCCCTGGTTCCCCCCGCTGATGCTCCGCGAGATCGCCGAGGGCGCCCCCCGTCTCGAGCCCGATACCCTCGCTCTCATGAAGACGGTCTTCACCGCGTTCGGACGCATCCTCGCCGAGGGTCAGGCCTCGGGACTCTTCCGTCCCGTCAACACGGTGCTGGCCTACATGTCCATCCTCGGCCCCATCCTCCTCAACGCCGCCCGCGAGCGTGCCGCCGCCCGCCCAGGCCGCCTCGAGCTCCCGATGTTCGCAGAGGTCCCTCACTCCGAGCTCACCACCCACATGCAGCAGGCGGCCCTGCGCCTGCTGTCCGCCCAGGAGTCCAGACCGTGATCAAGCGCCTCATCCCAGCCCTGCTCGCCGCCGCGGCTGCCGCGTGCAGCGAGCCCACGCCGTCCAACACGCTTCGGGTGTCGGGCCATGTGGAGGCCACCGAAACCCGTTTGGCCCCAGACGCGGGGGGTCGCATCCTGACGTTCGACCTGTCCGAAGGCGATCGCATCGACGTGGGCCACGAGGTGCTCACCCTCGACCGGCGCGACATCGAACTCTCCCTGCAGCGCGCCCGAGCGGAACAAGCGCAGGCCGACGCGCAGCTCCGCCTGGTGCTCGCCGGCGCGCGGCTCGAGGACATCCGGCAGGCGGAGTCCCAGGTGACCGCGGCCGAAGCCGACGTCTCGGCGGCACGCGCCGAGCTCGCTGCCGCCGAGCAGGACCTCGAACGCTTCGAGGCCCTGCTCTCGAGCAATTCAGGCTCCCGCAAGCAGCGCGATGATGCCGCCACGAGACGCGATGTGGCGCGCGAGCGGGTCGCCGCCGCAGAGAGCCGCGTGCAGGCCTCGAAGGAAGCGCTGGGGCGGCTGAGAGCAGGCGCTCGACGCGAGGAGGTCGATGCCGCGCGCGCCAGACTCGCCGCCGCGGCCGCGCAGATCGCCACCCTCGAGAAGAACCTCGGGGACACCACCTTCACCTCTCCGGTCGGCGGCACCGTGACGGAGAAACTCGTGGAGCCGGGGGAGGTGATCGCGCCGCGCGCGCCGGTCGCCGTCGTCGTCGACCTGGATCATGCGTGGGCGGACGTCTTCGTCCCCGAGCCCGCCGTGCCCCGCCTGCGCCTGGGGCAGGAGGCGCAGGTCTTCACCGACGCCGGGGGCCCGGCCATCAAGGGAGCCATCACCTACATCTCGCCCCGGGCCGAGTTCACGCCGCGCAACGTGCAGACCGCCGAGGAGCGCTCGAAACTCGTGTACCGCGTGCGGATCTCGGTCGACAACACCGCGGGCATCCTCAAGCAGGGCATGCCGGTCGAAGCCGAGATCGCGCTGGCGCCCGTGAGCTGACATGACTGGCACCCCCGCCATCGAGATGCACGGCGTCACGAAGCGCTTCGGCGCTTCGGAGGCGCTCAAGGGCGTGTCGCTCGAGGTCGGCCGCGGCGAGATGTTCGGCCTGATCGGGCCGGACGGCGCCGGCAAGACCACCACCATCCGGCTGCTCTGCGGCCTGCTGCACAAGGACGAGGGGGAGATCCGAGTCCTCGGACGCGACCCGGTGCGCGATCATCGCGCCATCACCGCGTCGGTCGGCTATCTCTCGCAGCGCTTCAGCCTCTACGGAGATCTGAGCATCGACGAGAACATCGCCTTCTTCGCCGAGATTCACGGCGTGTCCGACTTCCACGCCCGGCGTGACCGGCTGCTGGAGGTGACACAGCTCACGCCGTTCCGAAAGCGCCTCGCCGATCGGCTGTCCGGCGGGATGAAGCAGAAGCTCGCCCTCGCCTGCACGCTGGTCCACGAGCCCGAGCTGATCGTGCTCGACGAGCCCACGACCGGCGTGGATCCCGTGTCGCGCCGCGAGTTCTGGAAGCTGCTGTCCCACTTTCTCGAGTCCGGTATCACCATCCTCATGTCCACGCCCTACCTCGACGAGGCCGAGCGTTGCCACCGCATCGCGATGCTGCACGAGGGGCACGTGCTGGCGCTCGACGAGCCAGGGAGCCTGCGCCGGTCGATGCCGGGGCAGTGGTTCGAGGTCGTGGTCCCCGACCCTCGCGCAGCCGCGGCGCGCCTGGATACGAGGGCGGGCACGAATCTCCGCACCTACGTATTCGGTGACCGGCTCCACGTCTGGATTGATCATCCCGACGCGCGGGGCGCGCGCCACCTGGTGGACGACGCCGTGGCGGCAGCCGTGGTCACCCCGACCACCGTGCGGCCGATCGCGCCGTCGCTCGAAGACGTGTTCATCGCAAAGCTGACAGGAACCGAGACGTCATGATGCGCCTAACGTTGACCGCCGTGATGTGCCTGGGTGTGCTGGTGTCCCCGTCCGGGGCACAGCCGACCCCCGTCCGGATCACCGTCAGCGATGCGGTATCCATGGCCTTCGAGGCCAGCCACCGCCTTTCCGAGGCCCGGGCGCGCCAGGAAGGCGCCCGGGCCACGGTGCAGATCCGCCAGGCGGCATCGATGCCCACGGCCACGGCCTCTGTGGGCTACACGCGCACGAACCACGTGGACGAGTTCGGCTTCCCGCGCGAAGACGGGAGCATCCGCGTCTTCTACCCCGATGTTCCCGACAACGTGATCTCCCGTATCGGGGCGCAGTGGCCCATCTACACGGCCGGGCGCACCGACGCGCTCGAGCGCGTGGCTGCAGCGGAGGTGAATGCCGTCGGCGCGGATCTCGACACGGCGCGCGCCGACCTGCGATTCGAGGTCCGGCGCGCGTACTGGGCGGTGGCCACGTCGCGGGAGGCCGTGCGAGTGCTCCAGGCCGCGGTGGAGCGGGCCGAGGCACAAGTGCGGGACGCGCGGCAGCGGCTGGACGTCGGTCTCGTTCCCCCAAGCGACGTCGTGACCTTCGAGGCCCAGCGCTCGCGCGAGACGCTGCAGCTCATCGAAGCCGAGAACCAGCGCGAGTCGGCGCTCATCGAGCTGCGCCGCCTGGTTGGCCTCGAGCCGGACACGCCCATCGACCTGGCCGACGACCTCAGCCAAACCCCCGTCTTTACAAATGTCACAGGGACTGTCCCCAATCTGCTGATTGCCGAGGCGCTGAAGCAGCGGCCCGAGCGGCAGGCACTGACGTTCCGTATCGAGGGCGCGCAGGCACGCGAGCAGGCCGCGGCCGCGGGGAGGAAGCCGACCGTCGGCCTCGGTGGCGGGTTCGATTTCGCGAACCCGAACCCGAAGATCTTCCCGCGCGAGGAGAAGTGGCAGCCGTCGTGGGATGTCAGCGTGAACCTCAGCTGGACGCTGTTCGACGGAGGCCGCACGCGCGCGGAGGTGGCGGAAGCCGAAGCCGCGACCCGCGCGGCCCAGGAGCGCCTGAAGGACCTCGACACGCTGGTGGCCGCCGACGTGCGGCAGCGCCTGCTGGACCTGAACTCGAGCCTCGCATCGGTGCGCGCGTCGGACGACGGCGTCCGCGCCGCGATGGAGGCTCGCCGCGTGCTCGGCGAGCGATTCGCCGTGGGTGTCGCGACCAGTACCGACGTGCTGATCGCGCAGGATCAGCTGCTGGCCGCGGAGCTCGCCCGCGCGCGCTCGCTCGCGAGCGTGCGGCTGGCCGAGGCGCGGCTCGAGCGCGCCCTGGGGCGCCCCTGACGCCATGTCGGCCATCGACGTCCAGGGGCTCACGCGCCGCTTCGGCGACTTCGTCGCCGTGGATCACTTGTCCTTCTCGGTGAAGCCGGGCGAGATCTTCGGGTTCCTCGGCGCCAACGGCGCCGGCAAGTCCACCACGATCCGGATGCTGTGCGGGCTGCTCGCCCCCACCTCCGGCACCGCCATCGTCGGTGGCGTGGACGTGCGCAAGGACCCCGAGGCCGTGAAGCGCCGCATCGGGTACATGTCGCAGCGCTTCTCGCTCTACGAGCCGCTGACCGTGGATCAGAACATCCAGTTCTACGGCGGCATCTACGGGCTGACGGGCGAGCGGTTCGAGGCGCGCCGCGAGTTCGTGCTGGACATGGCGGGCCTGCACGGACGCGAGAAGACGTTCACGCGCGACCTGCCGGGCGGGTGGCGCCAGCGCCTCGCGCTCGGCTGCGCCATCCTGCACGAGCCTCCCATCGTGTTCCTCGACGAGCCCACGGGCGGCGTGGACCCGCTTTCACGGCGCCGGTTCTGGGACCTCATCGACCGCATGTCCGCGAGCGGGACGACCGTGCTCGTGACGACGCACTACCTGGACGAGGCCGAGCATTGCCATCGGATCGCGATCATCCAGGCGGGGAAGCTGGCGGCGCTCGGCACCGCCACGGAACTGAAGGAGGCTTTCCGGGACCGTCCCATCCTCGAGGTGCAGGCGCCCGAGCCCGTGGCGGCGATGGAGGCCCTCGATCGACTGCCGGAGGTCGAGAAGACCAGCCTCTTCGGCACCTCGGTGCACGCCGTGCTCCGCACACCCGGCGATGCCGAGCAGCTCGTCACCAGCGCCCTGGCCCGCGCCGGCGTGGAGGTGCGCGGCGTGGAGCGCGTGATGCCCTCGCTCGAGGACGTGTTCCTCGACGTGGCCGAACGCGCGGAGAGGAGCGCCTGACATGCGTGCGCTCGTCGCGGTCGCGATCAAAGAACTGCACCAGATAGCGCGGGATCGGCGGACGCTGGGCATCCTGCTGCTCTTCCCGGCCCTGATGCTGCTGCTCTACGGCTACGCCCTCAACTTCGATATCCGGAACGTCCGGATTGCCGTGCAGGACCTCGACCGGAGCACCAGCAGCCGCGATCTCGTCTCGGCGTTCGTCAACTCGGGCTACTTCGACCTCGTGGGATACGTGGATGCCACCGCCGAGGTGAACGCCCTCGTGAACCGCAACGAGGCCCGGGCGCTGCTGGTCGTGCCGGCCCGATTCGAGGAGGACGTCACCAATCGCCGGCCGACGACCGTGCAGGTGATCATCGACGGCGACAACGCGAATACGGCATCCACCGTGATGGGCTATGCCCAGGCCATCGTGGCGGAGTACTCCGCCGACGTGCTCGTGCGCGCGCGCGCGACGGGCGGCGCGGGCGTGCCGGCTCCGCCGGTGACGCTCGAGCCGCGTATCTGGTACAACCCGCAGCTGAGCAGCACGCTGTTCCTGGTGCCGGGCCTCATCGCGTTCATCGCGATGATCACGGCCGTGGTGTCCACCGCCCTCTCCGTGGTCCGCGAGAAGGAACGGGGGACCATGGAACAGATCCGGATGTCGCCGATTGGCCCGGTGGCGTTCATCCTGGGCAAGACGCTCCCGTATCTGGCGCTCTCGTTCGTCGCGGCGCTCCTCATCCTCTTCACCGCGCGGATCCTGTTCGACCTGCCGATGCGCGGCTCGGTGCCGCTGCTGTGGGGCTCCATCCTGCTGTTCCTCGTGGGCGCGCAGGCGCAGGGTCTGCTCATCTCGACGATGGCCAGCTCGCAGCAGCTGGCCTTCCAGGTGGCGTTGCTGTCGTCGTTCCTGCCCACGTTCATCCTGTCGGGATTCGTGTTCCCGCTGACCAGCATGCCGGTGCCCATCCAGGTGATCAGCCACATCGTGCCCGCGCGCTACTTCCTGGTCGCGCTCCGGGCCATCGTCCTGAAGGGGGCCGGCGCCGGGGCCTTCTGGGAGCAGCTCGTCGCGCTGGCCATCTTCGCGGCCGTGGCCCTGGGCCTGGCGTCCCTGCGGCTCAGGAGGGAGTGGTCATGAGGCGCGTGCTGCACCTCATGCGCAAGGAACTGCTGGAGCTGCGCCAGGATCCGCGCCTGTTCGGCATCGTGATCCTCGCGCCCATCGTGCAGCTGGGGGTGCTCGGCTACGCCGTGACGACGGACGTGAAGGACGTGCCCACCGTGGTGGTGGACGCGGACCGTTCTGTCGAGAGTCGGACGCTCATCGATCGATTCCAGGCCTCCGAGAACTTCAAGCTGGTGGGCCTGCTGGCGTCCACGAACGAGATCGACCGGTGGCTCGATGGGGGCGACGCGTGGATGGCGCTCACCATCCCGCCCGGCTATGGCCAGCGCGTGCGGTCGCGGCGTCCCGTCACGCTGCAGGTCGTGGCCGACGGGACCGACGCCAACTCCACGAACGTGGCGATGGGGTACGCGCGCGCGCTCGTGGCAGGCTACGCGCAGGAGCTGGCGGCGGTGAACGGCGGCTCCATCGTGCCGCCGGTGTCGGTGGAGATCCGCGTCTGGTTCAACCCACGGCTCGAGAGCCGCGACTTCATGATCCCGGGCATCGTCGCGCTGCTGCTGCTCGTGGTGACGACGAACCTCTCCGCGATGGCGATCGTGCGGGAGAAGGAGGTCGGGACGCTGGAGCAGCTGAACGTCACGCCGCTCGCACGATGGGAGCTCATCACGGGCAAGCTGCTGCCCTACGCGTTCATCGGCATCATCGACGTGGTCCTGGTGCTCGTGGTGGCCCTCTTCTGGTTCGAGATCCCGATGCGCGGGAGCACCGCTTTGCTCTTCGGCATGAGCCTCGTCTACCTGATGTGCACGCTGGGCCTCGGCCTCTTCGTCTCCAGCATCTCGAGCACCCAGCAGCAGGCCATGCTGACGACGACCTTTTTCTTCATGATGCCGATGATCTACCTGTCCGGCTTCGTGTTCCCGATCGAGAACATGCCGGAGTGGATCCAGCCGGTGACGTACTTGATTCCTCTCCGGTACTTCCTGGTGATCGTGCGGGGCATCTTCCTGAAGGGCGTGGGACTGGAGACGCTGTGGCCGCAGGCGCTGGCGCTCTTCACCTGGGGTGCCGTGGTGCTCGGCCTCGCCACGCTGAGGTCGTCCAAGCGCCTCGGCTAGGCCGGGCGAGGCCGAGCGCGCTCATTGACGATTGCCGATTGGCGATTGAGCGATTGTCGCATTCGGATTGCGGCATTGCCGCAATCGGCGATTGCGCAATCGAATGCGCAATGCGCCGATCATCAATCACCCGATGAATCGCTCAATCAGCAATCACCAATCATCAATGAGCGGCTTACCTTACACAGTCACCTTCCGCGGGTGCTGCGAGTTGTCCTCGAGGAACGTCTTCTTGTTCTCGAGCTCCTGCTCGGTCGGCTGCACCCGGCCCGTGGCGTCGGTGACGCGCGACACCAGCGTGTGCTCACCGGGTGCGGCGCCGTTCCACGTGTAGTTGTAGAACTTCCAGCCGTACCTGGCCTTCGTGGACGGGTCGGCCGTCATCGCCTGCCACGGCCCGTCGTCGACCTTGAGCTCGACCGACTTGATCGGCGTGCCGTCGTTCAGGACGACGGCCAGCACCTTGTGCGAGCTTCCCGCCTTCGTCACCCGGGCGACGAACGACTTCAGCTGCAGGTGGGTGATGGCGGATTCGACCCACTTCATCTCGCCGTTGATCATCTCGCCCTTGAGCGTCCGGTACCAGCGCGCCTGGAACTTGCCCAGGTACTGATCCTCCTGGGCGTGGATCTCGGCCAGCCACTTCACGTTCGGCGCACCGTACCAACCCGGGACGATGAGGCGGAGGGGCGACCCCTGGTGGCGCGTGAGCGGCTGCCCGTTGAGGGCGTAGGCGAGAAACGCCTCGCTGGTGAGTGCCTTGTCGCGCGGCATGCTGCGGCCGTACTGCTGCTCGACGTTGAACTTCTGCGCGCGGAACTCAACCTCCTCGGGGCCCTTGTCGGCGCCGAAGAACACGATCTCGCGTGCCTCGGCCTTGAGCCCTGCCTTGTCGAGCACCGTCTTGAGCGGCACGCCGGTCCAGCGCCCGTTGCCGATGAGGCCCTGCAGCGGCCGGCGGTTGCCCGAGCACTCGAAGCCCAGCTCCATCTCGGCGTTCCCCATCTTCCGGATCTCGTCGAGCGAGAGCGAGAGCGACGAGTTCACGAGGCCCGACACCTTCAGGCGATAGGTCGCGGGGTCCACGACGGGATGGCCGTAGTGCTGCGTCGTGAAGAACTGATCCGCCGGCGTCACGGCGCCGGCGATGGTCTGCGTGTTGAACAGGCGCCGATCCGGCGCGGGGTTCGGGTTGAAGTTGGCCGGCCAGTCGGTGAACGGTACCAGGGTCTCGCCCTGGGCCAGCGCGGGCAACGCCCACTCGGGCACGCCCAGCACGCCGAGGCCTGCGGCCGCGAACCCGGTTCTCTTCAACATGTCCCGACGCGTCGTTTCGTTCGCCATGGTCACTCCCTCTGGGGGAGCGATTCTACTCGACCCCGGCCCCGAGCGGGTGACCGATCGCCTCACTGCCCGGTGGCGTCCCTGAGCTTCGCGCGCTCGTAGTCGGCCCGTATCAGGGCCTGCAGGGCACGGTCGAACTGGCGCGCCTCGATGGCGTCGATAGCATCGTCGAGGTAGCCCTGCATGCCGAGCGAGGCGGCGACGCTTCTTGGATGGAGCGACAACCCACGTGCAGCCAGGCGGCCGCGCAAGTCGGCCAGCGCCAGCTGTGCCTCGTGTGCCCGGCTCGAGGCGCCGGCAAATCGATCGCGCACCTCGTGCCAACGGGATCGATCGTCCGGGGACAGCGCCGCCTCGTCCACGGCCGGGAGCGCCAGCGGGGGGGGCACCGGCCCGCGGGCCACGGCCTGGTCAATAGTCTGCTCGAAGCCAGGGCGCGCCCCATCCCAGCCAGACCAGGCCCAGCGCGAGCGCGGATCCATGGCCGCGACGAGGGCCCAGCTCAGGGCGAGCGACTCCAGCGTTCGGTCCAAAGCCCGGTCGCCTTGCCCGGCCAGGGCCAGCGAGCGGGCGGCGCGGTGCGCGCCCGCATAGCCAAACCAGAAGCCCGAGCGGGAGGCGAGGCCGCTCGTGCCGTAGAAGTCGCCGATGACGGAATAGGCGCTCACGAGCGCCGGCACGACGTGCCGGTCGCCGCGAAAGCGGCCGCTCACGCCGGACAGCCACGCGAACGAGCGTCCGGCAAGCTGGCCGTGGCGACGATAGTCGTCCGGGCCGAAGCGCGGCGCGAATGGGTGAAGGGCCAGGAACCGTTGCCGAAGACGCTGGCTGTCGGCCACCACCTGAGCGGCGTTCACGCGCCCTGCGCCGAGCCGTGCCTCGAGCTCGCGCAAATCCCGGTCGAGCCCGTCCTGTTGCGCCTGCACTGCAGACTGCTCGCTCGACGGCGCCGCCGGGCCGCCCGCTGCTTCGCGCGGAGTCATGCCGATGAACAGCAGCAGTGTCAATGCCAGGCCGTGCATGATGGACTCCCTTCGAGCGCTGCCCGTGGCCCCTAGGGCAGCCGCCGGCGCACGAGTCCGTCCTTGCTGGTCACCGGTTTACCCGCATAAGCCCCGGTGGCGATGCGCTCCCGCACCGAGGACACGGTCATGACTCCCAACTGCTCGACCTCGTTGTCCAGCACTTCGCCGGTCACCGGGTCCTTGATTTCCGCGACGATGCGGAACACGTCGAACTGATGGCCGACCTCGACACCCTGGTTCGAGCCGGCGGTGATGGTGATGGATCCGCCCGACGCGGCGGCGACGCGCGCCTCGATGTCCACCTCGCGCTTCGGCAGGCCGGGCACCTTCTCGTTCATGATCGCGGCAATCCGGTCGGTGGCCTCGATGACCGCCTCGCCGATGATGGTCTCCGCGAAGTTCTGGCTGGTCATGTCCACGCTGCCGCCGACCACGCCGCCGGACCACCCGAAGATGCCGCCGAGTCCGCTACTCTTGCGCTTGCTCTCGCCCTTGGCCTCGCCGCTGTCGATGACTTCGCTGGTTTCGGCGTCTACGAGCCGGTAGTTGATGGTGACCACCGCCTTGTCTTCCTTCTTTCCGATCCGGACGCCGCCGAGCGGCCCGCCGAAGCCGAACGCGCCCAGGCTGATGCGCTTGTCGCGATCGTCCCTGCCGAAGGCGACGATGTCGCCCATGAGGTAGACATCGGCGCCGAGGATCTGCCCGATGCGCGCGTTCGTGCCCTGGCGCACGCGGTTGCTGGCGCCGAAGTCCTGCTCCTTCATCACCGTGTCCACCTTCGCCCGCTCCACCAGGCGCATCCGGCCCGCCTCCTGCAGGCGCTTGGTGAGCAGGGCCCGGATGCCCTTCCCGATGTCCACGTTGGTGCCGAAGATGGCCTGCACGGCCGTCGAGACCGTGGCCCAGTCGAACTCGTCGATGGCGGCGCGGCGCATGGAGGCGCGTGGATCGACGGTCGAAACCGCCACCGGCATCGGCGCCGCGCTGGCCGCCGGGGCTATCCCGCCCGCCGCGAACGAGCTGGCGCCGGCCGGAGCGGATGCCTGCGCGGCCCCGGCAGCGGGGGCTGCCGCCGGGCCTTCCGTCATGGCGGTGATGACCCGGTCCGACACGCCTGCGTTCTTCAATTTCAGCATGTCGCTGGTGCCGAGATCCCCGTGTAACTTGTCGCGCGCGATCGCGCGAATGATGAGGTCGTCGCTGAGGCCGCTCTTCTCGAGCGCGATGACCTGGTCCACCGGGGTGTCCGCACTCTGGGCAGACGCGGCCGGCACGACACCAGCCAGCAGCCACGCCCCCAGGATGAACGCGCCAACCACGCTCCGCCTTGCGCACCCTTTCATGACCCCTCCTCAACCTTCTCGGTTCGTTCTTTCCCCTACAAAGCGCCAACGCGGTGCGAGACTGCTCGGGCCCTCGCGTCGCTGGCGCCTCATCGCCCCACGGCCTCCCCGACGAGCTTCAGCGCGTAGCCCGCGCGCTGGAGGTTGTCGCGAACACCCCCGGCGTCGCGCCGCTCGAGGTCACGCGCGGCCGCCTCGATGAACGCATCCACCCGCGACATGCCCGCGGGGATATCCGCGCGCAACACCTGCCCGTTGCCCTCGAGTCGCTGGCGGAGGTCCACCACGCTCACGCGCACTTGCTCGGCGGTGGCGCGCACCTGCGCGATCTGGCGGACGAGATCCTCGACCTCTGCGGGATTCATGACGGGAGCTTGTGATGCCGTGATGGGCCGCCGCACAGGAGGACCCGCTGGCGCCGGCAGGGAGGCGGCCACTGGATCCGCGCCCCCCGCAGCAGGAGGAGCCAGTCCGGCGGTATCCAGCCGCGCGCCGAGACCCTGCAGCAGCCCCGAGAGCTCAGCGAGTTGGACCTTCACCCATGGATCGTCGGCAGGAGCAGCGCGCGCTGCGACCTCCGCGGCACGCCGGTAGCTCGTCACGGCCTGCCCGCGCTCGCCGCCCGGTGGCGCCAGCGGGCCGGCCTGCAGATCCCCGGCCTGGCGGTAGGTGAGGGCGATTGATCGTCTGACGGGCAGCTCCGCCTCGCCCGCAAGGTTCGCGGCGCGATCGAGGAAGTGGTTGACGCCACCGACGAGCCGGTCCGCGCGGTCACGGCCGCCATCGCGGGTGGCCAGCGCCGGCAGCGCGTCTGAGGAGAGCACGGCACTGGCACCAGCCACGTCCGCGAGCTTGTCCTCGACCGGCACCTGCTGGCCGGGCTCGGCCCATCGCTCGACCCGCGCGTTCAGCAAGGCGACGAATCGCTCGAGCTCGCCGGCCCGCGCTTCGAGCCTGGCGCGATCGATGGCATTCCGCACGGCGACTCCACCGCCGGCGAAGACAGCGATGACCAGCAGAGCCGTCAGCGCGGCCGCGACCCGGTTGCGGCCGACGAACAGGCGGAAGCGATAGACCCACTGATGGCTGCGCGAGGCGAGCGGGCGGCCCTCGATCACCCGATCGATCTCCTCGCGCAGCGCGCGCACGGCGGGGTATCGAAGCAGCGGCTCCTTCTCGAGCGCGCCCAGCGTGACGCGATCCAGGTCGGCCGTGATCCGCAGCTGTCGCGTGGAAGGCGGCCGATCCGACCGTCGCGCGGCGAGGGCGCCACGACGGCTCGGCGGCACCGGTGCGCGCCCTGAAAGCTGCGCCGACACGTCGGGCCGCCCATGGTCGTCGCCAAACGGAAGTTCCCCGGTGAGCAGCTGGTACAGCAGGACGCCGAGCGAGTACACGTCGCTCGGCTTATCCACCTCGCGCCCGTCGATCTGCTCGGGGCTCGCGTACCCCGGGGTCATGATCATCGTCTGGTGACCTGGCGACGAGACGGGTGACGCCAGCCCGGCGATGCCCTGGATGCGCGCGATGCCGAAGTCCAGCAGCTTGACGATGCCGTCCGGCGTCACCAGCACGTTGCTTGGTTTCAGGTCACGGTGAATCACGGCCTTCTCGTGCAGGTGCTCGACGGCCAGGCAGACCTGCCGGAAGAGCCCGAGCCGCGTGCGCACGTCGGCCTGCGCCGAGGCGCAGTGCTCGTCGATGGGCACGCCGGCAATGTGCTCCATCACGTAGAACGGACGGCCGTCCGCGGTGTCGCCGCCGTCCAGGATTCGCGCGATGTTCGGGTGATCCAGGCCCGCGAGGATCTGCCGCTCCTGTCGGAAGCGCTTCACGAACTCGGAATCGATCACGCCGGCGCCGATGACCTTCAGCGCCACCACCTTGCTGAAGACGTCGTCGTTGCGGGCGGCGAGGTAGACGACGCCCATGCCGCCACGCCCGATCTCGCGCAGGAGCCGATAGTGGCCGACCTGCACGCCGAGGTCAGCGCCACCGAGAGCTGGAACCCGAGCCCTCGCCGGTGCCTCCGGCGGGGGCGACGTCTCGGCGGAAAGCTCCACGCGCGACGGCAGCTCCGTGGCCGCGCCGGTGGCCAGCAGCGATCGCAGCTCCGCGCGCAGCGTCTCGTCGCCCGGCGTCTCCGCCTCGATGAACGCCTCGCGCCGATCCGGCGACACGGAGGCTGCGGCGTCGAACAGCGCGCGCAGGCGTTCGTAGCGTTCGAGGCTGAGAGGCATATCAGTCGTACGGCGTCACGGCACCACCGCGGTAACCTGGTTCGAGGGTGGTCCCACCCCCGCGCCCGTCACGCCGTGCACGACGATGAAATAGGTTCCACGCGGGACGCCGGGTACCGAGATGCCGGTTCCTGCGACAGGGAGGCCCGCGATGACGGGACCGCCGGGCGTCAGCGAGGCCCGAACGATGTAGGACGACGGGGTGTCGCCGGGCCCCGGCGTCCACGACAGGTTTACGGTGTTGCCCGTCACGATGGGCGCGTTCAGGGCTGGTGGGCCCGGCAGTTGGGGCGCTGCCACCGAAGCCGCCACCTCGTTCGAAAGAGCGCTCACGCCGCCCAGGTTGAAGGCCGCCAACCGCAGGTAGTACGTGCCGGGCGGAACGCCCGGGATCGTGGTCCACCACGATGGCGCCTCGAACGTGAGTCCCGCGACAGGAGTGCCGCCAGGCGTCAGCGCCGCGACGAGCAGGTAGCCGATCGGCTCGCCGCCCGTCGTCGGCGGCGTCCAGAACAGGTGCACGGAGGAGCCGGCGACCACCGCGGCCAGCCCGCTCGGCGACCCGGGCGGTGCGGGGATGATCGGGACGGTCAGAGTCTGTGAGGGCGACTCGGGGCCGGTGCCCGCCGCATTGCTGGCCTGCACCGAGACGATGAAGGTCCCATTCGGGGCGTTGAGGTCCATGCTGAGGGTTTCACCGACAGGCAGCGACGCGACGACCGGCCCCCCGGGCGTGAGCCGCGCGCGCACCGTGTACCCGGCCGGCGTGCCGCCGCTCACTGGGGCCGGCCAGCTGAGGCTCACGAAGTTGCCGCCACCCAGGACCGCTGGCGTGCCTGGTGGCCCGGGCGGGCCTGGAACGCCGCTCAGCAACGCCTGGCGGGCCGCCTCCACGTTGATTCGCGGGTACGCGCGCGCGGTCCCCGCATCCGCGATGGGTGCGCCGGTGTTGCGGAGGGCGGACAGCACCTGCGAGACGGAGGCGCCCGGGACCGCCTGCTCGAGGATGGCCCAGGCACCAGCCACGTGAGGGGCGGCGAACGACGTGCCGCTCACGAGCCCGAACCCGCCGCCGGGCATGGAGGTGGTGATGGAGCCCGGCCCCTGTGTTCCGTCGCCTCCCGGCGCCAGAAGGGACAGGAACGGGGCGCGATTGGAGAACCAGGACAGGACGTCGGTCTTGGTCGTGGCGCTCACGCTCACCGCCGACGAGATGCATGCCGGCGCGATGAGGCCGTCGACGTAGCTGTTGTTGCCCGCCGAGACGATGGTCGGTATCTGCAGCGAGCGCAGGTTGTCGATGGCCGCCTTCAGGGGCGCGAACCAGACGTCGCATGAGGCCTGGGAGACGAACCGGCCGCTGCCCACGCTCGTCGAGACGGCCGCGATGCGGTTTGCGTTGCCGGTCCCGGCGAGGACGAGAACGCGCTCGAGCGCCCGGATGAGATCGGATTCGTAGAACATCAGGCAGGGAATGCCGCCCGGAATGCAGTTCTCGACTCTCGTCGTGACCTGGATCGAAATCAGGTTCGCCTGATGGGCCACACCGCTCAACCCCGAGGTGCCGTTGATCCCCGTCGCGATGCCCGCGGCGGCCGTGCCGTGCGCACAGAGCGCATCCGGCGTGCAGGGCACGCCGCTGTCGAGGGCCGTGCTTGCGAAGACGCCGCCGGGGCACACCGACGAGAACCCGGGCGGCGCCGTCCCGCCGGCCCCCGAGTAGCAGGCCTCGCTCGTGACTTTGCCCGCCAGGAAGGGATGCGTCTTGTCGATGCCGGTGTCGATGACGGCAACGGTCCATCCCGAACCGGTGGCGCCGGCCGCCCATGACGCAGGCGCGTTGATGAGCGGGACGGTGTCGGCCAGCTGCGCCGCGAACAGCTCGTTCTCGTGAATCGAGGCGACGCCGGGGAGTGCCGCCAGGGCCTTCAACTCGGCTGGACCGACACGCGCCGTGAAATAGGGAACCGTGTCGAACCGGCCGCCTACACCAATGCCTTTCGCCGACGCGCGTCCCATCACGTCGTCGAGCGACGCCTGGAGCCCGCGCCGTTGCGCGTCGATGCCTGCAACACCGGCCAGGCGTCCTTCTGGCACGAACGGCGCGCTGACCCCGACGATGACGGAGGCCGAACCTTTCGCCGCCACGCGGCGGGCCAGCTCTGGAGGGATCGACACGCCCGACTGTGTCGACGGCGTGGAACCGGCGAGGGCCATTACCAAAGCGACGCACGCGATGATCCCGATGAGCGAGCGGCTCATGCTTCCTCCGGGCGATCGCCGGCCAGCGGCTTGAGCCGGCGCCTCAGCCACGACCGGGCGAACGCCCAGTCGCGCCGCACGCTGGCGAGCGAACGCCCCGTGATGTCGGCGACTTCCGCGTCGGTGTGGCCGCCGAAGAACCGCAGCTCGACGACCTGCACCGCCCGCGTATCAACGGTGGCGAGCTCGGTGAGCGCCTCGTCCACGGCGACGACGTCCACGCGTGGCGCGCCGGCGTCGGCGAGCTGGTCCACCTCGAGGTGCACCAGCTCCGCGCCGCGCTTGTGCGCCCGCTTCCTGCGCGCGTGATCCACCAGCACGCGGCGCATCACCTGCGAGGCGAGCGCGAAGAAGTGATGCCGATCGTTGATGGTCCTCGCCCCGCTCATCAGCCGCAGGTACGCCTCGTTGACGAGCGCGGTCGGCTGCAGGGTGTGGCGCGCCGGCTCGCGACGCATGTGCCGCGCCGCGAGCCGCCGAAGCTCGGTGTAGAGCTCGTCGAAGGCGACGTTCATCGCCTCGGGCCCACCCAGGCGGGGAACCATCGTCATGGGACCACCACGGCCTGCACGGGCGTCGCCGCGCTCGATCCGCACGCGTTGGCGGCGCTCACGCTCAGGTGGTAGGTGCCCGGCCCGACCGCGCCGCTCAGCGTGCGGCCAGGCGTCCCGAAGCTGCCGCCGAACGCCCCGGTGACGTTCAGGACGTAGGACGTGGGTGCCGGCCCGCTCGTCGCCGGATCCCAGACGACGAAGAGGGTACCGCCGACGCGATAGGCCAGAAAGTTCGACGGCGGGAGCGGTGCGCCCGTGCAGGGCGAGGGGAACGTCAGGGTGATGGCGTTGGACGAGGGGCTGCTGCCGGCGCCGTTGATGGCGCGCAGCGACAGCGTGTAGGTGCCGCCCGGTACCCCGTTGAACTGGAAGCTGTCGGTGAGGCCGAGCGGCAGCGACGTGTTGAGCGCGCCCGACACGTCGAGGACGATGCCGCCAGGCGCGCCGCCCGCGAAGGTGTTGCGCCAGGCGAGCGCGATGGAACTGCTGTTCACCAGGCCCACGAGGTCCGCCGGGGCCGACGGCGCCGCCGGCTGGTTCACGAAGATGCGGATCTCGTTGGAGGCCACGCTGCGACTGGCGCCCGACAGCGTGTGCACCCTGACGAAGAAAGCGCCGGTTGGCGCCGGGAACGTGTAGAGCGGAGTCGTGTTTCCCACAGGGAGGCTCGCGAGCACCTGGCCGGGGCTCACGCCACCCTCGATGACGTAGTTGGTGGGCACTGCGCCCGATGCGGGCGGAGTCCACCGGAGCGTGACCGTGTTGCCGGCGATGGACGACGCGTATAGGCTCGATGGCGGCTGCACCGTCGTCGGGTCGCTGACCGTGATGCCGACGGTGGCGGTGTTTCCCGGCCCGACGCTGCTGACGGCGCGGTACGTGAAGCTGTCGGCGCCAATGAAGCCGGGATTGGGCGTGTAGGTGAAGCTGCCGTTGGCGCTCAGCGACAGGACGCCGCTGGTGGTCGTGCTCATCAGCTCCGCGGTCAGCGCGCCTCCGCCGTTGCTGTTGTCGTTGCTGAGCACGCCAGGCGCTGCGATGTTGAGCGGTGTGCCCGCGTTCGTACCGTACGCGTCGTTCACCGTCGTGGGCGGCGTGCCCTGGGTGACCGTCAGGGTCACCGTGGCCACGTTGCCCGGACCAAACGCGTTCACGGCGCGGTAGGTGAAGCTCGCCTGCCCGGTGAAGCCGTTGGTCGGGGTGAAGGTGAAGCTGCCGTTCGCGTTCAGCGCGAGCGTGCCAGCGGTGACGTTCGAGACGAGCTCCGCCGTCATCGAGCCGCCGCCGTTGGGGTTGTCGTTGGCGAGCAGGCCGGGGGCGGGTACCGTCAACAACGTATTGACGGGCGTCGCGTATCCGTCGTTGACGGTCGTGGGACCGGTCGGACATGCAATAGCTCCCGTCACCCTGATCTCGTACTGCCCCTGGGCATCCGAACCCACGTCACCCGTACCCGCGAGCACCGTGAACAAGCCCGTGACCGATGCCGTGATGTTCAGCTGCGCAACCAGAGATCCCGACGTCGAGCCCAGCTGCTGACCCGACGGCGCCCGGAGCCGGATCCAGGGGTTGAATCCGGGATCAGGCCCTGAGGGCAGGATCTCGCTCATGCTGATCGAGAGCGCGGCGCCCTGGGCCGCGCAGAAGGTCCACATGTCGAGGTCGCCCAGGTGAATGGCTCCCGGATGGTTGACACCCGCGCTCATGGCACCTCCTTGGTCACCGTCGGGAACGACGAAGGGCCCCGGGGTCTTGGCGAGGGTGAGCCGGTAGTCGCCGGTGGAGTCGAGGCCGACATCGCCCGTGCCGACCAGGACGGTGTAGGTGCCGCTCAGCGGCGCGACGACGGAGATCTGCGCGGTCAGGGCCCCCGACGCGGATCCCAGGTCCGCCCCGGTGGGGCTGCGAAGCCGGATCCAGGGATTGAAGCCCGGGTCGAGCTCGGTCGGGAAGACCTCACCAATGCTGACCGTGATGGCATCGCCCTGGGCGGCGGTGAAGCTCCATTGGTCAAGGTCGCCGAGATGAATGTGGCCGCTGTGGTTTGCGCCGTTGACCATCGCGCCGCCCTCATCGCCGTCGGGGACGACAAACGTGCCGGGAGTCTTGGCGAGGGTGAGCCGGTAGTCGCCGATGGAGTCGTTGCCGACATCGCCGGTGCCGACGAGCACGGTGTAGGTGCCGCTGAGGGGCGCGATGACGGAGATCTGCGCGGTCAGGGGCCCCGACTCGGATCCCAGGTTCGCCCCGGTGGGGCTGCGGAGCCGGATC
>JADZCN010000120.1 GCA_020851565.1 Acidobacteriota bacterium | reverse complement strand
TCACGAGGACGCTCCACGGCTTCACGGTCCCGGTGAGGCCATCGGGCATCGTCCCGGGCGTACCGTGACGGCTCGTCGCCGCTCTGGCGGTCGCTCCCGCCACCGCCACGCCCCAGCGACCTGGTGTAGTCATGGTCCCGGCCGCGCGATTGGTCGGCCTCGCGCGGATCGGAATCACGCGGATCGTCGCCCCAACGCGGGTCGTACATTGAAAACCTCCATGAAAAGCAGCGGAAAACGCGTGTTCACGCTGCCGTCCAACAGAGGCGCCGATGTAGTCCAGGGCGAGCCCCCGCAACCAAATCTATCAAGGGGTTACGGTGACTCGCCGTAACCTCTTTTGCTTTCTGCACTTCCGTTCCCCTCGCGGCGTCGGCCATTCGAGAATCACGAGCGTCGACCGGCCATCACGTGCCCTTGTAGTTGAGCACCGGGCGAAGAGTCCGGGTGACCTTAACGAGTTCCTTCTGGGCACGCAGTACGGCCCGGATATCCTTATACGCGGCAGGCGCTTCGTCACGAAGCCGATTGGCGAGCCGGTAGTCGTACCAGACACCCTCCATCTGCCTGCGAAGCGCACGCTCGGTCACCTTTTCGCGGGCCGCGGTCCGACTCAATGCTCGGCCCGCGCCGTGAGCGCTTGAGCACAGCGCAGGGTCGTGACCACGACCTTCCACATGGAAGCTGAGACTGCCCATCGAACCGGGCAGTACCCCTCTTTGGCCGAGGCCGGCGGGCATCGCACCCTTGCGATGGACCCAGAGGTTGCGGTCTCCGTGGCATTCGAGCGACACGTGGTTGTGATCCGTTGAGATGACTGTCTCCCAGCAGATGCGGGCACGCAGGACCGCCTCAATCACGGTGGCTACTTCGACGGCCATGGCCCTTCGACTTGCGTCTGCGAAGCGTCGCGCCCAGGCGGCGTCGTTGAGATACCTGGTGCCTTGGTCAGTGGTGGCATCCAGCGCTCGGAGCCCGCCGCCCACGTCCTCGCCGTGAGCCAAATGGTGATCGCGGATCGCTGGACCCATCCCTCGGGATCCACTGTGGACCATCAGCCAGAGCCGCTCGTCCTCATCGCTCTGAAGCTCGAGGAAATGGTTTCCGCTGCCGAGTGTCGCAAACTCTATCGCCCCTTCGTTGCGGCTCATCGCCTCCAAGGTAGGGTGGCTAAGCCTCGCCAGCTCCAGCTCGGGAGGAGGCGCAATCGCTGCACGACGATTCCGGCGACGAGCGGGAACAGCGCGACCAAGTTCCGAGAGGACTCGGCCGGCGACCTTGGGGTCCTCGAGCGCGGTCGCTTCCACGTCGAAGCCGACCGCCAGCATGCCGCAACCGATGTCGCCACCAACGGCCTGCGGATAGATCAGCCGCGAGGTGGCGACCACCACTCCGATGCAGACGTCGGTCGCAAGGTGTACGTCCGGCATGACGGCGATCTGTTGAACGTCCGGCGCGCGTCGGAGGCGTTCGATCGCCTCCGACACGTCGTGCTTCATTGGTGCGGTCAGCCAGGCCTGGATGGGTGCGAGCGATGGCTCACTCATCATCACCTCCATCCGGAAAGGCCGGTACAAACGACAACTCCGGCGCACGCTTGCGAGTGATGGCCATGGCGACCTCCGAACGGAGGCGTGGCGCATCTCGACGGAGCGCGCTAAGAGCGTCCGCTACCGGCCGGTCGACCGGGATAACAACATGGACCAGCAGGTGCCCGCAGTCCGGCGCCGGCGACACGTCCTCGACGAACAAGTCGTTCAAGCCATCGTCGGCAATGCGATCTGCGAGCGCCAAGTTGAGTGCCCGCTGCACCTGTCGACAGAACTGACGTGCCTTTCGCTCTCCCTGCCGACCCGAGGAGAGACGATCGGATGAAGCCCCGTACAGGGCCTCGGCGAAATCTGGATTCTCGAATGCTGACTGTTTACGACGACGATTCTGGTGTTTCAAGACGAAGCTCCCCTGCTGCGCGCGCACGCGCACCCGGCCCTCGCAGACACGTAGACTGCGGCCGTCAACTTGGTTGTTGTTGAAAGCGATGGGAGCCGGCCCGACCGGCCGGATTACTTACGCGGCGGGGGGCAGGCTCGACGGCATCGGGCGGCGTGCAATAGGGGACATGGTCTCCTCCGCTGTTGCGTCGAGTTCGATGTTCCGCCGGTTGCCAGAGAAGCAACCAGCCCAAGCATTATCGCGCGACATCGGCGCCAGCGCAAATCGGGTCGATTACACATTTGCAGCGTTAGACGCCGCCCTGCTCGGCGCGGAAGTGGTCGGCTTTTCGGACAAGACGCAATCTACTACCCCGCGCCCGGCCCGCTTGGAAACGGGTACCAGGCACCGTCTGTCCAGCTAAAATGGAGTCATGAAGCGTGACGCAGCGGAGATCCTGAAGGACGCCTTGGCGCTCCCTACCGAGGCCCGCGCAGCACTCGCCGGGTCATTGCTCGATAGCCTCGATACCGACGTTGACGAGGACGCCGAGGCGGCTTGGGCAGCCGAGGTTAACCGACGCGTGGCGGAGCTCGATGGAGGAGCCGTCAAGACAGTTCCCTGGGCAGAGGTCCGCCGCCGACTCGCCGCGCGCTGATGCCCCAGTTCGCGGTCGAATTCCATCCGCTTGCTGCCGACGAAGCGAAGGCTGCCGAGCGATGGTACCGCGAACGAAACGAGACCGCGTCCGCTCGTTTTCAGCGGGAGCTCGATCGGGCGGTCGATCTGATTTCCGAACGACCCAATACCGGTTCTCCCTATGTCGGAAATACCCGGCGCGTACTATTGCGCCGGTTTCCGTTCTTCGTCGTGTATCGCGTACGAGGCGACAACGTGCTAATCGTCGCTGTCGCCCATGCGCGGCGGCGGCCGGAATACTGGCGAGCGCGTTGAACGGAGGTTCCGGTGGTTCGAAAAGCGAAGTCCACGACCGCACATCGGAAGTCATTCGCAGCCGCACGGCGACGAGCTCTCGCCAGGCTGCGCAAAGGTCTTGACCTGGAGTGGACTCGTCCGCGCTGTCGAGAGGTACTTCACGATCGAGCGACACCGCGACGTCACGGGTAAATCAGGCGACAGATGCCGAGTACTCTGGCGACGCATCGGCTTCTAATGCTGCGCCGCTCCACAGCTGCAAGTACCGCTGGCTGCACGCCCCCGCAACCAAAGATACTTGCAGCAAAAGGCCGTCGGCGTCCGACGGCCTTTCGGCTGTACGGCCGCCCCATGCCGCGCTATCGTTCCCGCATGCCTCGCATCGTGGTCGGCGTCATGGGGCCCGGCGAAACCGCCACGGCCGCCGAGTGTGAGTCGGCAGAGCGCCTCGGCGAGCTCATCGCGCGGCGCGGATGGGTGGTGCTCACCGGAGGGCGGTCCGCCGGCGTGATGGACGCGGCGCTCGCCGGGGCGAAGCGCGCCGGCGGCCTCACCATCGGGATCCTGCCGCACGAAACCGACGCGTCCGCGTCCACCTTCGCCGACATACGCATCGTCACGGGCATGGGCGAGGCCCGCGACGTCGTCAACATCCTGAGCAGCCACATCGTGGTCGTGTGCGGAATGAGCCCGGGCACTGCCGCCGAAATCGCACTCGCCATCAAGAAGGGCCGGCACATCATCCTGCTCGACCCGCCTCGCGCAACCGCCGACTTCTGGACCGGCCTCGGCGGTCCGCTCGTCCACGCGGCCGCCACGCTCGAGGATGCGGTGGATCTGGCCGCGCGGCTGCTCGAGCCTCCGGGCTGATCAGCCCGTAAACCCGTGCTCCCGCGCGAAGACGATGGCCTGCGCGCGCGACCAGACGCCCAGCTTGTCGAAGATGCTGGTCGCGTGATTGCGGACCGTCTTCTCGCTGATCTGCAGGCGCTCCGCGATGTCCGCGTTGCTCAGCCCGTCGGCCATCAGCGCCAGCACCGCGCGCTCGCGCGCGGACAGGGCGGCAAACGTCGAAGCAGCGGGGGCGTCGATGTGCAGGAACTCCAGCACTGCCTCCTGGAACCGGCGCCACGCGGGCTCGTGTTCCAGCAGCACGTGGTTGCGCGACTCGAGCTCCACGAACTCGGCCCCGGCAATGCCGCCGGCCAGCCGACGGCCCTCCTCGATCGGGATGACCTCGTCGTCGCGCGCGTGCAGCACCAGCGTCGGTGTGCGCACCTGCCCCAGCAGGGCCGTGATGTCCACGGCGGCCCGCGCCTCCAGCAGATCGCCGACGATCGCCCCCGTCGTCGTCTTGCGGCACAGCGCGTTGAACCATTCCACCTGCTCGTGCGTGCCACCGGGAATGAAGCGCGCGGTGAACACCTGGCGGAAGGTGGGATTGTCCTTGTCCCAGGCGACGCGTGCGAGCTCGACCATCGCGCGGAAGGCCCGCTGGGTCTCCGGCGTCCCCCGCAGGGACGCGCCGCGGGCGTAGCCGCCGTACAGGATCATCCGCGCGACGCGCTCCGGATGCCGGACCGCGTAGTCCACGCACGTGGCCGCGCCCTGCGAGATGCCCAGCAGCGTGACGGGCCCGGAGGGGCCGGCCGCATCGACCACCGACTCGAGGTCTCCGACCCACTGGTCGGCCGACAGCACGCCGCCGGCGTTCCAGTCGCTCATGCCGCAGCCCCGCTCGTCGTAGCGCACGAAGCGGCAGTGGGCGGAGAAGAACTGGAGCCAGTGCCTCCAGACCGGGCTGTCCCACTCGTACTCGAGGTGGGTCAGCCAGTTCGCCGCCTTGACGACGGCCGGGCCGGTTCCCGACTCGGCCCAGGCCAGGCGCGTCCCGTCAGGGGCCGTGACGTAGCGGACGTGCTGCCGTAGCTTCGAGGGCGTGCTCATCGTCGTGGCTGGGACATTTGTCTCACATCCGTCCCGGCCATGCCAGGTGGACCGGGACAATCCGCCGATAGGCGGCAGGCCGTGACGGCGGCATCCTCGCGGGAACCAGGAGGGTTGCCGTGCTCCAGCGTCTGCTGTTCTTCGCCTACGGTGTCGTGTCGTACCTGATCTTCCTCGCGACGTTCCTCTACGCGATTGCGTTCGTCGGGGGCTTTGCCGTGCCTCGGCAACTCGACGGGCCGCTGGAGGGCTCGCTAGCCTTGGCGCTCGCGGTGAACTGCGCGCTCCTGACCGTCTTCGCCGTGCAGCACAGCGTGATGGCGCGCCGCTGGTTCAAGGCGCGATGGACGCGCATCGTCCCCTGGCCCATCGAGCGGTCCACCTACGTGCTGTGCGCCAGCCTGGCGCTCCTGCTGCTGTTCTGGCAGTGGCGTCCCGTCGGCATCGAGATCTGGTCGGTGAAGAGCCCCGCCGCCCGGCTGGTGCTGTGGGCGCTCTTCGCCACTGGCTGGGCGACCGTCCTCACCGTCACGTTCCTCATCAACCACTTCGACCTGTTCGGCCTGAGACAGGTGTGGCTGTCGCTGGTCGGGCAGCCGTACACCCGTGTGTCGTTCCGGACGCCGCTGCCGTACCGGCTCGTGCGGCATCCGCTGTACTTCGGGTTCCTGCTCGCGTTCTGGATGACGCCGACGATGACGCTGGCGCACCTGTTGTTCGCGCTGGCCACCACCGCCTACATCGTCCTGGCCATCCAGTTCGAGGAGCGGGATCTCGTGGCCGAGCACGGTGCCGCGTACGAGACGTATCGGCGAAGCGTGCCGATGCTGCTGCCCGTGGGCGGTCGGCAGCGAACGACGGACGCCGCGGCACACGGGCAGACGGCAAGCGCCGGGTAGGCGCCCGCCTCGCCCACGCGCCTCGTCGAATCACCAGGGTGAGGGCCTCCGGCCCCATCAGTTCGCCGGCTTGCCACCGGCCACGATCGCCCCGATGTTCTCCGGTGCGAAGAACGCCGCGGGCGAGATGGTCCCCGCGTTGGCCTTCACGAACCCGTCCGAGGCCGCCCGGTTGCCATGGATTGCTGCCAGCAGCTGCTGCATTTCGGTCGGCGGGGGCTCCAGCATGGCGAGCTGACACGTGAGCTCGTACATCGGCAGGACGTGCGCGTCGCGGATGTGCTGGTAACCCGCCATGGCCTCCTCGAAGGCGCGTGCGCCGCTCAGCACCTGGTCCAGCGCCTCCGCGCACAGCTCCGCGTCGCGGAACGCGTCTGCAATCCCCTGTGCGGTGATCGAGTCCTTCAAGTAGCCCGCATCGCCAACCAGCACCCAGCCGCGCCCATATGGCTTGCGGAAGTAGTTCGGGATCGCCGCGCCGGCGAAGCGCTCCACGCGCTTCGCGCTGCGCACGCGATCGGCGAACTCGGGCACCAGCTCCAGCATCTGGTGAAACGTGCCCTCGACGTCCGCCCGGTTCGCGATGAACTCCGAGTAGGGCCAGCCGCCGATGATGAGCGTGAGGCCGTCGTGCGTGGGCGCCGCCCCGAATCCCCGCCGATGCCGGATGTAGAACTCCAGCTGGCCGTCCATCGGCAGCCCGCTCCAATAGCTGTAGTACGACGCCAGGAGCGGCGGCTTCTGCCGGTACTCCTCTGCCACGGCGGCCCTGGCCACGACGGAATGCCATCCGTCGGCGCCCACGACGACGTGCGCCCGCTCGATGAGCGGATCGCCGTCCTTCAGCCGGCCCCGGATGCCGCACGCGCGGCCGTCTTCGACGAGCAACTCCTCGACGATGAAGCCCTCGCGCACCTCCGCGCCGGCCTCGGCGGCCGCATCGACGAGCAGCTTGTCCAGCACGGTCCGCCGCGGGCAGTACGCGACCGGCGCCTCCTGGGAGCCGGGCGAGCCGCTGATGGTCAAGGGGCCGAAATTGAAGGCGTACGTGTGGATGGACGGGCAGCCCGTGGCCACGAGTCGATCGAGCAGGCCCCATCGCGCGAGTGCCGCGACGCCCACGGGTTGGATGACGTGCGTGGAAAGGGCATCGCTTGGAAATCGCGCGCGGTCCACCACCAGCACGCGGTATCCCTTGCGCGCCAGGAGCATCGCCGTCGGCGAACCGGCGCAGCGCGCTCCCACGACGATGGCGTCGTACGAGGTGGTCATCGTGGTCCTCCTTTGTCGCGCGTGAGCGGGCCACGTTGGATGCCGGCTGCGCCGGCAGGACGAGCCCGGCACGATACGCCATCATGCCGCGGAATCGGCGCCGAAGGCGAGCGGCCCGCCGATGACGGTAAATGGTTCAGCTTCAGCCCCGGCTAGCGTCCCGCGGGCTCGAGCGATGACGGAGCGCGCGGCGGCGCCGTGTCGATGTCCGGGTAGAGCCACGAGTGCCGGAGCCCCGGATGACGTGATTCGTACTGCCGCGGCACGTTCTGCGTCCAGTGGCTGGGGATCGCGAGGCAGAACAGCAGGACCGCCGCCAGCGCGGCCCGCTGCCACCACAGGGGCGCGCGCAA
The DNA here is from genome assembly GCA_020851565.1 of Acidobacteriota bacterium. Taxonomy (GTDB): domain Bacteria; phylum Acidobacteriota; class Vicinamibacteria; order Vicinamibacterales; family UBA2999; genus VFZN01. The sequence goes on along the minus strand of JADZCN010000120.1, from coordinate 80,265 downwards.
CTCGACCGGCGGCGCATCGGGCGGGACCTCGGAGTGCTGCAGCCGCCCGAGTCGGCGGAGGCGAGAGCGCACCAGCAGCACCGCGCCCAGGATGGCCATCACGATGTTCAGCGTCTGCCCCGTGCCGAGCGCCAGGCGGTGGGTGGGGTAGTCGCGGAAGAGATCGAGGAAGAAGCGCAGGAAGGCATACCAGAACACGAAGCGCGCGGCCGTGGCGCCGGGAGTGGGGTTCGTGGCGCGCACGTGCATGAGATACGGCACCAGCAGCAGGTTCTTGAGGCCGTCGTAGAGCACGACCGGGTGCCGCACGCCCTCCGCGTACGGGAACTGCACGCCCCACCACGCGTCGGTCAGGCCGCCGACGATGATGCCGTCGATGAAGTTGCCGAGGCGGCCCATACCCATCAGGAACGCGCCGGGAATCACCAGCACGTCGGCCAGCCGCAGGAACGATCGGCGCCACGCGAGGGAGAACAGGGCGACCCCGGCCGCCGCGCCGGTCAGCAGGCCGTGCGTGGCCATGCCGCCCAGCCACAGGCGCGGGGCGAAGGAGAGGTGGTTCCGGTAGAAGTGCCACTCGTCGAAGACCATGGCGAACGAGCGGCCGCCAGCCAGGACGCCAATGATGACGAGGAGCGCGAGGGTCGCGGCGTCGCGCTCGTCCAGCGCGAGCGAGGCGCGATGCCGCCGGACGAAGCGGTGCAGCTGCCAGAAGCCCAGGCTGTATCCGAGGCCGTACCACCAGAGGTGGACGCCGGCCACGCTGAAGATGATCGGGTCGATGTCGTGGACGTAGGTTGCCAGCACCATCTCGTCCACGTCCCTCACTCGTGCCCGGCGCGCTCCTGGATCGACTCGAGATAGGCGACGATGGCCTCGATGCGCTGCCGCACGGCGCTTCCGCCGGCCGGCGACGAGGCCTTGAACACGTGGCCCCAGACCGGCATCTCGACGCTGCCGTGCGACGCGACGCCACGGCCGTCGATGATCTGCCGCGTCTTCTCCGCCGGGAAGACGCCGCCGTTGGCGCGTGCGAAGTGGGTGAGGTCCGTGGGCCGGGCACGCAGGCTGTCGGCCGCGGGGCCGTCCCCGCGGCCCGAGGTGCCGTGGCAGCTGGCGCAGTGCTCCATGTAGAGCGTGCGGCCGCTGGCTCTCTGTTCCACCGAGGTCGGCCTGGCAGCCTGCGCGAACGTGGCCGTGGAGCCGACCGCGAAGAGCCCCGCCACGGCCAGGGCGAGCGCCGACGCTCGGTGAGGCGTGAGCATGGGTACCGGCCTGGCCGCTACCGCTGCTTGAAGCCCGCCGGGAGGGCCACGTCGGCGTCCGTGGCCGAGGCGGACACCTGCAGCGACTCGGTGGTGGTCGTCATCACCGTCACGCGCCCGGGCGTCGCGCTGGTGTCGTCCTTTGGCTCTTCCTTCTTGCGCGCCATCCGGCGCCCGAGGCCGCCGAGCAGGCCGCCCACGCCCTTCGGCGCGGGCTCATCGTCTGCCTTGGCCTGCTCCTCGGCACTCTGGGGCGGGCCGGCCAGCTGGAACTTCGCTTCGGTGGCCAGGGGCGTACCCGACAGCTTCTTGCCCTCTTCCTGGAACTTCGCCATGGCGTCCTTCATCATCGGGTACATCGCCATGGCCTGCGCCATGTCCGGCGCCGCCTGCGCCATCACGGGGCCGTACAGCTTCTGCGCGTAGCGCAGCCGGAAGTCCGCCAGCTCCTTCAGGGCCGGCAGCGAGGGCGTCATCCACATGCTGGTTTCCATCACCATGCCGCCGTCCTCGATGGTCTTGCCCTTCTCGCGGACGGTGATCGTGGCGATGGATTCCTTCGTGTCGTAGCCGGCGATCTGGCGGGACTGGCCGGTCTCCTTGACCGAGAAGTCCACCTCGTATTCCTTCTGCGGCTCGTCGGACTTCTTGTCCTCCCGGGCCTCGACGTCCTTCTTCGCCTTCGCCATTGCCTCTTCCATCTTCTTGCGCATCTCGGCGAAGGTGACGACGGTGTAGGTCTTCTTCTTGAGGTCCAGCGTGTAGACCTTCTCCTCGGCCAGGTCCACGATCTCGCCGGTGTCCCGGCTCGTGGTCATCATCCGATCGCCCTTCACGGTCACGGTGCTCACGATCCCGTCGCGCGCGGCGCGGCCGCCGAAGATGTTCACGATTCGGCCCAGGGCGCCCTCGAACTTCACCTGGGTACGCTCCTGGGTCTTGACGTCGGCCCGGAGCGTGGCCGCGGTGGCCAGGGCCATGACGAGAGTAACGGTGGAAAGCAGACGAATACGCATGGTCCGAGCTTACGGGTGTATACTGGAAAGGTCAACCGCACAGGGGTGACGGCCTCCGGGCCGCCACCCCTTTTGTTTTGTACGCACGCAGTTGCCGCGCCGCGCGCGGAACGGAGGCCGATCGATGACCGATGAAGAACTGATGCACGCGTTCGAGGCCGGGCAGGTGCCCGAGGGCGGATTCCACCACGCGCAGCACGTGCGGGTCGCGTGGAACTATCTCCGGGCGCATCCGTTGCCCGAAGCGCTGGGCCGCTTCTGTGCCGGCCTCAAGCGCTTCGCGGAGGCGCAGGGCGCCACGGGGCTCTACCACGAGACCATCACGGTGGCCTACGTGCTGCTGATCAACGAGCGATGGGCGGGCAGCGATCCCGCGACGAGCTGGGAGGCCTTCGCGGCGTCACATCCTGACCTGCTGGCCTGGAAGCCGTCGCTCCTGGATCGCCTGTATGCGCCCGAGACCCTGGCGTCTCCCCGTGCGCGGCGCGTGTTCGTGATGCCCGATCGGCTGGCGTGACGGCGCCTCGTGCGGTGCCGTGCCGCTCAGGCCCGGCCGAACGCTTCGGAGAACGCGCGCCGCTGCTCGAGGTTGCCGATCATCACCAGCTCGGACCCCTCGGGCAGCCGCGTGCCGGAGTGCAGCTCGGTGACGAAGCGGTCCTTGTCCTGGAGGGCAATGACCACGAGCCCCGTCAGCGTGCCGATGGCGCCCTCCTGCAGCGTCCGGTTCACCAGCTGCGGCGGCACGGCGCGCGTGAAGAGCGCGACGCCCTCGCCGAGGATGACCGTTTCGCGATGGCGGATGAGGGCGAAGAGCGTCTCGGCGCCGAGTGAGGCGTAGCTCAACACGAAATCGGCGCCGGCCCGGTGGATGGCCTCCACGTTGCGCTCGTGCGTGATCCGGCTCACGATGCGAAGCTCCGGCTTCAGGCGCCGGCAGTACACCGCCAGGTAGATGTTCATCGCATCGTCGTTCGTGGTGAGGACGACGGAGGCGGCCTCGGCCAGCCCGGCGCGGGCGAGCACCTCGCGGTCCGCGGCGTCGCCCTCGATCACTTCGTCGGCGACGTGCGCGAGCGCGGCCAGCGCACGCGCGTCCTTCTCGACGACGTGGGTCCGGATGCCGTTGCGCTTCAGGGCCGCGGCGGCCGCCTGGCCCACGCGGCCGGCGCCGATGATGAGGACGGCGCCACCCGGCTCGGCGGCCCGGCCCTTCGCGAGCCGCTCGTTCAGGCCGTCGACCTGCGCGCGGGTGCCCGCCACGACGAGCACGCCGGACGGATCGATGCGCGTGGTCGGGTACGCCGGCTGCAGCCGCCCGCGCTGCCAGATGCCCGCAACGCTCATCCCGCTGGCCTCGCGCAGGCGCGTCTGCCGCACCTCGATGCCCGCAAACGGCGTGTGCCGGACGGGAACTTCGGCGATCAGCAGGTCGCGGTAGCTGCCTACGACGTGTGCTTCGACGCGCCCCACGTCCACGCGCTGCGCGAGGTATTCGCCCAGCTGGGCCTTGACGGGCAGCACGTGCGTGGCGCCGCTCATCTGCAGGATGTCGACCGAGTCCTCGTTCTCGGCGATCGCCGCGATGGGGAGGTCGGCGCTCACCTCCCGCGCCGTCAGGGTGATGTTCGTGTTGGTCGTGTCCTCGCGGTTCACGACCAGCATCCGCGCGCGGGCCGCCCCCGCCGCGCGATAGGTGTCCGCGCTGTCGATGTCGCCCGTGATGACCGACACGCCATCCCCGGCCAGCTGGGCCGACCTCGCCGGGTCGGGCTCGATGACCGTGTACGGGATGCCGTTGGTCTGGAGACGGGGGATGAGCCCCAGCGCGATGGCGTCGTGCTCGGCGATCAGGATGTGGTCCCGCACGTTGGCCGGCACGGCGCGCGGGGCCCGCATGCGCATCCGGGCCTCCAGCCACGGCGCGTAGAACAGCCGGATGAACAGGAAGGGGAGCATCACCAGCAGGAACACGACGCCAGAGAGCAGCACGACGATGCTGAAGACGCGCCCGATGTCGCTGGTGAACGTGATGTCGCCGAAGCCGAGCGTGGTCATGACCACGAGGGTCCAGTAGAAGCCCGTGACCCACGAGTGCGACTGGTGCTCGACGCGCTCCATGATCACGTGGAACAGCACCGCGTAGAGCGTGACGAGCGCCGCGAGGAACGCGATGTACCGGAGCAGGCTGTTCAGGTTCGTGCGGAGCTCCCGCTCCGAGAACAGGTAGGCGAGCTGGCTGGGGAGGAACTTCATGCCGGTGAGGACCGAGTGGAGAGTCTACCAGCGATACAATCGTCCGTGCCGCGGGCGGTCCCTGCCGGGCGGCGGGGAGGCCTGGGTGAACGACGCTGAGACAAGTCACGAACGCCGCCGGGGCCGCGTGGCCCGGGCGGCCCTTGCCCTGACCCTGCTGGCTGGGTGCGTCATGATCCTGCCGCCGGCGGGCGGATCCGGAACGCTGTCGGCCCAGGCGCTACGCTACGAGCATCGCGTTGTCGTGGCCACCACCTCCCTCGATCGCGAGCTGGACGTCGAGGAGAGCCTGGCGCGCAACGTCAACCAGTTCGCCGCGCTCGGGTTCGAGGTCGGCGCCATCGTCGGCGGCGACGGCCGCCTGGTGGATCAGCTCCTCGACCGCAAGCCCTACACCGCGGGGCTCGTGGACCACGGCGGCCACGTGTTCGTGATCATGAGCCGGCCCATCGGCCGTCCCGCCCTGCCGCGCGAGTACCGGTTCCTCCACGCCCGCACGGCCTTCGGCGTCGACAAGATCGTCGCGGGATACGGGGCGGAGGGCTTTCGTCTCACCGTCACCGCCTACGAGGGCGGCTACTTCCACGCGGCTTTCGAGCGGGGCGCCGAACCCGCTGGTCTCGAGTACCGCGTCTACCGGAACGCCGGCCGCAAGGGGTGGGACGCCAGGTTCCTGGAAGACGCCGCCGCCCGCGGGCGCGCCATGCGACTGGTGCCCATCACCCTCGACTCGGGACTGGTGGAGCTCGGCGCCGCCCAGGGGGCGCCGGCCGACTTCGCCTGGGAGACCGACAAGACCCATCAGCGCTCGCGGCTCGAAGCGCGCCTGAAGGCACGCGCGGAGCAGGGTTTTCGCGTCCAGCTGGTGCGGATGCGCGGCACCGATCTCGACGTGGCGCTGCTGAAGCCCGCGGGCTGGGACGGCCGCGTCGTCCAGGCAGATCTGGACGACGGCCCCTGGGGCATGCCGTGCGGGCGGGGCGCCATCGCGGGCGCCGACATCTTCACCGACGGCGATGTCTACTGCGTCGCCGAGGATCCGCAGGGCCCGATCGTCAATCGAGGGTTCGACTTCGTCATCCGCCCCGAGCCGTCGGCGAGCAATCTGCTGATGTTCGGGCGTCCCTCCTGCGAAGTGCGGGCGCGCCTGGCGACGGCGCGGTCCGCCGCCACGCGAATTGCGCGCGCGATGCAGCTCGAGAACGAGCTGAACCGGAAGGTCGAGCCCGGCTACCGCGTGACGCGCGCCTTCGTCGGGGCCCCCGACGGCAGCGACGCCCGGCTGGTGGTGTTCACCTCGCTGCTGCCCGCGCCGCCTGCGGGGACCACAGCGGGGACCACGCGCCGCGCGCCGCGCCTCGAGCCCGAGCTGGACGAGGTGGGCCAGCAGCTGCTGTCGCGCCGCGAGGACGAGATGAACGATCAGCTCACCTCGGAGCTGGCCTCGCCCGACGTGAACGCGTGGGTCGAGATCTACGACGGACGATCCGGGCGCTATGTCCTGCTGTCGGGGTGCGCCACGCATCGCGTCGACAAGGAGCGAGCCGAGACCATCGTCAGGCGCCTGCTGGTGCGGACGCCGTACGCCGACTACCGCGTGCGCAACGAGATCATCGTGGACCTCTGGCGGTAGGTCCGGGAACCGCGTTTCCGGCGCGCGGCATCTAACCTCAGAGGGGGTTCTTCATGTCCATGCGGCCGGTGAAGTACGTCAGCGAATCGCAGCCCACCATGGAGGGCGCCGGGGTCCACCTCCGGCGGGCCTTCGGCTTCGGCAAGACCGGGGACTTCGATCCCTTCCTGCTCTTCGATGACTTCCGCAACGAGCGGCCGGAGGACTACGTGGCCGGTTTCCCGTGGCATCCGCACCGCGGCATCGAGACCATCACCTACGTCCTGGCGGGCACGGTGGACCACGGCGACTCGCTCGGCAACCAGGGCTCGCTCGGCGCCGGCGACGTGCAGTGGATGACCGCCGGCAGCGGCATCGTCCACCAGGAGATGCCGAAGGGCGACGCGCACGGACGCATGCACGGCTTCCAGCTGTGGGCGAACCTGCCGCGCGCGCTGAAGATGACCGCGCCGCGCTACCAGGACGTGAAAGCGGCGGATATCCCCACCATCACCGACGACGATGGGACGCACGTGCGGGTGATTTGCGGCGAGTTCTGGGGCCGGCGTGGTCCGGTGGACGGGATTGCTGCGGACCCTCGCTACCTGGACATCTCGGTGGCGCCGGGCCGACGCAAGACGCTGCCGGTGGCCCTGGGCGTCAACGCGTTCGCGTACGTCTTCGCCGGCTCGGGGACCTTCCGCGATGCATCGAGCCCGCGCACCGTGGCCACCGAACTCGTCGGCCAGGGCGACGAGCCGGTGATGACCGACGTGGGCAACCGTTCGCTGGTGGTGTTCGATCGCGGCGACGAGGTCACCGTGCAGGCGGGGGACGAAGGCATCCGGTTCCTGCTCGTGTCCGGCCGGCCCATCGAGGAGCCGGTGGCCTGGTACGGCCCGATTGTCATGAACACGCAGGAGGAATTGCGGCAGGCCTTCGCGGAACTGCGGGAAGGCACGTTCCTCAGGAAGTGAGAAGTGACAAGCAGGAAGTAGGAAGTAGGAAGTGCAAAGAGGGAAGTGAGAAGCCGGGAAAGACCGTGCTTCTCACTTCTCACTTCCGCCTTCTTACTTCTTCAAGGTGGCCTTCATTGTCGAGGGCGTGGCCGCCAGCGCGCGCGCGATGATGCAGCCCGTGCGCATCTTCTCGGCCTGTTCCTGGAAGGTCGCCTCGTCCACGCCCGGCACGTCGGCCACCACCGTCAGATCGATGCGGGAGATCAGGAAGCCCTTGTCGTCCTTGCCCATGTGCACGTCGGCGGTGGTGTGCACGCTGTTGGCGACGAAGCCCATGCCCGCCAGCGTGTTCGCCAGCGCCATCGAGAAGCAGCCGGCATAGGCCGCGCCCACCATCTCTTCGGGGTTCGCGCCCGCCTTGTCCTCGAAGCGCGAGGTGAACGAGTAGTCGCCCTCGTAGGCGCCGCTGCCGAACTTGACGTGTCCCGACCCGCCCTTGAGGTCGCCCTTCCACTCCGCCGTTGCCTGACGTGCCATTCGAATCCTCCTCGATGAGTGCCGTGAAGCCTCCCATCGTAGCAGGGTCGAGGGGCGGTCGGGCTACTTCGGCGCGACGTCCTTGACGATCACGAGCTTCTCGCCCGGCTTGATGAGGCCGAGGTGGCGCCGGGCGATGGCTTCGATGGCACCCGGATCTTCCTTGAGGCGGCGGGCTTCTTCGCGGAGGGCCTCGTTGTCTTCGCGCGCGCGATCGAGGGCGTGGTCCACGGCGGCGAGCTCGCGTCGCGCCTGGAGCAGCGCGAGCAGGCCCTTCTCGCCGACGAGCGCGTCCACCACGAGCACGGCCGTGATCGTGACCAGCACGTAGCGCACCAGGCGCCGGGCACGGCCCGCCAACCGCGAGGGCGGGGCGGGTGCGCCGGCGGGCGGCCGCTTGCGATCCACCGAGGTCTCGGGCTCGCTCATCGATCCTCGGAGCCCGTGCGGGCGGCGGGTTGGGCGGCGGCGTGGCCCAGGTATTCCTCGAGCGCACGGATGAGCACCGACCGCAGGTCCGAGCGCTCGTCCATGGCGCGGATCTTGGCCGCCCGCCAGAGCTCGCCAGGGAGCTCGACGGTGGTCTTCACCGTATCGCTGTCGGTCCGTTTTACCGCCACGGCGGTAAGCAGTCTAGGCTTGAACACAGGCATACGGCAAGGCTTAACCGTGGTTATCCGGGTATCCGCGCACAAACTTATACATAAGTGCGTCGATACATGCAAACCTTTTTATGTTGAAACGGCTTTACGGGTATACTGCGAGCCGTGAGGTGACACACTTTGGCACTTCAGCCCACCAACGTCGTGCTCGTCCTGACCACGATTCCTCTTGAACTGGATGCGGATGGCTTTGCGAGAACCCTGGTTTCAGAGAGACTCGCCGCATGCGTCAGCGTCATGGCGGCGATGGCCTCCACCTACCACTGGCACGGGGCCATTGAGGCGGCCAGCGAGCGGCAGGTCATGGTCAAGACCACTGCCGAGCGCGTGACGGCCATCGAGCGCCGCCTGGCCGACCTGCACCCATACGACGTGCCGGAGCTGCTGGTGTTACCGGTCGGTGGGGGAGGCGCCGCCTACTTGGACTGGGTGGCGGGGGAGGTGGGGACCCGAGACGCGGGAAGTGAGAAGTGAGACGTGAGACCGTCAGATAGCGAGGAGCAGGAGGAAGAGTGGAGCAGCGCGCTCAGGCGCTGGTCGCGGGTCTCTCATTGCGCTCCAGGTGTTCCTTCAACTTGCCCAGGTCGAGCGGCTTGGTCAGGAAGAGCGCGCCCAGCTTCGTGGCCTCCTTGCGGAGGACCGGGTCGTCGAAGCCTGACACCACCAGCCACTGCGTGGCGGGGCTACGCTCCTGGGAGAAGTGGATGAGCTGGAGCCCGTTGTAGTTCCCGAGGCGGACGTCCACGATGACGACCGCCGGAGTAGCGCTCGCGAGGTAGGCGCGAGCGTCCTCGAACGAGCGGAAGGTCACGGTGTCGTGGCCCCAGTGGCGGACGATCTGCTCCACCGCCGCGAGGCAACTCACGTCATCGTCGACGATGACCACCGGTCCCCGACCGTCGGTCGTGGCCGGCGCGGACTCCTGCGCCATGACCCGTTCCATTCTTCCAGTCTAGCCGGCCGCGGCCACCGGCGTTCTCGGCACATTACCCGAACTGACGCGCGAGGGAATAGTCCGAAAGCGCTGGAAGGGCAGGTGGCAATTGTGCTTGCGCAGGAAGCCCAGGAACCGCTTGTAGTCCTCGTTGGGCATGTTGTAGAGCGCCACGAGGAGCCGGTAGTTGCCGTTGGTGCTCTCGAGGCCGATCTCGACGATGCGGCGCAGATCCGCGCGCGTGAGGTCGCGCGCCATGAAGACCGGATAGACGACCGACCAGAACGACTCGCCGTGGCGCAGCATGCGCTGGGTCATCTCCTCGACCTGAGCCGAGTGGGTGGGCGCGGCGGCGCCGGCCACGAGTGGCGCGCCCTGGGCCGGCTTCAGCAACTCGCTGGGCAGGTCGGCGGGACGCAGGATCTGGCCGACGGACTTGAGCGCAATGCGCTCGGCCACGTTGCGCAGCTCGCGGATGTTGCCGGGCCAGCGATAGCCGAGCAGGACGTCCAGCGCCGCCTGCGAGATCTCGGGCCGCTCGACACGATGCTGCTCGCAGTAGAGGGCCAGGTAGTGATCGAAGAGCAAGGGCACGTCCTCGATGCGCTCGCGCAGCGGGGGGATGGTCATCCGGATCACGTTGAGGCGGAAGAACAGATCCTCGCGGAAGTTGCCGGCGGCGATCTCCTTCGGGAGGTCGCGGTTGGTGGCCGTGATGAGCCGGACGTTGACGCGCGTGTGCGAGCGGTCGGCGCCGATGCGCTGAATCTCGCCGGTCTCGAGGAAGCGGAGGAGCACGACCTGCATCCGCGCGCTCATCTCGCCGACTTCGTCGAGGAAGACGGTTCCGTTGGGCGCCATCTCCAGCAGGCCGGGCTTGTCGCGATAGGCGCCGGTGAAGCTGCCGCGCACGTGGCCGAAGAGCTCGGACTCGAGCAGCGAATCCGGCAGGCCCGCGCAGTTCACGGTGACGAGCTTGCCGGCCGCGCGCGCGCTGCGATGGTGAATGAGGCGTGCCACCACTTCCTTGCCGACACCGGTCTCGCCGGTGATGAGGACCTTCGCGCCCGAGCGGGCGGCGCAGTCGATATCGGCCAGGATGTTGCGCACGACCTCGCTCGTGCCCAGCAGACGAACTTCAGAGTTCGGGGAAACTGACACCGGAATTCCTCCTCACTGCGTGAACATGCCCAGATGACGTCGGCGCCGCAGCGACCATAGCGCGTATCCTACCGCAAGCAGCGAGACAAATGTCAACTAAATTTGCTCAATAGTCATATCATGTCGCAAAAAATGCGCGGCTGTCAGTGGCAATCGTGGTAAAAAGCATGCAACTAAGGGCAAGTGGCGATCGGACGGGGATGCGGTATCTATGGTTCTCTGAGTGACTCGAAGGACGTCTTCGGGCGCTCGCCCGCGAGGCAGGAGGCGGCGAGCGGGCCGAAGTCGCTCAATCTGACGAAGATCTTCCCGAAAGCGACGACTTTCGCGTGTCCCGCCATCGCCTCGTGCCGCCGCGCCTGCGCCAGGCTATCGACGCATCTTCTTCCATATCAATGAGTTGCACGAAGAGTTCAGGCCCCGGCCCGAACGGGTGGGGACGTTGCTTATCCCGGGTGCAGCCATGAGGCAGAACAGCAACGTGCAACTGATTGGCACCAGCGCGGCGATCCGCGATCTGCGGTCCGAGGTCGAACGCATCGCGCGGTCCGATGCCAAGGTGCTGATCACGGGCGAGAGCGGGACGGGCAAGGAGGTCGTGGCGCGCGCCATCGGCGCGCACTCACTGCGCGCGTCGGCGCCGTTCGTCCCGGTGAACTGCGCGGGCCTGCCCGAGAACCTGCTCGAGTCGGAGCTGTTCGGCCACGTGAAGGGCAGCTTCACGGGCGCGTATCGCGACAAGCCGGGCAAGCTGGAGATGGCGCGCAACGGCACCATCTTCCTCGACGAGATCGGCGAGATGACGCCGCGCATGCAGGGGCTCCTCCTGCGCTTCCTCGAGACGGGAGAGATCCAGAAGGTGGGCGCCGAGCAGGTGGCCATGGCGCACAACGTGCGCGTGATCGCCGCCACGAACCGCGACCTGCGCGAGATGATCACCCAGGGGCAGTTCCGCGAGGACCTCTACTTCCGCATCAACGTCATCCACCTGGTCGTGCCGCCGCTTCGCGACCGGCGCGAGGACATCCCGCTGCTGGTCGACCACTTCGTGCGCGCGTTCGCGGATCACGTCAGGTCGGGCGAGGTGCCCGCCTCGCAGCTGCTGGGCCCGGTCGTCACCGAGATCACGCCCGACGCGATGCGCGCGCTGCAGGAGGCCTCGTGGCCGGGCAACGTCCGGCAGCTCGAGAACGTCGTGGAGCGCCTGCTGGTGACGGCGCGGAGCCCCCGCATCGACGTCCAGGATCTGCCGCCGGAGGTGCGTGCGCCCTTCGCCGGGCGCAAGCCCATGAAGGACCGCCGGCGCACGGTGGCCGACGAGCTGTTCCAGAAACTCGTCCAGGAGCGACAGTCGTTCTGGACCACCGTCTACCCGCTCTACATGAACCGCGAGATCACGCGCGCCAACGTGCGCGACCTGGTGCACAAGGGCCTCGAGGAGGCGCGCGGCAACTACAAGATCGTCGCGAAGCTGTTCAACATGGAGCCGCGCGAGTACAAGCGCTTCCTGAACTTCCTCCGCAAGCACGACTGCCAGCTGCCGTTCAAGGAGTACCGGCAGTAACGATCAGGGATCAGGGATCAGGGATCAGGGATCAGGGAATAGGGACCAGGGACCAGGGATCAGGGATCAGGGATCAGGGACCAGGGGCCAGGGGTCAGGGGTCAGGCAACACCCGTCCGAACTCGTGATCGCCCCGCGACTGTTCTCTGCTCCCTGCTCCCCGACCCCCTGATCCCTGATCCCTGATCCCTGATTTCTACCCCAATGCCTGCGCGAGGTCGTCCTTCAGGTCCTCCACGTCCTCGATCCCGACCGAGACGCGCACGAGCCCGTCGGTGATGCCGATGGCGGCGCGGCGCTCCGCCGGCACCGAGGCGTGCGTCATCACCGCCGGGTGCGAGATCAGCGTCTCGACCCCGCCGAGGCTCTCCGCCAGCGCCATCAGCCGCACGCGGCCCAGCAGGCGCCGCGCGGCCTCCAGCGACCCGGTGTCGAACGAGATGAGCCCGCCGAAGCCGCGCATCTGCCTCGACGCCAGCGCGTGGTGCGGGTGCGAGGGCAGGCCCGGGTAGATCGTCTCGGTCACCTTCGGGTGCGCGGCCAGGAACTCGGCGATGGCCTGCGCGTTGCGGTTCGTCCGCTCCATCCGCACGTCCAGCGTCTTGGTCCCGCGCAGCACGAGGAACGAGTCCATGGGGCTCAGGATGGCGCCCGCCGCGTTCTGCACGAACTTCATCCACTCCGCATCGTCGTCGTGCCGCACGATGACGATGCCGCCGACGCTGTCGCTGTGGCCGTTCAGGAACTTCGTCGTGCTGTGCGTGACGATGTCGGCGCCGAGGGCGAGCGGCTGCTGGATGTACGGGCTGGCGAACGTGTTGTCCACCACGACGCGCACGCCGTGGCGGTGCGCGATCGTGCTGGCCGCGGCGATGTCGGTGACGCGCAGCAGCGGGTTGGTGGGCGACTCGAGGAAGAGGTACTTCGTCCTCGGCGTGAGGGCCGGCTCGATGAGATCCAGGCGCGAGGTGTCCACGTAGCTGAAGTCGAGGCCGAACTTCCGCCGCACGCGCTCGAAGAGCCGGAACGTGCCGCCGTAGGTGTTGTCGCTGACGAGCACGTGGTCGCCGGCCTCGAGGCGCGTGAGGATGGCGTCGATCGCGGCCATGCCCGAGGCGAAGGCGAAGCCCGCCGTGCCGCCCTCGATGGCGGCGAGGTTGCGCTCGAGCGCCATGCGCGTGGGGTTGTGAGTCCGCCCGTACTCGTAGCCCTTGTGCTGCCCGAGCCCCTCCTGGACGTAGGTCGACGTCTGGTAGATCGGCGTGATGATGGCGCCGGTCGAGGGATCCGGTTCCTGGCCGGCGTGGATGCAGACGGTGCTGAAGCGGGCGGTGTCGGTGAGTTTCATGCGTCGTGTCCGAAAGCGATCACGATACTCTGATATCATTTGCGCGCGCAAACACGCCCATGCGCGCGCCTACACGCCCAGCATGACCGTTCCCGCACGTCCGCCCGCGCTGCCGCCCGGCCCCACGCCGTCGCGGGGCCTCGCGTGGCGACGCTGGCTGCTCGGCACCTTCCCCGGCCGCTCGCTCCTCATCGGCATCGTCGTCAAGGCCCTCACCTGGACGATCGAAGCGGCCGGCGGCACGCTGCCGCCTGTCCTCGAGGCCGTCGACATGGTCGGCAGCCTCGCGTTGATCTTCGTGTGCGCCTACGGCCTGACGCGCCTGGCCTTCTGGGCGCGCCGGCGGCTGCTCTGGCGCGTCCGGCGGAAGCTCATCCTGTCGTACGTGTTCGTCGGCGTGGTGCCCGTGCTGCTGGTCATCACGTTCTTCCTGCTGGCGGGGCTGCTGCTCTTCTTCAACGTCAGCTCCTACCTGGTGAAGTCGCGCATCCGCAGCCTCACCGACCAGGCACAGTTCCTCGCGCAGACCACGGCGGTCGAACTGCAGCGCAGCCCGACGGCGAGCGCGGCGCTCGAGACGCTGGAGCGCCGGCAGTCGAGCGCCGCCGTGCGCTACCCGTTCGTGTCGCTGGCGGTCGTCCCCGTCAGCGGGCTGACGTGCGAGGTGGAGCCGGCGCGCGCCGCGCGCGTGCCGCGCACGCTGCCGGTGACGCTGCCGGTGACGACGGGCCCGTGGGGGCACCTGGACGCGCCGTCGACGCTGCCCAAGTGGGTGGCGTGCGACGGCTTCGCGGGGCTGCTGGCGTACAGCGTCCCGCCCACCGCCGGGGATCCGCGGGCGCACACCCGCCTGGTCACGCGCGCGGTCGCCCTGCCCGAGATGCCGTCGCCGACCTGGGCGGTGGTGCTCGACCTGCCGCTGTCGCAGGTGGTCGAGCAGCGCATCACCGAGGAGACGGGCATCCGGCTCGGCGAGGTCACCGCCATCCCGTTCGGCACGCGCGAGAACCTGCTGCCCGTGGCGGGGCGATCGGTCGAGCCCGTGCCGCCGGACCCACTGGGCAGCGACCAGACGCTCTCGCTGACCACGCAGCGCTGGGTGGCGTTCCTCGATTACGTGGACTGGGCCTCCGGCACCGCGTCGGGCGCCACGCTCGCCATGCGCATCAACGCGTGGACCATCTACGACCGGCTGTCGGCCGCCTCGGCCAGCGTTGGCGAGATGAACTTCGGGCAGATGCTGCTGGCGTTCCTCGCGCTGGTCGGCGGGCTGTTCCTCGTCATCCAGTTCGTCGCGCTCGTCATCGGCCTCCTCCTCGCCCGGCAGATCACGGGTGCCGTGCACGACCTGTTCACCGGCACGCAGCACCTGCGCAATCGCGACTTCGCGTACACCATCCCGGTCCGGGCGCGCGACCAGCTGGGCGAGCTGGCCGAGTCGTTCAACGCGATGACCGGCGAGGTGACGACGTTGCTCGGCGAGGTGGCCGAGAAGGGCCGGATGGAGCAGGAGATGCACGCGGCCCGCGACATCCAGCAGAAGCTGCTGCCGCCGGCCCCGAAGGACATTCCCGGCCTCACGCTGGCGGCCTTCTGCGAACCGGCGCGCGAGGTGGCGGGCGACTACTACGACTTCCTGCCCATCACCGACACGATGCTCGGCGTGCTCATCGCCGACGTGGCCGGCAAGGGCCTGGCCGCCGGCCTCTACATGGCCCAGCTGAAGGTGATCGTGCAGTCGCTGGCACGCCTGCACCACGAGCCCCGCGAGTTCCTCATCGCGGTCAACAAGGTCGTGGCGCAGAACCTGGATCCGAAGAGCTTCATCACGATGACCTACGGCGTCGTCGACCTCGATCGCCGCGAGCTCACCTTCGCGAGGGCGGGCCACTGCCCGCTCATCCACGTGCCCGGCGGCGCGCCTCCAGGCCTCGGCCGGGCCAGCGTGCTCGCCCCCGACGGCCTGGTCGTCGGCCTCAAGATCGACAACGGCGAGCTGTTCGAGGGCATGCTCCAGGAGCGGACGCTGCCGCTCGCCCACGACGACCTGGTGGTGCTCTTCACCGACGGCATCAGCGAGACGATGAACGAGGCCTTCGACTGCTACGGCGAGGCGCGGCTGGCGAAGGTCATCGAGCAGTACGCACACCTGCCGTTCGACCAGCTGCGGTCGTACATCCTGGCCGAGCTGCGCGCGTTCGCCGGCAACGCGGACCAGCACGACGACATGACCATGATCCTGATGAAGGTGGGATGACCGCGCTCACCGTCGTCTTCCGCACGCGCTCGGACATCGAGGCCGATATCGTCCAGGCCCTGCTCGAGAGCCACGGCGTCGAGTCGGTGCGCACCGCCGGCGCGCCGCCCGGCATGTTCCCGTTCACGGTGAGCACGCTCGGCGAGACGCGCGTCTCGGTGCGCGAAGGGGAGGCCGAAGAGGCCGTGCGCATCATCGAGTCCCACCGGGCGCAGGTGGGGGGCGGCCTCGTCGTGCCGCTCCCGCAGCAGTTCGCCGCGCTCGAGTCGCGCCTCGGCTACCGCTTCCGCGACCGCGGGCTCCTGGAGCACGCCCTCACGCACAAGTCGAAGGCGCACGAGGACCCGAGCGGCGGCGTCGTCGACAACGAGTCGCTGGAGTTCCTCGGCGACGCCGTGCTCGGGCTCGTGGTGGCCGACGCGCTCTTCCGCGCCTTCCCGGCGTACTCGGAGGGGCAGAAGTCGAAGATCAAGTCGAACCTCGTTTCCACGACCGCGCTGGCCGAGATGGCGGAGGGCCTGGGCCTCGGCGAGCACATGATCCTGGGCCGCGGCGAGGAGAAGACCGGCGGCCGCCGCAAGCCCGCGCTGCTGGCCGACACCTGCGAAGCGCTCATCGCCGCCCTCTATCTCGACGGCGGCCTCGACGCGGCGCGGGCGTTCATCGTGCGGGAGCTGGCGCCGCGCATCGAGGAGGCGCGCGTGCCGGGCTACTTCGGTCGCGACCACAAGTCGCGGCTGCAGGAACGGCTGCAGGGCCTGGGCCGCTCGCTGCCGTGCTACCGCGTGTCGGCGGAGGCCGGGCCGGAGCACCGCAAGCAGTTCTCGGTGCAGGTGGTCGTGGACGACCTGGTGCTGGCGGAGGGCGAGGGCCGCACGAAGAAGGACGCCGAGCAGGAAGCCGCGCGCGCGGCGCTGGAGCGGCTGGCGGCGGAGGGCGACGGCGAGACGCCGTGACCGCACCCGTGCGCACCTGTCCGCACCCGCCCGCACCTGTCCGCACCCGTGCGCACCCGCCGCACCCGGGTTTCAGTCGATTTCGATGATGCCGACGGCGCGGCGATCGCTGGCGGCCACGCGGGCCACGGCCGGTTCGGCCTCGGGCAGGCGGGACGCGGCGTAGGTCTGCACCTCGCGCGCGACCTCGTCCACCGACGGCGGCACGGGCCGGCAGTGCAGGCGCACCCAGAGCCGCATCAGCGGGTCCGCGTAGCTGTACCGCTTCTGCCGCGAGACGATCAGGTCCACGTCCTCCAGCCACGACAGGTAGTCCTTCGTCGAGCCGGGCGTGCGCTGCAGCCGCTGGGCGATCTCGGTGAGCGTGAGCGGCTCGTCCTCCGCCAGGATTTCGAGGATGGCCTTGAGCGCGCCGTACCCGCGAGCGCGGTGCAGGCGCAGCTCGTAGCGGTAGCCGCACCACGCCGTGAGCGCGCCGTCGGCGGTGAGCAGCGCCGTGAGCGCGCTGATGGGATCCCCGCCCCGCGTGCTCATCTGGGCGGTGGCGTCGCCGAGCGCGCGCACGTAGGCCGCGCGGCCGTCGGTGAGCGCCTGGATGGCGCGCCCGAGGAACTCGCGATCCTCGGCGGAGGTCTCGCCGAGCGGGGGCAGCATGCCCGTCACATCGGCCGCGCTCAGCGCGGGCAGGTGGATGACCTCGAAGCGGCTGCCCGCGTCGCGGAGCAGCCGGTGCGCGCGCGCCACGTAGCGGCTGGTGAGCACGAAGCGGTTGGCGCTCTCGGCCAGCGCCTGGAGCAGCTCGCGCTGCACGTGGCGCAGGCCCGGGAAGCTCTCGAACGTGCGCAGCTCGAGCACCTCGTCGAGCAGGAACGTGGCGGGCCGATCCCCCGGGGCGGGCCGCGTGAGCAGCCGCAGCGTGCGATCGAAGGCCTCGCGCGCGGAGCCGGGCTCGGGTGCGGGGGCCGACGGCGGGAGGAAGGGCGAGTCGGCCGAGATGGCGCGATGGAAGCGCTCGGGGGTGCTCGCCGCGCGCTCGACGTCGATGTACTGGCACTGGCCGCGGCCGAGCCGATCGGCCAGCGCGTGCAGCAGCGTGGTGCGTCCCGTGCCGCACCCGCCCAGGACCACCGGAATACGCGCCGGGCTGGCCTCCAGGGCCGCCAGCACACGCCGCTCGAGTCCCTCGTGTGGCGCCATCATCGCCCCGTGTGCTCCGCCATCGGAATCGTCACCCCGCGCTCGCGCGCCGTTCGTATCGCCTCCGGATACCCCGCATCGGCGTGCCGCGCGACCCCGGTGCCGGGGTCGCACGTGAGCACGCGCTGCAGCTTCTCGTCGGCCTCGGCCGTGCCGTCGGCCACGATGACCATCCCGGCGTGGATCGAGTAGCCGATGCCGACGCCTCCTCCATGATGCACCGACACCCAGGTCGCGCCGGCCGACGCGTTCAGCAGCGCGTTCAGGATCGGCCAGTCCGCGATGGCGTCGCTGCCGTCGCGCATGCCCTCGGTCTCGCGGTTGGGCGAGGCCACCGATCCGGTGTCGAGGTGATCGCGGCCGATGACGATGGGCGCGCGGACCGCGCCGGTCCGCACCAGCTCGTTCAGTTTCAGGCCGAAGCGCGCGCGGTCGCCATAGCCCAGCCAGAAGATGCGCGCCGGCAGCCCCTGGAAGGCGACGCGCGCGTCGGCCAGCCGAATCCACCGGCAGAGCGCCTCGTCGTCGGCGAACATCTCGAGCGCGGCGCGGTCCGTCACGCGGATGTCCTCCGGATCGCCGGAGAGCGCCGCCCACCGGAACGGCCCCTTGCCCTCGCAGAAGAGCGGCCGGATGTAGGCCGGCACGAAGCCCGGGATCTCGAACGCGTCGGCGACGCCGGCCTTGACGGCCTGCGCGCGGATGTTGTTGCCGTAGTCGAAGGCCACCGCACCGCGCTGCTGCATCGCGCGCATGGCCGCTACGTGCCGGCCCATGGCCGCGATGCTGCGCCGCTGGTACTCCGCCGGATCCGCCGCGCGCAGGCGGGCCGCTTCCGCCAGCGTGACGCCGTTGGGGACGTAGCCGCCCACCGGATCGTGCGCGGAGGTCTGATCCGTGACGATGTCGGGCGTGAACCCGCGGCGCACGAGCTCCGGGAGCACGTCGGCGGCGTTACCCAGCAGGCCGACCGATCGGGCCGTGCGCGATGCGGCCCACCGGCCGACGCGCGCGAGGGCCTCGTCGAGATCGTCGGTGGACTCGTCCAGGTAGCGGCTGGCCAGCCGCCGCTCGATGCGCGCGGGATCCACCTCCACGACGAGGGCCACGCCCTCGTTCATGGTGACGGCGAGCGGCTGGGCGCCGCCCATGCCGCCGAGGCCGGCCGTGACCGTGACCCGCCCGGCCAGCGATCCGCCGAAGTGGCGCCGCGCGATCTCCGCCAGCGTCTCGTAGGTGCCCTGCAGGATGCCCTGCGTGCCGATGTAGATCCAGCTGCCGGCCGTCATCTGGCCGTACATGGTGAGGCCGCGATCCTCGAGATCCCGGAACGTCTCCCACGTGGCCCACTTCGGCACGAGGTTCGCGTTGGCGATGAGCACGCGCGGCGCGTGCGTGGAGGTGCGGAAGACGCCGACGGGCTTGCCCGACTGGATGAGGAGCGTCTCGTCGTGATCGAGCGCGCGCAGCGACCGGACGATGGCGTCGAAGGCCTCCCACGACCGCGCGGCCCGGCCCGTGCCGCCGTAGACCACCAGGTCCTCGGGACGCTCGGCGACCTCGGGGTCGAGGTTGTTCATCAGCATCCGCAGGGCGGCCTCCTGGGGCCAGCCCTTGCACGTCAGCGACGTGCCGCGTGGCGCGCGGATGGAACGAACGGTGGTGGTCATCGACAGCGAGCAGCGTGGGCGGGAGTGGAACGCGAAGATAAGAAACTAAGCACCGTCGCGTCCCTTGTCAAACTGAAAATGCGATCTGAAATCAGTTGACAACCATGCCGGTCGCGTACTCGAGCGCACTCGTCGAGATCAATGCGGCGATCGCATCGATGTCGGGCGCCGGGGGGCGATCGTCGACGAGCGTCGGCACCACCGCGCGGACCGCGGCGTGGGCGCCCATCAGCGCGCGCGTGCTCGTGAGCGGCGCGCGCAGGTCGAGGGCCTGGCAGGCGCAGAGCATCTCGACGGCCAGCACGTGGCGCGCGAGTTGCAGCGCGCGCTCCGCCTTGAGCGCGGCGCCCATGCTCATGCTGACGTGATCCTCCTTGTTCGCCGAGGTCGGGATCGTGTCGGCCGACGCCGGGTGGCACAGCGTCTTGATCTCGGAGGCCAGCGCGGCCGCCGTCACCTGCGCCATCATCAGCCCCGACTGCAGGCCGCCGTGCGTGGTCAGGAACGCCGGCAGGCCGCTCAGCGTGGGGTTCACCAGGCGCTCGGAGCGGCGCTCGCTGATCGTGGCCAGCTGCGTCACGGCCATCGCGAGCAGGTCCGCCGCCAGCGCCACCGGCGCGCCGTGGAAGTTCCCGCCCGAGACGACGTCGCCCGCCTCGGCGAAGACCATCGGGTTGTCGGTCGCCGCGTTCATCTCCACGGTGACCACGTGCCGCACCCACGCGAGGGCCTCGCGCGCCGCGCCGTGCACCTGCGGCACGCAGCGCTCCGAGTAGGCGTCCTGCACGCGGCCGCACCCCCGGTGCGACTCGTTGAGCGGGCTCCCCTCGATGAGGCGCCACAGGTTGTCGGCCGATGCCGCCTGGCCGGGGAACGCGCGCGAGGCGTGAATGCGCGGGTCGAAGGGCCCGCGCGATCCGAGCAGCGCGTCGATGCTGAGCGCCGCGACGATGTCGGCGGCGCGCGCCAGCTGCTCGGCGCCCGCGAGCGCGAGGGCCAGCACCGCCGTCGACGCCTGCGTGCCGTTGATGAGCGCGATGCCTTCCTTCGGGCCGAGCGTCACCGGCGCGAGGCCCGCCGCGGCCAGCGCCCGCGCCCCGTCCTCCGCGCGATGCCCGTCCCAGGTCTGCCCCTCGCCGATGAGCACGAGCGCCAGGTGCGCGAGCGGCGCGAGGTCGCCGCTGGCGCCGACCGAGCCGCGGCTCGGCACGCGCGGATGCACACCGTGATTGAGGAGGGCGAGCAGCCGCTCCAGCGTGTCCACGCGGATGCCCGAGTAGCCTTTCGCCAGCACGTTGGCCCTGAGCGCCATCATCGCGCGCACCGCGCGCGGCGGCAGCGGATCGTCCACGCCGGCGGCATGGCTGCGCACCAGGTTCACCTGCAGCCGCGCGAGATCCGCGTGCTCGATGCGCGTCTCGGCGAAGTTGCCGAAGCCGGTGTTGATGCCGTACACCGGCGCGTCGCCGTCGGCCACGCGATCCACGACGGCGCGTGCGGCGGCGTCGCCGTCGCGCGCCGCGGGCGCGAGCTCCACCGCCGCGCCCCGGTCCGCGATCGCGATCAGCTGGTCGAGCGTCAGGTGCGAGCCGTCGAGGGGAATCATCGGCCGTAGGATACAGTAGTAGGCATGAACATCGCGGTCCTGGGCGCGCAGTGGGGGGACGAAGGCAAGGGGAAGATCGTCGACCTCCTCACGCCCCACTTCGGCGTCGTCGCGCGGTACCAGGGTGGCCACAACGCGGGCCACACCGTGTACGTGAACGGGAAGAAGTTCGTGCTGCACCTCATCCCGTCGGGCATCCTGCACGCGGGCGTGCGGTGCGTGATCGGCAACGGTGTGGTCGTGGACCCGCAGGCGCTCTTCGCGGAGATCGACGAGCTCGCCGCGCTCGGCATCGAGGTGGGCGATCGGCTCCTCATCAGCGAGAAGGCGCACCTCATCCTGCCGTACCACCGCGAGCTGGACGTGCTGAGCGAGGCGCGCCGCGGCGAGCGGAAGATCGGCACCACGTCGCGCGGCATCGGCCCCGCCTACGAGGACAAGATCGGCCGGCGCGGCATTCGCGTGTGCGACCTCGTGGACACGCAGGCGCTCGCCGACGAGGTGCGAGAGAACGTGCACGCGCGCAACCAGATCATCAGGGACACGAAGATGGACTGGCGCGCCGTGTACGAGCAGCTCCTCGCGCAGGGCGAGCGGATGCGGCGCTGGACCGGCGACGTGTCGCTGGCGCTCGACCAGGCCATGCGCGCGGGCCACCGCATCCTCATCGAGGGCGCGCAGGGGACGATGCTCGACATCGACCACGGGACGTACCCCTACGTCACCTCGTCCAACGCCTCCATCGGCGGCGCGTGCACCGGGCTGGGCATTCCCCCGAGGGCCGTGCACGGCGTGCTGGGCGTGGCCAAGGCCTACACCACGCGCGTCGGCGAGGGCCCGCTGCCCACGGAGCTCACCGGCGAGATGGGCGAGCGGCTGCGCGAGAGCGGGCAGGAGTACGGCGCCTCCACCGGCCGACCGCGGCGGTGCGGGTGGTACGATGCGGTGGCCGTGCGCTACGCCGTGCGCGTCAACGGCATCGACGCACTGGCCCTGACGAAGCTGGACGTGCTGGACGGTCTCGAGCGCGTCGACATCTGCACGGGGTACGCCGTCGGGGATCGCACGCTCACCGAGTTCCCGGCCGACCTGAACACCGTGGGGCCCTGCACGCCGATCTACGAGTCCTGGCCCGGATGGTCGTCCCCGACGAAGGGCGTCACGCGGTTCGAGCAGCTGCCCACCGAGGCGCGGCGCTACATCGCGCGCCTCGAGGAGGTGAGCGGGGTGCCGATGGCGGTCGTCTCGACAGGATCCGATCGCGGCGAGACGATCATCCGCGAGGACACCTTGGCGGGCCGCTGGTTCCCGCAGGGGTCAGTCCGGCTCGCCTGATTGCGCGGGCTTGTGCCGCTCGGCGAAGCCCTCTAGGGCTTCGCTCTCGACCCCGGACAGCTTCAGGCCCGCGCGGTACCGGGGCGGCTTGCCCGACGGCATCTCGTACGCCGCCCAGACCACCGACCCGGCGCACCGCAGGTTGCGCGGGCCCTCGGGCAGCAGCAGGCGCACGCGCTGGTTGGGCCGCAGCACGGCCTTCGACACCACCTGAGCGCCGACGGTGGACAGATCGACGAGCTCCGCCGGGTTGCCGTCGAGCGTGACCGCCACGCCTTCGGACATGCGGATGCGGGGGGCGCGGCGCGTGCCGTGCTTCTCGTACGGCGCCGGCGCCGGGGCGCCGGCCGGCGTGATGCCGGTGCCGCTCTTGCGAACGCCCGGCGCGGCGTTCTCGCCGCGTGCGAGGAGCTTCAGCTGGCAGCGCAGCGTCGGGTCTTCTTCGATGCGGCCGATGAGCGCCTCGCCCCGCGCGCTGACGGCGAACTCCGCGTCGATGGCCACCAGCTCCGGCCGCGCCGTCGCGATGTACTCGACCGCCTCGCGCACCTCGTGATCCGTGAACAGTTGAACGGGCTGGTCCGACGCGAGCTGCTTCCGGAGCAGGGCCAACGCAGCGGCGGGGCCTATGAGCACGATCGCCGACACAAGGAGGGAGTGTACACCAGGCGGTGGCCCTTCGGGCCGTGCGCGGCCTGCGCGAAGCGCCCCTCTTCTACAATGAACCACGTGCCCACGGACTCACCCGCGCTGGCCTGCCGCGGCCTGGTCAAGCGCTATCCCGACGTCGTCGCCGTGGCCGGGCTCGATCTCGAGGTGCGGCGCGGCGAGTGCTTCGGCCTGCTCGGGCCGAACGGCGCCGGCAAGACCACGACGATCGAGATCCTCGAGGGCCTCCTCGACCAGGACGAAGGGGACGTGGAGGTGCTGGGCCGCCGGTGGCGCACCGATCGCGACGAGCTGCGCCGCCGGCTCGGCGTCCAGCTGCAGGAAACCCAGCTGGCCGACAAGCTGACGGTGGAGGAGACACTGCGGCTCTTCCGATCGTTCTTCACCGATGGGCCCACCGTGACCGAACTGCTGGATCTCGTCGAGCTGGGCGCCAAGCGCGCGTCCTGGGTCGGCAAGCTCTCGGGCGGGCAGAAGCAGCGCCTGGCCGTCGCCTGCGCGCTGGCGGGCCGGCCGGAGCTGCTGTTCCTGGACGAGCCCACCACCGGCCTCGACCCGCAGTCGCGCCGCCAGCTCTGGGACGTGCTCGGCCGGTTTCGCGCCGCGGGCGGCACCATCCTCCTGACCACGCACTACATGGACGAGGCGCACGCCCTGTGCGATCGGGTGGGCATCATGGACGGCGGCACGCTCATCGCGCTCGGCACGCCGCGCGAGCTGGTTGCGTCGATCGGTGCCGCGCACGTGGTCGAGTTCGCGGTGGAGGGCGCGCCGCCGGCCGACGAGGTGCTGCACTCGCTGCCCGGCGTACGGGATGTGCGTCATCGCGACGGGCACGTGGCGCTTGCCACGTCCGAACTGCACGCGACCGTTCCAGCGTTGCTCGATCGACTGCGCCAGGACGGCGCGGCGCTGAGCCTGCTGGGCACACACAGCGCAACGCTCGAGGACGTGTTCGTGTCGCTCACCGGGAGGCACCTGCGCGATGACTGATCGCGGCGGCGCGTCCCACCCGCTGGTGGAGCTCACTCTCGCGCGGTTCCGCGAGTTCCTGCGTGAGCCGGAGGCCGTGTTCTGGGTGTTCGCCTTCCCGGTCATCATGACGTGCGCGCTCGGCATCGCGTTCCGATCGCGTGGGGCCGAGCCCGTCATCGTGGGCGTGGTGCAGCGGGACGGAGCCGCCGCACTCACCGCCACGCTCGAGGCGGCCGGCGGGTTCAGCGTCCGCCCGATCGCACCGGCCGAGATCGAGCGGGCGCTGCGCGATGGCCGCGCGCCCGTGGTGGTCGTGCCGGGCGCGCCTCCCGTCTACCGCTTCGACGAGGCGCGGGCCGAGAGCCAGGTGGCGCGCCTGGCCGTGGACCGGGCCCTGCAGCGCGCGGCCGGGCGCCAGGATGCGTTCGTCGCCGAGGAGCGGCCCATCGACACCATCGGCTCGCGCTACATCGACTGGCTGGTGCCGGGCCTGCTCGGCATGAACATCATGGGCACGGGTCTCTGGGGCGTGGGCTTCTCCATCGTGCAGGCGCGCACGAAGAAGCTGCTGAAGCGCCTGGTCGCGACCCCGATGTCGCGCGCGGCGTACCTGGCGTCGCACGTCCTGAGCCGGCTGCTGTTCCTCGCGATGGAGACCGTCGTCATCGTCGGGTTCGCCTGGGCGGTGTTTGGCGTCGGCGTCCGCGGGGGCGTGGCGGCGCTGGCCGTGCTGGCGCTGGCCGGCGCGCTCACCTTCGGTGGCCTCGGCCTGCTCGTCGCCAGCCGCGCCCGCACCATCGAGGCGGTGTCGGGCCTGATGAACCTGGTGATGATGCCGATGTGGGTGCTCTCGGGGGTCTTCTTCGCCTCGAGCAACTTCCCCGACGTGATGCAGCCCTTCATCCAGGCGCTGCCGCTGACCGCGCTCAACGACGCGCTGCGCGGCGTGATGAACGAAGGCCTGTCGCTCGCCGCGCTCCGCGGCGAGCTGGCGATCCTGCTGGCGTGGGGCCTCGGCACGTTCGCGCTGGCCCTCCGGCTGTTCCGCTGGCAGTAGGCCGCGGGCTCGCGCGCGCGGTGGGCGGCGTTTCGCGGCGTGGGCCTCGCTGCGCTCGGTAGGCGCGCCTGCGGCGCCTGAGGATCCTACCGAAGGCCCACCGGCCTGCGGCCGGCCCACGGCGCGGAGCGCCGCCCACCGAAGGCCTCGTCGGGCGCAGGCCGAGCGTCAGCCCCGCTCGCCCGCCGTGTAGTGCGCGAGCAGCAGCAGCTGCGAGTTCACCGCGGGCGTGCCGGGGACGGCGGGGATGCGCACGTAGGTGCCGTCGGTCTGCAGCGTCCACGCGCGTTCGGTATCGGAGGTGACCGCCGCCAGGACGACGTCGCGCAGGTGCTGGCGCAGGTCGGGGTCGACGATGGGGCAGAGCACCTCCACGCGCCGATCCAGGTTCCGCTCCATGAGGTCGGCGCTGCCGATGAAGATCTCGGGCTCGCCGCCGTTCTCGAAGGAGTAGATGCGCGAGTGCTCGAGGAAGCGCCCGACGATGGAGCGGACGCGGATGCGGTCGCTGATGCCGGGAATGCCGGGGCGGAGGCAGCAGACCCCGCGCACGACCATGTCGATGGAGACGCCCGCCTGCGAGGCCTTGTAGAGCGTGCGGATCATGGCCGGGTCGGCCACCGCGTTGTTCTTGATGACGATGCCCGCCGGCCGCCCCGCCGCCGCGTGCGCTACCTCGCGCTCGACCAGCGCCCGGAAGCCCTGGCGCAGCCCGCCTGGCGCCACGAGGAGCCGCTGGTACGAACGACGGCTCGAGTAGCCCGTCAGCGAGTTGAACACCTCGGTCACATCGTCCAGGATCTGCTCGTCCGCGGTGAAGACGCCGAGGTCCGTGTAGATCTGCGACGTCACCCGGTT
This sequence comes from Acidobacteriota bacterium, assembly GCA_020851565.1. Lineage (GTDB taxonomy): Bacteria > Acidobacteriota > Vicinamibacteria > Vicinamibacterales > UBA2999 > VFZN01. Next base: position 54,371 of record JADZCN010000120.1, on the reverse strand, counting down.
GTAGTTGCCGGTGGCGACGTGTGCGTAGCGGTGGATGCCGTCGGTCTCCTTGCGGACCACCAGGCACAGCTTGCAGTGGACCTTCAGGTTCACGAGCCCGTACACGACGTGGATGCCCGCGTCTTCCAGCCGGTTCGCCCACGCGATGTTGTTGCGCTCGTCGAAGCGCGCCTTCAGCTCGACGAGCACCGCCACCTGCTTGCCCTGCTCGGCCGCCTGGATCAGCAGGTCGACGAGCGGGGAATTCGGGCCAATCCGGTACAGCGTCATCTTGATGGCCACGACGTTGGGATCGGCCACCGCGGCGCGCAGAAAGGTCTCCACCGACGTGAACGACTCGAACGGGTGGTGGACCAGGTAGTCCTGGTCCGCGATCTGCTCGAAGACCGTGTCGGCGTCGTCCGGGCCCCAGAGCGTCTGCGGCGTGAAGACCGGGTCCTTGAGGGAGGGGCGGTGCAGCTTCGTGAGCGCGTGCCAGTCGCCGAAGCCCACGCGCTCGGACGTGCGCGTGACGATGTCCTCGTCGATCTCGAAGTTCTCGACCAGGATGTTCAGCACGCGGCGCGGCATGTCCGACTCGACCTGCAGCAGGGACAGCGCGCCGTAGCGCAGCTGCTTCAGCCCGCGGTCCACGGTCTCGAGCAGGTCGTCGGCCTCGTCCTCCTGGATCACCATGTCGGTGTCGCGGATCACGCGGAAGATGTGCGCGCCCTCGACCAGCGTGCCGGGGAAGAGCTCCTGGACGTTGCGCCGGATCACGTCCTCGAGGAAGACGTGCGCCACGCCCCCCTGCGGGGCGAGCGCCTCGGGCAGCGCCACGAAGCGCGGCAGCATGCCCGGCACCTTCACGCGGGCGAACTTCGTGCGGCCCCCATGGCGGACGCGGACCGCCAGGTTCATGCTGAGGTTCGAGATGTACGGGAACGGGTGCCCGGGGTCGAAGGCGAGCGGCGTCAGGACCGGGAAGATGTGCGCCTTGAAGTACTGGGCGAGCCAGGCGTCGATGGCGGGCGTGTAATCGGACGGCTCCAGGAAGTGGATGCCCTCGGCGGCCAGCTGCGGCCGCAGGTCCCGCGTCCAGCACGCCGTCTGCTCGTCGATTTGCGCCAGGGCCCGGCTGCGGATCAGGGCGAGTTCCTCGGCGGTGCTCAGCCCGTCGAACGACGTCTCTTCGATGCCCGCCCGGAACTTCTTCAGGATGGTCGCCACCCGCACCATGAAGAACTCGTCGAGATTGGTGCCGGCGATGGCCAGGAACTTCACCCGTTCGAGCAGGGGGTGCGACCCGTCCAGCGCCTGCGCCAGGACCCGGCGGTTGAATTCCAGCCAGCTGAGCTCCCGGTTGATGTACAGGGCCGGCGCCGCGAGGTCGGTGGGGTCCAGGCGGGACCAGTCGATGGGAGCCGCGCCGCGATGCTGGTCGACGGCCTCGGGGCCACGACGGCGCCGCGCCCGCCGGCCCGTCAGCGCTTGGGGAGTCGACACAAACCTAGCTTATCAAAGGGGTGTAACGGGGCAGCGGGACACGCACGGGGGGTGCGAACAGGTGCGGCGGGTGCGAACGGGTGCGGGCGGGTGCGAACGGGTGCGGGCGGGTGCGGGCGGGTGCGAACGGGTGCGAACGGGTGCGGGCGGGTGCGGGCGGGTGCGAACGGGTGCGAACGGGTGCGGGCGGGGTAAGGACAGTGCGTGGGGGGAAGCTAGGTGATCCAGAGTAGCGACGTTGCCCAGGCCGAGCGCCGCGTCGCGGGCCGCCGCCACCCACCACGAACCACCGTGCCTTGAACGCCGTGCTTAGAACGTTCGTGCTTCGAACCCCCGTGCTTCGAACCCCCGTGCTTCGAACCCCCGTGCTTCGAACTCCCGTGCTTCGAACCCCCGTGCTCGAACCCCCGTGCTTCGCTACAGTAGATCCTGCGTGCACGGCGGCTCCATCGTCCAGGACCTCGTTCTGCTCTACGCGCTGGCGCTCGTCCTGCTGCTCATCGGCGGCCGCCTGCGTGCCCCGGTCATCGTCAGCCTCATCGCCACCGGGGTCATCGCGGGACCGGGCGGACTGGCATTGGTCCACTCCGAAGAAACCGTCACGGTCCTCTCCGAGATCGGCATCGCCCTCTTGCTCTTCATGGTCGGCCTCGACCTCTCGTTCGGCGAGGTGCGCCGGCTGTGGCGCAAGGTCGTCGTCGGAGGCGGCGCGCAGATGGTGGGCACGATGGCGGTGACGGCACCCATCGCGTATGTCCTGCTCGGAAGCCGCGTCGAGACCGCCGTGTTCGTCGGCGTCTTCGTCGCCGTCTCGAATACCTCGATCATCATCCGCGAACTCGCGCGCCGGAACGAACTGCACGCGCCGCACGGGAGCCTGGCGGTCGGGATCCTGCTGCTGCAGGACCTGGCGGCGCTGGTGGCGCTGGTGCTGGCGCCGGTGCTGCTCGGGGCCACCGACGCCCCCGGGCTCGGCCGCTCGCTGCTTCAGCTGGCCGTCATCGCCATTGCGCTGGCGGCGGTGACGCGGTTCCTGCTGCCCGTGCTGTTCCGCCTGGCCACGCTGTCGGGCCGCGAAGCCTTCGGGTTGATGGTGCTCGTCGCCAGCCTGGGCACCGCCTGGCTCGCCTCCGCCCTGGGACTGTCGATGACCATCGGGGCGTTCCTCGCGGGCCTGGTGATCGACGAGAGCGAGTTCAGCCACCAGATCCACGCCGAGATTCGCCCGTTGCGCGATCTGCTGAGCAGCCTCTTCTTCATCTCGGTGGGGCTGCTCGTCCAGCCAGCGGCCCTGGCTCCCGTGTTTCCCTGGGTGGTGGGGGCGGCGCTGGCCATCGTGGCGCTCAAGACCTTCGGCGCGACTCTGGCGCTCCGCCTGGCCCGGGTGCCACACCGCGTGGCCGCCACGACGGCGCTGGGACTCGCGCAGATTGGCGAGTTCTCGTTCGTCCTCGGGAACGCGGCGGTGTCCCACGGAGCCATCGCCCCCGACGCCTGGCAGGTACTGCTGGCCGCGAGCGTGCTGACGATGATGGCCACTCCGTGGCTGGTGGGGGTGGCCCCGGCCTTCGGGGAGTGGGTGAGTGGCGGTCGGGAGGCGGGTGTCGAGGCCGAACCCGGGCCCCGCGAGGAGCTGACCGGCCACGTGCTGATTCTCGGGTTTGGCGTGGGCGGCCGGCTCATCGCCTGGGCCCTGCGCGGCGTGCAGACGCCGCACGTCGTGCTCGAGCTGGATGGGACGACGGTCCGTGATGCCGTGGCCCAGGGTCACCATATTCTGTACGGCGATGCCACGGCGGCCGAGCCGCTGAAGGCCGCCGGGGTGGAGCGGGCGGCGGCCGTGGTGGGAGTGCTGAGCGATCCGGGCGCCTCGGAGCGGGCGATCCGCGCGGTGCGCGAACTGAACCGTACCGTGCCGATCCTGGTCCGGACACGCTATCGCGCCGAGGCCGAGCGCATGATCCGGGCGGGGGCGACCCGGGCCGTGGCGGAGGAGCTGGAGGCCTCGCTGGAGGTCATGGCCCAGCTGCTGGTGCGCCTGGACGTGCCGGGGAACGTCACCGAACAGCTGGTGGGCGATGCCCGGCGGCTGATGGCCACCTCTTCGGCCCGGGCCGTGGCGGCGCCGCCGGCCCCTACCGACCAGGTTGCCGGGCTCCTGGGGGCTACCCCGGTGTCGTCGTACCAATTGACCACGGGTGACTGGGCGGTGGGGCGTACCTTGGCCGTAGTCAACCTCCGGGCCGAGACCGGAGCGACGATCCTGGCCCTGAAGCGCGGCGGCACGACGCTGGCTCCCCCGACGGTGGACTGGGAATTCGCGGCTGGGGACGTGGTGTACGTCGTGGGCGACGAGGCCAGCGTCCGCCAGGGCCGGGCGCGGCTGGTGACCGGCGGCGCCCCGGGAGAGGATCGGTCCCCCCAAGCCATTGAAAGCGTGTAAAATCTCCGGCGAGGCACAACCCAGGTGGCGTCCATCGCCGCAGTGAACCAAGGAGGCATCGTATGTCGCTGACCCGTCGGCGACTCTTTCAGCGTCTTGCGACCCCGGACTACTCCGCCCAGGCGGAGTGGATTTCGGCCAGGGGCCGCGAAGCCGGCATGATGGAGTACGGCGAGCAGGGCATGGCTGGAGCCACGCCCGTCCGCATCGCCAGCAATGAAAATCCCCTCGGGCCCGGACAGCACGTGCTCGACGCCATCGTCGGGAAGTTCCCCGAAGCCCATCGGTACCCGTTCAATGCCAAGCAGACCGAGGGCGCGCTCATCACGGCGATTGCCCAGAAGTTCCAGGCGAAGAACGAGAACGTGCTCCTCGGGCCCGGGTCGGGGGAGATCCTGACGCACTCGGTCCGCGCGTTCACCTCGGCGTCCAAGCCACTGGTGACGGCGTGGCCGTCGTTCGAGAACCCGCGCGACACGGCGAAGAAGATCGGGACGCCCGTGCGCGAGGTTCAGCTGGACGGGAAGCTGCGCATCGACATCGCGAAGATGATCGAGGCGTCGAAGGGCGCCGGCCTGGTGTTCTTCTGCAACCCCAACAACCCGACGGCGACCGTGCACGGGAAGACGGCGGTGGCCGACATGGTCAAGGCCATTCGTTCGGCCTCGCCCGACACGTTGATCCTCATCGACGAGGCGTACCACGACTACGTCACGGACCCCTCCTACCAGTCGGCCGTGGACATCGCCCTCTCGACGCCCAACGTGTTCGTCACGCGCACCTTCTCGAAGGCGTATGGCATGGCAGGCCTGCGCGCGGGATACGCCATCGGCCACGCGCCGACGATCAAGGCCATCCAGGCCTTCAAGATGCCGTATGGCCTCGGCACGCTCACGCTGGGCGGCGCCATCGCCGGGTGGGCCAACCAGGGGCACATCGACAACGAGCGGAAGCGCAACACCGAGGTGAAGGCCTTCACGGTGAAGGCGTTCGCCGACATGGGCATTTCCGGCACCGACTCGCAGACCAACTTCCTGTTCATGGACATCAAGCGGCCGGCCGCAGGGTTCCGCGATGCCTGCCGTGCGCAGGGGGTGCTGGTGGGACGGGACTTCCCGCCCTACGAGAAGACGCACTGCCGCATCTCCATCGGCACGATGGCCGAGATGCAGAAGGCGGTCGAGGTGTTCAAGAAGGTGCTCGGCACCACCACGACCACGTCCAGCAAGGACGGGCAGTAATCCGATGTCCAGAGTGAAGGAGGTTTCAGCCATGTCGCTCTCGCGACGTTCGTTCGTTCAGACGCTGGGCGTCGGCGGCGCCGGGTTGTGGATCACGGCACGGGGCCGCGAGGCCTCGCTCTTCGCGCAGGGCATCCAGCCCCTCGCGGGTCCTGCCCCGTCGATCATCCTGTCCAGCAACGAGAACCCGCTCGGCTGCAACGCCGACGTTCTCGCCGCCATCAAGAATGCCGCCTTCCCCGAGGCCGGCCGCTACCCGTTCGCCACGGCCGAGGAGGTCTCGGAGCTGGTGGCGAAGAAGCACGGGGTCAAGCGCGAGAACGTGCTGCTCGGCTCGGGCTCGACGCAGATCCTGCGGACGAGCACGCACGTCTTCACGTCGAAGACCGCGGGCCTCGTGGCCGCCATCCCGGCCTACGAGGAGTGCGCGGACTACGCGCGGCTGATGGGCCACCCCATCACGGGCGTCAAGCTCGGCGCCGGCCTGAAGATGGACCTCGACGCCATGCAGCAGGCGTCGAAGGGCGCGGGCCTGGTGTTCTACTGCAACCCGAACAACCCGGTCGCGACCGCGGTCACCGGATCGGACACCCGCGCCTACCTCGACACGCTGATGAAGGCGTCGCCGAGCACCACCGTCCTCGTGGACGAGGCCTACTTCGAGTACGGCACCATGCCGGGCTACGAGACGATGATCCCGCTGGCGGTGACGAACCCCCGCGTGGTCGTCGCCCGCACCTTCTCGAAGTGCTTCGGCATGGCCGGCATCCGCATCGGCTACGCCATCGGTCACCGGGACACCATCAAGAAGATGGCCGACTGGGACGGCGTGGGCAACATCAGCGTGATGGCGCTGCAGGGCGCGAAGGCCGCGCTCGCGGTGCCCGACAGCTGGGTGAAGGAAGAGCAGAAGCGCAACGAGGCGGCTCGGAACTTCACGCAGAAGTGGTTCGCGGATCGGGGCTACACGCACACCGACTCCCAGACCAACTTCATGTTCATCGACGTCAAGCGGCCGGCGCGCGAGTTCCGCGAGGCCTGCCTGAAGGAAGGCGTGCTCATCGGGCGCGACTTCCCGCCGTACGAGAAGACGCACGTCCGCATCTCCATCGGCACGATGGCGGAGATGCAGAAGGCCGTGCAGGTCTTCGAGCACGCGCTGGCCCAGCCATCCAAGGCGGCTGCGTAGCACGCGACCACGAGGACAGGACCACACGGCAGACGGCCACCCTCAACGGGAGCTGACACGCCACCTGGCCGACGACCACCAACCGGGTTTCTCGCTCGCCACCCACGGGCGCGGAACCCGGTTTCTTTTTTTGAAGTCTTCACGGGCTGGACGGGAGGTCGCCGATGGATATCGATCGACGTGCGTTTCTCGCGAGCGTAGGTGGACTGGCGGTGGTCGAGGCCCTCGATCCCGAGGCGAAAGCCGAGGCGCTCGAGCATTACATGATGGAGAAGCTCGACGCGGAGGCCGGCGGCCTCGCTCTCGACGGCGAGGCGCAGGTCGTCGCGGCGCCGGCCGACGCGACCATCCGGCGCGGCGCCGGGAGCCTCTTCGGGCCGCGCGGGCCGGAGGGCAAGCGCGCCATGCCCGCCCTGGCTCCCATGTCCGACAAGCCGACGCTCATCGAGTTCTTCGAGAAGCGCTTCGCCCCGGCCAACCACGTGCTGCAGAGCGCGACGCGCGCGCTCAAGACCGGCATGAGCGAGGAGATCGTCCTCGCCTGCCTGCTGCACGACGTGGTCCTCAACCTGGTGAAGGTGGACCACGGCTGGTGGGGCGCGCAGATGCTCGAGCCGTACGTGCCGGAGCGCACCAGCTGGGCCATCCGCTACCACCAGGCGCTGCGCTTCTACCCCGACCCGGCCAACGGGTACGAGTACCCCGAGCTCTACAATCGCATTTTCGGCAAGGACTACGAGCCGCAGCCGCACATCAAGGCGGCCTATGAGTACGCGCGCAAGCACAAGTGGTACATCGACGCGCGCATGGTCACGGTGAACGACCTCTACGCGTTCGACCCGAACGCGAAGGTGTCGATCGAGCCGTTCATCGACATCATCGGCCGGCACTTCAAGCAGCCCAAGGAAGGCCTGGGCAACGACGGCAGCCCCACCGCCCACATGTGGCGGACGATGATGTTCCCGGATAACCCGCTCTGAACCGTCTCGCGCGCGTCATCGGGCTGTCGCACGCGACGGCGCTCGTCGTCGGCACCATCATCGGGGCCTCGGTGTTCGTCCAGGCATCCGAGATCACGGCCCGTGTGCCCACCGCCGGCGGCGTCGTGCTGGCGTGGCTGCTGGCCGGCGGCCTGACGCTGCTCGGCGCACAGGTGTGCGCCGAGCTCGCCTCCGCGTATCCGCGCACGGGCGGCGTGTACGTCTTCCTCCGGGAGGTCTACTCGCCCGCGCTCGGGTTCCTCTGGGGCTGGGCGATGTTCTGGAGCATGCACAGCGGCATCGCGGCGGCGGTGGCCACCGTGTTCGCGCGCTACGCGGGCACGTTCCTCAACCTCGGCGACACCGGCACGCGCCTGCTGGCGGTGGGCGCCATCCTGTTCCTCTCGGCCATCAACTACGGGGGCACACGCACGGGCAGCCGGTTCCAGGCCGCCATCACCGCCGTGAAGCTGGCCGCGGTGGTTGCCATCGTCGCCGCCGGGTGGTGGCTGGCGCCGGCCGCGCCGCCGCCCGTGGCGCCGGGCGAGGTGGGGGCGTGGGGCCCGGTCGACCTGATGCTTGCCGTGTCGGCCGGCCTCTTCGCGTTCGGCGGGTGGCACATGGTCACCTACACGGCGGAAGAGACCGTCGACGCTGCGCGCACCATCCCGCGCGCGCTGATGCTCGGCATCGCCGTGGTGACGATCTGCTACGTGGGCCTGAACGCGGTGTACCTGAGCGTGCTCTCGGTCCCGGAAGTGGTGGCGTCCACGCGGGTGGCGGCCGACACGTTCGACCGCCTGATCGGGCCGGCAGGCGCGGTGGCGATTGCCGCGCTGGTGATGGTGAGCGCCTTCGGCGCGCTGAACGGCATCATCCTGGTCGGCCCGCGCGTGTATTACCAGATGGCCCAGGACGGCCTGCTCTTCCGCTGGGCCGGCGCCGTGCACCCTCGTTTCCAGACACCCGCGCGCGCCATCGTCCTGCAGGCCGTCTGGTCGAGCGCGCTGGTGTGGACGGGCACCTACCGGGCGCTTTTTACGCGCGTCATCTACACGGAGTGGATCTTCTTCGCCTTGCTGGGCGTCGCGGTCTTGCTGCTCCGGCGCCGACGCGGTTACGATCCTCCCTGGCCGATGCCACTGGTTCCCGTTGCCCCCCTGGTGTTCGTCCTCGCGTCTGCGGCGATTGTCGTGAACCAGCTGATCGCCGACCCGCGCGAGAGCGCCGTGGGCCTGGGCCTCGTGCTCTCAGGCCTGCCCGTTTACTGGCTCTGGTCCTGCCGTCGCCAAGGCTACGGCGGGCAAGCCTGACCCCTGATCCCTGATCCCTGATCCCTGATCCCTGATCCCTGACCCCCGACCCCGACCCCCGACCCCTGACCCCGACATGATCATCGACTTCCACAACCACTACTATCCGCCCGAGTATCTTGACGCCGTGAAGGCGGGCCGCTCGTCCATCAAGCTGGACTACGACGCCGAAGGCAACCCGCGGCTCCACTACCCGGGCGACTACAACATCCTCGTGCCCGGCCATCGCGACCTGGACTATCGCGAGAAGGTCCTGGCCGAGCACGGCGTGGACATGCAGGTGGCCACCTTCACCACGCCCGGCGTGCACATGGAGGAGCCGGAGCTCGCGGTGGAGCTCGCCCGCGCCGTCAACGACGCCTACGCCGCGGAACGGACGCGCCGCAAGGCGTTCACGTTCCTGGCCACGCTGCCGCTGAACGATCCGCCCGCCTCGGTGGCCGAGCTCGAACGAGCGATGGCCGCAGGGTTGCCCGGCGCGATGGTCTTCAGCAACGTGAACGGGGTGGCGCTGGCCGACGCGCGCTACGAGCCTCTCTGGCGGAAAGCGGACGAGCTGAAGGCGGTCATCTACATCCACCCGGCGCACCCGCTTGGCGTGGAGGCGATGGAACAGTACTGGCTGATGCCGCTCGTGGGGTTCCTGATGGACACCACGCTGGCCGCGGCGCACCTGGTGTTCGCCGGCGTGCCGCGCCGCTACCCGAACATCACCTGGGTGCTGTGCCACATGGGCGGCGCCATCCCGTACCTGGCCGAGCGGCTGGACCGCGGCTACGAGGCGTTCTCCGAGTGCCGGAAGAACATCGACCAGCCGCCCAGCGCGTACCTGAAGCAGTTCTACTACGACACGGTGAACTTCGATCCGAACTGCATCGAGCTGGCGATGGCCTTCGCCGGCCCGGACCACATCATGGCCGGCAGCGACTACCCGCACCAGATTGGCAGCATCCCGAAGATGCTGCACGCGCTCCGCGGGCTGGACGTGACCGAGGAGGAGCGGCGGAAGATGATGGGGGAAAACGCTGCGCGGATTCTCAAGTTGTAGGTGCAGGGGTGCAGGGGTGCAGGGTGCAAGGGTGCAGGGGCAAGGAGTGACGCGATGACAGCGATGTGGAAGAGCGTGTGGGCGGCGGCGGCGATTTGCGCCGCGACGGCGGCGGTGGACGCGGTGCAGCAGCAGGCGGCGGGCACGCGACGCGAGCCGCAGTTCGAGAACAGCGAAGTGAGGGTCTGGAAGTCGATCATCATGCCGAACCAGCCGCTGTCGCTGCACCGGCACGATCACGGGCGCACGATCGTGGCGCTCAAGGGCGGCACGCTGGACGTCGTGGACGCGAAGGGCGCGACGACGACGAAGATGACGTGGGAGACGGGGAAGGCGTACTGGCTGGACGCGGATCCGCCCAACACGCAGCACGGCGACATGAACAAGGGCACCGAGCCCATCGAGGTCATCGTCGTCGAGCTGAAGAACGACGTGAAACTCTGAACACCGAGGCCGCAGATGCGCAGACAAGCAGGGCCGCAGACGCGCAGATGACGAAGAGCCGCAGATGTCAGACCTTGTCCATCCGTCCGTCGAGCTGCAGATCGTTCCGCGGGTCCGCGACCTCGGCGGCTTCCAGGTGCAGCGCGTGCTGCCTTCCTCGCGCCGGAAGATGGTGGGGCCGTTCATCTTCCTGGACCAGATGGGGCCGGCCATCCTGCAGCCGGGCGAGGGCGTGGACGTCCGGCCGCACCCGCACATCGGGCTGGCCACGGTCACCTACCTCTCCGCCGGCGAGTTCCTGCACCGGGACAGCGTGGGGAGCGTGGTCACCATCCGTCCCGGGGACGTGAACTGGATGACGGCGGGGAAGGGCATCGCGCACTCTGAGCGGACCCCGGGCTGCGCGCGGCCGGCCGGCGGTCCCATCAGCGGTGTGCAGCTCTGGGTGGCGCTCCCGAAGGCGCACGAGGAAACGGACCCGGTCTTCGCCCACCACGATCGAGCGACACTGCCGATGGTGGAAGACGCCGGCGCGCAGGTGCGCGTGGTGGCGGGCAGCTTCCTCGGCGTGCAGTCGCCCGTCCGGGTGCTGTGGGAGACGCTGCTCGCCGACGTGACGCTGGCCGCGGGCGCGGCGCTCCCCATCTCGGCCCATCACGACGAGCGGGCGATCTTCCTGACCCACGGACAGCTGGAAATGGGCGGCCAGATTCTGAACGCCGGGCCGCTGTACGTTCTGAAGCCTGGCGTGGCCGTGGACGTCCGCGCCGTCACGCCGGCCACGTTCGTCCTCCTCGGCGGCGAGCCGATGGACGGACCGCGGCACATCTGGTGGAACTTCGTCTCGAGCTCAGAGGAGCGCATCGAGCAGGCCCGCGCCGACTGGCAGGCGGGCCGGTTCCGGCCCATCCCCGGCGAAACCGAACGGATCGACGCGCCGGAACGCGGATAAGCGAAACCACGAAGTCGCGAAGGACACGAAGGCCTCACGAAGCGCCAATTGGGGGAGCATCGCGGTGCTTTCCCAGGAGACTTCGTGGGCTTCGTGATTGCCTTCGTATCTTCGTGGTTTCCTTGTTTGCTAGCGCTGGGACGTGTCGGCGGTCGTCGCGCCGAGGTACTGCTTCCACCACTTCATCTCGTGGTGATACCGGTGCACCGTGTTCCACGGCGTCCAGCCCGTGTGGTAGCTGTCAGGGTAGCGGATGAATGCCGCCGGCACCTTGCGCTTCTTGAGCGCGGTGTACATCTGCTCGCCTTCCTCGATGGGAACGCGCAGGTCCGACTCGCCGTGCACGAACAGCGTCGGCGTCGTCACTGAACCGGCGCGCATCACCGGCGACCACTTGAGTAGAGTCTCGGCGCCCTTCGGCTCCCACGGCGTGCCGAAGAACTCCGTCTCCTTCGTCCGTGGGATGTCCGCGGTGCCGTAGTCACTGACCCAGTTCGAGATGCCCGCGCCCACCACCGCCGCCTGGAAGCGCTGGGTCTGCGTGATGACCCAGTTGGTGAGGAAGCCGCCGTACGAATAGCCCGTGACGCCCAGGCGCTTCGGGGCCACCGGGTAGCGCGCCACCACGTGATCCACGCCGGCCATCACGTCCTCGTAGTCCACGCCGCCCCAGCCGCCCCACGTGGCCCACAGGAACTTCTCGCCGTACTCCGTCGAGCCGCGCGGGTTGGTGTAGAGGACGGCCAGGCCATTGGCGGCCATCCACTGGAACTGAAAGTTGAAGTCGGTGCCGTAGGCGCTGTGGGGGCCGCCGTGGATGGCCAGCACCAGCGGCACGCGCGTGCCGGTCGCGGCCGAGGGCATCATCACCCAGCCGTCCACCTGCGTGCCGTCCTTGCTGGCGAAGCGCACGCGTTCGGCGGGACGGAGCATGACCTCGCCGAGCAACGCCGCATTGACTCGCGTCAGCTGCCGCTCACCCGATCCATCGAGCCCCGCCGTGAACGCCTCCCACGGCTGCGTCACCGCCGATGACGCGAAGGCGATGCGGCCCGCACTCCAGCTGATGGAGAGGTCCGAGCGGCGCCGCTCGCCGTTGGTCGCCTGCTCGACGCGCCCGCCCGCCACCGGCACGCGGAACAGCTGCGTCGTGCCCGCCGTGCCGGCCGTGAAGTAGACGTGGCGGCCGTCGGGGCTGGCCTGCGGCGCGCCGGGAATGAGGTCCCACTCCGCCGTCAGGTTGACGGGTGGGCCGCCGGAGGGCGCGAAACGATAGAGGTCCGTCGGCGAGCCATGCGCCTGCTTCGCGGCCAGAACCTGGTTCAGGCTCTGCTCGCGGATGGCGACGATGGCGTCCCCCGTGCCCGTCCAGACCGGCGCGCCGTGATCGAACCCATCGTCGGTCACGCGCGTGAGAGTGCCCGTCAGGGTGACCGTGAAGATGTCCGCGCGATCGTACGAGTACTCGTCTCGCTGGTGCGTGTCGGCTACGAAGGCGAGCGCGCCGGAATCCGGCCGCCACGCCGCCGCGCGGACGTTGACGCCGAGGGTGGTGAGCTGGCGCGGCTCGCCGCCCTCACGGGAGACGATGAAGAGCTCCTCGGGCGGGGTCGCGCCGGGATCCCGCGGGTCCGGCAGGTAGCCGCGGCCGTCGAAGCGCGCGTTCATCCAGTCGTACTTGCGCCCCTTGAACCGCTCCTCGATCAGCCGTTCCGCCTCGGTGAGCGTGGGGCCGCCGTTGCCAGGAGTGGGCTTCACGGCCTTCGTGAACGCGATCCACTTGTTGTCGAGGCTGAAGACCGGTGTCCCCTCGACGCCGGGAATCTGGAACGCCTCGCCGCCGCCCTCGTCCATCCGCAGGAACCAGACGGACTCCTCCTGGGGCCCGCCGGCCGTGATCACCCGCCTTCGCGACGTGAAGGCCAGGAGCTTCCCGTCCGGGCTCCAGCGCGGAGCTGAGGAGCTGAAGGCAGGGTTCGTGAGGCGCCGCGGCGTCCCGCTGCCATCGGCCGGCACGGCCCAGATCTCGCTGTGCCGCCGGTTCTCGCTCTCGACGATGAACGTGCGGACGTACGCCACGGTGCGTCCGTCGGGTGAGATGGCCGTCCCGTTGACGGTCTCCACGCGGTAGTAGTCGGTGAGCGCGAGTGGGCGCGTCTGCGCCGTGACCGTGTCCAGGCTGCCTGCCGCCAGCAGCAGCACGAGCGTGAGCGAGCGCATCATCGTGACTCCTCCGGGCCTCTCACTTTTCACTTCTCACCTTCGGTCATCACATACCTGGGCACGACCGGATTCAGGTGCATCAGCAGGTCGTACACGGACGCACCGCACGCCGCCGACACGTCCTCGGGACGTGAGCCGTTCGCCCAGTCGAACATCGTCGCCACGTCGCCGACCTTCACCGTCTGCTCCGAGCCTATCTCGACGATGGTGTGGCTGGCCGAGACGGACGCGATGACGGGGTAGAGGCGATTGTTGATGCGAACTCGCGCACCCTTCGCCGCCACGCGCGGCCAGCCGTCGGTGTGCCCGACGGGGATCGTCGCGATCCATGTGTCCTGCTTCGCCATGTAGGCGCGCTCGTAGCCGGCGCTCGAGCCGGCGGCGAGCTTCTTCACGTAGACGACGCGGGCGCGGAGTGCCGCGGCGGGCCTGAGGTTCATACGGGTGTCCTTGCGGAACTTCACGTCGGGGTACACCCCGTAGAGGATCATGCCGGTGCGGACCATGTCGAGCCACGCGTTGTCCAGCTGGAAGAACGTGTAGCTGGACGCGGCGTGGCGCCGGCCGAGGGCGATGCCGCCGGCGGTGAGCTCCCCCGTGAGCGCCTCGAAGCGCGTCAGCATCTCCTGGTCGAACGCCTGGTCCTCCGTGAACGTCATCATCACGCCGGCGATGCGCACGTTCTTCCGGCCCGCGAGATCCCGGATGCGCGCGGCGGCCTCGGCATGGGGCACGCCGACGCGGCCGAGGCCCATGTCCACGCACACGTGGATGTCCAGCGGCCGGCCGAGGCCGGCGGACGCACGCTCGAGGTCCGCGCCGATGGGCGTGTAGACCATCGGCATGATGTCCTTCGCGGTGAGCGTGGCCAGCTCACCGGTGGTGAACGGGCCCATCAGCAGCACGGGCTTCTTGATGCCGCGATCCCGTAACAGCACGGCTTCGTCCAGCTTGACGACGGCGAAGCCGTGGATCTCGGGGAGGGGCTCGAGGAGCCTGGCGACGGCGGGACCGCCGAGGCCGTAGGCGTTGTTCTTGATGACGGCGAGGATGGGGCGCTTGCCGGCCGCGCGGGCGACCTCGCGGGCGTTGTGCGTGAGGTTGGGGGCGTGGACCTCGATCCATGGGTCGAACGAGTCGGTGGGATACTCGCTGGGGCGCTGCGCGGCGGTGGCGTGCTCGAGGGCGCGGGGGAGCAGCGAGGAGGCGGCGGCGAGGGTGGTGGCGCCGAGGAAGCGTCGTCGGTTCACGCGCGGAGTATAGCGCGCGCACGCCTAGCTCGCGGTGCCAGTCGGACCAGGTCGGTCGCACACTTTGCTCGGGCCTGAGCGGCGGGTCGAGGGCCTTAACCAGCCGCTTGCGGGGCACTCCGTCGGATGGTGAGCGGCAGGCCGAGGCCCTCGCCACCGCGTGGCCGCTCGCCGGCTCGGAAAACGGATCCTCCGGCGGTCCGCCGACTTCTATCCGCTGGAGGCGTGGGGCCCCACTTCGTCCCCCACGCGGCCGGGACGCCTGCGGATCCGTGTTCGGTGTCGCTCGCGAGCCGGCTCGCAAGGCCGCACGGCGGCGAGGGCCTCGGCCTGCCGCGGCACCCTGCCGGCGTCTGGAGCCACCGCGCGGGCGCGTGCTAGACTTCTATGTTCCACACCTCGCGTCCCCGTCGTCCAGAGGCCTAGGACGTGGCCCTTTCAAGGCTAAAACGCGGGTTCGAATCCCGCCGGGGACGCCACCGTTCAGCTCCATATTCCGTCCCACGCCTTCACCCGCGCTACCATGTCGGGCGACGGCGTCGCCGCGCCCGTCCACGACGAGAGGTCACGCATGAGCCTCGTGCTCCACGGCGGGCAGGGCAAGACCCTGTTCGTCTCACGCGACAGCATCCGCATCGTCCAGGAACACCTGGACGAGCGGCGGGACAAGGCCATCCTGCTGCGCCACGTCACCGCCGTCGAGGTGAAGAAGCCGGGCGCCTTCGACGGCTTCATCCAGTTCTCCTTCGCCGGCGGGACGCCACACGACCGAGCTTCTTCGCTGACCGGTGGCGCCTTCGACGCCGCGCGGGATGAGAACTCCGTCACCTTCAGCGACATGGACGCGTACGATCTGGCGCTGAAGATCAAAGTCCACATCGAATCGTGGACGCCGGCCGCGCACGACTTCGACACACCCCGCCCGTCTCCCACTGACGAGATCCGCGCGCTGAAGGGGCTGGTGGACGAGGGCGCGCTCACCCCGGAGGAGTTCGCGGAGAGGAAGAAGCATCTCCTCGGCCTTTAGACGGAGCGACCGCAGCCATGAAGCATCGTCACGTCGTATCCGCCGGAATCGTCCTCCTGCTTGCCGCCGTCGGCGGCGCGGCGTGCTCGGTGTCGGCACCGTCCACGGGCGCTCCGCGATCCACGCGAAGCGCCCGCGAGCAGATGATCGGCTCGTGGGAACTGCAAACCCGCACGGTGCGCCGCGCGAGCGGGGAAGTGGTCAACGACGCGGTGCTTGGCGAAGCGCCCATCGGTCGCCTCTTCTACGACGCGAGCGGGCACATGGCGCTGCAGATGATGCGCCAGGGGCGCGCGCAGGCGATTGGCGAGCCCGCGTCGCCGGAGGACGCCGCGAACGCGCGCGTGCGCCTCGGCTATGACGCGTACTTCGGCACCTTCAACGTCGATACCGTCGCCGCAGATGGCAAAGGAACCGCAGGAGCCGCAGATGCCGCAGTAGCCGCAGTAGCCGCAGATGGCGCAGATGGCGCAGATGGGGTAAGGGGGACAGTCACGCACCACGTCCAGGGCTCGCTGTTCCCCGACGACCTGGGCAAGGAGTTCACGCGGTACTTCCGGGTGAAGGGCGACACCCTCGAGCTGAGCTTTACCTCGCGCGCGGCCGATGGAACCGACATCTCCCGGACGCTCGTCTTCCAGCGATCGAGGTAGCCATGCGCATCGCCGTAGTCGGGCTCGCCGCGATCCTTCTCGGACAGCCCGCGGCCCTGCGCCCCCAGACCGCCACCGACATCCACCTGTTCCCGATGAGCGGCGGAGTGGGGAGCCTCACCGGGGCGCGGCCTCAGCCGATGGCCACCTCACCCGGCTACGAGAACCAGCCGTTCTTCGATCCGGACGGGCAGTGCGTGCTCTTCACGGCGAATCGCGATGGCCAGCAGACCGACATCTACGAGTTCGACCGGCGCACGGGCGCCACGCGCCAGCTGACACGCACTCCGGAAGGGGAATACTCGCCGACCATCCCCCCGGTGCGTCCCGCCGCGCCCTCGCTGGCGCGCGACGGTTTCACCGTCATTCGCGTCGAAGCCGACGGCACGCAGCGCCTGTGGCAGTTCGATCGGCAGGGACAGAACCCCCATCATGTCCCTCGACCCGGCAACCGGCCGGAGCGAGCGACTCACTGGGACCGTCAAAGGCAGCCTCGACCGGGACTACGAGTGGATGCCCGACGGCCAGGCGCTCCTGATGTCGGCCGGCACGAAGGTGTTCGCCTGGTCGAGGGGCGCGCCTGGGTGGCGCGAGGTGCTGGACGTCGCACCTCACGGGCTGGGTGCGGTGACACGGCTGGCGGTGTCGCCGCGTGCCGATGCTCTGGCAGTGGTGACGGCCGAGCCGCGAGGCCCTGAGCGCTCGCGGGACGCTCGACGCCACCATTTCCGCGCGCACGGTCGACCCAGGGTATCGCAGCCGTCCAGACTCGACACCGTCCCCAGCGTGACGCCGGGAAGCCGTCACCCCGGCCAGTGTGAGACTACATCGCTCGGTTTCCCGCGTGCAATCTCCGCGTGCTCTTGGCCCACACTCTGCAGAGCAGACCGTTGGCTACCGGAAGGCCTGGCAGCGAGGTGGTTCCATGACGCCGAGAGTCCTTGCATTTCTCCTTGCGTTACTGCCAGTCGCACCGGCGTGGGCCCAGGCGACTGCTGAGGGTCCCCCGTGGCAAGTGGGCGCCGGGTTCATCGTCGGCGTGCCGGTAGGGGAGTTCGGTGACAACGTGGACGGCGCCGGCGGCCTCTCCGGTCACGCTGACGTCGCGCTCGGCGACAGCATCGTCAGCCTTGGCGTGGAGGGGAGCTATCTCCTGTACGGGACCGAGAGCCGACGGGTTCCGCTCAGCCCGACCATTCCCGACATCGTCGTGACCGTGGATACCAGTAACAGCGTGGCGCTGGTGCACGGCCGCGTGCGCCTCCAGCCGCGCCGCGGGCGCGTACGGCCCTATGCGGACGGGCTCCTCGGGTTCTCGTACATCGCCACGCGGACGTCCATCGATGAAAGCATCGACTGCGATCCGTGGGGATGCTCCAGCCTCGGCGCCACCAACCTGGACGACTTCACGGTGAGCCTGGGTGCCGGCGCCGGCCTGCAGGTGGGGTTTGGCGCCGCGCCACACCGATGGAAGCTGGACCTGTCGGTGCGGTATCTCGCCGGAGCAAGGCCGACTACCTGAGAGAAGGCGCCATCCGCCGTGAGGGCGGCCAGGCGTTCTTCGACGTCAGCCGGTCACGGACGGACATGGTGCTGGTGTACGTGGGCGTCGCCTTCGGACGCTGACGTCCGAAGGCGATCGCACCTGGCCGGAATTGCCGCCAGCGGCGTCAGGCGACGCCGGCCAGCTTCGAGCCCGTGCGGGCCGGCATCTCGATGGTCGCGTTCAAATGAGCTCCATCGGCCACCACCAGCGCAGGCGTGCTCAGGTCGCCCTCGATGACCGCGGTGTCCTTCACCTCGAGCCGCTCGCCGGCCTCGACGCTGCCCTCCACGGTTCCCGAGACGACGACGGAGGCGGCGGAAATGGTGCCAACCACCGTGGCGCCCGGGGCCAGCGTCAGCGCACGGCCATCCAGCGTGATGCTGCCTTCCACGCGGCCGGCGATGACCAGATCCTCGCTGCCTGAGATATCTCCCTTGATCACAATCGACTGACCGTTGCTCATCCACTCCTCCGTGCCGAGGCCCTAGGCAAACTCCAGGCCGTGCGATCTCCGTCAGCAGTTGTCCGACAATCGCCCGGATCACGGGCGCGGTGGCAGGATAGCAGATACGGAATTGTCGCTCCGCCTACAGGGTTGTCACTGGCGCGACCGGGAATCCTCGACCGACGGCCGTCTCATCAGGCATCCGGCGGCGTGAAACGCCAGCCGCCAATCGCACACCAGTGAGGTGGCTGGACCCCCACCAGCCGTCACGACGGGGGGATCCCATGTACGCCGAGTTCTCGTTCGAGCTGGTGCCGGGCACGCGTCCCGTGGAGGATGTGCTCCTGGAGGTCCTGGACTCGTTCGCCCTGAAGCCGGGCGGGGCCGAGCGCAAGCGCTGCCCCCTGCTCCAGGACTCGCTCATTTGCGAGATTGCCAACCTGAACGACTTCGAGGCCACCAACAGTCGCCTGAACCGGCTCCGCACGGACCTCGACGGCCAGTTCAACTACACGTTCTCGCTCCGCTCGCGCAACGACCCCATCAGGATCCGGGTCGAGCACAACCACGAGCTGGCCCGGCAGATCATCGAGGCGTGAGCCATGGCCACGAGACTCCTCGCCCTCATCGCGATCCTGCTGGCCCTCGCCCCGGCGGCGAAGGCGCAAGACGCCGACGCGTTCCCGCGCGTGGGCTCCTTCACGTTCCTCGCCGACGAGAAGGTGTCGTTCGATCCCGACGGCAGCTACCTGTTCAACCACACCGACGGCGCCCTGGTCTTCGAGGCGCAGACGGCGCCCGAGGTGCGCATCGTGGACAACGTGAGCCGCCAGCTGGAACGCGTGATGCGGCCCGAGCGGCCGCGCGTGTTCGCGTTCTCGGTGTTCGGCACGTTCATGGTACGCCTGCGCATGTTCGACACCACCTCCAGCCCGGTCCGGACGCCCTCCTACATGCCGAAGGGGACGGTACAGCTCGCCTGGCTGAAGAACCTCTCCACCGCGGACCGGGAGGACTCGCCCGTGGCATTTCTCGAGGGCCCCATCGAGATGTGGCTGGTGAGCGCCATCCCCTTCGGTCATCACTCGAACGGGCAGGACGGATGCCTCTTCACCGATCAGGCGCGCGTAGACGATGAGTGCGTACCCGAGGAGCCGTCGGAGCCGCGGCCCGAGACGGTGAACAGGAAGGACGGCAGCTTCTCGACGAACTACATCCGCGTCGGTGTGCAGTACCGCCGGCTCCATCCGCGCGGCGACGACCCCGTGGACGTCCGCGCCATCACGCGCCGCGAATGGGGCGTGGGCGCGAGCCTCGAGCTGAACCCGCGCGGGTACCTGGGCGGGTCCATCTCCGATACGCTCCGGCCCCTGTATGGCCCGACGCGGGTGGGCCTCTCGGCCGACGTCATCGCGGGCAACTGGCGGCCGCCGGTTCTGCGCCGCGTGACGTGCGGGCGCGCCTGGGCCGACTTGTCGCTGACCTTCATCCGCGGCGCCGCGTCGTCGGTCGAGAACGTGGTGACCTCGGCGGAGGCGGCGTGCCTGCCGGGCGGCTGGGGCGGCGCGGGGCTGTTCGTGCGCTACTACCGGGGGCAGGACTACTACAACGCGAGCTTCCTGGAGAACATCAACCGCCTGCAGTTCGGGGTCACGTTCATGCACGGCAAGTTCCTGGGGTTCCCGGCGGCGTCCAACTGAACGCAGCGACCGTGAGGGCGAGGCGCGAGGAGCCAGGCTGGAACGGCACGCGACCGGCGTAGAATGCGCCCCATGTGCATCAGGACCCTGACGGCGACGGTGGCGTTGGTAGCGATCGTGTCCGGGGCCGCGGCGCCGGCCGCACAGCCACGGTCCGGGACAGCGCGCGACCGACTGGTCGGGACCTGGCAGCTGGTCACCTACCAGATCCTGGATCCCGATGGGGGTCCCTCGCGCCCGGGCGCGTACGACGTGGGACGCATCACCTACGACCCGTCCGGCCACATGTCCGCGCAGCTGATGCACTCGTCCAACAAGGCGGCGCAGCCGCCGGCTACCGATGCGGATCGCGCGGCGGCGTATCGCCGGTACCTCGGGTACTTCGGGCCCTTCACCGTGGACGAGGCGAGGGGCATCGTCACGCACCACGTGGCCGGCTCGTCCAACCCGGCATGGGTCGGCTCGAACCAGGTGCGTCATTTCGCCTTCTCGCCGGACGGCAACGGCCTGACGCTGTCGCTGAAGAACGGCGAGCGGGTGACGCAGTCCCTCTACTGGGAGCGGGTCAAGTAGCCCCCTACCGACCGAACCGGATGCCGCCCAGGATCATGAACGCCCGGTTGCGATAGTTCTCGTCACCCTCCGGGAACTTCGCCACGTTCCTCAGGCCCTCCTCGAAGCGGCCTTCGACCAGCAGCAGGCGGCCGTAGTAGCCCAGGCCCACGACCAGGCCGATGTCGACGGCCTCGGTCTCGTCCTGGATGTCCTCGTCTCCGCTGAAAGCGCCCACCTCATAGGCGTGCGCCTCGCTCAGGAAGTTGATGGACGGGCCCGCGAGCACGTGGAAGCCGCGGCCATCTTCGGGCCCGAACCGGGCGAGCAGCGGGATCTGGAAGTAATCCAGCTCGAGCCTGAGCTCGGTGTCGAGAAGCGGATCCTGGCCCTTCAACCCTTTCTGGGTCCACAGGAGCTCGGGTTGGAACGCCAGGTTGTCCGTCAGGCCAATAGCGATGAAGCCGCCGAGGACCCGGCCCCAGCGCCACTCGAGATCCGTGGCCCCGGCATCTTCGAGGTCCTCCGCGAGTGTCGGGACGTCGGCGAAGGACGCACCGCCCTTGACGCCCCCGTCAAAGGTCTGCGCGGTGGCCAGCCCGGGCACGGCCGCCAGGGCCAGCGCGAGCAGGGTGGTGATGAGTCGAGCCATATGACCGCCTCCGGATGAGGGCAATGCATCAGCCCTGCCACCCGGAGGCGGCCGGAATCAGGCACGAATTCGAGAGGCGCGCGGCCGCGCAGCCGGATTCCCGTGCTTCTCACCCCGCTGGCGAGGCGCTACTGCGACTTGCCTCGCGCGGTCACGGGCCACACCACCTCGACCTTGTCGCCGCGGATGCCGTACATCTGGTCGTAGAGGTTCACCACTGGGTCGCAGTGGGGGACGATCATCTCGATGCGGTCGCCCATCTTGTACGTGCGCCGCGCCTCGGTGAAGGTGATGACGCCGAACTCGTCCGAGCCCGGGTTGTAGTCCATGCCGGGCTCGCCCACGACGCCGGGGCGGGGCACGTTGAGGGTGAGTGCTTTCGCACCGGCGTCGGTGGTGAGCCGGCCCGGAAAGCGGTTGTTCAGCACGGTCGCCACCACGGTGAGCGACGGATCGAAGTCCTTGTAGACGGCGTCGCCGTCCTCGCTGCCGATGGCCAGGTACTGCATGTCCATGAAGACGTAGCTGCCGACCTGCACGTCGGTGAAGCCGGGCGTGAGGTGCTGCACGCTGTAGGTGCCGGTCCCTCCGCCGCTGAAGATCTCGGTGGAGAGACCAGCCCGCTTCATCGCCTCGCGCGTCTCGACGTTTCCCTCCAGGCCCTTCAGCGCGCGCTCCTTGCGCGCGGCGAAGCCGTTGACGTGCTGCGCACCGCCGTCATAGGAGAGCAGGCCGCGCAGCGTCAGGTTCGGCAGCGTGTCCACCAGCTTCGCCAACGCCACGGCGCCGTCGCCCGGCGGGATGCCGCTGCGCGTGCCGACGGCCACGTCCACGACGATGTCGGCGGTGACGCCGGCCTCGCGCGCCGCCGCCGAGAGGTCCCGCGCGTTCTGTGGCTCGTCCACGGCCTGGATGAACTGCCGGTTCGCCTTCCTCAACTGCATGGCGCGCCGAATCTTTCGAGGCGACAGGTTGCTGGTGGTCATGCAGATCGGCTCGATGCCCGCGGCGAAGAGCGCCTCGGCCTCGCCCAGCTTCGCCGTGCAGATGCCGATGGCGCCCGCGGCCAGCTGCAGGCGCGCGATGGCCGCGGTCTTGTGGGTCTTGGCATGTGGCCGCGTGGCAATCCCGTTCTTCTTCACGGCGGCCTGCATCTTCGCGATGTTCCGCTCGAGGCGGTCGAGATCCACGCAGAGCGCGGGCGTATCGATCTCCCACTTCGAAATCCCGACGTCGTCGAGGTTCACGGCTCGAATCTCGGCGGGGGAGTACCCCTTCACGGGACGCGGTATCCACACGGATGCGGCAGCGGCACCCGTGGCCGCCAGGAAAGCACGTCGCGAGGAGGGAGGCAGTGACATGCGCGGATTATGCGCCGATTCGCCCTCGACGGCCAGCATTACGTGACATCCGGAGACAACTCGGCGGCGCGTCCGCGCGCGGCGCTGAAAGACACTTGAATGCGCCGGCCCGGTGGCTATAATCCGCGCGATGCGACGTCTGGGTGTGCGCGTCGGTGCGATGGTGGCGGTGCTCGCGGGCGCCTCCGTCGTCGCCGTGGGCGCCCAGCCACGCGAGGGGGCCGTGGAGCTTGGCACCATCCTCGCGCGCGCCGGCGAGAAGGTGGCCGACTACTTCGCGCGTGCGCAGAGCCTCATCTGCGTCGAGACGGTCCGCCTCCAGCCACTCAACTCCGGGCTCACCGCCGACGGCTTCGCGCGCGTCGTCGAATCGGAGCTCCGCCTCTCGTGGGATCCGCTGCTCGATTCGGTCCAGCCGGTCGAGGCGAAGACACTCCGCCAGGTGCTGACGGTGAACGGGCACCTGCCGCGGAAGAACGACTACGACAACTGCACCACGCCCGAGCAGAACGCCTCGGAAACGCAACCGCTCTCGATGCTGCTGCCCGAGCAGCGGCGCGACTACGTGTTCTCGCTGGCCAGGCCCCAGAAGATCGACGGCCGCGTCGTTCTCGTCGTCGACTACCGGCTCACCACGCCGGTTGCCGTCGAGGTGAGCGAGGTCGAGGGCAACGAGGACTGCATCAGCTACAACGTGGAAGGGGGCGTCCGTGGTCGGATCTGGCTCGACCCCGACACGCACGAAGTGCTGCGGCTGGATCAGGGCCTGTCGGGACTGGTCGAGGTTCCCATGCCCCGGCGCATCGCGCGGCGCGCCAACGTCGAGCCTCACCTCACGCTCGAGCGCATGGACACCTCCATCCGCTTCAAGCCCATCACGTTCACGGACCCGGAAGAAACGCTGGTGCTGCCGGTCTCGTCCACGCAGCTGCGCATCACGCGCGGATCGGGGCAGCCACGGCTGCGCACCGTCACCGAGTACGCGAGCTATCGCCGGTTCCTCACCGGGGCACGCGTGCTGCCGCAATAGCTCGCGGCGAGGGCCGGCGGCGCGAATGGGGGATAATTTCCTGTTCGCATGCCCACGCTGCCTGAATCCCGTGTCCTGCACATCGACATTACCGGCCACGACGCCCCTGGCGTCACCCACGCGCTGACGAGCATCCTCGCGCGATCCGGCGCGCGCATCCTGGACATCGGCCAGGCCGTCATCCACGACGCGCTCGCGCTCGGCATCCTGGTGGAGCTCACCGACGAGATGAAGTCCTCGTCGCTGCTCACGGAGCTGCTACTGAAGGCACACGAGCTGGGCGTCCAGATCCGGTTCAGCGCCATCACCGGCGACGAGTACCAGGCGTGGGTGGGCACGCAGGGGAAGGGCCGATACCTGGTCAGCGTCCTCGGCCCGGCGCTCACGGCCGCGCAGCTGGCGGACGTGAGCGGCATCATCCTGAAGGCGGGCCTCAACATCGACCGCATCGAGCGGCTGTCGGGACGCACCCCGCTCGACACGGGCTCCGCGGGCCGCGTCTGCGTCGAGCTGGCTGCGTCGGGCGACCTCGGCAGCGAGGACGAGATGCGGGCAGCGCTGCTGGAGCTGACCCACCAGCACGACGTGGACATCGCCTTCCAGCACGACAACGTGTACCGGCGCAACCGGCGGCTCGTGGCCTTCGACATGGACTCGACGCTCATCAATGCCGAGGTGATCGACGAGCTGGCGAAACTGGCGGGCGTCGGCGCGCAGGTGCAGGCCATCACCGAGTCGGCCATGCGCGGCGAGCTGGACTTCCAGGCGAGCTTCCGGAAGCGCGTCTCGCTGTTGAAGGGGCTTCCGGCGTCGGCGCTCCGGCAGGTGGTGGACATGGTGCCGCTGATGGACGGGGCCGAGCGGCTGACATCCACGCTGCGGCGGCTCGGCTATAAGACCGCCATCCTGTCGGGAGGGTTCACCTTCGTCGGCCGCGAGCTGCAGCGCCGGCTGGGTATCGACTACCTGCACGCCAACGAGCTGGACATCGTCGACGGCATCGTGACGGGCCAGGTGCGCGGCGATATCGTGGACGGCGCCCGCAAGGCCCGCCATCTTGCCGAGATTGCCCGCGCCGAGGGCCTCAGCATGGAGCAGGTCATCGCCGTGGGCGACGGCGCCAACGATCTGCCGATGCTGCGCCTCGCAGGGCTGGGCATCGCGTTCCGCGCCAAGCCGCTGGTCCGGCAGAGCGCGCGGCAGTCCATCTCGACGATGGGACTGGACGGCATCCTCTACCTGCTCGGCGTGCGCGATCGCGACGCGCTGGTCTGACCCTATACTGTCGGCGTTGATCCGCCTCGCGCTTCTCGCATTGCTGCTGCTGTGCACGGCCGTCCCGGCGGTCGCGCAACCGCCGCTCCGCTGGGGGGGCGACTCAGAGGGCGGCGCCCCGTTCGTGGAGGCCGACCCGGCCGACCCGGCGAAGATGATCGGCTTCGACGTCGAGATTGCGGAGCACATCGCCGCGGAGCTGGGCCGTCCCGCCCAGTTCGTCCAGATTGCCTACTCCTCGCTGGACCAGTCGGCCCGTCGCGGCGATTTCGACATCGGCCTGAGCGGCATCGAGGACTCGCCCGGCCGACGCGCGTCGGTCGCCGCGAGCGTGCCGTACTACGAGTTCCGCGAGGTCATCACGGTCCGCGAGGGCGATCGGGAGCGGTTCCGGTCGCTCGCCGACCTGCGCGGGCGGCGCGTCGCCACGCTGGGCGGGACGATGGCCTACGACATCCTGCTCGAGGCCGAGGGGGAACACGGCCTCACCGCCGTGTCCTACGACGACGACGTCCACCCGTACTCGGATCTGCTGCTGGGGCGCGTGGACGCCGTGCTGCTGGACCACGTGCTGGCCGAGCGCGCGATGCGCCGCAACACGGGCCTCGTCACGCATCCCGAGGCCGTGGCGGTGGGGCACTACATCATCATCGCCGCCCCGGAGCGGACGGATCTCCGGGACCAGGTGGACGCGATCCTCCGGGCCGCCATGCGGGACGGCACGCTCGAGCGCATCTTCCGCAAGTGGGACTGCTGGACCGAAGACCAGCCGGCGCTCTACGCCCGCGTGCTGGCGGCGGAGGGCTCGGACGCGCCTGGTGCCACCGGCGGCGCGCCGCTCGGCAGCGTCGCGCGCGCCTGGGAGGCGCTCCCGCGCTACCTGCCCTCGCTGCTGAGCGCCGCGGTGCTGACTTTGGTGCTCTCCTGTGCCGCGATGCTCCTCGCCGTCGTGCTGGGGGTCTTCATCGCCACCGGCCGTGTCTACGGGGATCCGCTGACACGCGCGGTGCTCACCGTCTACGTCGAGGTGATGCGCGGCACGCCCGTGCTGCTGCAGCTCTTCGTCATCTACTACGGCCTGGCGGGCATGGTGCGGCTGCCGGCGTTCATTGCGGCGCTGGTGGGGCTGGGGCTGAACTACGCCGCCTACGAGAGCGAGATCTACCGGAGTGCTCTCGAGGCCGTACCGCGCGGGCAACTCGAGGCCGCGCGGATCCTCGGGCTCACGCGGCTGCAGACCCTGCGGCTGGTGCGCGCACCACAGGCCTTCCGCCTCGCGCTGGCGCCGATGACCAACGACTTCGTCGCGCTGCTCAAGGACTCGTCGCTCGTGTCGGTGCTGACAGTGGTCGAACTCACCAAGCAGACGCAGATCTTCGCCACCAACATCGGCAGCTGGCTGGTGCCGGGCCTGCTCTGTGCCGCGCTCTACCTGGCGATGTCGCTGCCGCTGTCGCACCTCGCGCGAAGGCTCGAGGACCGCTGGAAGGTGGCCACGCCGTGACAACGACGCTCCGCGTGCGCGGCCTGCGGCTGTGGCGTGGCGACCGGCAGATCCTCGCCGGCATCGACCTCGACGCCGCGCCGGGGGAAGTGGTCGCACTGATGGGCCTGTCGGGCTCGGGCAAGACGACCGTCCTGCGCATCCTCGCGGGCCTCGAGCGCGCCGACGCCGGGGAGATCCAGGTGCCGAAGGCGGGCATGGTCTTCCAGTTCCATTACCTCTTCGAGCACCTGACCGCGCTGGAGAACGTGTGCCTGGCGCCCGTCCACGTGCAGCGCCAGACGCGCGCCCAGGCACAGGCGCGGGCCGAGGCGCTCCTCGGCGAGCTTGGCGTCGGCCATCGCGCCCACGCGCTCCCGCGCGAGCTCTCCGGCGGGGAAGCCCAGCGCGTGGCCATCGCCCGCGCGCTGGCGGTGGACCCGCCGCTGCTGCTGCTCGACGAGCCCACGGCCTCGCTGGATCCCGCGCGTCGCAACGACCTCGGCGACGTCCTGAAGGCGCTGGCCGCCAGCGGGCGGACGCTGCTCCTGACCTCGCACGATGATGACTTCGTTCGCGACTTCGCCTCGCGTGTGGTGATCCTGGCCGGCGGCCGCGTGGTGGAGCAGGGCGACCCCCACCAGGTGCTGGAGCACGCCCAGCACGAGGAAACCCGCGAGCTCCTGCAGGTGGAGCGTCAGAGGAAGCTGGGGCGATAACTGGCCCCCCAAGCCCCAAGCCCCAAGCCCCAAGCCCCAAGACCTCAAGCCCCCAAGACCTGTAAAATCAACCGAGGGGCCGCTAGCTCAGTGGTAGAGCACCTGCCTTTTAAGCAGAGGGTCGCAGGTTCGATCCCTGCGCGGCCCACCAATAGAATCAACAGGTTACGGGCGTGGACTTCGGTCCGCGCCCGTCCTGTTTGCAACGGGATTGCAACGGGAGGCGTCTCCATGACGCCTTGGTGTGTTTATCAGGTTCGCCCATAAGGAGGCGGAGACCGATGCCCGCTCCGCGCTACCTCGACTCGATTCCGTACCCGGTCGGCGTTGCCGAGTACCTCGCCGATCGAGACGCGCGCTACAGCGCTCTCACTGTGGGGGACGTTCCGCGCGTCGTGGATGCCTTCTTGAACAACAGGGGCATCGATGGCTTCATGGTCCCTGAGCGCCTGATGCCTCAGTACCTCGTCTGCCTGCTGGCCGACTTGCTCAACGGCATCGTCGACTCGTTCAACACTATCAACGCGGACCTCGAGGAGCTTGCGGCCCTCGCGCCCACCCTTCGCGGGTCACCCTCAGTGCGCCTGGAGTTGCTCGTACGCGTGTTTTGGAGCGAGGCCTATCGCGGCAAGGAACTCGTGTTCAAGGTCGCTGTCGCGATGCGCAAGAGGGGCTACATCACCCGCGATCACGTCAGACAACTGCGCGACGGGTACGAGGAGTATCTCAAGGACCTGTACGAGGTTCGGCACGGACTCCAGCATGGTGAGGACGGATTCAAAGGCGAGGCGCTGAACGCCCTCAAGGCTGTCGAGGCCGCCCTTCGCTCCGGCCACCTGTCTGACAAGACCATCCTGCTGACGCTGGCGCACAAGGCACATGGGGAACGGGCCGAAGGCCTGGCAGGAATCGCCTACATGTTCCGCCAGGTCTTCGCAACGACCGTAGTCCTGCTCAGCGTCGCGGCTGGCCTTGAGGAGATGAACGCTGAGGAAATCCCCGCTCGCGAGTGAGACAGCGCCTGGCAGCAGACGACGGCTCTTCCAAGAGGCCGCGCGGAGAGCACTAACCGCGCCGAACCGGCTGCGGCGTAGGCCCTCACGCTGTTAAGGGCAATGTTAAATCTTTGGCCTCCTATGACGCTCCTTGTCGGGGAGTGTCGTGGTCTGTTCACGAGGGGCCAAGCGTGTCACTATTCGGCGAATCAATGCGCCCTTGATTGGTATGAGGAAATCTTGATCGCCCTGTAGCTGTCCTTTCATGATTCGGGAGTAGCCATGGACTCCCAGAGCGGACATCAGACTCCATCGGCGTCCTCGCCTTGGTTGACCGCCCGCGAGGCGGCGGCGCGCGCCAGATGCGGTGTCAAGCTGATTTATCAGGCCTGCGCGACCGGCCAGCTCCGCGCCGCGCGCATTGGCGGGCGGCGATTGCTCGTGCTCCGTCAAGAGTGGATCGACGAGTTCATCGAACGGTCGGCGGTGGTGGCCAAGGAATCTGGCGTGGCCGCGCCCTGCCGGGGCACGGGACTTGGGCCTCCCTCGTTCCCGAGTCAGGGCGCGGCCCGCCAGCCGCCGACGGAGGCCACGTGAGCTTCGCAGGGCTACGGTGGGTGCTGAACCACCTGCGCCACGGCGACAACCCGCTGCGGCCGAGCGATCGGCTCGTTCTGATGGCCATCGCGGACCATGCCGACGACCGCGGCGCGCACGCCTTCCCATCGGTCCCCACCCTCGCGCGCATGGCGGGCGTGTCCAGTCGCGAGGTTGTGCGCGCCCTCAAGCGCCTCGAACGTGCCGGTCTGCTCGTGATTTCGAGACGCGCCGGCCGGCGACAGGCGAACGTCTACCGTCTGGCGATGGTGACACCCGGTCACGATGAGACGACGGAGATAGTGACAGGTGGTCATCGGGATAGTGACCGGTGGTCACCACCGATGGTGACCGGTGGTCACC
The DNA here is from genome assembly GCA_020851565.1 of Acidobacteriota bacterium. Lineage (GTDB taxonomy): Bacteria > Acidobacteriota > Vicinamibacteria > Vicinamibacterales > UBA2999 > VFZN01. Next base: position 25,405 of record JADZCN010000120.1, on the reverse strand, counting down.
TGATCCGATCAAGTGATCCGATCAGTGATCCAGAGAGGGAGGGAGAGCGCATCGAGCCCGCTCTGGCGAGCGGGCCACCCTCGCCCGTCTCCGCGCGACAGGCTGTGATGAACATCGAGTTACTGAGGCGTCGCGGCATCTCGAATGCGGCTCTCGGTGAAGCTCTTCGCGTGGCGGGGACTGGCCTGTTCGGTAAACACGACGAGGACGACGCCGTGGCCCAGCTCCTCGCGGTGCTGGCGGGGACCATCGTCGAGCGCATCGTCTCGACGCCGCGTGACCACGTGCTGGAGGGACGACCATGACCGAAAAACGCGAACTGGTGGTGTTGCGAGGGGGCGATGTGGTGCCCGCGGATGCCTTCAAGCTCGTGTTCGACTTGGAGGCGCGCGGCCTCTGGCTCCGAGTTCTGGACGACGCCGCTATCGAGCTCGGACCGCGGCACCTGGTGACCGACGCCGACCGCGCGGCGGTTCGACGGCACTACGCCGAATTGCGGGCTTACTTGGAGCGGTGCACGTTCACCGATCTGAACGCCGCGGTGTTCAGTGATGAAGCGAGGGATGCCCGCTCGCCGACGAAATGCTCACGAGGTGGGCTTCACGGCGCGCGAGGGTGACCGGGAATCTGCGGAACTGCATGGTTGCAACGTTGATTGCAACGCGTTGAAGGGAGGAAACGCATGGCGGAAGTGATGCGGATGGTGAACACGCCGGGCGGCTCGGCGGAGGCGGACGCGCTGGCGAGCACGCTGGCGCTCATGGCGGCAGAGGCCGGCTATCAGGACGACGAGCTCGCGGGTGCGCCGGCATTCGGGCGGGAGGCGGTCGACGAAATTCACGCGTTCCTCCGGCGGACGAACGAAGACGCAGCGGGCGGCCAGTACACCGACGCGGGGAGGTTGGCACGGCGTCGGCTCCACGCGGAGGCGCTGGTAGTGACAGCGGCCACCGCCCGGAGGAAACAACAGGCGCTGGTGCAGGAGCTGACGGCGAACGTCGAGCGCGAGATGCGGCAGCACGCCCAGCCGGCGCGCGACGTGCTCGAGTTCGCCCGGTTGCGGCAGCTCCAGGAGCTGCTCGAGCGGGAGGACCCGGTCGTGCGCGAACAGATCCTCCTCGCCGCGGCGCGCCAGGGCGACGACACGGGCGTGCTGCGCGCGGCGCTGACGTTCCCGGGCCCCCCGATGGGAGGCATCGGCGCCTGGCCAGTGCTGATGCCTGCGGATCTGCTCGCCAAGATTCGCGAGGCTGTCGCGGAGCGCGTCAGCCCGCAGGGGCCCCGTGCCTTCGCCGCGGACCTCTACGGGACCATCGCCACCCACATCGAGCGGGTGCTGGCGACGCCGCGCTGACCACGCGGACGACGAGGCCGACGAGTCGGCAGGAGCCAAGGAGACGACCACACAGCCGCGCAGGAGGGTGGCAAGGGAAGGACGAATCCATGCAAGGGGTGACCGGAGTTTCGCGTTCAGAACGCGTTCTGCGAGCCTGCGAGGGCTGCGGGGCGCCGTTCACGCCGGTGCGACCACACCAGCGCCACTGCCGCCCGAGCTGCCGCAAGCTCACGTTCGAGCGGCGTCAGGCCGCGCGTCTGGCGCGGAGGACTACTTCGAGGACGCCGTGCCTGTTCGAGTAGGCCACCGCCGTCGAACCGTCGAGCAGGTCGAGGCGTGGGATCAGCAACCGGGCGAGACGGGTCGGTCCTACCGCGCGTTCTTGACCTATCGCGACATGGGTGCGGACAGGAGTGGGGCGAAAGTGGCTCGACAGCTCGGGATCCGAAAGGCGCTGGTCGGGCGCTGGAGCGGCAAATGGGGTTGGGTCGAACGAGTCCGGGCCTGGGAGAGGGCGGAGCGACTCCGGGATGAAGCCGCGCGCCGGGAGGCGCGACAGAAGGCGATCCGCGAGATGGAGGAGCGCCACGTCGCGATTGCGAAGGGCATGCAGGCCCAGTTGATCCAGCGGCTACAGACGCTCCGAGCCGAGGAGTTGACACCGGGCACCATGGCGCAGATGTTCGACGTGGCGGTGAAGGTTGAGCGCCTCGCGTTGGGCGCGGCGACGGCGCGGGTCGACGCCGAGCCCCCGGCTGAGTCCTACTTCGAGAGCGCGATCGGTCCTTGCGAGTCCGGAGGCGGTCGAGCTACTCCACCAGGCGCTCGCCTGCCTGGGCGACGCGAAGCCGCCTGTCTGAAATCGTGCGCGTGCGAATGCTTTCCAGTTGCCTTCCGTGCGTAATTAAATTATCCACTCACATGGGAGGCTTCCGATGGTTTCGACACCCGCACCCTCCGTTCTCACCTCGCTGGACTCTCCACTTCACGCCCACCAGCTTGCGCCGCGAGAGCTCTACAACCACCACCACGGGTTCTTCCTCTTCGGGCGCACGACAGGCACGCATCGCGGCGCGCCGCAGTTCGTGATTACCTGCCTGGCCTGCCGGCAGCGGCACTGCGTGCGCACCGCGTCCTCGATGTTCGCGTCGATGGACGCGACCTGCGGGTGCGGCCGGCTGCTGCTGCCCGAGCAGCGTGAGTACCGATTCCGCTTCACCCGGTTCGGCGAGCTGTGGGTGGCCGGCGCCCATCGAGAGGGCCAGCAGTGGGTCTGCGAGTGTGTCTGCCTGTGCGGGCGCCGTGGCCTGACGGCGCACCGCGTTGGCCCGCGCCTCCACGTCACCGAACGCGCGCTGCGGGAGGGCAGCATCTGGGCCTGCCTGGACTGCATGAGGCGGCGGGCGGCTGACGCCGCGGTGGCGGCAGGGAGGGCGGCGTGAGCGCGCCGGGGCTGCGCGCGGCCCTCTACGCGCGCGTGAGCACGACGGACCAGACCTGCGAGAACCAGCTCCCGGAACTCCGGCGCTACTGCGAGGTGCGCGGCTGGTCGGTCGCGGAGTACATGGACACCGGAGTGAGCGGTTCCAAGGACCGCCGGCCGGCCCTGGACGAACTCGTGAAGGACGCCCGCCGCCGAAGGTTCGACGTCCTCGTCTGCTGGCGTCTGGACCGCCTTGGCCGTAACCTGCGCCACCTCGTGACGCTGCTCGAGGAGCTTCAGGGTGTCGGGGTGGCCTTCGTCAGCCTTGGCGAGGGGATCGACTGCACCACCCCCGCCGGGAAACTGCAGCTGCACATTCTGGCCGCCCTTGCGGAGTTCGAGCGGGAGCGCATCCGCGAGCGCATCCACGCGGGCTTGGCGCGGGCGCGGCGCGAGGGCGTGCGCATCGGTCGGCCCAGGGCGCGGATCCCCACCCGAGCCCTGGAGGGTGTGGCGCACCTGTCGGTGCGCGAGGCCGCGAAGGCGCTGGGGGTGCCCGCGTCGCGGGTGCACCGGGAGCGCGCGCGGCTGTCGCAAAACCCTCCCCGGCACTCGGGGGAGTCCACCCCCATCAATCCATCGTTTTCGGGGCACGAGGCGACGTTGTGAAACCAACTCTTTTCGACACACTGGAGGTCAGCCATGAGGAAGCGCAACGAGAGGGCGGAGGTCTTGGTGCGGCTGCGGCGGCAGGGGCGGCGGCTGGTGGGGCGCCTGGGTGGCGCGCAGGTGGAGGTCGTGTCGGTGGGACGGGGAACGCGGCTCGTGCTGCGGCCGGCGCCGAGTGCGTCGGCGGCGAGCGCCCGGTGATCTACACCTGGGGATACCTCACCGGGACGCTGGACACCCTCCAGCGCCACCAGGAGGCGCGCCGCGCCCTGATCGTCGATGTCCGCTACAAACCCTTCAGCCGGGCGCCCGCGTTCAGGCGCGGGCCTCTGGCGCTCGTCTTCGGCTCGGACTACCTGTGGGTGCGCGCGTTCGGCAACCGGAACTACAAGACGCCAGGCGCGCCGATCGAGCTCGCGGACCCGGCCGCGGGCCTTGAGCTGCTGGATCAGGCTGGCGTTGGGCTGGAGCGACCGGCCCTGCTGCTATGTGCGTGTCGGGAGGCGAGCCCGTGCCATCGCGCGACGGTGGCGCGGTTCCTCCACCGGGCACGAGGCTGGTCGGTCGCGCACCTGTGAGGAGGCAGGGATGCTGACGCATATCGGTGAGCGAGGAACACGGCACGGGCGCCTACAATACGGAAACGCGCACCGAAGGAACGACCCACGGAGCGGCGCGGCCCCGGTCGGCCGCGCACGGGGCGCCGCAGTGACCCCGACTACACGCCCCTCACCGTCCACATCCGGAGGGATACCCACCGCGACGTGAAGATCGAACTGCTGCAGCAGGAGCCACCAAAGCAGTTCGGCGAACTGGTTGAGGAACTGCTCACGAAGTGGCTGACGAGAGCCGGCCGAGGGGCCAAGGGGCAAGGGAGGCGCTAATGTCGAAGAGAGCGCTAATCACTGGAGTCGTCCTGTTGAACGCAGTGGCGATTGTCACCACAACGGTCACGCTGAAGATTTCAGAAGCGGCCGCGGTGCTCCAGGCATTCTTTCTTTTGGAGACATTGGCCCTTGTCTGGTTCTACACGGAAGCGACGCTCGCGCTGGCGACAGCCGCCGACGCCGAGTTTAGGAACAAGTGGACGCGAGAGATTGTCCAAGGCAAGCCAGTTGTGTTCACCGACCGGCGAGCCGACGGGTACGTGATCTCGAACGCCGGCGCTGGGCTCGCCGCCAACGTCTGGTGTCTGGTCGAGGGGTATCCACCGGTGCCATTTGGTTCATTGAAGTCGGGCGACAGTGTGCCGCTTGACCGGGCACCGGCTCCGCGTCATCTGCTGATCGCGGAAGCCCGACCAGGGACACGGCGGCGCTGGACAGTAACCATGAACATTGTCGGGCCGAATGTTGTCGTGCACGGGTTCGCGCATCTCGGCGATGCTCTTGAGTTTGAAGGCCCGCTTTCGGAGTTTGTCAGTCGCTGCCCGAACCTGTTCGACCAACTCAATGCGTTTGAGATTCCGGGCGAACGCCCGGGCGCTCCCTTAACGGCGGCACCCACCGGGGAGACGGAGTGAGTTCAGAACTGATAGGGGGCCAATCCTGAGCGCGTGCAGGAGGACTTGAATGGGCGCTGAGCATTGGCGCCTGACGGGAGGAGGCACGTGGCAAACAGACACCGAAATGACGGGCTGCGGAAAGTCTGCGGCTGCTCGCGGCGCGCGTGGCCGAAGTGCCCGCACTCCTGGCACTTCAACTTCAAGTGGAATGGGGTGTCGCATCGGTTCTCGCTCGACAAGCACGTCGGCCGTCGGCTGAAGAGCAAGGCGGAGGCTCGCAAGGAAGCAGACCGGCTGCGGACGGAGATCCGCGACGGCGTCGTCGGCGTGAAGCCCGCGGCCGCGACCCTCACGGTGGAACAGCTCTGCGGACAGTACCGGAAGGACTACCTGACGACCAGGAGAGCCGCGAGCCTCACGAACGACGCCTACCAGCTCGCGGCTATCTGCCGGACGGCGGTGGAGCTGCCGACGGGTGAGGTCCGGCCGTTCGGCGAGTGGCTGGTGGTGGACGTGACGCCGTTGGCGCTGGAGCGCCTCTACGCCGCCCGCTCGGTGAAGGTCGCGGTCAAGAAGGAGGGCCGGGGTGCGCGCCACAGCGGAGGCGCGGTCACGGCGAACCGGAACCTGGCCCTGCTCCGGGCGATGTTCAACTGGGCCGTGCGCTGCCGGCTGCTGAAGGAGACGCCATTCAAGGTCGGGACAGAGACGGTGGTGCGGTTCCGGCGCGAGACGCCGCGCCGCCGGCGCCTCGAACCCGACCAGGCGGAAGCGCTGCTGAAGGCGTGCAACCCGCGACTGCGAGCCATCGTGGAGGCCGCGCTGGAGACGGGCTGCCGCCTGGGTGAGCTGCTCACGTTGCAGTGGTGGCAGGTGCGGATGAAGCCCCGCGGGGAAATCTGGCTCCCGGCGTCGAAGACGAAGACGAAGAGCGACCGGGTGGTGCCGATGTCGTCGCGGCTGCGCGCGATCCTCGAGTTGCGGCGCCTCGGGCCCGATGGCAAGGAACTGCTGGAGGGCGCCTACGTGTTCGGGGACGAGATCGGCCGGAAGGTCGGATCCATCAAGACAGCGTGGTTGGCGGCATGCCGGCGCGCGAACATCGCCGACCTGCACTTCCACGACCTCCGGCGCGAGGCGGGCTCGCGCTGGCTCGAGGGCGGCGTGCCGCTGCAGACGGTGCGCGACTGGCTCGGGCACGTGAACATCGCCCAGACGTCCACCTACCTGGCCAGCACGCTGCAAGGGCAGCACGACGCGATGCGGCGCTTCGAGAAGGTGCGGGAGGCTTTGCAACCGTCTGCAACGGCGTCCTCGACGGTGCCCGACGCACCGCGACCGGATGCGACAACGGCGACGGGCGGTGACACGAAACCACCAGAAACCGTAAACTGACGCGAAGGGCCACGATCTACCAGATAACTTTTAAGCAGAGGGTCGCAGGTTCGATCCCTGCGCGGCCCACCAACCTCCGCTCGCAGAGGCACGCGGAGGTTGGCAAGCCATTCATTCGCAAGCCGCAGGTGGCGCGCAACACCGAAGCGGGCAGAACCCGGGAACCTCAGAACCCGCGAACCCGCGAACCCCAGAACCCCAGAACCCCAGAACCCGCGAACCCCAGAACCCGAGAACCCCAGAACCCGAGAACCCCAGAACCCGAGAACCTGAGAACCTGAGAACCCCGTATGCACCCCGACCTGGCCGGCTGCCTGACGCTCATCACCGACGCGACCGCCGGCCTCGACGACGAGCGGGCCGGGGAGCGCGTGAACGGGCGCTGGTCCATCGCCGAGATCGTCGAGCACCTGGACCGCACGTACACCGGCACCGTGAAGGGCCTGCAGCGCTGTCTCGACGGCGGGGCCGCGCGCGCCTCCGCGCGGAGCCTGCGGTCGCGGGCCCTCACGTTCTGGGTCGTCTCGCTGGGCAGGTTCCCGACCGGCATCGAGGCCCCGAAGCACGTCGTCCCCACCGGTCGCTTGCGGCTCTCCGAGGTGCTGGCGCGCTCGCGCGCAGACCTCGAGGCCATGGACGCCATCATCGACGCCGCCGAGGCCCGGTTCGGGCCCGGCCCGGTTCTCGATCACCCCATCCTCGGGCCGTTCACGCCAGCCGAGTGGCGCCGCTTTCACCACGTGCACACGCGGCACCACCAGAAGCAGATCCTCCAACGGCGCCGGCCCGTGTCGTGAGCGGATGCGGGCCACGCTTGTCGTTTCCGGCCGGATCGCACAGAATACTCGCGACTTCGCGATCGTGGACGCACTGACCTGACCGTGACTACCGAGCCCTCGCCCGTCATCCTCGTCGTCGAAGACGACACGGCCGTACGACAGCCGCTGGTGAAGTTCCTCCAGATGCGACAGTACACGGTCGTCACGGCAGAGACGGCAGACGAAGGGCTGGACGCCATCCGCCGGCAGCGTCCCGCGGCCGCCATCGTGGACCTGCGGCTGAGGCGCGGCACCGGCCGGGAAGTGGTGGTGTCGATGCCGCCCGACGTGCCGGTGATCATCTTCTCAGGCCTGAGGTCCGAATCCGCGGATCTCGAGAGCATCCGCCCGCTCACCCGCCTGGTCGAGAAGCCCTACTCGCTGGTCATGCTCATGGACACCCTCGAGGACATGCTCGAGCAAGCGCGGTCCATGAAGCCCTAGAGGATCTTCTTGCCGAGCGCCGAGAGCGCCAGTTCCACTCCGAGCTCCGCGGTGGCGTTCCTGACGTCCAGGGTCGGGTTCACCTCGACGAGGTCCAGCGCCAGCAGCGTCCCCGATTCCGCCGCCATCTCCATCACGACGTGCGCCTCGCGGTAGTCGAGGCCGCCCTTCACCGGCGTGCCGACGCCGGGTGCGATGGCCGGGTCGCACACGTCCATGTCGAACGACACGTGGATGCCGCCGGTGCCGCGGCTGGCGATGGCCAGTGCCCGTTCCATCACCTCGGTGATCCCCAGCCGATCCACGTCCTTCATCGTGAAGACGTGCACCTTCGACGCCTTGACGATCTCCTTCTCCACCTCGTCCAGGTTCCGGATGCCGACCAGCACGGTGTGTCTGGGCAGCACGGCCGGCCCCGGCCCGTGAAAGCGGGCGAGCTCGAGCGGCTCGCGCCCGAGCAGGGCGGCCAGCGGCATGCCGTGCACGTTGCCCGACTCGCTGGTCGAGGGGCTGTTCATGTCGCCGTGCGCATCCACCCAGATGAGGCCCAGCGGCCGGCCGCGCCGGCGCACGTGGGCCGCGCTGGCCGCGACGGAGCCCGCGGCCAGGCTGTGATCGCCGCCCAGCACCAGCGGCAGCGCGCCGTCCTCGAGGGACGCCAGCGAGGTCTGGTAGAGCTTCTGGCAGACGCGGGCAATCTCCCGGACGTACCGCTTGCGCGCGTCGCCGGGGCCCTTGCTCTCCGGAATCGGGGACGCGATGTCGCCCTTGTCGGTCACGCGGAGGCCCAGAGTGGCGAGTTGATCGCCCAGCCCGGCAATACGGAACGCCGACGGCCCCATGTCGGTGCCGCGACGGTTGCCGCCCAGGTCGAGTGGGGTGCCGATGACATGGACCGCGCGCATCGGGTCACCGCCTCCGATAGGTCATCGAGATGCCCTCGTGCCCCGGCGAGACAATGCTCGTGAGCGCCTGCGGGTGCGTCTCGATGGCGGCGAGGAAGTCGCCCATCTCGCTCTTCTTGTTGATGACGTTGTGCGCGAGGAAGAGCCCGCCCGGCGTGACGCGCGGGAACACCAGGTCGAAGAACCGCTTGTAGTCGGGCTTCCAGGCGTCGAGGAAGACGAGGTCGAACGACCCCTCGAGCCTGGGGATGTGCGCAAAGGCATCGCCCGGGATGACCTGAACGATGTCGGCCAGGCCCGCCGCCTTGATGTTGGCCGCCGCCTCCCGTGCGCGGGCGGGGTCGTACTCGATGGTGACGAGCCGGCCTCCCGTCTCGCGCAGGCCGAGGCCCATCCAGATGCCGCTATAGCCGCTGGCCGCACCAATCTCGAGCACCCGTTTGGCGTTGGTCGATGCCACCAGGGCACGGAGGAAACGGCCATCCTCTTCCGACACGGCCAGCTGGCCCTTGTCGGCAGCGCGGATGGAGGCCAGGATGTGCCGAATGGCCGGAGGCACGTGGCCCGCGGGTTCGGCGGTTGATTTTGGTGATTGACCGAAGGCAGGCCCGGTTGCCACGACGGCGAGGGCCAGAAAAGCTGCAAAAGTGCGCATCCGGGCATTCTAGCCGGGCCCGCCGAACGTGCGTGCTATAGTATCGCGTTTTCTCTGGAGTCTCCGGAGGCCCAGTGAGCCCGATTCTCACCCGCCCGATTCGCGAGCAGCTCGAGCACGATCGCGTCATTCGCCAATTGCAGGCCCGTTACAAGCGCAAGCACGACGTGGCCATCAACCCCGGCCACGAGCAGAACCAGTCGGTCATGGTGGGGGATCTGGCCGTCTACCCGGACCTGGTACTGTTCAGCCAGGAACGGGCGCGCAAGCTCGAGGGCACCGTGGAGGTGGAGACGGGCGAGTCGGTCCACCTGCTCGAGGCGCGAGCCGAGTGGGGGGTGTTCAGCAAATTGAGGGCGCCGTTTCATCTCTACGTGCCGCCGCAGGCCCTGGACGCCGCGCGGCGGCTGTGCGAGGAGCACCAGTTCCCCGTCGCGGAGATCTGGACCTATCACATCGCGATGGATCAGGTCCGTTTCCTCCAGGTGTACAAGGCGCCTGCCGCCGCCCTGCCCAAGGCGGCGCCGGAGAAGAAGCCCACCGCCGAGAAGAGGCTCGCCGCTGAGAGGAAGCCCGCCGCCGAGAAGAAGCCCGCTGCGGAGAAGAAGCCATCCGCCGCGAAGAAGGCCGCGCCGAAGGCCAAGGCAGCCTCCAGGCCTGCCGCGAAAGCCGTGAAGAAGAAGGCCGCGCCCGCCAGGCCCGCCACGGCCTCGAAGGCGTCGAAGCCCGCGAGGGCCAAGGCGTCGAAGCCTGCGCCCAAACGCGCGGCCGCGAAGAAGCGGCGGTAATCTAGAGGCGTGCCGTTCCTGCGACTGACCCGCGACCGACGCGGGATCGAACACACATTCCTGTTGCACGCCGCGTCGCCAGGCGAGCGGCCGCGCGTCCTCTACTGGTATCGCACGGCGCCCGAGGTGCTGATTGGGCGCGCTGCGCTGGACGAGGAAGCCATCCGCACCATCGAGGAGCAGCACCCGGAGATCGAGTTCGACTGGCCGGCGATCCTCGCCCTGCGCGAGGCGATGCCGCCAGAGGAAGAGCAGACACCCGTCCGGCAGCCACGTCGTGGGCGTGGTGGTCGACGGGAGGGCGGGCCGCCCCGTCCGGCAGAGCGGCGAGCCGCCGCGGCTGCACCCATCGCCATCCCGGAACCGCCAGCCGAGGCCGAAGCGGAGGCCGAGGCCGAATTCGCGCCGGACACCTTCACCGAGCCCGAGGTCCCCACCACGCGCGGCCTGCTCGAGGAGCTCGTCGGTCGCGAGATCGCCACCCGTCTTCGCGCCCGGCACGCGGAAGTCATGGCGCGCATCCACGACCAGGGCTTCGACGCGGCGACGCTCGAGCAGTGGGTGAGCCGGGCCGAGACGCTGGATCCCGACACGTGGCTGACGCCGGACGCGGTACTCACGGGCGTCCGCGACGCCGACGCCCGATTCGAAGAGCTCCGGCGCGCTCTGCTCGAACAGCCGCGCGGGCAGGCCTGAACACAGAACACAGAAGGCAAAAGACAAAAGGCAGAACGGCTTGACGCCGCAGATTGCCTTCTGCATCGTGCCTGGTGTGCCTTCAGGCTGGGGCTTCCCCTGCGAACTAGGCGGGCGGCCGTTCTCGTGAGAAGATCACCATCCCCCCCAAGGAGTGTGCCGGGATGCGTCGAATGCTGTGGGTCGGGGTGTGCCTGTCGGTCCTGCTGGCGGGTGTGGCGGTGCCGGCATCGGCGCAGTTGCGAACGCAGGTCGTCGCCGAGGGCCTGTCCCGACCGGTGGCCTTCGTGCCGGACCCGACGTCGGCCACGCGGTTTCTCATCGTTCAGCAGGGCGGGTTGATCCGCATGCTCGAGAACGGCATGCTGTCGACGTTTCTCGATCTGAGGTCCGTCATTCGCACGGGAGGGGGCGGGGAAGAGGGGCTGCTGGGCATGGCCTTCGCCCCGGACGCTGCGACCAGTGGACGCTTCTTCGTCAACTTCACCAGCCTGGCCGGCGACATCGTCGTCGCGCGGTTCACGCGCACTCCTGCCAACGCACCGACGGTCGACCTTTCGACACGCGTCGATCTGATCTGGCCCGGCGGGCTGCCGTACATCCCTCATCCGGACAACAGCAACCACAACGGTGGTCACCTCGCGTTCGGCCCCGACGGCTATCTCTACATCGGCACCGGCGACGGAGGCGGCGGCAACGATCCTGACCACAACGCGCAGAACCCCGATTCGCTGCTCGGCAAGATGCTGCGCATCGACGTCAACGTGCCCGACGGTCATCCCACCGGGTACCAGGTCCCGCCGGACAACCCGTTCGATGGTCAGCCGATCCCCGCGCTTGGCGAGATCTGGGCGTTCGGCCTGCGCAATCCGTGGCGCTACAGCTTCGACGACCTCGGGCCGGGCGCGACCGGTGCGCTGATCATCGGCGACGTGGGCCAGGGCGCGCTCGAAGAGGTGGACTACGAACCGGCCGGCGCGGGCGGCCGCAACTATGGCTGGCGCCTGCGCGAAGGCACCATCGCGACGCCCGGCGTGCCGGCGGCGCCGCCGGCGGCATACCTCCCGCTCACCAATCCACTGTTCGACTACGTGCGCACCATCGGCCGTGCGGTCACTGGCGGTTATGTCTATCGCGGCACGCAGCTGCCGGCGGCCTATCGCGGGCGGTACTTCGTCGCCGACTCGGCGACGTCCGTGGTGGGCTCCGTGGGCCTCAGCGTCAGTCCGGCGACCGGCGAGGCCACCGTGACCGACGTGGTCGAGCACACGGCGGAGCTCGGCGGCTCGCTGGGCGGCATCGTGTCGTTTGGTCGCGACCACGAAGGCGAGCTCTACCTCGTGACCTTCGCCGGCCGCATCCTGAAGATCGTGGCGGCCGGTGCGCCGGGCGCGCCGATCGGTTTGCAGGCCAGCGTGTCGGGTCGGAACGTGACGCTCGCGTGGACGCCGCCCGTGGGCGCGCCCGCGCCCCTCGCCTATCGGCTGGAAGCCGGCAGCAGCCACGGTGCGTCCGACATTGCGGTGTTCACGACGGCCCCGTCGCCATCCGTGGGCGTGGCGGGTGTGCCCGATGGCCGCTACTTCGTGCGGGTCCGCGGCATCGCCAGCGGCGCCGTCGGGCCGGCGTCGAACGAGGTGGAAGTCGTCGTTGCCTGCGCGCCCCCCGCGCCCGCCGGGCTGACCCACACGGTGAGCGGCGACACGGTCTCGTTGTCGTGGTCGCCCTCTGCTGGCGCGACCGGCTATCTCGTCGAAGCGGGCTCGTCGAGCGGCCTCGCGAACCTGGCCGCGCTGTCAGTGAGCCACAACGGGCTCGACGTCAGCAGCGTCCCGCCGGGGACCTACTACGTGCGCGTGCGCGCCACGAACGCGTGTGGAGTGGGAGCGCCGTCGGCGGAAGTCGTCGTCAGCGTGCCCTGATCCAGTCGGGACTTCTCACTTCTCACTTCTCACTTCTCGTCAGGTGCAGCTCCTGCTCGATCGCCTTCTTCGCGATGCGCGTGACGACGATGGTGACCGCGACGGTCGAGGCGAGCCCGAGCGCGATGGAGGTGTAGTAGACCGGTCCTCTCGGCGGAGCCACGCCCCCTGCCAGCTTGGCGAGGTCGCCCGCGACCTTGCCCGAGTACACGTACATCGCCACCACCGGCAGCATCCCGATGCAGGCGGCCACGTAGTCCAGGAGGCGGACCCGGCTCAGCCCGAGGGCGTAGTTGAGCAGCACGAACGGCACGGCCGGCGACATGCGTAGCAGAGCAACCAGCCGGAAGCCGTGGCGCTCCACGGCCCGGTCGATGATTGCCAGCCGCGGCTCGTGCCGCAGCAGCCGTTCCACGAAGTGCCGCGCGAGGTAGCGCCCCGTCAGGAAGGCGAGTGTCGCCCCGATCGTCGCGCCGATCATCACGTAGATCACGCCCTTCACGAACCCGAAGATCGCGCCGGCTGCGAGCGTGAGCAGGAAGGCCGGCGCGAAGATCACCGGCGCGATGCTGTAACCCGCGATGAACGCGAGCGGCCCCCAGGCGCCGAGCGAGCCCACCCAGGCCGCGAATTTCGGGAGCATGGCCGGCGCCTCGCGCCCGAGGAGCACGAGCACGGCGAGGCCAGCGACGGCGGCGGCGATCTTGACGGCGGTTTTCATGCAGAGGGGGCGGGACTCTTCATCGGGTTCGGGCGGGACGGGGTATTGGGGGGCTACTCGTCGCGGAGGAAGCGGCTTTCGATGGCGTCGATCTTGGCCACGCGCCGCAGGTAGCGCTCCTCGCTGGTGAACGTGGCGCCGAGAAAGGCATCCACCAGCGCGCGCGCGAGCGCCGGGCCGACCACCCGCGCCCCCAGGCAAAGCACGTTCAGGTCGTCGTGCTCGACCGCCTGGCGTGCAGAGTAGGTATCGTGGCACACCGCGGCGCGGATGCCCGGGAACTTCGAGGCCGCCACCGAGACGCCGGCGCCGCTGCCGCACACGAGCACGCCGCGATCGGCCTGCCCGTTGCGGACGGCGGTGGCGACCGCCTCGGCCGTATCCGGGTAGTCCACCGGGGCCGTAGAGTGCGTCCCGAGGTCCGTCACCTCGTGGCCCTGCTGGGCCAGGTGTCCGGCGAGGTCGCGCTTCAGCTCGACCCCGGCATGATCCGCGCCGATGGCAATTCGCATGTGTCCCTTATCCTACCCGTCTTATAATTCCATCATGCAGGTTCACGGCCTTCGCCTCGCCGTCGCAGTCGGACTGGCCCTGTCGGTGGTCGCCCTTGGCGCCCAGGCCCCGGCACCCCCGGCCTCGAACGCCCAGGGATCGCAGCCGACGTTCCGCGTGAACATCGACCTGGTCACCATGGACGCCATCGTCCGGAACGGCCAGGACCAGTTCGTGGCGGACCTGACGAAGGACGACTTTCAGATCCTCGAGGATGGCGTGCCCCAGGAGGTCACCTCCTTCACGCTGGTCCACGGCGGGCGCGTGCACAACCTGCTGGAACCGCCGCCGCCGCCCGCGCAGGAGGGCGTCATCCTGCCGCCGTCCCGGCCGCGCAACGACACCACGGGCCGCATCTTCCTGCTCATCGTGGACGACCTGCACCTCGACTTCCGCAACACGGGGCGCATCCGGAGCCTCTTCCAGAAGATCTCGAAGAACCTGATCCACGAGGGGGACATGTTCTGCATCGTCTCCACGGGGCCCTCGTCGCTCGCCATCGACCCGACCTACGACCGCAAGGTGCTGGACGAGGCCATCAAGAAGATCACGGGCAGCGGCCTGAAGCCCTCGGACGTCATCCAGGGGCAGGACAACGCCGACGGCCCGGCCGAGGTGCGCTACCGCGCCCACGTCGCCTTCTCGACGGCCCACGACATGCTGCGGCAGATGGAGAAGATCACGAACCGCCGCAAGGCGGTGGTGTGGGTGAGCAACGGCTACGACTTCAATCCCTTCGCTGAGTCGCGGCTGGGCGAGGACCCGGTCTTCGGCGGCCGCTTCGGCCAGACGCGCGAAGAGGGACAGCGGCTGAACGAACAGTTCAATCAGGGCGCGCAGTTCGCAGACGCGGACCTGGCGCGCGAACTGGCCGAGGTGACGCGCACGGCCAACCGCGCCAACGCGACGCTCTACACCGTGGACCCGCGGGGCCTGGTGGCCGGCGCGGACCTGGACGAGCAGCTGAGCCCGGTGGAGTACGGCAACTGGGTGCGCAAGACGCAGGACAGCCTGCGCATTCTCGCGGACGAGACGGGCGGCATCGCCGTCGTGAACCAGAACGACTTCGACAAGGCCCTGAAGCGGATCGATGCCGAGACGAGCGACTACTACGTGCTGGGCTACTACTCCTCGAACCCGGACCCGCTGAAGCGGACGCGGAAGGTCGAGGTCAAGGTGAACAAGCCCGGGCTCAACGTGATCTCGCGGACGTCGTACACCCTGCGCCAGCCGGCCGCGGCGTCGACGCAGAAGTAGCGGAGATCAGCTCCGAGATGCGCTCGCGCAGCCAGGCCACGGGCTGCGGCTGGCGGCTGAGGAACGCCTTCCATTCCTCATCGGACAGGACCACCGAGATGACGTGGTCGCGGGGATCGGTCATGGGGCACCTCGCGGGTTGAAGGGACCCCCCAATCCTAGGCCCCGGCGAGCCAGTTGGAAAATAGAATGATCGGATTCCGTCGATGCCTTTGGATCATCCTCAGGCTCAGGGCGCCAGGCGCAGCTTCGGCTTCACGCGCTCGAAGGCCTTGATGGTTTCCTGGACGGCCCGGGGCGTGCGGCTCATGCGCGGGTAGACCCACCCGGTCTCCCGCACCAGCGAGCGGCCCTCGATCCGCGAGAAGAAGAGGTGCCCGCCCGAGACATCGCGGGCGGCCGCCTGGTAGGGGATGATGCTGATGCCGATGCCGGTGCGCACCATCGCCTTGATGATCTCGACGTTCTCGGTCTCCATGACGATTTGCGGCTCGATGCGGGCGGAGAGGAAGAACTCGTCAATGGCCCGCCGCGTGTTCGAGCCCTGCTCGAAGAGGACGAAGGGCTGGCGGACGAGATCCTGGGGGAGCACCCTGCGCTTCCGGGAAAGGGGGTGCTTGGCCGCGGCGATCAGCAGCAGCTCCTCCTGCAGGACCGGCACCGTCACCAGGTCCGGCTGATCCACCGGGAGGGTGAGCAGCGCGAGGTCTCCGGCCCCGGACCGCAGCTGCTGGATGCACCGCTCGGAGCTGCCCGACATGACCTTCAGGTCCACCTCGGGGTGCTGGCGCTTCAGCTCCGTCATCAGCGTCGGGAACACGTAGAGGCAGACGGTCATGCCACCCAGCAGGCGGACCGTGCCCCGCAGCGATTCCTGGCTGTCGGTGATCCCCGCGATGGTGTCCTTGAGATCCTGGAAGACCCGGTGGCTGAGCTGGAGCAATGCCTCGCCGGCCGGGGTGATGCGGATGCGCCGCCCCACGCGGAGGAAGACGGGCTCTTTCAGCTCGTCCTCGAGCAACAGGATCTGGCGGCTGATGGCCGACTGCGACACGTGCAGCTTGTGGCCCGCGGCGGTGAACGAGCCGGTCTCGGCGATGGCCCGGATGATCTCGAGTTGGCGAAGGTCCACGGATGCGCTCCGCCGCCGAGGATACATCTATGAGATAGATGGATTCAAGCCTCTCCACCGTATGAATCAGATGGACTTCGGGCAGCACAGGCGGCCCGCACGCGGGCCACGGCCTCGCGGAGGTAGTGCTCGTCCATTTCGACGCCGGTGAAGGGCACGCCCAGTCGCGCGCACGCCACGGCGGTGCTGCCCAGGCCCAGGAAGGGATCCAGCACCATGTCCAGCCGGGCGACGCCGTGCAGCTTCAGGCACTGTTCCGGCAGCCGCACCGGGAAGGTGGCCGGGTGCGGCCGCTCACGGTCCCGGCTCTGGATCGTGTCGTAGGGGATGAACCACGTGTTTCCCCTGCAGCGGAGCCCCTCCGAGGCGCCGGCCCAGCGGCCGACGTTCGACTGGTCCTGATACTTCACCCCGATGGCCCGTCGCTCGAGCGGCGTCCGGCCCTCCGGGGTGAAGTGGAAGACGAACTCGTGGCAGTCGTTCAGGAAGCGGTTGCTGTTGATGGGCTTGTAGTGGCCCACCGCAACGTCGTCTGCGAGGCCGGACCGGGCGCCGGCGAGATCGCGCTCAATCGCTATGGACTTGATCCAGTGGATGACGTTCTGGAGCCGCAGGTGCGGGCGAGCCGCCTGCGCCACGTCGAGCGCCGTCCAGGGGTCGGTCGGCTTGCCGCCGACATTCAGGAAGAGTGACCCGTCGGGCACCAGCACGCGCGCCACCTCGGCCACCCAGGCCGATGTCCAGCGCAGGTACTCATCCCGCGGTCCCGCATCATTGAAGCTCCGGTACCGGATGCCCAGGTTGTAGGGCGGTGAGGTGACCACCGCCGAGACGGAGCCGTCAGCCGAACGGCGCAGATATTCGAGGGAGTCGCCGAGGTAGAAGCGAAGTTCGCGGGGACCAGGTTGGACGGTGGCGTACGGGATGGGCGGATGAGGCATTCGCGCCCACGATTGTAGTACACGGGTTCGCGGGGTTCTCAGGTTCTCGAGGTTCTCAGGTTCCTGGGCTCGCCCCAAGACCCAAGTCCCAGGCCCCAAGTCCCTAGGACGCCCGTGCCGTCGTCGAGATCAACGTGCTGGCAAACCGTTCCCGCTCTGGCGTCACCGTGTGATTACGCCGATGCGCCGGGCTTTCGCACGCCGCGCCCTTCTCTTCCACGTAGACCACTTCGCGCGTGCTGGCGACGTCCCGGTATTTCCCGACGACGCACCCGCACGGCAGCGTGGCGAACCCGAGCAAACGAACCACGCTCATACCTTCAGCCCCCTTGCATCGTCACTAAGCAAGGTTCGTACCGAACGGTGACGACACTGAATCCGGACGTCGACGAGATCGAGGTGTCCAAAAGCAGTGCGCAGACTGGCCAAAAATCTCGTTGTCGTCTCCGGAGCAGACATCCTGCCATCTGCGTGTGACGCCCGCATGAGGCTCGACGATCCCGGCCGTTCCCGCAGGTTGGATCGGGCTTCGTCGTTTTGGATGGTCAACGGAGCGCGAGCACGGCGGCGAGGCCATCGCGCGCAACGGTGTTTGTCGGATCGATGGTGAGGGCCTCGGCGAAGTAGCGCTGCGCGGC
Source organism: Acidobacteriota bacterium (assembly GCA_020851565.1). Classification (GTDB taxonomy): domain Bacteria; phylum Acidobacteriota; class Vicinamibacteria; order Vicinamibacterales; family UBA2999; genus VFZN01. Next base: position 7,609 of record JADZCN010000120.1, on the reverse strand, counting down.
GGCGGTGTTCCCGCTTTCGAGCTCGAGCGTGGCGAGGTTGGAGTACGTCGCGGGATCGCGCGGATCGGCTGCGAGCGAGGCCGTGAACGCCGCCCGTGCACGGTCGCGCTGCCCGAGGCCGGCGAGCGCGGCACCCAGAATGTTCTGCGCGCGCGCATGCGACGGGTCGAGCGCCAGCGCCGCCTCGGCCTCGCGTACCGCGACCTCTGGCCGCTGTTGCAGGTAGGCCAGGGTGGCCGCGTAGTACCGCGTGACGGCCGAGTAGGGCGACTCGATCCGCAGCCGGGCGACGACCGGTTCGAGGCGCTCGACGTCCCCGGCATCGCTCAACACCGAGGCCAGTTGCTCGAGCGCTCCCAGGTGGCCGGGGTTGGCCTGGAGCAGCGCCAGCGGGATGCGAGCACTCTCGTCGAAGTGGCCTTCCGCCGCCAGCAGGCGAGAAAGGGCCAGCCTGGCCTCGACGGTGCCCGGGTTCGCGGCGAGCCGTGCCAGGAACTCTCGTGTGGACGCGTTCCGGCCGGCCGGCGTCGAGGCCCGGATCAACCCGTCCAGAGCGACAGCGTCCCCCGGGTCGAGCTCGACGGCGCGGCTGAAACTCTCGACGGCTGGGCCGTAACTGTCGGCCTTCAGCAGCATCTCGCCCAGGTGTCGCAACGACTCGACAGTGGCGCCGGCCCACGCATCCTCGACCGCCGCCGGGCGAGGACTGGCCGCCAGTGCCCGCAGGTTCTTCGCGTTGTCGCCGCCGGCGCCGCCAAAGACGCTGCGGGGACCGGAGAACTCGAGCCGTGCGCGGTTGTCGGTCTGGATGGGAGCATCGCCCGCCCAGCGTGCCAGCGCCTGGCCCTCGGCGACGAAGAACGACCACACCGCCAGTGGGTCCCGCGCGCCTACCGAGGCGAGATCTGCGGCCACGCCGGAACGTTGCCACGCCGAACGGATGCCAGGAAGACGCGGCGTGAGCGGCTCGGCGCTGCCGACCAGCAGGACATCCGCCTCGCCCACGAGCCACATCGTGCCGTCCGGGAAGACCGACATGAAGGTGGCCACGATGGACCGCAGGTCCGGGTCGCTGATGTCGTAGGTGTGCGCCCACTGGCAGAGGATGCCTCCGGGGGCCAGCCGCGACTTCGCCACCTCGAAGAACTCGCGCGTGAACAGCGAGGCGATGCCCGCCATCCAGGGGTTGGACGGCTCCGAGACGATGACGTCGTACTGGTCGTCGGCCAGCAGCAGGTGCGTGCGCCCATCCCCGACGATGAGCCGCGTGCGCGGATCGTCGAGCGCCCGGTGATTGTCATCGTCGAAGAACCGCGAGGCTTCCACCACCTCCGGCGAGATTTCGAGGACGGTGGCGCGCTCGAGCCCGTGGGTGAGGGCAGACCCCAGCGTGACGCCGCTGCCCAGGCCCAGGATTGCCGCCGTCTTCGGGGCGGGGTGGAGCAGGAGCGGCACGTGTGCGAGCATGCGCTGGGTGAGCATGTCGGCGGCATCGGATGCATCCACCTTCCCGTCGATCGCGAGGGACGTGGTGCCCGCCAGCTGTCGGACGGCCACCGTGGCCGTCGCACCCTCCTTGTAGTACCGCAGTTCCCCGGCCGTGAGCGCGGTCTCGAGGTCCGGCCCCTGCAGGGCCGCCGCGTACTTGTAGGCGCCGCTCGACAGCAGCCGCGGGTCCCAGGACGGCAGGAGCCAGGCGCCGACGGCGACGACGATGGCCAGGGCCACCGGCAGCAGCGGCCGCCTGGTCCTGGCCAGCAGCGCGACCCCCGCGCCGGCCACGGCGGTCAGGCCGCCGACGAGCCGGATGGTGTCGTGGAGGCCCAGCCGGGGGACCAGCGCAAACCCGGCCAGGAGCGAGCCGGCGATGGCCCCGGCCGTGTTGACGGCGTAGACGTAGCCCAGATCCGACACGACAGTGTCTTCACCCCGGGCGGCGACAGCCAGCGCCAGGGGGAACGCCGCCCCGAATGCCAGCGCCATGGGCAGCAGGATCGCAGCGGTCAGCATCCACTCCTGGCGGAGCACGTCACCGAAGGTCACGCCGGGCGTGGCGACCAGGCGCGCCACCGAGAGCAGCGTGGCGTCCACCATCGTGGCTGCCGCCAGCGCCAGGCCGCCCGCGAGCATCACGCAGATGGCGAGCGCCTGGGCTGGCTGGCGGAGGTTTCGGGTCAGGCGGGCCCCGATGGCGGCGCCGCCAGCAATGCCGAGGATGAAAATGGCCACCACGGCGCTGAACGCGTAAGTCGTGGGCCCGAGGATGGAGGCCAGCAGGCGAGTCCAGACGACCTGGAGGCTGAGTGAGGCAAACCCGGTCACGCCCAGCGCCGAGGCGGCCAGGCCGGGCCGGCCGACGCGGTCTGGTGCGGGGGGGCGAGTCGCCTTGCGGCCCCGGGCTCGTTCGACCGGGACAGGGGCGTCTGGCACCGCGATGCGCGAGGCTATCCACCACGCGCCGGCCGCCGCCGCAGTGTTCAGCAAGACACCCGCGGCGGTGGCGCCGGCGAGCCCGAGCGCGGGCAGCAGCACGAACCCGGCCGCGAGGGCCCCGGCTGCGGCCCCGAGCGTGTTGGCCGCGTAGAGGTGGCCGGCATCCGCCGAGACCGACGAGGCGCCGCGCACCATCCAGCGCGAGGCTATTGGGAAGGTCGCACCCATGGCCGCCGCAGGCAGCGACAGGAGCAGGAGGCTCGTCCCCATCCGCACGGCACCGAATGCCAGGCCGCCGTCGCCGTTGTCGTAGAGCGCGGCCAGCACAGGGCGAAGGGCCGACAGGATGAAGGGCAGCAGGATCGCCACTGCAGCGATGGCGAGCTCGAGCACCGCGTAGGCCTTGAGGGCCGCGGGCGGGGCCAGTCGCTGGCCGACGCGGCCGCCGGCCGCCGCGCCGACGGCGAGCCCGCCCATGAATGCGGCCAGCACGGTGCTGGCTGCCGCGAGGCCATGGCCAATCTGGAGGGTCAGGAGCCGGGTCCAGACCACTTCGTAGACGAGCGCCGCCGCACCGGACAACGCGAACAGCACGAGGAAGGGACCACGGCCCATCGCTCCAGATTAGCGCATGCCCGATGGTGATCGCCTACTCGCGAGGGCGATACAACGCGAACACCCCGTCGCGCTCGATCAGCTCGAGGCGGAAGGCGTCGATCGCGAGAGCCGTGAGCTGGGGCGAAGCCTGCGCGTGATCGATTACGACGTAGCCCAGGCTGCTCTGAGCGACGAAGCCCGGGCCCTCGGCCAGGAGGCGTTCGGCCTCGCCTGGTTCGGGGGGCCGCCCCTCGCTCATCCGCATCAAAGAGGCCAGCACCGGGAAATCGCGTTGCGTCATCGTGAGGCGCCTCCGCGAGACGCGGGACAGGTAGCCGCCAAAGAGGGGTTTCTGGTGGCGCGTCTGCTCGAACTGCGAGCGCGCGGCGAAGTTGCCTGCGGACGACACGCCGTCCCGCACGCCAAACGGCAGGTTCAGGACGCGGACAGGGCGCGGGTCCGCCGCGATGATGTCGCTGAGCGATGAGTACGTAGCGGGGAACAAGCGGCGCGGCGCGGGGCACAGTTCCATCGCCAGGGCCAGGCAGACCATCCACCCGATAGCGTGCCGCCGCCCGGGCCACCTCCGCCCGATTGCGGCGAGCGCGCCGGCGAGAAGCATCGCGAGGCCCAGCGCGGCGACGATGGCGAAGCGAGTGGGCGTGCGCGCGAAGTTGATGACCGGGACGTAGCGGAGCAGGGCCCACAGTGTGGGCACGTGCGTGTTGAGCCCACCGACGATGACGAACGGCCCGAGGGCCAGCGTCATGAAGCCGATGGTGAGCCACGGCCAGTACTGAGCCGGCCGGAATCGAGCCGCGAGCACGGCGAAGGCCACGACGGCGAGGGCCACCAGGCTGAGGGCCGCGATGTACTCCGGAGACCAGGCCATCGCAGCGGCGCGCTCCTCGCCGAGCAGCCACCGCGAGACAACGTGATTGGGATTGGGCTCGAAGAACGCGAGCAGATCGACGCCCCGTGCGCTGCTCCGCCACTGGATGGGCGGGTTGACGAATCTTCCATCGACGATCCGGCTGGCAAGCCCGTAAAGCACCGGGGCCAGGGCCGCCGAGCCGGCGAGGCCGGCGCTCAGGACAAACCTGAAGACCCATTGGTGCCGGGCGGGCTCCACCAGGCGCACCCGGAACATCACCGCCACTCGCAGCAGCACGAGCAGAGTGAGGATGAGGACCGGCGTGTAGAGCCCGCGGACGCTGACCGCCGCAATCCCGAGGTCGATGCGCCCTCCGCCCCCGAGCACGAGCACGAAGACGGCGACGCCCGCCACCAGGAGAACGAGGTCGAGCAGTCGAATCCACCGGCTGCCGCCCGCGCGCTCCCATCGGCTCACCTGGACGAGCTCCGCCAGGACGTAGAGCCCGGCCATCAGGACGCAGAAGACCGCGAAGTACGGGTCGCAGTATGCGGCCCAAGCCAGCGCGAGCCCGGCCATTGCGGCGATGCCGGCCGACTGCGTCCGGTGCGCGCGAATCAGCAGGTAGGAGAAGGCCGCCAGCGGCGCGCCGACCACGAGGCTGTAGTGTCCGGTCGTTCGGGCCACGAGTGCGGGTGACCATGCGAACGCCAGGCCGGCGATGAACGCCTCGAGCCGCGTGACCGGAAACGCGAGCCGGGCCAGCGCATAGGCGCAGAGCGCCGTGACGACCATGGCGATGAGGAGCACCACGTTGAACGAGGCCACGACGCCGATCAGGGGAATGAGCGGAAAGGCCAGCACGTTGAGGAAGGCGGTGTAGTTGTGCTGCGAGAGGTCCACGCGTCCGGACAGCGAGAGGAGGCGGTCCGTGGTGAAGGGGTTGTGCCCCGACGCCAGCTCGTGGCGGAAGACCCACTGGTTCCAGACGTACACGCCGGAATCTCCTGTGGGATCCCCAGTCAGGTGAGTCCCCAGGAGGAGCGGCAATGGCCACGCGAAAGCGAGCGCGATTCCCGCGTAGCCCAGCACGACGCCGAGTCGGGCGAGCCACGGCTGGCGACCCATGTCAGGCAGGTGCGTTTACATTTATCACGGGAATGGCTGAGCCGGGAACCAGGGCGCTGCGGGTGGGCCCCCGCATTCGCTGCGGTAGGGCCGGGTGGGCCGCGCTTCGCGCGGTGAGGCCGCCGCCTCGCGGCCGTGGGCCGCAGGGCCGACGGCTCCAGGCCGAAAAAGAACACGGCCGGACCACCGAAGTGATCCGGCCGTGTCCGAACCGTGTCCTACCGCGTGTGGCGCGGCCTACCCGAGCACAGCGAGGGCCCACCCGAAGGGCTCACCGGGGACGCGGACCGTGGCCCGCGTCCCCGGCCCCCTAGAAGTCGTACCGCACGCCGAAGCGGACGATGCGCGGGTCGAGGATGCCGAGGACCCGCTTGAAGTTCGTGCCGGTGGTCGTCGCGAAGTTGACGATCGTGCCGTTGTTGAGCGCGTTGAACACGTCCACCATGGCGGTCAGTCGGCCGTAGCGGCCGAAGGTGAAGCTCTTGTCCGCGCGGAAGTCGAGGATCGATACCGTGGGCGCGCGGTTCGCGGTCACCTCTTCCATCCGGATGTTCTGCGTGCCGTCACCCGGGAACGCCACGGCGGTGTTGCGGCCCCACTGACGGCCGCTCTGCACCTTCCAGGAGCCCGAGAAGCCGATCTCCCAGGGCATGGTGTAGCGGCCGATGACCTTGTAGTTCCAGAGCGTCGAGGTCTCGCGGCCCTCGTCGCCGTAGAGGCGCTGGTTCTCGCGCCAGTTGTAGGCCTTGCCCTGGGCCAGCGCGTCGAGCGCGCCGGTGTTGGTCGTCGTGGCATGGAACTGGTCGAGCCACGTGTAGCCGAACGACGTGAGCAGCATCCAGCCGTTGGCGAAGCGGCGGTTGACGGCGAACTCGATGGTCTGGAAGTCGCTGTTGTACGCCGGGTCCGTCGGGTTGGTGAAGAAGCGGCTCTGCGCGACGCCCGCGGGACGGTCCAGCAGGCTGAGCGTCTGGTCGTCACCGGTGCCGCGCACGCCGTCGGCGCCGATGTCCACGAACGAGAACGGGACGGTAAAAGTGGGCGCGCGGTTCGGGTCGATCTCCACCCACTCGTTGCGCACGTTCTTGTAGACGTAGGAGACGCGGCCCGACAGGCCCTCGACGATCTCGCGCTCGAGGTGACCCGAGATTTCCTGCGAGTACGGCCGCTTGATGTTGTCGTCCACCTCCACGGCGCCGGCGTTGCCCAGCGCCTGCCGGAACAGGCCGAGCTCCTCCGGCCCGTCGAGCAGCCGGTTGCCGTTGAGGTCGCGGAACTGGTAGCGCAACCGCGCGTCGCCCACCGGGTTCTCGCGGTCGGCCAGCGTGTCGGCCGAGTTGAAGTAGAAGCGGCCGTAGTAGGCCTTGACGACCGTCTTGTTGTCGCCGGTGAGGTCGTACGCGAAGCCGGCGCGGGGGGAGATGTTGAACGTGTTGGCCACCTCGCGGCCTTGCACGGTGCGCGGCGCGATGAGCGCCAGGTAGCGCGCGCGCTCCGTCGGGTTGAGGCCCACCGGCCAGTTGGCCAGGGCCGCGTGTCCACCCGGTGTCACCGACAGCTCCGGGAACTCGTCCACGTAGCGCTCGAAGCGGATGCCGAGGTTCAGCGTCAGCCGATTGGTCAGCTTCCACGTGTCGCTGATGTGGCCCGCGTTGTAGACCACGTCGTTCTGCGAGGTGGTGGGCGAGTTGTAGAGCTCCAGCTCGTTCACGGCGCCGTTGAGGTCGCGGTAGAAGATGTTGCCGGGCTGCGGCTTGGTGAAGAAGCGGCGGTCGCGCTTCCAGTCGTAGCCGACCTTGAAGTCGTGCGAACCCGCCCAGCCGTCCTTGAAGTACGCCAGCGAGACGTACACCTGCGGCTTGAAGCGCTTCTGGTCCTGGTAGGAATCGTGATAGCCCGTGCGCTGATTCGAACCCGTGTCGATGCGGCCCGGCTCGACATTGCTGGCGAAGCCGTACTGATCCGTCGGCTCCAGCGGGAAGAAGTTGTACCAGTTCGCGTACATCACATCGAGGAAGGCCCGGCTGCCGAGGACGCTGGTCCACTGCCACTTCCACGGGTAGTTGCGTGATGACTGGTAGCGCGCCGCCGACACCGGGACCAGCGGGCCGAGGTCGCGCAGCTCCTGCAGCTTCTCGCGCTTGTTCAGGAAGCCGATGACCTGGTTGTTCCGCCCGATCTGGAAGGTGCCCTTGAAGGTGTACTTATTGGACAGCTTCGAGCGGGCGAGCTCGTCGATGCCCAGCGTGTACTTGTACTGGTCGTTCAGGCGGTAGCTGTAGAAGAACCACGCCTTCTGCTTCCAGAGCGGGCCGCCGATGTTCGCGTTGATGTCGTACTGTCGGTCGATGGGGTTGCCGCGCGTGAGTGCCCGGCTCACGAAGTAGCCATCGTCGTCGCGCTGGTTGGCCACCGTGAAGGCGTCCGGCACGTTGTCGCTGATGGTGGCATCACCCTCCCAGTCGCTGTACCAGCTGCCCGTGAAGCGGTCGCCGCCCGACTTCACGCTGATGGACATGTTCGTGCCGCCGCCGAAGCTGTCGGCGCCGCTGCCGGCACCGCCCACCTGGAACTCCT
>JADZCN010000119.1 GCA_020851565.1 Acidobacteriota bacterium | reverse complement strand
GGTCGCATGGTGAACTGGTTGGGGCGGAAGGATTCGAACCTTCGAATACGGGTTCCAAAGACCCGCGCCTTACCGCTTGGCCACGCCCCAACACACCGGGGCAAACCCATATCGTATATGGGATTGCCGTTCGAGGCAAACGCCGACCCGCGACGCGGATGGCGCAGAGGGACGGGCCGCACAGGGAAGGGCCGCAGATGGCGCAGATGGCAGAAACCTCGGAACCCGGAACCTCAGAACCCGAGAACCTCAGAACTCGAGAACCCCAGAACCTCAGAACCTCAGAACCTCAGAGTCAGATCGTCAGTTTTGCCGCCTGTTCGCGTCGCGTGAGGGTGCGGGTAACGACGACCGTCCATCCGGGCCGGGCCAGATCCCGGGCCGTCCGGCGGGCGGCCTCCACCCGCTCGAACAGGCCGAACACCGTCGATCCCGAGCCGGACATCGCCGCAAACGCGGCCCCGGCGTCCAGCAGCGACTGCCGGATGCGGCCGATGGTCGGGTGGTGCCGCACCACCGGGGCCTCGAGGTCGTTCCTGAGCGACGCGGCCCAGGCCGGCCACCCCGCGGGCGTGGGCCGGCGGGCGGGCTCCCTGCGGGTCCGACGAGGCTCCTGGTCGAACCAGCCATAGGCCTCCGCCGTGGCGACGCCAAACCCGGGGCGAATGAGGACGACATGGACCCGCGGCAAGTCGGCGAGGGGATAGATGTCGTCGCCGCGGCCCAGGCCGAGTGCGGTGCCGCCCACCAGGAAGAACGGCACGTCGGCGCCCAGCGTCGCGGCCAGGCGGTGGAGCGTCGCGGTATCGAGCCCGAGCTTCCACAGCCGGTTCAGGCCGATCAGCGTGGCGGCCGCATCGGCGCTGCCTCCGCCAAGGCCGGCCTCGGACGGGATGCGCTTGCGAAGGTCAATGGTCACGCCGCGCGGCTCGCCGCGCCCTCCCCGCCCCGTGCGCCACAGCAGCGATGCCGCCCGCCATGCCAGGTTGCGTCGATCCGTCGGCACCAGGGGATCGTCGGTCGTGATCACCAGCGGCCCGCGCGTGCTGGTCAGCGTGACCGCGTCGGCGAGCGCGAGCGACTGGAAGACCGTGCGGAGGTCGTGATATCCGTCGGCACGCAGGCCGAGGATGCGCAGGTCGAGGTTGACCTTCGCAAAGGCGGGAAGCGTGAGCGTCATGGCGTGCGCAGGGGCGCGACCGATCGCAGTTCCTCGAGGGTCATCGGCTCGGTGTCCGGGGGAATAGCCACCTCGAACGCGGCGGCGTCGATGGCGGTGTTCACCTCGAGCTGCTGCACCCGCGCCATCAGGTCCACGGCGCCGTCAGTGGACCGGAGGCGCACCGTGCGGGGGAATCCGTTGACGCTCTCCGCATAATCGGCGCGCCAGCCGCCGCCGTCCACCGCGGCCACGTTCCATGTCCCCGCCTGCTGGCGCAGGTAGACGGTGCGGTCGCCCGCAGCCGATACCGCGCGCCATCCGCCGGGCCACTGCCGGCCGTCCGTGACCGGCCCGCCCGCCCCGAGGCAGCCCGAGAGGGCGTGCAGCAGATCGTCGGCGCCGAGGGCAAGGCCCGTGAACCGCTCCAGCACCTCGGCCACGGTGGTGGGCTCGAGCACACGGCGATCCCGCGGCAGCAACAGCGTGGCGCGCTCGTCACGCGCGGCCAGGATGAAGAGCGGTGCTCCGAACGGCGCGAGGCCCTCGAGTCGCGCGGCGCCGCCGCGCTCGAGCCCGGTGATGACGCGGCCGCGGAGCTTCTCGTCACCGGCCCGCCCCGACAGGCCGAGCTCCATGGTCATGGTCCGGAGACCGGCGCAGTGCGCCGTGGCGCCCTCGAAGACGGCGGCGGCATCCCCGGCGATGGAAGAGGCGCCGGAGGGGCGCGGTGGCAGGCGCGCGGCGCACGACGCGCCGGCGAGGAGCACGGCGGCCAGCAGCAGGGTCCTGATGCTACCGCCGGCGCTGGGCATCCTTGATCTTCTTGTCGATGGCGTCGCGGTCGATGGACTCGCCGTCGCCGGCCATCGCACGCTGCCAGGCGGCCATCGCCTCGGCCCATTTGCCCTGCCGGGCCAGCACGTCGCCGTGGTGATCCTGGATCACCGAGTTCGCGGGCAGGGCCGCCGCCGCGCGGCCCAGGGGGCCGTCCGCCTCGGCCACCTTGCCCTGCTTGAAGAGCGCCCAGCCCAGGCTGTCCAGGTACGCGGGATTGTCGGGCTCCACCTTGAGGGCACGCTCGATGAACGTCACGGCTTCGGGCGTGCGATCGGTCTTGTCCGCCAGCAGGTAGCCGAGGTAGTTCAGCGCAACGGCATCCAGCGGATCCCGCTCGATCATCGCGCGCAGCTCGCGCTCGGCGTCGGCCAGTCGGCCCGACTCGTCGTACAGGCTGACGAGCCTCAGGGCGAACTCCTGATCCTCCCCGAACGCTTCCTGCGCCTGCCGCACCACCTTCACGGCATCGTCGTAGCGTTTCTCGGCCTCGTAGGCGTCCGCGAGCGCGAGCGCCAGCTGAGGGCTGCGCGACTCGGCCTTGATGGCGTCCTCGAGAAACGAGATGGCCTCGGAGCCGCGCCCCAGCCGCGAGAGCGCCTGTGCGCGAAGTCGGATGAGCCGCGCATCCTCCGGGTCGCGCTTGATCCCCTCACTGGCGACGGACGCGGCGCGCTCGTACTGGCGCGCCGCCACGAGGCCCTGCGCCAGGTAGAGGTCGAAGATCGTGTCGGTGGGCGCGAGCGTTCGCGCCTGGCTGAACGCGGCAATCGCGGCGTCGTAGGCGCCGAGCTGCTGGTGCGCCAGCCCGAGCTGCGCGAGCGCCATCGCGGCCTCGCCCTCGCGGCCCTTTGCGCGCGTGGCCGCGTCCTTCGAGAGCGGCGTGAGCAGGTCGACGACCTGCCGGTACTGGTAGCGGTCCGACAGCGCACGCGACAGCGCGTTGAGCCCGGCGAGGCTGGCGGGCTCGATGGCGAGGATGCGGCGGGCCGCGTCCTCCGCACCCTCGCTGTCGTTCAGCTGCCGCGCGGCCGTGGACATGAGGTACAGCAGCCGCGTGTCGTTCGGGCTGCCCTTGAGCATCTCGGCCAGCGTGTCCTTCGCCCGTGCCGCGCCGACACCACCCGGCACGTTGAGCAGCGCCGACACATACCGCAGACGCAGGTCGCGGCTGGGTGAACGGACGCCCTCGATGGCCTGGCCGAACGCCCCGGCGGCGGCGGCCCAGCGCCCCAGCCGCTCGTACAGGTCGCCGAGCGACACGTAGTAGCGCGGGTTGATCTCGGCGGCCTGCGCCAGGGCCTCGGCGGCCTCGAACATCTGCCCCTTCGAGCGGCGCGCGTCGGACAGCAGGACGAACGGCTCGGCCACGTAGGGCGCCTGCTGTGCGACCTTCTCGAGCTCGGCGATTGCCGCGTCGGTCTCGCCCGATCGGAGCAGGAGGCGGCCAAACGCCAGCTGCAGGCTGAGGTCCGTCGCCATGGCCGGCGACGAGCGGATGACCTTGAGGTGCTCGAGCGCCTTCGACCGAAGGGAGTCTGGCGTTTCACCAGGAGGCGGCGGCGCCGCGCCCTCGGACCACGCCGAGAAGACGAGGCCGAGAATCCGGTGCGCCTCGACGTTGTCCTTGTCGATGGCCAGCGCCTTCTCCGCGGCCTCACGCGCGGGCCCCGCCTCGTTCCGGCGCGCGTGCAACGCCGCGCGCTCGGCGAGGATTTCCGCTGAGCCGGGGTCCAGCTTCTGCGCACGCTCCAGCGCGGCGAGCGCGCCGGCGCTGTCGCCGTCGGCCTCCAGGCGCCGCGCCATCATGAACTCGTAGTACGCCTGTGCTGACGGCAAGGCCTGTGTCGCGGCCGGTGGCTGCGCGAACGCGGGCCACGCGAGCGTGCTCAGGACGAGGGCCGCCGCGGCGGGCGTGAGGCGCATGACCAGATTCTGACCCAGTCCCCCAGCGGTGTATAGTCCCCTTATGCCCGTGGACAAGGAGCTGCTCGAGATCCTCGCATGCCCGGCCTGCAAGACGCCGGTCAGGCTGGTCAAGGACGGCACCGCTCTCAAGTGCGACACATGTCACCGCGTGTATCCGATCAGGGACGACATCCCGGTGATGCTCATCGACGAGGCCACGGTCGAGCCCTGAATCCGCACCGCATCCTGCTGGTCCGCCTGCGCCTCATCGGCGATGTCGTCTTCACGACGCCGATCGTGCGCGTCCTGAAGCGCCGGTTCCCCGACGCCCACCTCACCTATCTCGTGGAAGCCGCCGCCGCGCCGGTGGTGCGGCACAGTCCTCACATCGACGAGCTCATCATCGTCGAACGTCCCCGAGGCTGGGAACGCGTGCGGTACGACTGGGCGCTCGCCAGGCGCCTGCGGCGCGAGCGCTTCGACGTGGCCATCGACCTGCACGGCGGCCCGCGCGCCGCCTGGCTCACGCGCGCGTCCGGTGCCCCGACGCGCGTCGGGTACGCGATGCCGGGCCGCGGTTGGGCCTACACCACACGCGTGCGATGGACGCCGTCGCTCCTGCCGCCCCGTCACTCGGTGCTGAACCAGTGGGACCTGCTCTCGCCGTTCGGCATCGGCGCAGCGGATCCAGCCGTGGACGCCGTGGAGATGGCGCTCGATCCGGCAGCCGCCGCGCGCGTGGACGAGCGCCTCCGCGATGCCGGCGTGCCCTCCGACGCCAGGCTGGCCGTGCTGCACGTGAGCGCCGGCAACCCGTTCCGCCGCTGGCCGGCCGACCGCTTCGCCGAGCTCGCCGCGAAGCTGGCGACCGGGCCCCTCCCGCTCCACGTCGTCGTGACATCGGGGCCGTCGGAAGCGGAGGCCGCCGTCCGTGTCGCCATCGAGGCGCGCCGCCTGGCCTCGGACGATGGTGAGCGCATCGTGCGGTGCGGGGAGTTCGACCTCGAGGAGCTGGCCGCGCTGGTGACGCGATCGGCGCTCTACATCGGCGGCGACAGCGGCCCGATGCACATCGCGGCCACGACACGTACGCCGGTCGTGGCGCTCTTCGGGCCCACGCTGGCCGAGCGTTCCCTGCCGTGGCGCGACCCGGCCATTCCGTCGCTGGGCGTGGACGCGGGGCCGCTGCCGTGCCGGCCGTGCCACCAGCGCACGTGCGCCCCGGGGGACTTCCGCTGCCTGACCGGCATCACCGTCCCAATGGTGCTGGACGCCTGCCAGCGGGCGCTGTCGGCCGCGCGCGGCTGACCGGCTTCAGCCCGCGCGCCCGGTCGGAGTAAGCTGAACGCTCCGATCGGCATGCTGTCCGTTCCTCTTCCCCGGAGTTCCGCGCTCGGCCGGACCGAGCTGGTGGGCCTGGCCACACTGGCGGGCCTGGTCGCCACGATGCAGTTCTCCATCGCGGCGGCCCAGATCTTCCTGGGGATCTCGAGCCTGTGCTGGCTGGCGCTTCACCTCGCGCGGAGCACCGAGGTCGAGGGCCCGCCGTTCTTCTGGCCGCTCGCGGCATATGCGGCGGTCACGCTGCTCTCGGCGGGCTTCTCACTGGACCCCGCCGTCTCGGTGACCGACTGCAAGCAGCTCTTCCTGTTCCTGCTGGTGCCGGTGGTGTACGACTTCGCGCGCGGCTCCAGGGCCGACACGATGCTCACGATCATCATCAGCGTGGGCGCGGCCAGCGCCTTCGTCGGCATCGTGCAGTACGGCGTGCTCAACTACGACAACCTCGGCCGCCGCATGCAGGGCACGCTCTCGCACTGGATGACCTACTCCGGCACGCTGATGCTGGTCATCTGTGCGAGCGTGGCTCGCCTGCTATTCGGGTCCCGCGATCGGTTGTGGGCCGCCTTCGTGCTGCCGGCCCTGCTCGTTTCGCTGGCCCTGACCCTGACGCGAGGTGCGTGGATCGGCGCGGCGGCAGGTGCGGGCGTGCTCCTGCTCATCAAGGACGTGCGCCTCACGCTGCTGGTGCCGGTCGTCGCGGCGCTCGTGCTCGTGGTCGCGCCCGACGAGCTCTCGAGCCGCGTGAACTCGCTCGGGAACATGAGCGACCCGACGACGCGTGACCGCGTGGCGATGCTGGAAGCGGGTGTGGCCATCATCCGGGATCATCCGCTGACCGGTGTCGGCCCCGACATGATCGGCCGCGTCTACCCCGACTACCGCACGGCATCGGCCGTGCAGGCGAACAACCCGCACCTCCACAACGTCCCGCTGCAGATCGCCGCCGAGCGCGGCCTGCCGGCGCTGGCCGTCTGGGTCGTGTTCGTCGTCTCGGCCATGGCGGGACTCTGGCGGCTGCTGAAGGACCGGCGGGCGCGCCCGCTGGCCGCCGCGGGCCTTGGCGCCATGGTCGCGATGCTCGCGGCGGGCCTCACCGAGTACAACTTCGGCGACTCCGAGTTCCTGATGCTGCTCCTCGTGATGATCACGCTTCCCTTTGCCGCCGCGCGCGACGGCGGGCGCCCCCGATGACCACGAACCGGCTTCCCGCGCCGGAGCCCTCCCGCGCGCGCCATCTCATCTCCCGCTTCGGCATCGGCCACGTGCTGGTCGTGGGCGACGTGATGCTCGACCGCTTCCTGTACGGGCGCGTCAGCCGCATCTCGCCCGAGGCGCCGGTGCCGGTGGTGGTGTTCGACCACGACGAGCACCGGCTGGGCGGCGCCGCCAACGTGGCGCACAACATCGCGGCGCTCGGCGGCCCGGTCACCCTCGTGGGCACCATCGGAGACGACGACGATGGGCGACAGCTGGTGGCGGAACTGGCCGCGCGCGGGTTGCTCGGGACGGCCCTGGTCACCACGCCCGAACGGCGGACCACCACCAAGGTGCGCGTGGTGACCAGCCGCAACCAGCAGGTGGCCCGCATCGACTACGAGACGGACGGCGATCTCGGCGCCACCTTCGAGGACGCGGTCATGGACGTCGTCGACCAGCACCTCGACGCCGCGAAGGTGCTCCTCGTGTCGGACTACCAGAAGGGCATGGTGACGCGCCGGGTGGTGGCACACCTGGTGGCGCGCGCGCACGAGCGCGGCATCCCGCTGCTCGTGGATCCCAAGGTGCCGCACCTGGACTTCTACCGCGGCGCCGCGCTCGTCACGCCGAACCACCTCGAGGCCGAGAGCGCGGCGAACCGCCGCATCCGCACCATGGAGGACGCGCGCGACGCCGCGAGGGCCATCATCGCCAGGGCCGGCGTGGACGGCGTGCTCATCACGCTGGGCGAGCGCGGGATGTGGCTGTCGCACGAGGGTGTGGACGGATCGCTGTCTGCCACCGCGCGCGAAGTGTCCGACGTGACGGGCGCGGGCGACACCGTCATCGCCACGTTGGCCCTGGCCCTCGCCGCCGGCGCACACCCCGCCGAAGCCGCGGCGCTCGCCAACGAGGCCGCGGGCGTCGTGGTCGGCAAGTTCGGCGCCGCCACCGTCAGCGCCGACGAGCTCCGCCAGCGGTTCCCTGCTTGAAAGGGAAACCACGAAGACACGAAGGACGCACGAAGATCACGAAACCCTCAAGACCTCAAGACCTCAAGACCTCAAGACCCCAAGACCTCAAGCCCCCAAGACCTCAAGCCCCAGGCCCCAAGCCCCAAGCCCCCCAAAGACTCAGTGCCTGAAGTGCCGCCGGCCGGTGAAGACCATGGCCAGGCCGTGCTCGTCGGCCGCCGCGATCACTTCGGCGTCCTTCACCGATCCACCGGGCTGCACGACGGCCGTGGCCCCGGCAGCGGCCACGGCGTCCAGGCCGTCGCGGAACGGGAAGAACGCATCCGACGCGGCAACGCTGCCCTTCAGGGCGGCCGGGGTGCCGCTCCAGCCCGAGGCCTTGGCCACGGCGACCTTCACCGCGTCCACGCGGCTCATCTGGCCCGCCCCCATCGCGAGCGTCCGCACCGCGTCGGTGAAGATCACGGTGTTCGACTTCACGTGCGCCATCACCCGCCAGGCAAAGCGCATCGCCTGCCACTCGGCCGGCGTCGGCTGTCGCTTCGTTACCACGCGCAAGCCGTCCATCGGCCAGGACGTCCGCGCCTCGAGCACCTGGTCGCGCTCCTGGACGAGCAGCGCGCCCAGGACGGAGCGAATCTCCCGCCTGAGCGACGCGGGGCCGTCGGCTCGCCCGAGCGCCGCGAAGTCGCCCGTCACCACGCGCATGTTGGCCTTGGCCGCCAGGATGGGCCGCGCCGCCTCGTCCACTGCGGGCGCGATGACGGCCTCGATGAACGTGGCCACGATGGCGCGCGCCGTGTCCTCGTCGATGGCGCGGTTCAACCCGACGATGCCGCCGAACGCGGCCAGTGCGTCGGCCTCGCGGGCGCGCACGTAAGCCTCGGCAATGGTCGCGCCCGTGGCCGCGCCGCACGGGTTCGTGTGCTTGATGACGCAAGCCGCCGGCTCGTCGAACTCCAGCACGATGCGCGCGGCCGCGTCGAGGTCCAGCAGGTTCGTGAACGACAGTTCCTTGCCCTGGAGCACCGTGGGTGCCCCGAGCCCCAGGGGCGGATCCAGCGCGTACCACGCCGCGGGCTGGTGCGGGTTCTCGCCGTAGCGCAGGTCCCGGATCTTGTGCGCGTCCAGCACCAGCTGCCCCGGCGCCAGCGGCGCGGAGGACTCCCGCTGGAACTCGGTCCCGGCCACGGTGACCTCCGCCAGCGTGGAGGCGATCGCCGTATCGTAGCTGCCGGTGTGCGCGAAGGCGCGTCGCGCCAGGTCGAAGCGGAAGGCGGGCGTGGGTCCGCCCTCGCGATCCAGCTCCGCGAGCACGGCCGGGTAGTCGTCCGGGGCGACCACGACGAGCACGTCCCTGAAATTCTTGGCCGCCGCGCGCACCAGGCTCGGGCCGCCGATGTCGATCTGCTCGATGAGGTCGTCGAACGCGATGCCGGGCTTCGCCGCCGTCTCGACGAAGGGGTACAGGTTGACGACGACCAGGTCCACCATTCCGATGCCGTGAGCGGCCGCCGCGGCCAGGTCCTCGGGGTGATGCCGGCGGGCCAGGATGCCGCCGTGAATCATCGGGTGCAGGGTCTTCACCCGCCCGTCCATCATCTCGGGGAAGCCCGTCACGTCCGACACGTTGACCACCGGCAGGCCGGCCGCTGCCAGTGCCTTCGCCGTCCCCCCGGTGGATACCAGCTCGAATCCCCGGGCCACCAGCCCCCGACCGAACTCCAACAGACCCGACTTGTCCGAAACGCTCAGAATGGCTCTTTTCATGATTTCCACGTCAGCAATTGACACCAAATGTAACGGGCCGGTATGATGCGCGTGCGGTCCAGGTTACCGGACCCGGAAGGCCGCACAGCGCGGCCTTTTTTTGTGCCCGCTACAGGTCTTCGGACCTGGGGCAGGTAGGACGACACGGTGGCGATGCCACCGCCAGCAGGAAGAAACACGATGCGCATTACAGGCAAGGTCAAGTGGTTCAACAACGCCAAGGGCTATGGGTTCATCGAGCGCGAGGGCGGCAGCGACGTCTTCGTCCACTACTCGGCGATCCAGGGCTCGGGCTTCCGCTCCCTCGAAGAGGGCC
>JADZCN010000118.1 GCA_020851565.1 Acidobacteriota bacterium | reverse complement strand
GACAAGGCGTGGCGGCGCGAGGCCGAGAAGGCGCGAATGACGCTGCCGGCGGAGCCGGGCTCCGGCTACCAGGACGTGGCGGGCTTCTGCAGGTCGGCGACGACGGAGGACATCGCGACGCACGGCTGCGTGCTGACGCCGGGCCGCTACGTCGGCGCGGAGGAGGTGGAGGACGACGGGGAGCCGTTCGAGGAGAAGATGCGGCGGTTGGTGAGGGAGTTGGAGGGGCAGTTCGAGGAGTCGGCGAGGCTGGAGAAAGCGATCCGACAGAGTGTGGGGAGGCTGACACTTGGTCGGTAATGGTCCTGGACTCGGGACCGGCAGAACAGGGGGCCGAGACGCTACCACAGGTGTCATCCCTGGTCGCTATGCGTTATCCGTGGGAAACCCGGGAACGCGACCACCGGCAGGGTGGCGCTGGATCGCCCTGAGCGACATCGCGCAGCTCGAAAGCGGTCACACGCCAAGCCGAAGACGACCAGATTACTGGGATGGTGACATCCCGTGGATAAGTATCAAAGACGCGGTGGACAACCACGGGCGCACGGTGTTTGGTACGCATGAGTACGTCAGCGCGGAAGGATTGGACAACTCGTCAGCTCGGTTGCTCCCAGAGGGTACAGTCTGTCTTTCTCGTACGGCGTCAGTCGGGTACGTGGTCGTCATGGGCCGACCGATGGCGACAAGCCAGGACTTCGTCAACTGGGTCTGCGGGCCGGACTTGGATCCGGCGTTCTTGAAATACGTCCTTCTCGCTGAGCGCGAAGCGCTGCTACGCTTCGCAAGCGGCACGACCCACCAAACGATCTACTACCCAGAAGCCAAGGCCTTCCATCTCTGCCTGCCACAGCTGGATGAGCAGAAGCGAATCGTGACAGTCCTCGGCGCGCTCGACGACAAGATCGAGCTGAACCGCCGAATGAACGCGACGTTGGAGGCGATGGCGCGGGCGCTGTTCCAAAGCTGGTTCGTGGACTTCGACCCTGTCCGCGCGAAGGTGGATGGGCAGCAGCCGGCCGGAATGGACGCGGCGACGGCGGCGCTGTTTCCTGACCACCTGGAGCACACGGAGTCCAGCCTCCTCCCGATGGGCTGGCGGTTCGCATCGATTTCTGAGGTGTGCGCGATCAATGCCTCGACCCTCGGGCCTCGGGATGATCTCGCGGTTGTTGAGTACGTGGAGATCTCCGAAGTGCGTCGAGGCAACGTCGAACGCGTGGTCCGGTATGCGAGAGGGCAGGAGCCAAGCCGCGCACGCCGTCGTGTCCGCCACGGCGACACGGTAATCTCAACGGTCCGCCCGGATCGAGGCTCGTATTTCCTGGTGTTGAACCCACCACCGGAGCGCATCGTGTCAACTGGGTTCGCGGTGATCACCCCAACCCAGGTACCCTGGTCATTGATTCACGCAGCCCTTACGCAGCCTGAGGTGTTCCTGCATCTCGGTCAAATGGCTGACGGTGGTGCGTATCCGGCCGTCCGCCCGGAGGTGATCGGAGCGATATCGATCGCTCTGCCTCACGGACCGGAGATCCTCGACGTGTTCCATCGAATCGCGGCGCCAATGTTCGAACGGACGGCCGTCAATCGAGAAGAGTCTCGCACCCTCGCCGCGCTCCGCGACACGTTGCTCCCCAAGTTGCTCAGCGGCGAACTGCGCGTGCCTGAAGTGCTGCGTGCGGCGGAGGCTGGCCTGTGAAACCCTCCATCCAGACGGGCGCGTTGCGGTCACGCCGCCTCGGCGCCCTTGATCAGCTTCGCGATGTCCTTCGGTGTCGCGCCAATCGTCAGCAGGGAGCGCATCAACAGGTCAAGGCTGACAGACCGGTCCGCCGCCTCGATCTTGGCGACCCGTGATTGACTCGATCCGAGCTGCCGGGCCAGGGCGGCCTGGGTCAGGCCGCGGCGCTCCCGCAGTTGCCGGACGCCACGGGCCAGGGCCAGCTTCATCTCGACGAACCGCTCCTCCTCCGCTGTCAGACCGAGGAAGGTCGTGGCATCTCCGATCGCCCAGCCCGCCCGCTCGAGGCGCGCCTGCCTGTCCCGCTTCATCGCTGCTCCTTCGCCCTCGTGACCTTCGTCGTCGTCAGGTACGCGGCCAACCGCTCGCGACAGGCGGCCATCACCGCCTTCGGCACGGCCTGCGTCTTCTTACTGAACACATCCAGGATCACCACCGCGTCGTCAGCCAGGTGATACACAATCCGCCAGGTCTGATCCCGATCGCTGACGCGCAGCTCGTGGCACTGCCGGCCGACGTCCGGCATGGGTCGCGAGTGCGGCAGGGCCAGCATCTCGCCTCGTTGAAGCCGGCGCAGCAGAAACCCCGCCTCAATGCGTGCGGGGGCGCTGAAGGGCGGCGTCTTCACCTCCCCTTTGCGCCAGACGAGGGGCTTGTCACGCAGTCGGGGCGCCGCCAAACGATGTCAAATGTGACATACTCCGGGAGCGAACGCAATCGCTGCAGGTGGCACGGGAGACATGGCGTTCAAGGCCTCATCGAGGCCAGTGAACGCGTGGTCCTGGCCATCGACGGTCCGCAGGGGCTCGCCACCGTCGGAAACACGATGCGCTGACCCACCCTCTCAAGATCGAGCCCAAGAGCCACGCCATGAAACAAAATATCGACCTTAACTAAACTATAATTATACTAAAATCGGCCTACAAGCTGAAACGTCGATGGTTTCCACCAAGGCCGAACTCCTGGCCGTCCTCCGCCGGTACAACCCCTGGTGGGCCGGCACACGCTCCACGGACCTGCCCTCCTGGCGACGGGCCGCCTTCCGGCAGGTCGCCGCCTGGGTGCGGGAGCCGCCGGCGAGCCGGGCCCTGCTCCTGAGCGGCGCCCGCCAGGTCGGCAAGACCACGCTCTTCCTTCAGGCCATCGACCAGCTCCTCGACGAAGAGGTGCCGCCGGGCAACATCCTCTACGCCACCTTCGACCACCCACTGCTGAAACTCGCCGGCATCGACGCCATCGTCCGCCTCTGGCGCGAGTACGAGCCCGCCGACGACGGCCCGGAGTACCTCTTCCTGGACGAAGTGCAGGCCGCTCGCGACTGGCAGACATGGCTCAAGCACCAGGTGGATTTCGAGAAGCGCCGCCGCATCGCCGTGACGGGATCCGCCACGCCACTCGCGACCGAGGGTCAGGAGTCGGGCGTCGGTCGCTGGCACACCATTCCCCTCCCGACACTGTCGTTCTTCGAGTACCTGCAGATCCGGGAGGCGCCCTCAGTCAACGTGCCCGCCGTGGCTTCGCTTCGGGAGCTGTTCGCGTGGGACGAGCGGCAGTTCATGCACGTGGCAGCCGCCGCGGGCCCGCTCACCCTGCAGTTCCATGAGTACTTGCTCCGCGGCGGCTTTCCCCAGACCGCCCGCCTCGACAGCGTCACGCTCGCGCAGAAGCTGCTGCGCGAGGACATCGTGGACAAGGTGTTGAAGCGCGACATGACGGCACTCTTCGGCGTGCGCCGCATCATGGAACTCGAGCAGGTGTTCCTCTACCTCTGCCTGCACGACGGCGCCCCGCTCAACCTGGCGGATCTCTGCGCGGCCCTCGAAGTGAAGCGTCCCACCGTGGCCAGCTTCATCGACCTGATCGAGAACATTCACCTCATCCACCGCCTGCTGCCCTTTGGCTACGGCAAACAGGTGCTCCGAGGCCGGCCCAAGGTGTACCTGGCCGACCCGGCCATCGCGCCCAGCGTGCTGCTGAAGGGCAAGTCGCTGCTCGAAGACGACATCGGCCTGGGCCGCGCGGTGGAAACGGCGTTCTTCAAGCACGTGCTCACGCGCTACTACGCGCGCAGCATCGGCTTCTCGTACTGGCGCGGCAAGGGCGACCGCGAGGTGGACATCATTGCCGACCTCGGTAACCGCCGCGTGCCCTTCGAGGTGAATTACCGCGGCCCGAACCACACCCGGCCAGCCGATCTGAAAGGCCTGGCCGAGTTCTGCGCCGACCACAAGGTGGACGTCGCGTACGTGATCACCAGGGAATTGACGGACTTCCGCGTCATGCCGCTCGGTGCTCACGGTGCCACGGCGCGCGCGCTGAAGGTCCCCGCCGCCCTGGCGTGCTACTGGCTGGGCCGCTCCGAGCTGGAGTCTGCTGGCGAGCCGAGAGCCTGACCCGCTCAACGGAGCATCCCCTCGAGAATCGTTTCACGAATCGTTTCACCAAGGTCGGGATCTCAAGGATTCGCGCCAGAACACGCGGATTCCTGGCTCCCGGAATCGTTTCACGATTCGTTTCATGCAGCGCCTGCGGGAAGGCGTTACCATCAAGCCGCCGTGGCCACCAGCCGATACCACGAGGGACCCGCGTGTCCCTGAACGAAGCCACCATCGAGCAGGCTACCCTCGAGTGGTTCCAGCAGCTCGGCTACGCCGTCGCCCCGGGGCCGGCCCTGGCCCCAGGCGAGCCGGCGTCCGAACGCGCCTCGTTCGCCGACGTCGTCCTCCACGGCCGCCTCCGCGACGCCATCCATCGCCTCAACCCCGCCGTGCCGGCCGAGGCGCGCGACGACGCCTTCCAGAAGGTGCTGCGCGTGGCCGCGCCGCCGCTCGTCCCGGCCAACCGCGCCTTCCACCGTATGCTCCGCGACGGCGTCGAGGTGGAGTACCGCCGCGACGATGGGAGCATCGCGGGAGACCGGGTGCGGCTGGCGGACTTCGGCGAGGTGACGACGAACGACTGGCTCGTCGTCAACCAGTTCGCCGTCACCGAGGCCCATCACCACCGCCGGCCCGACCTCGTCGTCTTCCTGAACGGCCTGCCCGTGGCCATCGTCGAGCTGAAGAACGCCGCCGACGAAGACGCCACCATCTGGAGCGCCTACGCGCAGCTCCAGACCTACAAGGCCGAGGTTCCATCGCTCGTCGCCTACAACGAGCTGCTCGTCGTCTCGGACGGATTGCAGGCGCGCGTCGGCTCGCTCACCGCGAACCAGGAATGGTTCAAGGTGTGGCGCACCATCGACAGCGACTGGACGGCGCCGCCCGGCGCGCTCGAGCTGGAGGTCCTGATCCGCGGCGCCTTCGAGCGCCGGCGACTGCTCGACATGCTGCAGCACTTCGTGGTGTTCGAGGACGATCCGGACCGCGGCACCGTGAACAAGCTGCTCGCTGGCTACCACCAGTTCCACGCCGTCAGCGTCGCGGTGGACGAAACCGTCCGCGCCAGCGGCATGCGCCAGCCGGACCGCGTGCGCGAAGACGCGGGCACGTTCTGGTCCGGACAGATGCACGGAGGCCAGCCGGGTGACCGGCGCGCCGGCGTCGTCTGGCACACGCAGGGCAGCGGCAAGAGCCTCTCGATGCTCTTCTACGCCGGCCGCATCGTCCGTCACCCGGACATGCGCAACCCGACGCTCGTGGTGCTGACGGATCGCAACGACCTGGACGATCAGCTCTTCGGCCAGTTCCAGCGCTGCCACGAGCTGCTCGGTCAGACGCCGGTGCAGGCCGACGGCCGAGAGCGGTTGCGCGAGTTGCTGCAGGTGGCCAGCGGCGGAGTGGTGTTCACCACCATCCAGAAGTTCCTGCCGGCGCGCGGCGAGCGCATGCCCGCGCTGAGCGACCGCCAGAACATCGTCGTCATCGCAGACGAGGCGCATCGCAGCCAGTACGACCTCATCGACGGCCTGGCGCGGCACATGCGCGATGCGCTGCCCAACGCCTCGTTCATCGGCTTCACGGGGACGCCCATCGAGAAGACCGACGCCAACACGCGCGCCGTGTTCGGCGACTACATCAGCATCTACGACATCCAGCGCGCCGTCGCGGACAAGGCCACGGTGCCCATCTACTACGAGAGCCGCATCGCGAAGCTGGGCCTGAACGCCGCGGCGCTCCCCACGCTGGACAGCGAGTTCGAGGCGATCACGGAGGGCGAGGAGAGCACGCACAAGGAGCGCCTCAAGACGAAGTGGGCGGCCATCGAGGCGCTGGTGGGCGACCCGAAGCGCATCGCCCTCATCGCGGAGGACCTGGTCACGCACTTCGAGCGCCGGCGCGAGGCCATGGACGGCAAGGCGATGGTCGTCTGCATGAGTCGCCGCATTGCCGTCGATCTGCACGACGCCATCGTCCGCCTGCGCCCGCGGTGGGCGAGCGCGCCGAACGACGACGTGGAAGCCGAGCGCGGCCGCGACTGCCTCGTCAAGGTGGTCATGACCGGGAGCGCCGACGATGGGCCGGCGTGGCAGGCGCACATCCGGAACAAGGAGCGGCGGCGGGCGCTGGCGACGCGGTTCAAGGACAGCCGCGACCCGTTCCGCATCGTCATCGTCCGCGACATGTGGCTGACGGGCTTCGACGCGCCGTGCCTGCACACGATGTACGTGGACAAGCCGATGCAGGGGCACGGATTGATGCAGGCCATCGCCCGCGTCAACCGCGTGTTTCGCGACAAGCCGG
>JADZCN010000117.1 GCA_020851565.1 Acidobacteriota bacterium | reverse complement strand
TGCCTCGCATAAGACTGCGATGAATCGACCGCATGGAGACCACTCGGGGCCTCCGACTAGGCAATGGCCCGTCGGGGCTGGCATCCGTGTGACGTCGCCCGACAGCGCGACGATGCGGAGATGGCTTTCTGGATGCCGTCGTTCACTCCAGACCACTGGCCCCTGCACCCGTGCGCGGCTGCCACCAGCTCTCGTCACGACGGATAGGCGGTTCGAGTCCGGCGCCCAAGCGAATGCTGCGACACCTGAAGTGATAGACGTAACCCGGCGTGGAGCACCAGACCCTAACGTGGCGCACCACACTTGGGGCGTGCCGCCAATCTCCGGCGCCGATGAGATGAAGGCAATGTGGACGCCGTCAGGCGCCCAGGCGGGAGCTCGCCCACCGAGACGGCCAGAAACGCGGATGAATGGCCTATCACCGCGAGCAGGCCCCAGCCACACGTGGCTCAGCCGTTCGTGCCCGCTCGCGGGCGCCTCCCAAGTGGTCACGACTGCCAGAACGTGTTCACCGTCTGGCGAGACCGATGCCCCAGAGATCTGTGCGTGTGACAACAGCTGATCCCTTGCCGCGGTCTCGGCGTCACCAAAGCGCACCTCGGGCCAGGCAATCACTGCCGTCCTCCCCACCTTATTGGTGCCGGAGGCCGAAGCCTGGTCGGCAGCCCCTTACGAGCCATTGGGCGGCTATCGTTGGCCGCGCTGTAGACTACCGCTGCCACGGCGGCCACCATCTGAGCAGCGTCTTCGGGCTGAATACGGTCGAACAGATCCATTGTTGAGTGATGGGATCGTGAGTTGTACTCCAAGCGGTCCTGCATGAACTGGAACCCAGGCACACCCACGGACTCGAAGGCAAGGTGGTCGCTGCCGCCCACGCTCCGACGTCCGACGGTTCCCGCTCCCAAGTCGGACACAGTTGACAGCCAGTCGGCCAGGAGCGGCATGGCTCCAAGGTTCCCCTGAGCCCACACCCCTCGGACTCGGCCGGCTCCGTTGTCGAGGTTAAAGTATGCGTATACGTTTTCGTTTTGTGGTCTCTCATTGGCGTCTTGCGACGGCGCCAGATGGCGTTTGACGTAAGCGCGCGATCCCATGAGGCCTTGCTCCTCGCCGTCCCAGAGCGCCACACGAATGGTCCGCCTCGGCTTCGCCCCCACTTCCTGCAGAATCCGCATTACCTCCAAGCACACACCCACTCCGATGGCATTGTCAGTTGCTCCGGTCGCTCCATGTGTTGAATCTAGGTGCGCGCCGAGCATCACGATCTCCTGTGCAAGGTCGCCTCCGCGGATCTCGCCGACCGTGTTGCGACCTACCGCATCAGGCGTATCGCGGCGTTGCGCATCGATCTCCAGCTCCATACGCACGGGTGCACCTCTGGCCACCAGCCTGTGCAATAGGTTGTAGTGCTCAGCCGCAAGCGTCGCAGCTGGCGGCGACTGCGGCTCGGTCCGGTCGTCGACCCCAGGGAAGACCGTGCCCCCATCGGTTCGCTGCGTCTTCCAGGGTAGGAAGTCCTGGCCGCCCTCAACCGTCGTCTCATCGTCACCGCGGTCGAGTGCTGCGAGGGCGCCGCCATCAGCCGCCCATCGTCGCACCTTGAGGCGGGCACTGACAGACGGGTTGGAGTCCGAAGACAAAGGGGGAAGCACTGGCACTGATCCGGCCGCCTCTGCCAGCAACTCTGGCGTCATCCTCAAGACGATCGCCCCCGTCAGAAGGTTGACGGCGCGCGGCGGCTGGCTCAGAACAATTCGCCCTTCAACGTTGTGCGCTTCGTATTGCACGCCGGCGTTCTCCGGGCGGCCAATCACCACCTCCGCTCTGATCACACCGGCCGTGCTCTTCGTCCACAGCCTCGGGGCCCCAATAAGCTCCAGGGCATACGGCTCAATCATCCGGGCGGTGAACCGCCGCGCCGTCCACTCGGTCCCGAACGGAAACGTCTCCACATTGACGTTCCCTAGGCCCCACTTCGACAACGTTGTCCTGGCCCATTCAGAGGCGCTTCTCATCGCCGGCGATCCCGTGACCCTCGGACCGTAGGCATCTGCGATCCATCCGACGAGGTCGACGACCTGCGTGCGAAGCAGCGCCTCCTGGCGAATCTTCGTTAGCGTTTCGACCTGGCCCAGGTCCTCGCTCGGCCTGCCGATCGGTTGACGTACCGCGGCCAGACTCAAGACGGCTCCCGCGATAGTTAGCCCCGACCGGACCCCAACCGTCATGGTCACCGCCGCTCCGGCCGGCGTGCGAGAGCGCCCGCAAGCCACCTCTCCACTTCCACTCGTTCCCTGGGCAGCTGATCCGTCAAACGACGGGGGACGCCGTCACCGACCACGTAGACGTCTTCAATCCTGACGTTCGCACCCTGTCCGTCCTCTTTGACACGCGCCATATACACGCCAGGCTCAACCGCGACCACGGTGCCGGGCTGCAAAGGAATGAACGGGTCTCCCACGTCGTGGACGTCAAGCCCCACAAAATGCACAACGCCGGCCGGCACTGCCCTCGCGCGCTCGGCCGGCGTTAGGTGACGGCCCGCGCTCCTCTCCAGCCCGGCCGCTAGCTCACCCTGCACACGTGAATCGCGCCGGGAATCTCGGAGGGCGGTTAGTGTGAGTCAGGCGACTCCCGCCTGCTGATAGTACTGCGCTTCATGTTCGGCCGGTGGCACGTGCCCGATCGGGCCGAGCAGCCGGCGGTGAT